>CAOJBY010000055.1 GCA_948330435.1 uncultured Lachnoclostridium sp. | reverse complement strand
GTATTATTGTTCATATATGACACTCCTTTCCCTATTTAATATAACATAACTTTTTTAAATTATCTTAATAGAAATTGCCCTAATTAGAAACCAGAAAAGCGACAGAATATAATCCTGCCGCCCAGTTCCTCAAAAATCGTCTTTGCCATGGTCTGTTACCTTCACATTCTTTTTTATTTTGAATGTCCGCAAAATCCGTCCTACATCTCTGCGGCGTCCGTTCCTACATAAATTACCAACTTCCCACCCAAAGTACTTGCCAGAAGACAAAAAGTTGTGTACAATTTGTAATGGTGCAAAACAGTACCTGAACATATTTCCCAGGTCTGCACACCACAGATATTTAGAAAAATCGGAGGATAAGCAGAGTGAAAAAACAGATAACAGATTCCATATATTATGTAGGCGTAGACGACAAAGCCATAGATCTCTTCGAGAGCCAGTACGTAGTCCCAAAGGGCGTTTCCTACAATTCCTATGTGATAAGGGACGAAAAGACAGCTATACTTGACACAGTCGATCCGAGGGCAGAAGAAGCATGGCTTACCAACCTGGAGGAAGTACTTAACGGGCAGGAGCCAGACTATCTGGTCGTATCCCACCTGGAGCCGGATCACGCAGGAAATGTGAAAAAACTGGCAGAAAAATACCCCCACATGCAACTGGTGGGCAATCCCAAGACCTTTGCCCTGCTGCCTCAGTTTTTTGACTTTGACCTGACGGATCGCTGCATCACCGTAAAAGAGGGCGACACCCTAAGCCTGGGTGATCACACGCTGACATTCGTGATGGCCCCCATGGTCCACTGGCCCGAGGTAATGGTAGCCTATGAGTCCAAAGAAAAAGTTCTCTTTTCCGCAGACGGCTTCGGCAAATTCGGAGCTCTGGATGCAGAGGAGGACTGGGATGACGAGGCCAGAAGGTACTACATCAATATCGTGGGAAAATACGGTGCACAGGTACAGGCTCTCTTAAAGAAAGCGGCGGCTCTTGACATTGCCATGATTTGTCCCCTCCATGGCCCCGTTTTAAAAGAGAATCTGGGCCATTATCTGGAAAAATACCAGACCTGGAGCAGCTATGAGCCGGAGGAGCCGGGGATTGTCATCGCCTACGCATCCATTCATGGCAATACGGCAAAGGCAGCAAAAGAGCTGGCAAAAATGCTGGAAGCCTGGACAACAGATCCGGTCAAGGTATATGACCTTGCCAGAGCCGACATGCCCACCGTAGTAGCGGAAGCTTTCCGGTATGATCGTCTTATACTGGCAGCGGCAAGCTATGACGGAGGTGTATTCCCCTGCATGGAGGACTTTTTGCATCATCTGAGGGCAAAGACCTACCGGAACCGTAAAGTGGCTCTGCTGGAAAATGGAACCTGGGCACCCTCAGCAGCCCGCACCATGAGAGGTGTACTGGATGAGATGAAGAATCTCACCATCTGCGAACCGGTGGTTACCATCCGGTCCACCATGAAAGAAGCGGATAAGGAAGCTATGAAAGCATTGGCGGATGCAATTTTAGCTTAGTGCAGAAGATAAAATAAAATGTCTTCCATAGACGGACAAGTGTCTTTTATACAGAGGAAGAAGAGGGAAGCGGACCCACCGACTTCCCCCTCTTTATAATAGGAAGAAACACCTAAGATTTCATGGGATCAGGGGACAAAAAGCATGGGGAAAAGAAGAAAAAAGAAACAAAGGCATAAAAAGGGAAAATGGCTGAAATTCGGGCTGGTTATCATATTTCTTACGGTCTTTCTGGCACTTGGAGACAGATTTCCAAAAGAAATGGCGGAGATATTCTCGAAAGCGGCAGCAGAAGCTTTCCAGGATGGATCCGGACTGGAGATTCATTATCTGGATGTGGGACAGGGGGATGCCACATTGATTCTCTGTGACGGACACGCCATGCTCATTGACGCAGGGGACAATGACCAGGGAACGGCGGTCCAAAGCTACCTGGAGAGTCAGGGAGTGACCACACTTGATTATGTCATCGGAACCCACCCAGATGCAGATCACATTGGGGGCCTGGATGTGGTACTCTACAAATTTGACTGTAAGACCGTGATAATGCCTGATTTCGAAAAAGATACACGCACCTACGATGACGTGGTTCAGACCATGAAGCAGAAGCGGTACAAAAACACATTGCCGGAGGTGGGCACAGTGTATGAGCTTGGCTCAGCCGTATTTACCATTGTAGCACCGAATGGGGAATATGGAGATAATGCCAATGATTATTCGGTGGGAATCCTGCTTCAGCACGGAGAGAACCGCTTCCTTTTTACCGGGGATGCAGAGGAAGCTTCCGAAGCGGATATGCTGGAAAACGGAATTGATCTTAAGGCGGATGTGTTTAAGGCAGCTCACCACGGAAGCCGGACAGCCAACACAGAGGAGTTTCTTCAAAGGGTGGAGCCGGATTATGCAGTCATTAGCTGCGGGGAGGACAACAGCTACGGACATCCTCATGGGGAGGTCATGAATCGCCTGCGTGCCATGGGAACTTCCGTGTTTCGGACAGATGAGCAGGGGACAATCGTTGCATATTCCGACGGGACGCAGATTACATTCAACATGTCACCGGACGAGAGCTGGAAAGCGGGGGAACCTCATAATTAAAACAAAAAGGAGTTTATGCATGGAACAAATCGAAGATAAAAAACAATTTGCAGTCTTGATAGACGCAGACAATATCAGTGCAAAATATGCGGCAAGCATTTTCAATGAGATAGAAAACTATGGCTATGCGTCTTTTCGGCGGATCTACGGCAACTGGTCCACCAAGGGAAACGGCTGGAAAGAGGATGTGCTGCTGGAGAATTCCATTACGCCGGTGCAGCAGTTTGCCTACACATCAGGAAAGAATGCCACAGATATGGCTATGGTGATTGATGCCATGGATATCCTGTATTCCGGCAAAGTGGACGGCTTCTGCCTGGTAACCAGTGACAGTGACTTTACACGTCTGGCCATGCGGCTTCGGGAGGAGAATATGTATGTCATCGGCATGGGAGAGTCCAAGACGCCCATGGCCCTCACCAAGGCCTGCAACAAATTTATTCACCTGAATCTGATCAATAAGCAGGTCAATGATGTGGAGAGTACATCCCCCGGCACGGTAAGCAAAAGGGGTGCAAAAGTTGCGGAGGAAGATCATGGGAGTGGGGTTACTTCCCTGTCCCAGATTGAGGAAGCCATCATTTCCTTTATCAACGACAATGAAAATAAGGGGAAGATTACCTATCTTGGAGAAATCGGAAGCCGCTTAAACGATAAGTTTACAGACTTTGACGTGCGAAATTACGGATATACAAAGCTGGTGGTATTTCTGGAGGATACCTGTCCAAGGCTCTATCTCTATAAGATTGATTCCGCCTATGCGGTGGGTCTGGTAGGGCAGTTGGACCGGCAGAAGCTGGAGAAAGAGATTCTGCTCTTTATCCGGGAAAGCGGCGGACAGGTGGAGAATCTCTCCATGGTGTACGAGGAGATTCACAGGAAGCATCCGTCCTTTGATCCAAAGGATTATGGCTACAGCCGTCTTTCCAGCTTCTTAAGAAGCATCCGGCAGCTCTCTGTAAACGGGAATATGGTTAGTATTAAAGAGAGGAAGTAGTGGGGGGGACGGGCAGCGGCAGGCTGGGAGCAGGGTGAGGGCAGATTTTTTCCATATCGGTGTTCGTGAA
>CAOJBY010000054.1 GCA_948330435.1 uncultured Lachnoclostridium sp. | reverse complement strand
AACCCACGTGTCCAGCTTGGAAGGCTGGTGTTCTACCATTGAACTACACCCGCATCAGTCGGGGTGACAGGATTCGAACCTGCGACCTCCTGGTCCCAAACCAGGCGCTCTAGCCAAGCTGAGCCACACCCCGAAACTGCTCACCACTACATCCTTTCGTGACGCATGTTATATTGTACTATAGGAATTTTTAAATGTCAATCATTTTTTTATATAATTAATTGTAAAATGTGCTTCCCCCTGTCGATCCAGATCCATCATGATATAGCTTGGCTTCCGTCCCTCCTGCCGGGGGAAAGAAAGGCTCCCAGGGTTCAGAACCACAATTCCCTTATCCTGCTCCAGACAAGGCCGGTGAGTATGACCAAACATAACAATATCAAATCCCCTGGCCACAGCATCTTCCTTGATCATTTGAGTTCCCATGGTGATATAATAGTAATGTCCATGTGTTAGCAGGACCTTATACTTTCCAATAAGAAATTCTTCTTCTTTTGGCAAATCACAAAAAAAATCATTATTACCCGCCACTATATGAGTGGGACACCCGGCCAGGCTTCGGATGTAATCCTCACTGCCCTCCACATCTCCGCAATGAATCAGCATATCAATAGGTCCTACCCGTTCCAGCACACGCTTCAATGCCGCATCCCGTCCGTGGGTATCGCTTACAATCAATACTTTCATCTTATCCGTCCTCTCTTCAGGCTTCCAAAGCCTTACTTAATTCTTTCTTCATAATACGCAAAGCCTTTCCTCTGTGGCTTAACTCATTCTTTTTTTCCATGGTAAGTTCCGCTGTAGAGCAGGCATACTCTGGCAGCCAGAAAATAGGATCATACCCGAAGCCACCCTCTCCCCGTTCTTCATATCCAATGATTCCTTCTATTGTTCCTCTCGCCATCAAAGTCCTTCCGTCCGGAAATACTGCTGCTATAACACATACAAAGCGTGCTGTCCGCTTTTCTTCGGGAACCCCTTCCAATCTGTCAATGAGGTTCTGGTTTTTAATTCGATAGGATGTATCCTCTCCCAGATAGCGGGCTGAATATACACCTGGTTCCCCATTCAAATAATCAATCTCCAATCCGGAATCATCTGCCAACACCAGTGCACCCGTCTCCTCCATCACTGCCCTGGCTTTAATTACTGCATTTTCTTCAAAGGTATCTCCGTTCTCCTGAATCTCCAGTTGGATTCCGGCTTCTTTCAGAGAAAGAACCTCCATTCCCAGGTCCTCCAAAATAAGACGGATTTCCCGCATCTTCCCTTCATTTCCTGTTGCAAAAATAATCTTATCAATCATATGGCACTCCTATTCCAGTTCCGTAACATATACTTTCAAGCACAGGTTACTGAACTGCTCCTCTTCCACACGTTCCCAATGTCTGTTATCTGCACTGATATATCCTTCTCCGTCTCCCAGATATACAGCTTTTCCAAGTTCCTCAGAAGCATACTCCACCGCTATGGGGCAAGCAGCATCCGGGGTCACAATCTCTACTACTGCCGCAAATTTTTCTCTTTCCTCTATAGACACCGGTGTTTCTAACTCTATGGTATAAAAGCCCGGATATTGAAGATAGCCTGACTGCACATACTCTATCCCGGAAAGATCTTCCTTATCTGTAAAGTCGGTTTTAACTGTCAACCGATATTCTGTATCTGCACCGGTAGCGTAAAACCCCAAAGCCCGAATCTCTTGTTGTCCTGAGGCTTCATAAACATTGGCAAAACTGGCTTTCTCCGAGTTGTAGCCCACCTGCCCGCACCAGCCGCACAAATCAGACTGATACAAGAAATCATAATTATCTGCATCCTCTACCCTGGTAAATGAAGCATTGTATTTTCCAATATTGGTATCATAATATGATACATAGAAAATCCCCTCATCCCCAAAGGCTGTTCCCCAGCTATTCTGGCAGATAAAGGCTCCATTCCCAGGTGCTCCTGTATTAAAATTCTCCGCCGGATATTCGTCATCCCAACCAATTATCACCACATCATGGTTGGGCGGCTCTGTCCCCTCATAGCAATAGCTGAAATTCCCCCGATTAAAATACTGCGATTTTTCTCTTGGATCGGAAAAGTCCACATACAGAGAACTCTCCACACCTCCATGAAGGAAAATCGTCTGCTTTATGGCCTGATAATCCTTATCCGCCGGCATGCGTACTTCCTGCACATGTTTCACCGCTGTTAACCCCTGAGGTGAAATCCAATCTCCATAAGGGTCATCCTCCTCCAGGGCCGGCCCCTGCCATGCTGTCAGATAGGCCACAGACATAATATAAGAACCACCATCCTCCGGTGCCATCCCAAAGCTGTTATGGTAATTCAGATGATCCCTGGAAAAATCAAAAAGTTCTTCTGGTAATAAAGTGGTCTCAAGGGCAGTCAAAGACGCAAATGCCCAGCATGTCTCAAAGCTTGCCTGATCCCGTACCTTTGAAGCACGCCCTTCTTTGCGGTAATCAAAAGCCCCCGGCAATTCCAGTTCTTCCTTAGTCCGATCAATGGCAAGCAGACGAATCTTTTGCTCTGTCTCTTCGGGAATCACAAATCTTACAACTGCCCGGATCTCTTCTTCCTCCTCCATCCTCTGCATATGTTTTCTGACTCCGGCCGCACACACGACAGTCAAAACCAGGATCAGGAAAGTTCTTTTCAATAATGTTTTCATAAGCTTCGCCGTCTTACCGGTGGTTTCGGCCCCGGATATTGATAAAAATAAGTTTTGAGCATTCCATTATAGATTTTACGATTCCTGGCTGCCTTTCTTCCAATATAACGTTCCGCTTCTTCATAGCCCGTAATCAAATAAACAGACCAACTGTCTAGTCGTTCCATCGCCTCGCCAATCTCCCGATAAAGCCCCGGAAGCGTTTTCTTTTCCTCCAGCCGTTCTCCATAAGGCGGATTAGCCAGCAAAAATCCATACTTTTTCGGATGATTCAGTTCACTGACTGGTCGTGCCTGAAAATGAATCATATGCTCCACCCCTGCATCCCTGGCATTTTCTCTGGCCGCCTTTACCATGGATGGATCAATATCATAGCCTTGGATATCTGTCTTCACCGTGTCATCCAGCAGATCATTTGCCTCTGTAACTGCCTCATACCAATATTTTTTTGCGATGAGATTGACCCACGCCTCTGCCGTAAAACTCCTGTTCATTCCTGGTGCCATATGAGCTGCCATCATAGCCGCCTCAATCGGAAAAGTCCCACAGCCACAAAAAGGATCCACAAGGATGCGATCTTGTTTCCAGGGTGTTAGCAGAATCAAAGCCGCCGCCAGGGTCTCTGTGAGAGGAGCCTTACTGGAAAGCTTGCGGTAGCCTCGTTTATGTAAGGAAAGCCCTGATGTATCTAAAGACACTACCGCTTCATCCTTTAAAAAGGTAATCCGCAAAGGATACTCCGCTCCGTCCTCCGGAAACCAGCTTATATGACAATGCTCCTTCAAACGCTCCACAACTGCCTTTTTCACAATAGATTGGATATCAGAAGGGCTGAACAGTTTACTTTTCACAGAGGTCGCTTTGGTTACCCAGAACTTACCGTCTTCCGGCACATAGTGCTCCCAGGGAAGTGCTTTCACCGCTTCAAATAATTCATCAAAGGTAGTGGCCCGAAACTTTCCCACTTTCAAAAGAACTCTTTCTGCGGTCCGCAAAAAAATATTGGCCTCACAAATAGCCTGGGCATCCCCCAGAAAAGTTACCTTGCCGTCTTCTACCAGGCTTACCTCATATCCCAGTTCCTGTATCTCTCTTTTCAATACCGCTTCCAGTCCAAAATGACAGGGTGCGATCAACTCAAATATTTCCATACAATCTCCGTTTATTTTTTATAATCCACACGCCAGAAATCCACAGTGTCATTGGAAAAATATGCGTTTTCTTCACTGCTAACGTATCTTATATCATAATATGCCCCCTGTGTACTGTCAATCCTTATCTTCTGGAAAATGAGCATTTAAAAGACCGCAAGCCTTAAGACCTGCGGTCGGTTTCATTTCTTTTCCATGCCCTTTCAGTGATAGCTTTCGATATTTCTTCCTCGATAGGCCTGTATTCCTCCAATCATGGTTTTCACCCGGTATCCCATTTCGCTCAATTCCCTGGCCGCCATCAAGCTGGTTCCTCCCCTTTCACAATAAAGAATCAGGGTCTGGTTCCTCAAAAAATGAACCCTCTCATTCAGCTGCCCGTAGGGAATGCAGACGGCTCCTTTCAGATGAAGCTTTCTGAACTCTCTGGGCTCCCTCAAATCTATAACCACGTAGCCTTCCCGAAACAAATAAGAATCGATTTCCCGTGGGGAGATTGTTTCAAATTCCATGTCTTCACCTTTTATTCTATTGTAGTATAGAATATATTATGCATTCTTTATGAAAGAGTTCCCCTTATCCCGCTTCCTTTAATCAAGCATTCGGTAGTCCATAAATATAAACAAAAGAAGACGGGTTCCTCTCGGAACCCGTCTTCTTTCCTGTCACTTAGTAATTGCAGTTATCTGCGTTGTTCGCATTCTTGCCAGAATTCTTAGAACTGGAATTCTTAGAGTTGTTAGAAGAATTCTTGCTGGAATTGTTGGCATTGTTCGCATTATTTGCGTTGTTTGCATTGCTGCTGTTGTTTGCATTGTTTGCCATAATTGTTTCCTCCTAAGATTTTTTATAGGCTTTACATCCTTATTATGGCTCATATACATCAAATTATTTTTCCAGTTTCTTCCTTATAAAACATTATCTTCTCTGAAGCAAGAGGCGGATGAACCATACTACCAAAATAACCGGAAGTAATATGGGAAGTATCCAGCTTAAAAAGGTAAAAACGACTATCAGAATTAAACCGATTATCACAAAAGTCAGAAGCCGGCTATACCAGGTATTCATATTAACATGATGATACTCAGGACTCCTCCCTGTCTCCTGGTCATATTCCATCCGAACTTCTTTTTCCGGCCCCTGATAAATATCTATAATGGTTTTTGCAATCAGGCGGGGATCTCCAAGTGATTCTAAAATCTCTTTTTCGCTTTTACCGCTTGCTATCTCCTGAGAAATATAGCTGTTGTAATAGCGTACATTATCTTCTACTACATCCCCCGGAACCTCTCCGGTCAGAATAGCCCTCAAGGTACTTACAAATTCATTCCTATCCATATGCTCTCCTCTGCCATACTCTCTATCATTATGAAAAAAGCTTTCTGACCAAAATCTCAGCCAGAAAGCACCTTAACGTGGGCGAGAGGATTCGAACCCCCGACCTTTTGGTCCGTAGCCAAACGCTCTATCCAGCTGAGCTACGCCCACATCTTTATAAATCTCGCAGCCAAGTTCACCTGCTCTTTGACTGCCTGATTATCATAGCACAAAGTCCAAAAGAAATCAACCTTTTTTCTAAATTTTTTTATCCATGATAATAACTAAGGGAACACTGTAAATACAGCATTCCCTCAACTTTTTCTCAATGCCGGCAACCGGAATCGAACCGGTACGGGAGATTAGTCCCGCAGGATTTTAAGTCCTGTGCGTCTGCCAGTTCCGCCATGCCGGCATTTCTACAGATCTCTCTGTAAAATGGGACCTATAGGGCTCGAACCTATGACCCTCTGCTTGTAAGGCAGATGC
>CAOJBY010000053.1 GCA_948330435.1 uncultured Lachnoclostridium sp. | reverse complement strand
AAGAGGTTTCGATCTCTTCCCTTTATTTTTGCCAATGATAATTATACTCTAAGGTGTCCGGGAACCCCATTTGTTCCAATAGTCCGGATTCAGTAATATGTGACAATTTGCTATTTAGATATCACAATAAAATCTCCCTCTATAATTCATTTCCCAGTTCTGTACCTGCCGCTTATTTTACAAATTTTGTCCCTGTTCTGTCCATTTTTGACCCCCAATTGTCATTTTAGGAGAATAAATCATAGACAAACACCTCCCAGGACAGGCATAATAGAGAAAAACAAAGGAGCATCTCTGCCTTATGAATGCATTTAATTACTATGTTGCTGAATATCTGGAATATTGCAAATACCGGAAACGGCTGGATACCAAAACCCTAAAAGCATACCGAATTGACCTGAAGCAGTACGATGATTATCAGAAAATTCATCCCAAGTTTTATTCCAAAGATACTGTTGACAGCTACATCACACATTTGCATATAAAATACAAGCCGAAAACAGTAAAGCGAAAAATTGCTGCATTAAAAACATTTTTCCATTATATGGAATATAAAGAATTATTAAACGAAAATCCATTCTCCCGGCTGGAGGTACGCTTTCGGGAAGCAAAACTCCTCCCCAAGACAATCCCTTTCCATTCCATACAGACATTTCTCTCGGCTCTATACATGCAAAAAGAAAAAGCATCTACTGTGCATCAGCTCCATTGCTGCATTCGGGATATTGCCGTGATTGAACTTCTTTTTGCCACCGGCATACGGATATCGGAGTTATGCTCTCTAAAGCCCGCTGATATAGATTTCGAGAGCAACAGCATTCTAATATATGGAAAAGGTGCCAAAGAACGAATCTTGCAGATTGGCAACCCGGAGGTCCTCTCTGCACTTCTTTTGTATCAGGAGACCTTTAAAACCGATATAGAAATGTGCGGATATTTTTTTGTAAACAGGCTGCAGCAAAAATTGTCGGATCAATCCGTCCGCTTTATGATTAACCGTTATGCCAGGCTCGCCAACATAGAACAGCACCTCACACCGCATATGTTCCGCCATTCCTTTGCCACTCTCCTGCTGGAGCAGGACGTAGATATCCGGTATATCCAGAGAATCCTTGGGCACAGTTCTATCAGCACCACCGAGATCTATACCCACGTATCCAATGTAAAGCAAAAGGATATTTTATTTAATAAGCATCCCCGCAATTTGATGGTGGTCGAAAATTAAAACTACTATATTTGCAGCTAAACGATTGACAAACCGCAAGGCGTGTTATCTAAACTGTAAGTCGGTTGAACGCATAATGGAGAAATGCTATCATACAATCATCAAAAAACTTGGAGGAGTAAGTACAAAATCAGTAAAGAAACATTTGGAAGTATGGTTGCGGCATGCGTCAAATGGATGCTTCGCATCCTCTTGACGCATTGCTGGCAGGAATTCTCGGCTTGCTATTTTGCTATTCATCGCTCACAAGAATAAAGGCAGAAATTCAGAGTATATTTCACCCACATCGAAATGCTAAGAGCAGAACATTACACATGACATACTTATATGCCAATATGTGACGTTCTGCCCCTGGTATCGCAATATTAACTGCTTTCCACTTTTCTTAAATAATGGACCATTTTGTCTAAATTATGTACTGATTTTTTCTCTTTTGCATTTCCTGTAAATAACCCCGCAGGCAACACTCCCAAGAACCACGCAGCCCAGAATCATCAAGGCACAGTGCATAAAAAAGGTATCCGGCAGGATTGTGATCACCGGATCTGTTAAAGGATCAAAAATCCAGTAATCATTGTCAAAGGCAATATGATGAAAGGTTACAAAAGCCCAATCCCAATTCAAAGCCACCAAAAGACCAATCACGGCAGGCAGTGCCACCGCCAGAATAGAAGTAAGCTTCAGATATCTGTACTCCTTTCTTCGAATACAGAACACGATCCCCCCTATACTCAACACCACGCCCGCAATTGTCATATATTTAAAAATATTAAAAATATCCCGAACCTCTTCAAAATGAATCCGCCCCGGTTCAGACATGGCAAGCGTTGGAAATTCCAACTGCTCTTTGCCAAAGGAAAGATTGTAATCTATCAGAACATCATAATTTTCCCGAATCTCATCCTCAGGATACCCGGATTGCTCCGGAATATCCAGTGCGGAAATGTCCAGATAATAAAGAGGACGAAATGCCAGGGTAAATACCACGGACACCGAAATTATGGTCAAGGTTAACACCAAAGCCAGCACTGTATGAAATACAACATTATTCTTTTTCATCACCCAATCACATCACTCATATCATACCGCCCGGCAGGCTTGCCTGCCAGGAACTTCGCTGCCTGAATCGCACCTTTTCCAAAAACGGCCCTGGAATACGCCCGGTGCTCAAAGGTGATCACCTCATCCGTGCCTGCAAAGATCACGTCATGATCCCCGACAATGGTCCCGCCCCGGACTGCCGAGATTCCAAGTTCTTTCTCTCCACGCTTCTGACGTACCTGGCTTCTGTCATACACATAGGTGTAAGCCCCGTTCTCCGTCTCATTAATGGCATCCGCTAAAGCAACTGCCGTTCCGCTGGGTGCATCCAGCTTCTGATTGTGATGCTTCTCCACAATCTCAATGTCAAAGCCTGCCCCCGAAAGAATCGGAGCCGCTTCTTTTAAAAGCTTCAAAAGAAGATTGATTCCAAGAGACATATTGGCCGACTTCAGCACTGCCGTCTCCTTTGCCGTCTCTTCCACTTTAGCAAGCTGTTCATCAGACAATCCTGTGGTACACAGAACCACCGGGGTCTTTGTGTCTGCACAGTAATCCAACACACCGTCCACTGCACCTGCATTGGAAAAATCAATCACCACATCGGCTTTCACATCGCAGTCCCCAATCCTTGAAAATACCGGAAACGGATTGGATACACCATCAAAGGCATCCACCCCTGCTACAACCTCTGCTTCCGCATCATCCTTTAACAGGCCAACTATCATCTGTCCCATTCGGCCATTACAGCCATGCATCAGTACCCTAATCATCTATTTAACCTCGATTCCAAAATCAATCATTGCTTTCTTCAGATTCTCTTTATGCTCCGGCTCCATCTCTGTCAAAGGCATCCGCAAAGGTCCTGTCTCCATGCCCATCAGATTCAAAGCAGCTTTTACAGGAATGGGATTCACCTCACAGAAGAGTTGATCCACCAGAGGAATGGCCCTGAGCTGAATCTCCCTGCTGCCTGCAATATCGCCCTCCAGGAACTTGGCCACCATATCATGAGTCTCCTTAGGTGCCACATTGGAAAGTACGGAGATCACTCCCAAGCCGCCCAGTGATAGCAGAGGAACCACCTGATCATCATTTCCGGAATACAACTCAATGCAGCCGTCCGCCAGCTCCATCAGCTTCGCCACCTGTGAAATATTCCCGCTGGCCTCCTTGATTCCCACGATATTCTCCACATTTCTTGCCAGCTCTACCGCAGTCTGGGGCTGAATATTGCAGCCCGTCCGGCCAGGTACATTGTACATGATAATCGGAAGCTTTACTGATTTTGCAATCGCCGTATAGTGGGCAATTAACCCTTTCTGAGTTGCCTTATTATAATAAGGAGTCACAATAAGCAGTGCATCCGCACCATACTTCTCTGCCTCTGTTGACAGATAAATAGCCGTCTCCGTACAATTAGAGCCGGTTCCCGCAATCACCGGAACCCGGCCTGCCACATGATCGATGGCAAACTTAATTGTCTCCAGATGCTCCTCATGCGTTAAAGTGGAAGACTCTCCCGTAGTGCCGCAGATAACAATCGCATCCGTATGGTTGGCAATCTGAAAGTCCAAAAGCTCCGCCAACTTCGGAAAATTAACCTTCCTGTTCTCCGTAAATGGTGTGACAATCGCCACCGCTGCTCCCTTAAAAATAGCCATATCTTCTCCTCCTATTCCAGTTCCGTAATATCCTATCAGTACACCCTCATATAAATCAATTTCCAGCCGCAAATACATGCGTCTGCAAATCGATTTGTGCACTGATAGGATATTACTGTTTAAAGTTGCTACGCAACAGTACTAAAGGGTAAAGTCACTTCGACACACATGTAATGAGAGGAACTTTCATTCGAAAGGACACTCATGAAAGTTCCTCTCGTGCGTCTTTGTGACTTTACCGTCCAGTAGAAAATATTTCAAGGAAACACTTGACATTTCTTAGCTGGACCATTTTAAGTTCCATAAAACAAAAGTGGGGCTGACCCTTATGAAGTCCGCCCCTAAAGAATCGCTCTTTTGCTTCTGAATTCTCTTGATAGCACTCCATCAGTGTCTGATGACAGTCACATGCTTCTTCAACATATGCCCAAGAAACCGCCTGCAGAAAGCTGTCTCTTTCGGCGTCCGCCCCTTTTCCTCTCCCTCTTCTATGTCTGCCATATCCGAAAAGGTACTCTTGGAGAACGCAACCTCTATCTTTTTATCTTTAATTGTTCGTATTAGCCTTACTGTATCATAGAGCTATTTAATTGTCAACGAAATTTCCTCTATTTTAAAGTATCAATCCGAACCACATCATTGGCATAGGGATATAAGGAATCACACATATTGATGCCTGTCAGTACCAACTCCATACTTTCATCCTTAACTTCCACCAGTGCTTTCAATTCTTCCTCTGTGATAATTCCTCTGTCCACCAACCCCAGAACCTCGTCCAGAATCAGGATATCACAGCCATCTGTAGCCATTACTTTCTTAGCGAAATTGATACCATTGCGGATATTCACAGCCTCTTCCTGTTGCTCCTCCGGTGATAGGGATTCATAATCAGCATCCCATTTTTCAAAAGAAAACACCTTGATCTCAGGCTCCAGACGTTTGATAAACTCATCTTTTTCCTTAACCTTTCCTTTCAGGAACCGGATGATAATCACAGACTTTCCCCTACTGGCACCGGTAATCCCCCGTCCAATAGCTGCGGAAGTCTTTCCCTTTCCCTCACCGCAGATAATCATAATCTGTCCTTTCTCCATCCTTGGCACTCCTTTCCTGCTCCCTGATAAAAGGCAGAAGCATCAGACGTCATGGTGTAATAGTGTATCTATCATACACTAATTACCGGAGAATTGCAAACTTTTTCATTTCGCACAGCTCAATGTGAATAGTTCGATTCCGCTTCGTTCAATTTTCATCATAATCCAGCTTGCTTACCGATACCTCATAGGCCACTCTTTTTTCCGACTCCACCTCATCTATTTTCTTTACATATTCCCGGCTCTGTATCCTGCCCCAGATCTGGGCATGACCCCCTACCTCAAAGCCTGAAGCAAAACGGGCATTTCTCCCCCAGCAGATACAGGGAATATAATCTGACTTTCCATAAGGACGATTTACTGCAATCAGTAAATCCGCAATCTCCCTTCCAAGAGGTGTCTTGCGGTATACCGGAGGTTTACATATGTACCCATCCAGATAAATCTGATTGGTTTTCGCATTTTCTACTTCATCCTCCAGGAATTCCACCTCTCTGGCAAAAACAGACAATACCAGCCTGTTTTTCTTCTCTTCATGCCGATTATAGGAACGAAATTGGCCCGCAACCCGTATATACTCTCCGGTATAATCCTCTCCTACATTGATGAGCCTTTCCGAAATCATAACAGGAATCACATCGGCTGAATCGCTCAAACGCTTTACCAACACATTCATCATGTAAAAGCCCTCTCCGAAGACCTCATGACTGAATGTAAATTCCGAAACA
>CAOJBY010000052.1 GCA_948330435.1 uncultured Lachnoclostridium sp. | reverse complement strand
GATACCCATCACGGCGGCTGCGGAAATTGCGGAGGTGACAAATAATGGGAGACGTATTAAAGAAAGTACCGGTAAGAGAGCAGGAACCCAAGGTACGTGCAACGAATTTTAACGAGGTATGTCTTGGCTACAACAAGGATGAGGCTGTGGAAGAAGCACAGCGCTGCATCGGCTGTAAGAACGCAAAGTGTATGGAAGGATGTCCCGTTCAGATACATATTCCGGATTTCATCAAAGAGGTAAAAGAGGGTAACTTTGAGGGGGCTTATCAGGTAATCAGCAAGTCCTCCGCACTTCCTGCTATCTGCGGACGTGTATGTCCTCAGGAGAGCCAGTGCGAGGGACGCTGTATCCGGGGAATCAAGGGTGAGCCGGTCTCCATCGGTAAGCTGGAGCGTTTTGTAGCTGACTGGGCCAGAGAGCAGGGCATTAAGCCGGAAGCTTCCGTGGAAAAGAACGGCAAGAAGGTTGCTGTTATCGGTTCTGGTCCTGCAGGTCTTACCTGTGCGGGCGATCTGGCAAAGCTTGGCTATGATGTAACCATATTTGAGGCACTCCATAAGGCGGGCGGCGTATTGGTATATGGTATTCCGGAGTTCCGTCTTCCCAAAGACGGCGTTGTTCTTCCGGAGGTGGAGAACGTAAAGGGTCTGGGTGTTAAAATTGAGACAGACGTAATCATTGGTAAATCTGTGACCATAGATGAGTTGATGGAGGAGGAAGGCTTTGATGCGGTATTTATCGGATCCGGTGCCGGACTTCCAAAGTTTATGGGTATTCCGGGAGAGACGGCCTGCGGCGTGTTCTCCGCCAATGAGTACCTGACCAGAAACAACCTGATGAAGGCTTTTGATTCCAGTTATGATACACCCATTGCCATTGGCAAGAAGGTTGCCGTTGTAGGCGGAGGAAACGTGGCTATGGATGCTGCCCGTACTGCACTTCGTCTGGGTGCCGAGGTACATATTGTATACCGTCGTTCCGAGGAAGAGCTTCCGGCCCGTGTGGAGGAAGTGCATCATGCCAAGGAAGAGGGCATTATCTTTGATCTGCTGACCAATCCTACGGAAATCCTGGTAGGTGAGGATGGCTGGGTGAACGGAATCCGTTGCATCCGCATGGAACTTGGCGAGCCGGATGCCTCCGGAAGAAGACGTCCTGTCGAAGTACCTGGATCTGAGTTTGATATTGAAGTAGATACGGTAATCATGTCTCTGGGAACATCTCCGAACCCCTTGATTTCTTCTACTACTAAGGGTCTGGAGATCAATAAGAGAAAATGTATCGTTGCCAGTGAGGATGTGGGTGCCACCTCCAAGGAGGGTGTATTTGCCGGCGGAGATGCGGTAACGGGAGCTGCAACCGTAATCCTGGCTATGGGTGCAGGTAAGGATGCAGCCAGAGGAATTCATGAATATCTGAGCACTAAATAATAATTTTTGTGAAAGAAGATTAAAGGCTTTGGAATGTAGAAAGTATGTTCCAAAGCCTTTTTTGTCGTTTCATTTTACTTTTAGATAGGACTTGTTAGACTATTCTCAAAAATAAATATGAAACATATTATATTTCTATAAAAATATTTCTTTAATTAAATTATCAGAAAAAACTTGTTAAATTATTGACAAAACAGATATCTAAGTGGTATTATAAAAAAAAGGCCGAGAGGGGGAAAGGCAATGAGGAAAAATAACAAATGGAGAAATATGTTTGCTTTTTGTATGATCTTGGTTTTGGGTTTAACAGGCGTATCGGGGTGTGGTTCCAATGCGAAAGAGGAAGAAATATTGGAGATGGTGGAGCTGACAGATACAATTCGCTGGTTTAATGCTTCTTATGCCATACTGACAGAGACAAACAATTGGGATTACAATCTGTTCGGAGGTCTTCAGAATACGGAATCCAATCAAAAAACGGTTCGCAAGCTTTTGGATGAATGGTGGGGAGTTACAGATTGGGATTCTGCTGACAGCACATTAGAATGGATTAAGGATAAGGGACACCGTGCTGATTTTGCAAGAATTGTACGGTCCTTAGAGAAAGATGGTATGAGCAATCTTCCAGAGGAAGAACGAGAGGCCTTTTTGCTGGAGCATTACGATATAGGAGGAGACGATCGGGCACATCTTTATGTAAGTTGGTATAAGATGTATGAAGAGTATGGAATTGATGCCATTACAGGCTGGGATTGCTGCCGTGCCATGAATCTTTTGGGGTACTATTACATTGCCGGCTACTATAGTCAGGAGGAAGCATTGGACATTTCTCTGGAGATTGCACAGACCATTCAGCCCCTTTTCGACTCCTGGGATGGGTTGATGGACAGTTACCTGCGGGGGTATGAATACTGGTCAGAGGAGAGCAGTTCTGCAAGAAAGGCTTTATATGAAAAGATAAAATCCCGGGAGGATAGCCCTTATCAGGTTGATTTTCATATGGCATTAGAGAAAACATGGTGAATGACAGAAGACTTTATGATTTGCTTTCTGAGTGGAGAGTGGTAGGAATAGGCTATAAAAGAAGCAAGGTGGCTACAATTAAAATACCTTGCTTCTTTTTATCTGTCATATGAAATTATCTGTTGGGTTCATTTTCTTCACAAAAATCTGATGCGAGTTTATTTAGCAAATCATCTCCAAGAGATGGAAAATGCTTTTTTATGATCTGGCAGACGGCCTCGTATTTTTGAAGGTAAAAGAGTTCTTCCGAAAGGGAAGTATCCAAAGAGAGAATGGCTTCGGACTGTATACCCTCAGAATGATACCAGTCTGTGACTTCTTTAATCAGGGCATGTTCAGAAGCGGCCAGATCCTTAAGCTTTCCGGCATTTTTGAAAGAGATTATTCCAATAACCAGAAATGCTGCAAAAAGCAATAGCATGACAACAAGGGCAAAATCATGAAAAGGAAGTGTATAGACTCCAAGAAGTGCCAGAATGACAGCCACAAAACCGGCTCCGCCTACAAATAAAAATGTCCAGGCAGAAGAACGCATGTCTGCGTATTTCTCCTCAGGGCTTTGGTAGGGCTTCACATAAGCAGGCTTTTCCCTTGGCCCCTCTAAGACAGCACCAGGATCAAAATCCTCTGGAAATTCGTAATCCTCCGGAATCGCTAAGGTCTCTTTTTCTGGTAAAACTTCCAGTTCTTCCACCAAATCCACGTCACAGTCTGGACAGTGGGTAATTCCTTTTCGGTATTCATTTTTACATTTGGGACACCAGGCCATAATGTTTTCTCCTATTCCAGGTACTGCTGTTTCATTCCCACAGACACCTGTGGAATATTATCTGAAATTTTCTGCCTTATGTCAAGAAAAACCTGTGGGAACAATTGAAATTTCAGAACAAAAATTTTATAATAGAAACGGATAAAAACAGTTTCGTTTCAAGTTACAATTCCCGTTTACGGGAAAAGGAGTGTTACCATGCAAAAGATACTGGTCGTAGATGATGCCCAGATAAACCGGGAACTGCTTTTTGATATGCTGAAAGATGATTATCAGGTGGAAACGGCTGCAGACGGCAGAGAGGCAATGATGTGCCTTGACAGGCATCCGGAAGAAATGGCTGCAGTACTTTTGGATCTGCACATGCCGCAGATGGATGGATTTGCGGTAATGGCAAAGATGAGTGAGAAAGAATGGTTAAGAAGAATTCCGGTGCTGATTATCAGCAGCGAACTTGCAGTTGAGGCGGAGAGTCGCTGTCTGGAACTGGGGGCCACGGATTTTATTCATAAGCCTTTTGAAAGTTCCATTGTAAAGAACCGTATTCGAAATGCTCTGCGTCTCTATGCCCGAAAGAACCAGTTGGAGCAGAAAGTGGAAGAGCAGGCCGTGATGCTCAGAAAGCAGGATGAACTTATCCGGATTCAGGCGGAAAAGCTTCGGGAGACAGAGTATTTCCATCGCCTGATGATGGAGTATCAGGCAGCAATTATGGAGATCGAGACAAGGCTTAAGGTCCTGAATGCGGAATTTTCCCGGGAGTATAATCGAAATCCTTTCGAATCCATTAAAAGCAGGCTGAAATCTCCGGAAAGTATTTATGAAAAGCTGGAACGTAAAGGGTATCCGGTTACCATGGAGAGTATTCGGGAGAATCTAAAGGATGTGGCGGGGATTCGGGTTATCTGCTCTTTTCCGGATGATATTTACCGCCTGGCTGATCTTTTGATCAAGCAGGATGATATTATTCTACAGAGGAGAAAGGATTACATTCAAAGTCCCAAGCCTAATGGATATCGGAGCCTGCATTTGATTATTGGCGTACCCGTTTATCTGTCCAGAGAGAAGAAATACATGATGGCGGAAGTCCAGTTCCGCACTATTGCCATGGACTTTTGGGCAAGCCTGGAGCACAAGCTAAAGTATAAAAAGACGGTGAATAATACGGATGAGATTGTGCGGCAATTAAAGATTTGTGCGGATTCTATTGAGGAGCTGGACTATCAGATGCAGAAGATCCGCGATCAGATCGATCATTCAAAAGAATGATTTTATCTTGGAAAGTTACCTTTGTACACTTAGGCTATGTGGGGGATAAAGATTTATTGAAGATTACGTGTGTTGTAGTGGGGAAGATTAAGGAAAAATATTTTACTGATGCAGTAAAAGAGTATGCAAAACGGTTGAGACGTTACTGTAAGCTGGAGATTGTGGAATTGCCTGATGAGAAGACACCCGACGGGGCGAGCACAGCGGAGGAAGCGGCGATTCTGGAGAGAGAGGGAGAACGTATTTTAAAGGCACTCCGGGAGGATGCTTATGTGATTGCACTGGCAATTGAGGGGAAAGCATTGGATTCAGTGGAACTTTCCGAGAAGATTGAACAGCTTGGGGTTCGGGGAATAAGCCATATTGCTTTTGTGATCGGAGGCTCTCTGGGGCTGTCACCGGCGGTGATAGGCAGGGCGGATGAGGCTTTGAGTTTTTCCAGAATGACGTTTCCCCATCAGCTTATGCGGGTGATTTTGTTGGAGCAGATTTACCGTAGCTTTCGGATTATGAAAGGAGAACCGTATCATAAGTAAAAATATTTGCAAATGACTATATTTACAAAGCGGATACAGGGGCAAAATTAATTCTTGTACTGCTCTGTATTTTGTGCTATACTGTATGCAATGGGGCATTGGCGCAGCTGGGAGCGCGCCACACTGGCAGTGTGGAGGTCACGGGTTCGAATCCCGTATGCTCCATATTTTCCCCGAAAATGGTTGATTATCTCAAAAAGCCTTGATTTACGGGCATATAAGCAGGATTTCAAGTTGAATTTACTACCAATTTACTACTTTTGAAAGAGCCTTGATATGTTTTTGAAAACTGAATAAAGAAAATATTCTGAAATGCAACAAAGGAGATTCCAGCATAAACAAATTGGAATCCCCTTTTTATTTTACCGTAAGTCCAAAACTTTCCGCACCCAACGCTGCCTTTTTTCCTTCATGTGCCTTTATCAACAAACAGTGGTTCTGCGAAGCAGAACGCCCAGAGCGACGGTTCCTAACAGGGCGGCGGGTCGGCTGGGCGAACGTCCGTTGCCAATATGTAAAACTATAAAGATACATTTACGGCATCAATTTTTTTACTGCTTTCTCCCGATATAACCTCTTGCTAAATTTATACAATGGCTGTATAATGGAAAACGAGATAGATAATAAAAAAGGCAGGGTGTAGGGAATTGGCGTTCCCTACACCCCTATGCAGGAGAACACACCTCCCACACAGCATATAATGCACCAAATCCAGTATAGCGAATTTTCCAAATTATTTCAAGGAAAATCTAACGCATAGCTGGGTTTGTGGTGCTGTATTTTTAGCGGTGTAGGAAAGAAAAATCCTGCACCGCTTTTTTATTGTTTATCTCGGCAGATTTGGTAGAGGGGTATAAAGAATATATCCCCTCTGCTGGACTGTCCGGGATTTTCCATTTATTACATATACTCAACAATATTCAAAAGGAAAGGTAAGGTATCGAGTATGAAAAGTTTAATCGCATTTGCAACAAACGCACTGGCCACTGTTGGAAGCACGGCCGCAGGAAAGGCTGCTATCGTCATAACGACCGTAGCGGTCGCAGGAACCAGCACCGCAGGCGTTGCTACAATAGCGTCCCGTGAGAACAAGGCGAGCGAGGTCCAGACCGAGGCCGTTGCCGAGGTTGACGAATCCGTGGCCGCTGACGCTGACGTGATGGCTATTGACGACATGAACGTGTCTGCTGCGGCATCCGACGTTGTTCCCGACGCAACGATTGCGACTGAGGATAACCCCGTAATCGGACATAGAATTTGCTTCTGCGGAGCAGGCGTGGCAATCCTTGAGAAGACGGGTCTCGACGAGGCTGTATGGGCTTGGCATATCCTGGAGGCACACGGTGTTAAGTACGACAAGTTCCACAACGTAAGACACACCGACGCATATGGTGACGACGATCCCTTCATGGAGTACGTTACCGACCCTGTGAAGAAGCCCGGCCAGGAAGAGGCCGACAAGCCCGAGGTGGAAGAGCCTGTTAAGAAGCCCGAGGTTGACGCACCCGTTGTTGACAATGGAAACGTGAACAAGCCTGTGGAAGACAACAAGGTAGAGGTCGAAAACGACGCTGACAAGAAGGCCGAGGAAGAGGCTAAGAAGAAGGCCGAGGAAGAGGCTAAGAAGAAGGCCGAGGAAGAGGCTAAGAAGAAGG
>CAOJBY010000051.1 GCA_948330435.1 uncultured Lachnoclostridium sp. | reverse complement strand
TACGCCGCCGCCCGCCATCGAGCAGAGTTTTTACACCTAATTGGGGATAAAACATCTGGTTGCCAGCGATGGAGAAACTCATGGCTTGTTAAATAAGATTGTTACTTACTGCCAGCAGCATATTTCCCATCTTCGTATGGACACCCACGAGAATAACCATATTATGCAGCACCTGATCACAAAAAACGGATTCCAAAGGTGCGGTATCATAAGTGCCCATGACGGCACTCCGAGGATTGCTTATGAAAAACTATAGTGTTTACTTGGATGCCCCTGAAATCATCACCCGCACACCTGTCGATGTGTTCTCCAGGGTGATTTCAAGACCATGTCTGTCCAGGATCTTTTTTGCCAGGTACAGTCCCAGGCCCATGTGCTTTCCCTCTTTGACGGAACGGCTCTTGTCCTGGCTGTAAAAAAGCTCAAATCCGTGTTTTAACTGTTCTTCGCTTAATGGTGTGCCTGTGTTTTCGATAATACAGGTTTTCTTATTTAAGGCAATTAAAATCTTTCCCCCTTGTATGTTGTAGTCGATTGCATTTGTCAAAAGATTCCATACCGCCTTAGACAGATAGTCGTGGTCGCCCTCCACCTGGAAATCCTGCTCTTTCCTGATCTCTACCTGAATCTGCTTTTCCTCTGTCAAGGGCTTTAAGCGGGTAAGCTGTTCTTCTATCAAAGCTTCTATGGACACGGTTTCCCTCTGGAGCACCAGCTTTTCCGAGTCCATTCGGGATATAAGGATCATTTCCCCCGCCAGTCGGTCCATTTCCTCCGTCTGCCCTACGATCTGCGTAAGATAATATTCCCGTTTCTCTTCCATGTTATGTTCCAGAAGATTCTCCGCAAAATTCCGAATGATCCCCATGGGGGTCTTAAGCTCGTGTGCGATGGCATTGATAAAATCTCTTCTGGTTTCCTCCAGAGCTTCCTGCTGATTGTAAACCTTATTGGATGAATAGATGATTTTTATCATACAGGCAAGCATCAATGCAAGGCCTGCCACATAGAGGTATTTCATATAATCCACAGCGGCAAGCCATGGATAGCTTTCCATATGAGCTTCGATGTAACGGTTAGAATCACTCCCCGAATCGGACGCAAGCTGCACAATGGTTGATTTGCGAAAGAACCAGGAGGAACTTCCGGCCAAAGGATTGTTATAATTCCATTCGGAAAGGACAATTTTTTTATGTAAAATCATGCAAAAAAGCACTTCTGTCCCATACTTTCCAGTTTCGATACCCCATCTGAATATAGGGCAGCTCCATATATGCAGTACCGATATTAGGGGATATATCCCTATCCATTTCCGCTATGACATAGTTCCGGATCTGCTTGCTGTCCGTCTCGTACCAGGTATAGGGTTCTTCGTCTGAATCCGGATAATAAACATTCCCAAAATAGTCCGTATAAGGACTCATTACACAGATGTGTGAAGAATTATAATCATCTCCAAGATCCTCTTTCCTTTTCCATGTTAATTCCCGGACAAAGAGCTCGTAAAGCTTATCGCCCTCCCGGGCCTGAATCTCGTATCTGGGCGGTTGGAGCCGATTATTTAATTCCATATTCTTCCCATAATATTTTGCCAGACTTTCTTTCACTTCCTGGGTTAAAAGCTCATCCATGGGAGTCATTGCGGTTCCGATGGTATTGGCACTCCTGGCAAGGAGACTGCCATTCGCATCATAAATGGCAAAGGAAAGCTTCATAAATTCTTCCCCCTGATAAAGGTAAACATTTGCAATCGACTGATACCAGAGATGCTTTGTCTCATCGTCCCACGCTTCCGGCGAATCATCCTCCTGATCATAAATGTTTCGCTGGATATTTGATAAGGTTTCTTTGAGCGTATCATCATAATCATTTTCAAACTGCACCTTTACCAGATAGGTGGAAAGCAGCATGATTACCAGGTACACCGCCACGAATCCCACCACCACCGGCTTCATCAGCCGGGATCTTTGTTTCGTTCTTTTTCCTTTCAAGCTTCTACCTCCATTCGATATCCTGATTTTCGAACGGTTCCTATGGTACAGCCGCAGTCGCCTATGGCTTTTCGAAGCTTTTTGATGTGATTGTCCACTACCCTCTCATTTCCGTCAAAATCATAGCCCCAAAAACGGATTAGAAGCTGTTCCCGGCTGTAGATTCTTCCCGGATTCTCCAGGAAGAACAAGAGCATCTCGTATTCCTTTGGGGGCAGCTTTAAAAGCTTATCCCCGTTCCACACCTTATGGCCTTTCACATCTACTTTCAATTGTCCCGCCTTAAGAGCCGGACTGCTTCCCTGGATTCTTCCCATCAAAGCCTTAGCTTTGGCATAGAGCACAGGCAGGGAGAAAGGCTTTGTGACGTAGTCGTCCGCCCCCATGGAATATCCATTGAGCTTATCCTCCTCCAATACCCGGGCCGTGATGAAGATAATGGGAACGTCGCTGTTTTTGCGGATTTCCCGGCATACGGAAAAGCCGTTCATTCCCGGCATCATCACATCCAGAAGAATCAGGTGGTAGCTTTTCTGCTCCAAAAGCTCCAGTGCCCGATCTCCCTCTTCTGCCACATCCGTCTCCCAGCCCTTGCCGATAAAATAATCCGCCATGCCCTCTGCCATCAGGCAGTCATCCTCCACGATCAGAAGCCTATGTCCGTTTTTTTGTTCCAAAGCTTTCCCATCCTTTCCGTCCATAAGCTTATTTTGCCATGGGAATATATCCTTTTTGTATCCATTTTAGGAGATTCTATGCAAACAGATCCAATTGCTTGTACTCCGCAATCCTCTCTCCAATCATCTCCCAGGTAATGTCAGATCCTGCAAACTCATAATCGCTCCAGATTCGTTTGAGTTCCGCCTGGATACGGGGATCTTCCTCCAATTTGTCTGTACCGGTTCTGACATAATAATCCGGCATGAGTGCTCCGGCAATGATCCCTGTCTCCGGAGTTGGGGGTTCTTCCCCGTCCGCCAGAGCACAGAGCATATTAAGATGGCTGTCCAGATAGGCATCTATCTCCAGATGAATCCCCATCAATCCGTTAAAATCAAATACCTGGAAAGGTGAGCCGCCGGACACCGGAATCTCGCTGCCCATTCCCCAGAAAGCCGGATCATCCCCCAACTGATAGAGTGCACCGCACACATCACGAAGTCCCTGAAATTCCTCTTCTGTAAGGGATCCCTGAAAAGACTTTAATACGGTATCCACGGCCCATCCAAGCTTTCCAAACACCTCACAGCCAGGCAGGGAAGATAACCGTTCTCCCAGTCTTACAAGCCTTGCCAGAGACAAAAGGCCCCATACACGCACCTTTTCATACCGCAGACCCTCGGATTTCTCTTCTATCTGTGCAGGCACATCATTATACAAAAGGGGAGCATCCTCCAGTTCCCCGATACGTTCAGAGCAGTCGTCCACAAGCTTTTCTCCAACCTTTTTATAAACCGCATCTCTGGCACTGTAGATAGTATCCGCCCGATGAAGCCACAGGTTGGCTTTGTTCAGATCTCCATTCTCCATGGCTGTCACGCCCAACTGGTAATAAGCTTTTGCAAGTCCTGCCCAGTCCTGCTTTCGCTGGCATTCCACCAGACGATCTTCCGGGGTACTATCCTTTTTTCCAAACAAATTGAACATGGTAATACAACTCCTTTTTAATTATTGTTTATAAAAAGTATAGTATGGTCGTTTTTAATAGTCAAGTACGGCTCCTTTTTTCCATACTCTATGGCTGATTACGCACAGTAAAATATAGTGTTTGGTCAAATCTGCGTTCTGGACTCAATTTTTCTATGTAACCATCCTCGATTATCTCATTAACAGCAGACTTCGGCAGTATAGGGCTGGCTATCCGTGGTGTTTCCACATAATTTCTCCACTTATTTCCCGGAATAGAAAACTCCTTATCTGTCTGATTTCCAAATGCCATCTGCCGATAAATATCAGCAACTCGAATCTTGCTGGACTTGCTCAGCTCCCATAAACATCTTGCCAAACGGGCAGTGGCCCGCATGGGGCGGCTCATAGTGCTAACCGTATCATATGAACCATCCACAAATAAACGTGAAAATGCATAATCGCTCCAAATAACTATATCAAATGCCTGCTCTGCCAGAAGAGGTGACTTACCTTGCGTTTTCCACAAAGTCTGCATGAGTAGTGGTTTTTGCTTTTTATAATATTTACTTTGAAACGCATCAATACTTTCTGCAAGCGTAACAAGCTTATGTGTCATTTCAAAATCATTATCCCAGCCTTGAATTGAAGAACAGGCATTCTCAAATATCTCCCTGACCTTTTTGGCATCATTTTTAACAGCATCAAACATCCCAAGAGCACAATAAGATGTTGTCGCAGAACGTACAACCATCTCAGAACCCCAAAGTTCCTCGTCTTTCTTATAGGTTGTATTGTCCGGAAGAACTGTCAGTTTAACTTCTAATGGAGACAGAAAATTACCTGCCAAATCTTTTATCACCAAGTCTATACCGTCTATATCATCAAATGAATATTTCTGATAAGGTTCATAAATGCTTTCGAATGCAAAATATAGCTCCTTTGCATGCTTGTTGCCACATTTGAATACATCCCTGACCGGAATTTCAGAGGCAACAACTGTCGGTTTTCCTTTTACAATATCTAAATGTATGTATATTGCCGTAATATCATGCTCCATCATATAGTTTGCCATGGCAGCCGGAAAACTCGAATTAAAACAATTTTTTCCCCAATGATCATCCGCAGAACGGTTAGAATGTTCAATTCCATACAATCCACTTGACATATTTTTCTCTCCTTTTTGAAAAATTGACGTCAAATACTTGACGTCAAAGTAGAACTTAGATATAATGTTAACCATGTTGAACACATAGTCCCAATTATGCTTGATTATATCACGAAAATATACTTTTGAATAGGGGGTAATCTTCATGATGAATGCTGTCGATTTATTTGCCGGATGCGGCGGGTTGTCACTCGGATTTCATAATGCAGGAATCAACATAAAAGCAGCATTTGAGTTCTGGGATGTTGCTGCCAACTGTTACGAAAAAAACTTTAATCATCCGGTACATAGAGTTGATTTGTCAGACACTGAAACCGCCATCAAGCTAATCGAACCATATAATCCTGATATCATAATTGGTGGGCCTCCCTGTCAAGACTTCTCATTTGCCGGAAAGCGTATCGAAGCCTCAAGAGCAAGCTTGACAGTCTCCTATGCAGATATTATTTGTTCTGTCAAGCCAAAATACTTTGTGATGGAAAATGTAGACCGTGCAGCAAAAAGCAACGCTTACAGCGAAGCCAGAAAAAAATACAAAGAAAACGGCTATGGACTTACAGAGGTTATTTTGGATGCCAGCAAATGCGGAGTACCTCAAAAAAGAAAGCGTTTTTTCTGTATTGGCATACGAAACGATTCGGATGATTCCGTCAAAAAAATTATTAGCAGTAAAATGTCAAAAGAACCAACTACTCTCCGAGATTACTATGGAAACACACTGGACTTCGAATTTTATTACCGGCATCCTCGGAATTACAGCCGACGAGCAATTTTTTCTATTGATGAGCCTGCTCCAACTATGAGAGGTGTAAACCGACCTGTTCCAAAAGGATATCCTGGACATCCAAATGATGCTTGTAAATTAAGTCCCTCCATCAGAGCACTTACAACAGCGGAAAGAGCCCTGATTCAAACTTTCCCAAAAGACTTTATATGGATAGGGAGCAAAACGGATATCGAACAGATGATTGGGAATGCAGTTCCTGTAAAACTAGCAGAATTTGTTGCATCTTCAGTCCTTGAATATACTCAGACACAAAATGTCCCTGCTGTTGACTATGTTTGGAATATAGACGGATTTGAAACATGGCTGATTGAAACTAAAAAATACTCCCGCCGTACAGCATGTGATGTTATATCAAGATGCAAACGTAGTGACAAAATATGTCATTGTGAAAGCCACTTGGATACATATTATTTATTTATGCTCCAACAACAAATCGAATATCAACAACTTTCAGCTTCTGTCAAATCACAGCTTAAAAGAGCCGTTACTTTGCAGCTTGAATATAATACACTCCAAAATGCTAATCATATAAACCCGCTTGAAATTTCTGCACAATAAAAAAAGCCTGTCAAGAATTCAGGACTTATCATTTTCTTGGCTGGCTTTTACATTATATCTTTTTACAAATCTTTCTTCTCCACCCGGTAAATGGAAAGAAACGCAAATACCAGTGAAACTACGGTCAGTATCACAGGAAAAACAGCATTGTTCCGCATGGTCAGATCGCCGACATTGGCCTGGGTCAGCAGTATCAGCAAAAACGAAGAAATAAGGGCGGCCTTTGAGGATTTCATTTTAAGCCCCACAAAGAGGGAGATAAAGCTCATGGTAACAATGACGGCGGATTTTGTGATAAGCTGCATGTAAAACCCAAAGCTTGTCATGTCAAAATCAATGGGGAATGCAGATACCATAGTTCGGCTCCCCATCCATATACAGCCATAAATGAACAGCTTTGTAAGCGTTAATGCCCCAAAGCTGAAGATCCAGACCGCAAGCATCTGAGAAATAAGAATTTTCTGCCGTTTGATGGGATAGGAAAACATTAAATTCATGGTTTTGTTTTCATAGGCACTGACGATAAAAGAGGACAGCATGGCACTGGTGAAGATCAGGAATGACATACTTGTGAACAGTTCAATGGATGCGGACATATTTCCCATGCCGGGGGCAAAATCCGGCACGCCCAGTTCCGGGTCGTTGGCAATTCCGAGATAGGCAAGGGCAAAGAGAAACAGACACAGGATTCCTGCCAAAAAGATGGCATTTCTGATATACTTTCCAATATGATTTTTCTTCCATTCCAATTTAATCAGCTTTAACATGATTCATTCCCTCCCCTGTCATTTTCAGAAAATAATCCTCCAAGGTATCGCTTTTTTTCCCAAGTGCAGTTACCTCTACCTGGTTTGCGGAAAAAGTCTTTAACAATTCCTGTGTGGAAATATGGCTGTCGTAAATGCGAATCTGTTCCTCCCCGAGAATCCGGAAGTTAGTAAGGCCAAGCTTTTGGGAGAGCACGTAAGCCGCCTGCCTGGGGTCCTGCACGGATAATTCTATATAGGACAGGCTCATTTCCTCGATCTCTTTCATGCTGATCTCGTTCATCAGGCAGCCCTGATGGATAAGGCCGATGGTATCGGCAATGGTTTCGATCTCGGATAAGATATGTGTGGATATCAGAATGGTCGTTCCGTATTCGGTGCACAGTTTCTTCAGGAGATCACGAATCTGCTTCATGCCTGCCGGATCAAGCCCGTTGGTCGGTTCGTCCAGAATCAGCAGCTCGGGCCTTAAGAGAATGGCTCTTGCAATTCCCAGACGTTCTTTCATTCCCAGGGAATAATTTTTTACCGGCTTTGCCGCTGCGTCCGTCAAATCCAGCAGCTCCAGAGCATTTCGCACGCTTCCGTGATGGTAGTATCCCATGTATTCGCAGTGGAGCTTCAGATTTTCATATCCGGTCATACGCTCGTAAAAGGTGGGAAATTCAATGATGCTGCCTATGCGTTTTAGCACTTCATAGGACTGGGGCCGGAGGATTTCTCCAAAAATCTCGATGGTTCCTTTCGTGGGTTTCCACAGGTTCACGAGCATCTTCATTACCGTGGTCTTGCCGGCCCCGTTGGGACCAAGGAAACCGTAGATCTCCCCTTTTTTCAGGTGGACGTTTACGTCCCTCACCAATTCTTTTCCGCTTATGATCTTTGTAAGATGATTTGTCTGTAAAATATAGGACATTTTTTCTCCTTTCCTGGTGTCTGACAAATGGTTTGTATCGGAAATTCTTGTGTATATTTCCGGTACATAACGATTCCTTACAATTATCATAATAGCAGCCGTATTTTTCAAAACTCTTGAATAAATCTTACAAATTTCTTTCGTGATAAGGAATTACATAAGCTCTTTTTTCAATCTCACCGTAAAGGCAGTTCTCTCATAGGGAATGCTCTCAAGGGAAAGCTCCCCTCCAAGCTGCAATGCCAGGTTTTTGGCGATTGCCAGCCCCAGTCCGTTGCCCTGAATGCTGCGGCTTCGGGAATCCTCCAGGGTAAAAAGCCGATCAAAGACATGCTCTGCAAATGCTTTCTCAATTCCTTTCCCTTTGTCCACCACATCTATGTATACGTGTTTTTCGTCTGTCCTGAGAAACAGGCCCAAATATTTTCCCTCCAGGCCGTAGCGGAGCACGTTGGAAATAAGATTCAGCAGAATACGCTGTAAGGCCTCCCGATTGGCCTGAATATAAACAGCATGTTCCGGCAGACCGATATCCACCTGGAAATCTGCTTTTGTTAATATCTCGTAAAAATCCAGGATGCTCTCCCGGCAGACTTCACAGGCATCTATCTCAGAAAGCTCTAAATCCGTATCTCCTGCTTCTATTTTTGCCAGGGTAAAGAATTGATTGATCAGTTCCATAAGGTTTCTGGCTTTTTCCTCGGTCTTTGCAAGCATTTCCTCCGTGGCTTTTCCGTTTAACCTCATGATTTCCAGATATCCCAGAATTACCGTCATGGGTGTTTTCATGTCATGAGAAATATTGGAGAGCATTTTTTTGCAGGCCATCTCAGAACGGCGGTAATCGGCTTTTGCTCTCCGGTGATGCTCCAATATGCTGTTGATTTGTGCCGCCAGTTCCTTTAATTCTTGATTGTCTGTAAAAACCATGACGGATTCACTGCTGTCCGCAGCTATGATTTCTTCCAATTTTTTGTGGATTTCCCGCAATTTTCTCTGAGTACCAGTACGAAAGGTCCATTGCTGATACAGGATGATACCAAGGAAAAAGCAAATGATTAGACATAGAAAAAACAAGATCGCTCCGCTGTTCATAAGAGTTCCCCCAGCTTATAACCGATTCCCCAGACAGTAAGCACATATTTGGGATTTCGGGAATCGTCTTCTATCTTATTCCGCAGCCTGCTGATATGTACGTTTACGGCATTTTCATCGCCGCAGTATGCGTCATTCCAGACGAGAGAGTATATTTGTTCTTTGGTATAAACTTTTTTGGGATTTTGCAAAAGGAGCTTTAAGATTTCGAATTCCTTTGCTGTCAGTTCAATCTTCTTTCCCTGTTTGGTCAGGGTATAATCGGACAGATTCATCAGCAATTCCCCCGCTGTCAGAGTAGACGGGATTGCAGCGGCTGCATTGTCATATTGGGTGGTTCTACGAAGATTTGCTTTGATTCTTGCCAGAAGCTCCACCACGGAAAAGGGCTTTGTGATGTAATCGTCCGCCCCCAGCCCCAGGCCCAGCATCTTATCTCCCTCCGTATCCTTTGCGGAAAGGATCATTATCGGAACAACGCTGGTTTTTCGAATATGCTGCATGACATCTATACCGCTGATTTTCGGGATCATCAGATCCAAAAGTACCAGATGGCAGGAGGAAGCGTCAAATTTGTCGCAGGCTTCCTGACCGTCGAAAGCACAGATTATCTCATAATTCTCTGCCGTTAAATAGTTTTTCAGCATTTCGCTGATTTCCCGGTCATCCTCCACCAGCAGGATCTTGTAATTGTTCATGACTATGGCCCTCTTCCAAACTTCATTTCGTCGCTTTTTTGAACATCTATTGAATATCATACTATCATATACTATCTGGCTTTTCAATCTGTTCTGTGGTGGTATGAGGGCGTTACTGTCAAGTAATCATTGGCAACTCTTTTCATACAGATTTTTGATGCCGCA
>CAOJBY010000050.1 GCA_948330435.1 uncultured Lachnoclostridium sp. | reverse complement strand
GTTCATCATCATAGTTGATCAGAGGGAAATAGCCTTTATAAAGCAAAAAAAAGGGATGTTTTATTAGCTATATCTGTTTATCAACTATTCGGTACATGATACTACGATATCCATCACTCCCGGCTCTGTTTTTGAGGTAAATAAAAATCGTCAAAGCCAGTAAAATCAATAGATTTGGGCTTGACAGAATAGGAAGGAACCAGTATCATGACCAAAGGAAGAAAGACCACATACGAGGAACGGGTGGAAATCGTAAAATACTGTATTGAGCATGAAATGGACTATGCACAGACAGCAGAAAAATACCAAGTATCTTACCAGTCACCACAAAAGCTGGACGAATGGCTTTTTATAAATCACATGGGCAGAAAATTGCAAATGCTGAGGAAAAAGAATGGTTATTCTCAAGAGCAACTGGCAGATAAGATTGGGATAGCAAGGCAAACTGTAAGTAAATGGGAAAACGGACAAGCAATTCCAGAATTGAATGGATTGATATTACTAAGCGAATTATATGGCGTAACCATTGACAGAATAGTGAAAGATGATGAGTGCAACATTTTATTATACAAGAGTGCGGACATTGACCTCAAAAAAGTTGTTTCCTTTTTGGTTTCGGCAAAAAAGAATACTTATCCAATCAATGAAAATAAAGTGCAATCTTCTCGAATGAAATCCAGTGATTTTTGTTATGTGGAAAATGAGTATAAATATTATGATACATATTTAGGCGGCGAAAAATTTACTGGTGAAGAAGCGGTATGGTACTGTGATAATCCTATTTGGTGCATGAATTATACTGGTCGGGTTATAGGGGAGAATTTGTTTGGTTTCAAGGGTACGAAGATATTTTTTATTTGGATGAAAAAATTTATGAATGTTATTTTCATGGAGGTGTAATTCAATAGATGGATATTATAGAGCAAAAAATAAATACGAAAGATTATCTGACGAAATCAAATTTGCCAGCAAGTGATTATGTGATAAATCCTTATGTCGGCTGTACTCACGCTTGTAAATACTGCTATGCCAGATTTATGAAAAGATTTACAGGACACAGAGAGGAATGGGGGAAATTTATAGACATTAAACAATGCGAAAAACCTATTAATCTAAAGAAATTAAAGGGAAAATCTGTTTTTATGTCGTCTGTAACAGATTGTTATAATTCTTATGAGGAGAAATACGGCATCACAAGACAGATATTAGAACAGCTTGTAAATGCAGATTGCCAAATTACAATTTCAACAAAATCAACGCTTATTTTACGGGATGTAGAATTATTGAAAAGGATGTCCAATCTCAAAGTGGCTTTTTCAATCAATACTTTAGATGACGATTTTAGGGCAGATATGGATAAAGGCAGTTCCATAAAGGACAGGCTTCAAGCGATAGAGAAATTACATAATGTGGGTATTCATACGGTTTTGTTTATGTCTCCTATTTTTCCATATATCACGGAATGGAAAGACATAATTGACAGTACGAAAGAGAATGTATGTGAATATTGGTTTGAAAATCTGAACCTTAGAGGGGAATATAAAAGCAGCATTCTCTCTTATATCAATACACACTATCCAGACTTAAAAGAAAAATATGAAACAATTTATTTAGAAAAAGATAGTACATATTGGAATACGTTAGCCGATTTGCTCAACACATATTGTGACAAACTGGGATTAAATTATGTCAATTACTTTTACCATGAAAAACTTGTTAAAGAAAAATTAAATAATCAATAGATAAATTAAGAGAAAGCAAATACGTCCATTGAATAAAAAAACGATGTTCGATGGGCTGCATTGCTATACCTTAATTACCCTCTAACTTTGTTTTTGAAGTTTGGAGGGATTTTTTTATGTCCTTTTTTCGGGCAGTAACCTATCTGCTCATGCAACGCAGAGTTTATCTATAACCGTAAAGGTCACAGAGCCTTTGCGGTTTTTCTTTTGTCGTTTTTTATCGGAATGTGCCACAGGGTTGTTTCCGCTGTTGGCTGTCGTTCGCCGCCTTTACGTAAGAAGCTGCGTAAGATTTTATAACAATTTAGCCTGCTTTGTGGTGAAGTGTTGGGTGAGAGGTCAAAGGCTTCTCACTCATTCTTTATATAAGGTATCTATATATATGTTCTCTAATGGAATTATACAGATGTATTTGAACAGGATATTGTGGAGTGCGAGAAGTAGATGATTGTGTCAAGCCCGGAGATTGCTGGAGACGAGGTAGAACGGTTCCTGTATCTTGTGAGAGCAAGACAGGAAGCGGGCTGTAAGGTTACGGTGATAACGACAGAACCGCAGAATATTGCTTATGGCAGTCCGGACTTTTGTCAGGGACTTATTGATATGATGCGGGGAAATGGTATTCATGTTATTATGAAAGAAGAGGTGGAAGAGCACTTTGCTGTCATAGACGATGAACTTGTCTGGCATGGCGGAATGAATCTTCTTGGAAAGGAAGATGCATGGGATAATTTGATGAGGATTCGCTCAGCCCAGATAGCGGCAGAATTATTGGAAATAGCTCTGAAAGATGAGAAAGGGGAATGAGGTTTGTGGATTTATTTTTGAAGAAAGTGTAATCGTACGAATTTTGGAACATATGGAGGGTTTTGACGCAAAAACAAATGCGTTAATGGGCGGGCGGCAGACAGAAATTTGTATAACTTCAATATTTTGAATAAAAATGGATAACAGCTATTAATAATTAACGAATGTTATCCGATAGATATAATATACTTCGTGTATAGAGGGCGTGGGTCTCCTGGTACACGGAGGGCAGGAAGATTTTATAACAGATAATATTTTAAGGAGGAACAGCGATTGGAAAACGAAAACATCATGCCAAGCGAAAGTGAATGGCTGATAATGGAAATTATTTGGGAAAGTGACGGGCCCCTGACATCGGCAGAGGTGATACACAAGCTTCAGGGAAAGTTAAATATGACCCCGAAGATGATCCGGGTGCTTATGAACCGCCTATGTCAAAAGAAACTGTTATGCTATACGGTGGATGAGAGGGATGCAAGAGTGTATCATTACTCGGCTTTGCGAACAAAGGAGGAATGCTTGAAAATGAAAAGTAAAAAATTTGCAGATAGTTATTTTTCAGGCAATCAGGCAACCGCAATTGCGTCATTGCTCCAGAGTATTGCTTTTACAGATGAGCAAATCAGCGAATTAGAAGCGATACTTGAAAAAAGTAAAGGGAAAAATAAATAATGGCAGAGCAGATATGGTGGAAGCTCCTTGGCTTCACAGAATTACTGAATGCTTTTACGATCTATTTTTCCATACTGCTGGGGCGATGTGCATTATTATCATTTCCGATATTGGCCCTTGTAATGATTCTGCGAAAAACAATTTTAAAAAAGCACATTTTTTCCAAAGGATTGATTTGGGGAATTTTTTTGGCGGTTCCGTTTATGGGCAAGCTGAATCTGTTTTACGATAATAGATGGATGTGGAAATTCTTCATGTGGTGGAATGACATCTGCTTAGTTCATGGCTGTGTTCGATATGGATATCTGTTGTGTATGCTGCTTTATTCAGGAAATCTCATTCGAAGCTATGGAAAGGTTTGGAGACAATTCGGAGTGATGGAGAAAGGCAGCATCTGCGGCCAGGATATTTTCGTCAGCGAGACGGCGGTTACGCCATTTGCAGCAGGACTTTTTCAGACGAAAATTGTAGTTCCAAGGGTATTATTAGAAAAATTTCAATTAAAAGAGTTGGAAGTCATCCTGCTTCATGAAAAAATTCATATACGATTGGGGCACTTATGGCTTTATTTCTTATGGGACATGATAAGAGTTCTGTTATGGCCAAATTTCTTTTTGACTGTCTGTATGAAAGAGTTTAAAGAAGATATGGAGGAGATCTGCGATCGGATTACCATAAGGAGAAGCAAAAAGAGTGCATATGACTACGGGGAACTGCTTATTAAATCTATTAAAATTCTGCGGGAAGAGACTTTTGGGGGTGTCACAGCCTTTGCAGGAGAGAGGTGCTACAAGGATACAAAGCAAAGAATGATTCAAATTGCGGATTATAAAATTTATGAACCAAAATACGCAAAAGCCTTATGCGTATCCTGTCTCCTTGTATTGGCAGGGGTGTTGCTGATGATACAAAAATATTCGCTTCCTCGTTATACGGAGGAACGCAATATGGTGTTGATGAATGAAGAAAAAGAGACGAAGATATTAGAGGACAGTGAAGCTTTAAGGAAAGCCGTTTCCGTGGAGGAAGAGCATATTTATATTGACAGGAAAACAATGGATATGATTCTTTATCAATATGGCGTAAAAGAAACGGAATTTTGGCTTCTTTTCGGCGGATACAGTAAGCTGCCGGGGTTTGGAGGAAAGGGAAACCTTGTCTATGTTGATTATGGCGGACAAGAGAGCGTGCTAAAAATTTCTTATGAGAATAGCGACCAGTTTCTTTCAACAATGATTTTTAAAATGATGTAAGTCCAGCTTAGAAATGTCAAGTGTTTTTGAAAAATATTTTCTGCTGGACGGTAAAGTCGAGGAGGTGCATGAGAGAAACTTTCATGAGTGTCCTTTCGAATGAAAGTTTCTCTCATTACAGGTGTGCCGAAGTGACTTTACCCTTTAGTACTGTTGCGTAGCAACTTTGATAGGAGGACTAGAAAATGGCAAATTTAATATCTGGAGGGTTAAGCTATGCACTGATGTCTGCGGATTCCAGTGCAAAGGCGGCGTTAAAACCAATGAATATGGTATCAAGAGAGCTTGCAAAGCAGAGTCCGGATTGGGAACTGGTGGAACGTGCCGGAAAGTATGGGGGAAAAGAACTGGATCGGGCGGAAGAAGCATTGGTTAAGGCACAGAAAGAATTAAAAGAGTCTCAAAAGGAAGCTAAGCGGAACGAAAAGGCGGAGTTGGAAGCAAGGCTGAAAGAGAAAGCCCCGGAAAAAACAAGTGAGGATCCTACACAATCGGATGAAAAAAATATGAAAAGTCATAGGGAATCCAATAACAATTTTGATGTAGTTGAAATTGATCAATCAATCACGCCGACGGTTCAAGAAAAGGGAAGAGGGGATTTAGCTGTGAGGGGCAGTTCGGAAGAATTGGTCTTGGGAGCAGAGAACTATGTGCCGCAGATGTTTAAAAGAGCAATCGATTTGAAAGTATAAGATGAAATTTTTAAAGGAATTTAAAGCCGAAGTATTATGGATATTGTCCACAGAATATGATAAAATTTTAAAAAATAACTTGTGCAGAAAAGGCAGGGGAGATTTTATCATGGCATTCACTTTGCAGATTAGACAAAAGAAATTATTTGGAAAGACGGTTCTTGATATTCCGTCACTGGCCCGTACCTGCGGCCTTTGTTATGGCTCCAATAATGATTTTTACATTTTACAGGAAAATGAACAGACCCAGGGAACGGCTATTTTTTATAATCCGGAACGCATCGGGCGGGGGATTTTTTTTGATGGCAGGAAAGCCCGGGAGGGATATTATGAGATAAGCTATAATATTCCCACAACCAAAGCGGAGATCACGGACTTTGCCCGGCTTGCAGGGGAGATAGAGAGACGTTTGGGTAAGGTGGAGATGTATTGCGTGGAAGAAGAGAGATGCTTCACTGGCAGGGAATTGGGACAGGGAATTGAGAACTTTGCTGAGTTTAGCCGAAAGTCACTGAACCGGTTTTGCGGGAATAAAGAATTTGGGAACCATATTCTTACTCTGGCACGATGGCCTTATACGCTGACAAAAGATAAGGTAGCCGCATGGGAGACCTGTACGGATCTTTCCGATTTTGAACAGACATTGCATGACATTCAGGCAATGGATGTGTATTATGCAAAGCCAAGACTTCTTCAGAAAGGCGATACAAAAGAGGTAGGAGCCTTTTATGCCTTGACAGAAGAATGTGAGAGTATTTTTCCTGTCCGTGCTGACGGATTTCTGGATCTGAATAAGCCTGAGATAACAGAGGGGTACGTCCAGTTTGTGCTTTACAGCGAGAATCGTGTGCTGGATGGAATATTTCCTTATGAGCGTTTTATTGAGGAAGTGAGCAGCTATGGCGTCCGGCCCTTTGACGCAGACCACATTCTGATCCCATCTATGACAAAAGGGGAGTTGGAAGAGCTGGCCGGGAAATTACCATGTGGTATATGAGAGTTACGGTTTCATTTATTAGGACAATCATTACCGTTTTGATCATATCAAAGAGGGATAATAATATTTTCGTTTGCGAGGGAGCTGCAAGGGTGTGGAATCAGGCTTTGCACAGGAGGAATACAGCATGAAAAAGATAGGACTGGTGGGCGGTACGGGACCTGAGTCCACTTTGATGTATTATAAGGAATTAAACAGCAGAATTGATAATTTGACAGGCGGAACCGCTATGCCGGATATAGCCATCGAAAGCGTAAATTTCAGAAAGGCATGGAAATACGTGTCATCCGGAAATTATGAAGAACTGGCCGAATATCTTACGGAAAAGGTCCAGGCACTAAAGGCGTCAGGCTCGGAAATCATTGCGTTGACAGCCGGAACCATGCACATTGTATTTGACGCTGTTGAAAAGGCGGCGAATGTGTCACTGGTTCGTATTCCGAAAGCAGTATGTGATGAAGCTGTGCGGAGAAAGTATAAAAGGGTTGGACTGCTTGGAACGATTTTCACGATGGAACAGGATTATATGAAAAAAGATTTCACGGAAGCAGGCATCGAGATCGTGGTTCCGGAAAAAGCGGACAGAGATCTGGTGGCAAAAAGAATCCTGGAAGAATTGGAATTGGGTATCGTAAAGGAAACGACATTGCAGGAGTTCAATCATATCATTCATAAGATGCAAAATGATTATGGAACTGAAGCAGTCATATTGGGATGTACGGAGCTGCCTTTATTGTTGAATAATGAGAACTGCGTTCTTCCCTGTATGGACAGCGTTGAGATACACATTGGGGAGCTGATTCGGCAGGCCATGATGGATGATTAGAATTTAGGCCTGAACTGCAAGAGGGTAAATGGGGCGTATTTGCTTAAGAGTGCGTTTGCCGGGAAGCTCTGTCTACTATCATTTCAAAAATAAGCAGGCGATATTGGATGAGCTGTTGCGGCATTTTGAATCAATAGCAACCGGTTTCATGACCCAATTAGAGCAGGCGTTAACGATTACACAGAAAACTGCTGAGGGAAAGTTATTGGAACAAACTTGTGACTGCTTTTTTGAAAAGTATCTAATGGACGAATACTGCAACAAAGTTATGAGATTACTTTCGCTGGAACGTTTTCGCAATGATGAAATACAAAAAATATATGATTGCTGGATATTTGATAAGCCATTAAATTTTCAAACAAAGGTATTTTCTCTGTTAATGTCAAAAGGAATGCTCCAAACAGCAGACAGTAACTATCTGGCAATGAAATTTTATGCACCGATTTATCTTTTTACGCAGCGGCAGCTTTTTTGCGGAACATTGACAGATGAACAGAAACAGGCTTTTCGGGGAAATGCGTATGAGCATATCTACAATTTTTTCAAAGAAATCGAGGGCCTGTAATATGGCGAATGTGTTAGTCGTTGGTGCGAATCGAGGGATTGGTTATTATCTTGCAGAAAGATTGCTGCAATTGGGAAATACGGTAACAGTGTTGGATATTCAAATTCAGGAAATTGAGAAATTAAAAGAAAAGTATCAAAAGGTACTCCTGCCAATCATTGCAGATGCAAGAAGCCTTTCCGGCATTGAGAATGGCGTGCTGCAGGCAGTCCAAAATTTTGGAGATATTGACATTGCAATCCACAATGCCTGTCTGTGCACTTTTGAAAGCGAGCGAGATACGGATCTTGAAATATATCAAAATGTAATGGACGTAAATTATTTTGGGGCGTTGAGATTGGCAAAAACAGTTCTTCCTTATATGCAAAAAGCGAAAAAGGGACGTATTATATTTACAAGTTCAGGCGTAGGCGTTACTGGATTTGCAGACATTTCCCCGTATGCCGCTTCAAAAGGAGCAATAGAAGCATTGGCTAAATGTCTGCAAATAGAAAATGAAGAATACGGGATTAGCTTCCATTTGTTCCATCCGCCATTGACAGATACAAAATCAGCATCGGGAATTTCAGTTCCAAAAGAATTTATGGCAAAGGCAAAAGAAGTTGGATATGGACTGGCTGACCGTATATGGTTAAAAAGGTTTGTGATCTGCCACTCTGCAATCCAGACAGTGCAAATGAAGTTTTCTTACAGGCATCCCCTTTTCATCGGGAAAATGATGACCAAGGCTGCGAAAAGGGTAAATTGTGATTGAAAGGGGCAGAACCTATGAAAATGCCTAAAGAAAATATTGATACGGGTATGTTCGCCCCTTGTGGAATGAATTGCAAGGTTTGCTATAAGCATTGTTATCATAGTAAGCCTTGTGCGGGTTGTTTGAACCGTGATAACGGAAAGCCTGAACATTGTCGTAAATGCAAAATTAAGAACTGTATCAAAGAAAAAGCATTGTCCTATTGCTTTGACTGCTTCGAATATCCATGTAAGCTAATTAAAAATCTTGAAAAAAGTTATAACAAGAGGTATCAGGCAAGCCTTATAAAAAACGGCTGTTTTGTACGAGAACATGGTTTAGATTGTTTCATGGAACAGCAGAAAGAAAAATATACTTGTCCTAAATGTGGAGGTATTATTTCCATCCACGATAGAGAATGTAGTGAGTGTCAAGAAAAAATGGAATAGGAAAATTTAAGTTTATCGGGGAGTTGCGAAGAGCGTAAAATCGGTGTTTATGGGGGACTGTGTTATGAATTTTTTATGTTTCGGCGATAAAAATAATAAGTCAATACTATTTATACATGGAATGGCTTCTACGGCAATGCTTTGCTATGAACCAATTTTAAAATATTTGTCAGATTATTATGTGATATTGGCAGAAGTGGATGGGCACAGTGAAAGAACAGATGAACTTGTCAGTCTTAAGAACAATTGCGACGAGATAGAAAATTACATAATAAATAATCTATCTGGTAATTTGTATTGTCTATCTGGATTTTCTATGGGAGCAACAATGGCTGTTGAAATTATTGGAAGAGGCAATGTTAATGTCGCTAAAACACATTTGGATGCGGCGTTTCTGACAAAGATGGGCTTGTTGACAAAGCCGTATGAATATATGTTCTGCAAAGCGATCAAGCGGATTCGAAACGGAAAAGCAATCCCGAAATTTATGATGGACGCTGTTATGGGAAAAGATAACAACAGTATTATCGAAATGCTTTATATGGGCATCACCTCAAATACGATAAAAAATGCATGTGAATTTGTGTATAAGTATCATATTCCTGAAAGTATAAGAAATTACAAGGGGGTTATTTTGTTCTGGAGAGGTTCAAATGAGCAATATCCAAGGAAGAGCGTTACTTTGTTAAAGAAATATCTGCCCGCTATAATAGATATAGAGATTGAATATATGGGACATGGGCAGTATTTACACGAACATAGCGATGAATATGCAAATAAGCTGATTGAATATCTGCAAAGCTGATACAAACTTTAATTTATCAGGAAACTGCGAAGAGCGTAAAATCGTTATTTGTGGGGTAATAATATATGCAAATCAAAAAAGTAAAACTTAGAAATATAGATGTAAAGAATATTTATATTGATTCTTTTCCTAAAAATGAGAGAATGCCATTCTCAATGATGGTTGCAATGTCTAAATTGTGGAACACTGATTTTTGGGCGTTTTATGATAAAGATACCTTATGTGGGTTTATATATTTGGCACATAATAGAAAAATAGTATTTGTTATGTTTTTGGCAGTGGATAAAACAATCCGATCCAATGGTTATGGAAGTGCTATATTACAGGAAATACAATACAAATATCCCGACAAGAAGATTATTATTTCAATTGAACCATGCGATAAAAATGCTCTAGATATAGAATTGAGAAGAAGACGAAAAGATTTTTATTTGCGAAACGGATACCAAGAAACAGGATATAGGATGAAATTGAATGGTATTGTCCAGGAGATAATGATTAGTAATGGCGAATTTGACGAAAAACAATTCCGTATTTTCTTTGCAGTATATAGCAATGGCACGGTGTGGCTAAGGATATGGAAACAAACCGAATAAAAGAGATAGATAACTTCCGGTTTGACGGGAAGCTGTGAAGAGCGTTAAGTTGGGATTTATGGAGGTGTGTGATGGATTACAAAGTAGATGATAAATAACGAAAAGGGATTGAAAACAGAACGCAAAGCTACAAAAAATTACAAAAAAAGGTTGAAAATTCCAAATTTTATAGTATAATCAGGCTATCATCTTTTTTCAATAGTATCTTTTTTAATTTCAACGGGAATCCCGAAAATTTTCAGGCACAGGTGATTGAGAAAAAGAA
>CAOJBY010000049.1 GCA_948330435.1 uncultured Lachnoclostridium sp. | reverse complement strand
AGAGTGTATTCCCGGAATTATGGCAGAATTTTTAGAAACATTAAAACCAAAGCAAGATAGCAATACCAAAATCGGATTTTTATTACAAGGCGGGTTTGCGGAGGCATCCCAATTAAGGTGCTGTGAATCCTATTTAGAAACATTACCAGCTTTCTTAGGATGTGAGTACAACGGAACTCTATTAAAAGGGAATATGTTTGCAGTCAGCTTTATAGGTAGTAAAATGAGAGAACAACTGACAGAGCCTTTTTATCACATGGGGAAATATTATGCTCAAAACAATTACTTTCACAAAGAAGTGGTAAATGACTTTGCGAAACCGGAATATTTTTCGAAAAGAGAAATCTTTTTCAGCAATGTATTCAGTCCGTTAAATAAATTGTTTTTTAATATATTTGCGAAAAAATTAGGCTGTAAAGGATCGCTGAATGACAGGCCATATCAAAATTATGTGAAAGAATAATTCAAATTCCCATTTGCAGGGGAGAACAAATATATCATCAAAGAGCCAGACGCTTTAGACGCAGACTTATGCCTGAACGCAAAATAATACGTTTCCAAGCCCCCGCTTATATGGTGGGGGTATAAAAGTCTTATGGTTTTCCTGTATAAAAAGCCCTCCTTTATATACCTGCCTGATAAATACATAATACCAGAAAAGGGAGAGCATTTCTGTCATCTGTTTATAATCCCCGCATTTTTTAGAATAATAGATTTTTTCTATTGGAATCAATTAAATATAAATATTTGCTATTCTTGTAAATGGAGAATATAATGAAATCACGGGAAAGGGAAAAAGTCAGTTGTGATCCGTGACGGGAAATAAGCAGATTTAAAGGAATGAGGGAAAATGAGACCGGAACAAGCAATAGGGTATGAGTCGAAAGAGGCCGTAATCCGGAATCTGAGAGATGCAGGGTGCAATCCGGATACGATTCGGTGTTTTATGAGGTATTTTGACCAAGGCGACTGGAAAGACCAGCTAAGCTTGCTGGAGGAGCAAAGGGAGACGATTCTTGGCATGGTACATGAGGAGGAGCGACAGATTGTCTGCCTGGACTATCTGGTTTACCAGATTCAAAACAGAAAGAAACAGGAAGTTTGAAAAATAGGAGGTAGTCAGAAATGAGAATCATTGAAAATCAGACATTTGACATGGAAAGGGCTCTTTATGGGAGCAAGAATGTATTTGTGAAAGACTGTGCCTTTGACGGCCCGGCAGACGGAGAAAGTGCCTTTAAAGAAAGCTCCTGCATTGTGGCGGAGAGCTGCTTCTTCAATCTTCGCTATCCGTTCTGGCATAATCACGGGCTTAAAATTTCCGGTTCCGAGATGACAGAGCTTTGCCGTGCTTCTCTCTGGTATTCCGATGACATAGAGATTGTGGATACAAAGCTGCATGGAATTAAGGCACTCCGGGAGTGCGGCAATGTGGTCATACGGGGCTGCGACATTATTTCCCCGGAATTTGGCTGGTCTGTCCGGGGCATCTGTATGGAGCATACCAGGGCGGTCAGTGAATATTTTATGATGCGTTCCGAAGATCTTAAGTTCCGGGAGGTGACGTTCCAGGGGAAGTATTCCTTTCAGTATATCAAAAATGCGGTATTTGAAAACTGTACCTTTGACACCAAGGACGCATTCTGGCATGGTGAACATATAACCGTCCGGAATAGTACCGTCAAAGGGGAATATCTTGCATGGTATTCGGATGGGCTGACTCTGGAAAACTGTAAGATTATCGGAACACAGCCTTTCTGCTACTGCAAAAATTTAAAGCTTATAAACTGTGAGATGTACGACACGGATCTGTGCTTTGAAAAATCCCAGGTGGAGGCGTGCATTATAACACCTGTTGACAGCATTAAGAATCCCCTTTCCGGGAGAATCTATGTGCCGTCCGTGGGCGAGATTATCCGTGATGACGCAGCGTCAAAGGGTGAAATTATCACCTGTGTCCATAAGCGGGGGACTTCGCCGGACTGCAATGACAAATCAAAGCCTTGCAGGGCGATAGCGTGACAGGAAAGCGGACATAGGTTTAGGCGGGTGCTGTTTTTACAATTAGGTATATGGGTGGAACAATCAATATTGTCCGTATTGGAAAAGCATACGGAGACGGAAACGGCGGCACTTTTAAATATTTTGATAGATGAAGTGAGAAAAGCACAGGGCAGCGTAAAAAAATAGTTATAAATGATGAGTATAGGTGTTGGTTCATTGGAGCTGGCACCTATATTATTTTTTGCGATAAGAATAGAAAAAGCATTGGTTTTGCGGTATTTTGTGAGGAATCGCAACGATGGCAAAACGTATGGTTTTTTCGTGGTATTTGAGAGGAAGCAAATATTCACGGAGTTTCTGAAAGACAAAATTTTACAAATCTTTCAAAAGTTACTTCTGGATTTTCTTCCAATCATCCGTTATGATATGGTTGACATAAAGATAAGTCTGATGCTTGAGGTGAGGTCATAGTTCGCTGAAATACTTCCTGATACGAAAAATCAGGAAAATGTGAATGTTTTACTTTTTAAATACAATAGAGAAGAGCCCTGTAAGAAAATCCAAAAGAAATATAACAAAAATAAATATACAAATGCAAAGATGTATTGAAAAAAAAGCAATTCCCCAGGGGAAATGAACTTGATTAAATCCCCCATATAGGGTATAATAACCCTAAGTTTGTGATGAATTTAACACAATATAGTGAATATTACGGAACTTGAAACAGTAACATTCTGTTTATGCACAAATCGATTTACAGACGCATGCACTTGCGGATGGAAATTGGTTTAGATAAGGGTGCATGAACTGAATATTACGGAACTTTAAATAGGAGGAGTAATAATGCATATCGTAGACGGCGATCATGGACATACGCATGGTCATACACATGAACATACCCATAAGGACGGCTGCACCCATACCCATGCACACGAGCATGCCCACGGTCATGAGGAGGAGCATGATCACACTCATAGCCATGAAAACTGTGAGGGTTGCGGAGGATGCGGCGGGGAGCGTCCGGCCAATGAGCAGGAAGCAATTTTAGCATATATGTTGGATCACAACAAGCATCATGCGGCAGAACTAGCAGAGATTGCGAAGCAGTTCCGCAAGGACGGAAAGGAAGAGGCGGCGTCACAGATTGAAAAGGCAGTTGAGAATTTTGAGAAAGGCAATCTGTATCTGAGCGTGGCTCTTTCCAGTGTGAAAGCTCCGCAATAGAACATTTTATTTCTCTGCAGCATTGCAGAGCTGTTGGATTCCGTTTACGGGGATGTGGCGTAAAGGGTGAATAAGTCAAGTACTTTTTATACGCAGCCTGTAAATTGGGATTTGGAAAGGAAATCAATCTGTGTTGAGGTACAATTTAAGTGTAAAGATAGTACGCATTTTTTCGGCTGTGTTGATGTTGTTTGCTTTCATGTTTGGATTTACATGGAGTAAGCAAGGTTTCTGCTTTGGAGATAATATCCTGACAGGTTTGGGATTATCTCCATGGTCAAATGGAACACACGGAACCCATTACACAGCAATTTTTGCACTGGTTTTGTTCCTGATTGCATTTTTCTTGTTTATCAGTTCAACAAGTAAAAGTGGATCACAGCCAAGCTGAAAATTGACTTACGGTTTGTAAAACTGTTAAGCAGATAAAGCTGCAAAACCGGAAAGGAGGTGTACTTATGTGTCTGGCAACGGTTTATAAAACCACCAAGGATACGGAAGAAGTTGTATTAAAGAATGTGAGTAAGATTTATGTAGAGGGAAGCCAGGTTCGCCTGGTGGATATCATGGGAGCCGAGACGATGGTAGAGGGAAGCATTTCTTTTGTGGATCTGACCGGTTCCGTAGTAAAGCTGAACTGTCCGGCCTAAGACCGGTCATATAAATCGGCAATGTCCCGTTCGGTACCCGGATGGATTTACGGACACATATTTTTGCGGCCGGAAATTCATCTCCGATACCTGCGTACTGGATGGGATATTGCGGAACTGGAAAACAGTAATATTCCTTACAATGCATAAATCAATTTACAGGCACATGCATCTGTGACTGGGAATTGATTTCATACAGATGTATTGGAAGGAATATTACGGAACTGGAAAACAGTAATATTCCATACAGTGCACAAATCAATTTACAGGCACATGCATTTGTGACTGGGAATTGATTTTATACCCGTGTACTGGATGGAATATTACGGGACTTAAAATAGGAGAAAAAACATGGCACACACAATAGCGGTAGCCGGTAAGGGCGGCGTAGGTAAGACAACCCTGACAGGTCTTTTAATCGAGTACCTGTGCCAGAAAAAGCAGGGCCCCGTACTGGCGGTAGATGCGGATGCAAATTCCAACTTAAATGAAGTGCTTGGCGTAGAGGTGGACGCCACCTTGGGCGAGATTCGTGAGGAAATAGCCCAGGCGGAGATCTCCAGTACCAATCCCATTCCTCTGGGGATGTCCAAGCAGGATTATGCGGAAATGAAGTTCAGTTCCGCACTGGTAGAGGAGGACGACTACGATCTTCTGGTCATGGGCCATACCCAGGGCAAAGGCTGTTACTGCTTTGTAAACGGACTTTTAACTGCCCAGATTTCCAAGTACGCCCAGAATTACAAATACGTAGTCGTGGACAATGAAGCCGGAATGGAGCATATCAGCCGGGGGATTCTTCCTAAGGTTGACACCATCATTCTGGTCAGCGACTGCTCCAGAAGAGGCGTCCAGGCAGTAGGCCGTATCGCCAAGCTGATACCCGAGTGCGGATTAAAGCCGAACACGGTGGGTCTTATCGTAAACCGTGCTCCGGGCGGTGTTCTGAACGATGGAACGAAGGAAGAAATTGAAAAGCAGGGCTTAACACTTCTGGGTGTCGTTCCCCAGGATGAGCAGGTCTTTGAATTTGACTGCGACGGAGTGCCTACCGTCAAGCTGCCGGAGGATTCCCCGGTGCGTAAGGCACTGTATGACATCATCGGCAAATTAGATTTGTCATAGAAGAAATCTAATTCCGGTTTATCGGAACAGAGGAATATCTCCGGAAAAATGAGCAGATATTCCTGCAAATGCGGAACATGATAAGAGCAGGCCCGTTGCCTGACGGCAGAATAAGAGCTTGCAGATTTTTATCATAAATTTTTTAGGAGGTTTATAATGGGAGACTTTAAATTGACAACGGTGGAAGAATTTGAAGCCGCAACAGCCAGACTGTTGGAAACAGGGGCGAAGGTTGGTGCCGATTCCTGGCAGCTTCGTGTGAAGAACCAGACCCCCCACTGTAAGTTCGGTGAGCAGGGTGTCTGCTGCCGAATCTGTTCTATGGGACCCTGCCGTATCACACCCAAGGCACCGAGAGGTATCTGCGGATGCGACGTACACGGCATCGTAGGACGTAACTATCTGAAGTTCACAGCCGGCGGAGCTGCAACCCACTCTGACCACGGCCGTGAGATCTGCCACACCCTGCACTGTACTGCACCGGACGGAAACTACAAGGTAAAAGATCCGGAGAAGCTGATCCGCATTGCCAAGGAGTGGGGCATTGAGACAGAGGGCAAGGATATCTATGATCTGGCTCATGAGGTAGCCGTAGAGGGCCTTATGGAGTATGGAAAGCCCTTTGGACATCAGCGTTTCTTGAAGAGAGCACCTCAGCACACCCAGGAGCTGTGGGAGAGAGAAGAGATTGCTCCTCGTGCCATTGACCGTGAGGTTGCAAGCTCCTTACATATGACCCATATGGGATGTTCCTCCAAGCCGGAAGCATTGATTCGTCAGTCCTTACGTACCGGTCTTTGCGACGGATGGGGCGGCTCCATGATGGGTACGGAGTTCTCAGACGTACTGTTCGGAACACCGAAGCCCATTGACACCGAGGCAAACCTGGGCGTTATGGTGGCAGAGAATGTAAATATCGTGGTTCACGGACATGACCCGTCACTTTCTGAGATGATCTGTGAGTATGCAGATGATCCTGAGATGATCGCATATGCCAAGAGCGTAGGTGCAAAGGGCATCACCATTTCCGGTGTATGCTGTACCTCCAACGAGGTTGCCATGCGTCGGGGAATCCCCATGGCCGGTAACTTCTTGCAGCAGGAAAATGTCGTACTGACAGGTGCCTGCGAGGCCATTGTCGTAGACGTACAGTGTATTTTCCCGGCATTGGGACCCTTAAGCAAGTGCTTCCATACAAAATTCGTAACTACTTCTAAGATTGCACAGATGCCCGATTCCGAGTTTATGCATTTCACAGCGGAGACAGCAGGCGAGAACGCCAAGGCAATCGTAAAGATGGCCATTGACAACTTCAAGAACCGGAAACCCGAATTGGTTTATATTCCGGATATGAAGCAGAAAGCAACGGTTGGCTATTCCGTAGAGGCTATCAAGAAAACTCTGGATACGGTTACCAACTCCTATGTGGATGAGACAGGAACCACCAAGCCCCTCGTAGAGTGCGTGAAGTCCGGTGTTCTCAGAGGTGCCGTTGCTATGGTAGGCTGCAACAACCCGAAGATTCGTCCGGACGTTGCTCATATCGAGCTGATGAAGAAGCTGATTGCAAATGATATTATTATCATTGCTTCCGGATGCTCTGCACAGGCAGCCGCAAAGGCAGGTCTGATGAATAAGGATGCAAAGGATCTCTGCGGTGCAGGCTTAAAGAGAGTTTGCGAGCTGGCAAACATTCCTCCCGTACTGCATATGGGCTCCTGCGTGGATATCAGCCGTATGATGATTCTGGCAGCCGACATTGCCAAGGATTCCGGTTGGAACATTTCCCAGGTTCCCGTTGTGGGTTGTGCTCCCGAGTGGATGTCCGAGAAAGCCGTTTCCATCGGTAACTACGTTGTTGCTACCGGTATTGACACGTTCCTGGGCGTAGATCCCTATGTATGCGGTTCTACGGAGGTAGATAATCTTCTGAAACACGGCATTAAGGATTGGGTAGAGGCTTCCTACACCGTGGAGAAAGATATCGACAAACTGGTTGACGCAATGATTGACCGGATTGAAGAGAAGAGGACGGCTCTTGGAATCTAATGTGAAGAAAAATGCTTGCTTGCAAGGGCATTTTTCGAGCATTAACGACAGATTACGAAACGTAATCTGGAGTGAGTAGAAAACAGTTCAGCTGAACGTTTGAGTTAGTTGAATCTTTAAAACATGGATAAGCAGCAGTTAGGAGTGTAGACGTATGAAGATTGCAATAACCGGTAAGGGCGGCGTGGGAAAGACCACATTTGCGGCAACCCTTGCAAGGCTCTGTGCGGCAGAGGGCAGGACCGTACTGGCGGCGGATGTGGATCCGGATGCAAATCTGGGCCTGGCACTGGGATTTCCGGAGGAGATTCTGGATTCCATTATCCCCATTTCCCGGATGCGGAAGCTCATCGAGGAGCGTACCGGAGCAGGGGCCGACAATACCTTTTACACCTTAAATCCCAAGGTGGATGACATACCAGATACCTACAGCAAAACCTACAATGGTGTCAAACTTCTGACCCTGGGAACCGTGGAAACCGGCGGGGGCGGTTGTGTCTGTCCCGAGCATGTGATGCTGAAACGGATTCTCAATTACTTAAGCCTGCGGAGCAAGGACGTGGTCATCATGGACATGGAGGCCGGCCTGGAACACCTGGGGCGGGGCACCTGCGAGGGTGTGGATCAGTTTGTGGTAGTCATTGAGCCGGGAGCGAGAAGCGTACAGACCTATAAGAACGTGAAGCGTCTGGCGATGGATCTGGGCGTGAAGAGGGTTCGTGTGGTTGCCAACAAGGTCCGGGGACCCGAGGACGAGGATTTTGTCCGATCCAAGATACCGGCGGAGGATTTACTGGGCTTTATCCATTACAATACGGATGTCATCGACGCAGACCGGCAGGGGAAATCCCCCTACGACATCAGCCGGGAGGCGACGGAGGAGATTCGGAAAATAAAGGAATTATTAGAAAAGTAAAAGACAGCGAAGCCCGGACAGTGCACAGAACAATTTATGGACGGAGGCTATTTCGGTCGGAAATTGTTCTAAATAAGAGTGTACAGGCAGGGCAGAAGCGGAACTTATCATAGGAGGTTAAAACCGTGACATTATTTGACAGAGTATTCAGCGGTTCAGGCGAGATGTATGCCTGGGCCGAGAAATCGGTTGCAGAAGCATTGGAAAAGTATGGTGCCGATGCGGCAGTATCCCTGCCAAGCACCGCATACAGCCTTCCCTGCTACTATGCGGTAACAGGAGAGAAGCTGACCACCTTAGGAGAGGTGAAAGCTGCTCTTGAGGGAAGAATCAAGGAAATGATGACAAGAAAAGAACGTTTACATAATGTGTTCCAGTCCGGTATCGCAACAGCTCTGGCTGCAGAGATCATCGAGACCATGAAATACATGGACGGTGCACAGCCCTACGAAGAGCCATACGTAGGACATTTCACAGACGCCATGATCCGTGAGCTGGGCGTTCCCCTGGTAACAGGTGACATCCCCGGCGTACCGGTTATCATCAATGCAGCTCCCTCCGTAGAGGAAGCCGTAGCACTGGTAAAGAGCTACCAGGCACAGGGTAACTTCGTTACCTGTGTAGGCGGCATCTGCGATCAGCTGATTGAAGCCGGCTACAACACGGGCTTTAATGTACGTGTAACCCTGATGGGCAATGATATCACAACAGCGGCTCATGTAGTTTCTATCGCACTTCGTGCGGCTCTGATCTTCGGCAATATTACACCGGGCGATCTGCCGAATTTGATGAAATATACCTTTGAGCGTGTATTTGCATTTGTCAATGCATTTGCTCCCGTTGACGATCTGACCGTAGGCTGCGGTGCCGGAGCAATCGCATTCGGTTTCCCGGTTATCTCCAATGATATGGAGAGCCTGAAAGGCATGAACGTACCTAAGAGCCTGATTCTTCAGCCAGACACTGAGAAATTCAATCCCACCTCTATTGAGGCAAGAGATGTGAAGATTAAGGTTACGGATATTGATATTCCCGTTGCATTTGCTTCTGCATTCGAGGGCGAGATTATCCGCCGGGGAGATATGCAGGTTGAGTTTGACGGTTCCCGTGTGGATTGCTTCGAACTGGTACAGACCAAGGAGGCTTCCGAGGTTGAGGATCACAAGATCGAGATTATCGGGCCGGATCTGGATGAGTTTGAGGTGGGCAGCAAGCACAGCATCGGTTACATCGTAGAGGTTGCCGGACGGAACATGCAGTCCGACTTTGAGCCGGTATTTGAGCGTAAGTTCCATAGCTACTTAAACTGTATCGAGGGTGTAATGCATACCGGACAGCGTGATATGATCCGTGTGCGTGTAGGCAAGGCCGCATTTGAGGCGGGCTTCCGTGCAAAACACATCGGAGAAGTGCTCTACGCTAAGATTAAGAATGAGTTTGACGCAGTTGTTGACAAATGTCAGGTAAAAGTGATCACGGATCCGGAGAAGTGTACGGAGCTTCGCCACAATCTGGCGATTCCCTCCTTTGACAAGCGTGATGACAGACTTCGCACCCTGACAGACGAGTCCGTAGAGGTATACTACAGCTGTATTCTCTGCCAGGCATTCTCCCCATCCCACGTATGCGTGGTAACTCCGGAGCGTCTGGGCCTGTGCGGTGCTGTTTCATGGCTTGACGCAAAGGCAACCAACGAGCTGGATCCCCAGGGACCCTGCCAGGTTATCACCAAGGAGCGTGTCATCGACGAGCGTACCGGCGAGTACGAGGATGTCAATGAAGCTGTGAAGATGTACTCCCAGGGAGCACTGGAGAATGTATCTCTGTACTCCATTATGGAGAATCCCATGACTTCCTGCGGATGCTTCGAGTGTATCTGCGGTATCGAGCCATTCTCCAACGGCGTTATCATTGCTAACCGTGAGTATGCAGGAATGACTCCTCTTGGAATGACATTCCCGGAACTGGCTTCCATGACGGGCGGCGGAGTGCAGACCCCGGGTTTTATGGGACACGGAAAGCACTTCATCGCTTCTAAGAAGTTTATGAAAGCCGAGGGCGGCATCGAGCGTATCGTATGGATGCCCAAGGAGCTGAAGGATACGGTTGCGGAGCGTCTCAATGAGTCCGCCAAGGAGCTTTACGGCATCGAGAACTTCACCGATATGATCGGTGATGAGACCATTGCAGAGGATCCGGAAACTTTACTGGAGTTCTTGACAGAAAAAGGACATCCGGCACTTGGCATGGACCCGATGATGTAGTATAATATGTGTTAGCATTTAGGTTTTAAGCATAGGGAAACAACCGATAGCATGAAGTTTGAGCCTTTAGAGAATTTCAGGGCTTAACTTCATGACATAAGAGGTCAGGCCCTATGCTTAAAGCCGTGTAAAAGATAAAGGAGGTAACTAAGAAATGCCGTTTAATGGAAAATCAGGAAAGTTCAACGCTGCTATCCGTACCGTAGAGATCGGTACCGGCGACAAGGCAGTAAAGCTTGGTGGAGAGAATGTATTGCCTTTCTATACATTTGACGCACCAATCGAGAATGCACCGAAGATTGGAGTTATGATTACGGACATGGGCCTGGAAAATGAGGTTGCCGGAATCAGGGACTACTACAACGGATGCACAAGCTTTGCGGAGATCGCAAAGAAAGCGGAAGAGATGCCGGGGGCAGACTTTGTTGTACTTCGTTTTGAGGGTGCAGACCCCAACGGCGAGAACAAGTCCGTGGAGGACTGTGTTGCCATTGCAAAGGAAGTCGGAGACGCTATTTCCGTACCCCTTGTAATCGAGGGATGCAAGAACGTGGAGAAGGATGCGGATCTGTTTGCAAAGGTTGCAGAGGCTCTTCAGGGAAAGAACGTACTTATTATGTCCGCAAGGGAAGAGAACTACAAGGGCGTAGCCGCCGCTGCAGGGCTGGCTTACAACCAGAAAGTAGGTGCAGAGTCTGCCGTAGACATCAACCTTGCAAAGCAGCTTAACGTACTTATCGGACAGCTTGGCGTAGACCAGGGCA
>CAOJBY010000048.1 GCA_948330435.1 uncultured Lachnoclostridium sp. | reverse complement strand
GGCTGAAATGGAAAGGCTGATTGCAGCATAGCCGCGGACGGATTTACTACTTCTTTTACTACCATTGAGAGGGAAAACCTAAGAGGTTATGAGGGTATATAAGAACTTCTCCCCATATCTAAAATGCCGGGAAAGCCCGAAAATACGGGCTATACCGACATATAAGAACTTCTAAAGAGATAATCTAAATTCACCATAAATTTTAAAGGACAAGTAAATTATCAGTACGCATTAATTCACAGATATAAGGTCCTGCCTGTATTCCATATACTCCAAAAACCGTTTCACCGCCAAAGAACTATTCTTCTTACTCCCCAGAGCAAGCCCAATATTCCGGAATGCGGGAACATCCAATTCCTTTGTTATAATTCGATACGGCACACGCCGCAAAATAAGCCGGGGCAATATACTGATGCCCAACCCACTCTCCACCATAGACATAATAGCGTAGTCATCCCACGTGGCAAAATGTATCTTCTGCATCACCTGACACCTCTCAAAAATCTCCCATATCTCAGCCTTTGCCCCCTTTTCCAACAGCATAAAGGGATAATCCGCAAGAGCTTTCACCAAAAAACGCTCACAGTCCGCAAGGGCATGATCCTCCGGCAGCACAACAAGCAGCTTGTCCTGCTCCAAAAAATACGTTTCCAAATCCGGATGTGCTGGCAGCCGTAAAAAGCCGCAGTCCACACGCCCCTCCAAAATCCAGTTTTCAATCTCCGTATAATCCCTGACTGCAAGCCGTTTAGCTCGTCCACCTGCGTCTGCAGCTTTTCGTATTCTTCACAGACACGTTTCGCATAGGGCAAAAGAGCCAGCCCGTCCGATGTCAAACGCACCCCGGACCTACTGCGTTCCAGAAGTGCAATATTCCATTCCTTTTCCAAATCCGAAATCTGCCGGCTAATTCCCGATTGAGAATAATTCAGCCTTTCCGCAGCTTTTGTAAAGCTCCCGTACTCAACCGTCTTAAAAAACGCCAGATATTTCTGAATATTCATATCCATAAGCAAGCCCTTACACATTCTATTTTCTCATGTTAAACATGATAAACATTCGCTTTTGTAATTTCATATTTTATGATACGCTATGCATCGAAAGATTTCAATACTTCCGGCCAAATCTACCAATCGTCCACCCAGGAAATGATTACCATACAGACGGATGGCTGAAACACAGATATGGAAAAGTCTTTCTGCCGTCCGGCAAACTCCAAATAGAAAGGAAGAGCCTTATGATTTATGTAAGCGACATCTACACCACAGCACCGAACACATATCAGACCCCTTTGCAGCAGCAGACCGCTTTTTACCTGTTCATTACCGCAGGCAGCAAGCCTTTTTGTTCCAAAGCTTTCAGCAATGCCCTGGGCGTTTCCCGTGTCTCCTTTGCACCTGCCAAGCTTATGGAAACCATGCTTGGCACAAAAATTGGGGCCGCAACGGTTTTCAGTGCCCTGCTAGACAAACAAAATGCCGTTCAGATCATTTTCGACAAAGACGTTGTTCAATCCGAATGGTATGGGTGCAGCGATGGACTCACCACAAGCTATATGAAACTAAAGACAGCATACATCACGGACACATTTTTACCCTATGCAAAGCATATTCCGGCCGTTATCGAGGTGTGACTATGGGACTTTATGATAACAGGATTGTAATCAAAATAGGCACTTCCACACTCACAAATTCGCAGGCAGGCTACCCCTCTCTCCGCACCCGCCGAAATTCTTTCGGCGTCATCTCCTGAAGCTTACGGAACGTTTTGGTAAAGTATGCACTGCTCTGGAAGCCGGTCATAAACGCAATGCTTGTGACCGATTCTTCCGTCTCCGCCAACAGCCGTTTTGCCTGCTCGATCCGATAGCGGATCAGATAATCCATGGGTGTCTGATGAAACATATTTTTAAAGGATCGGATACACTCCTTTTCACTGACGCCCACATAGGAAGCAATGTCAGCGATTGCGATTTTTTCCTGGTAATGCTTATGAATATAACTCAGCATGTCCTTTGACCTGTCCTGGATGTATAAGGGCTGCAGCTTCTTTTTCTGTAATTCGATTTCTTCCATAAGATATTTCCACGCCCGTGACAAAAGGCTTCGTATCTCAAATTCCGAATCCGGGGTTTTGCTAAGCCGTGTAAGCGTATATAGAATTTTCAAAAACTCTTTTCCACTCTTAGAATCCTCCCGGATGATCAGCACCTCCAGGGACAGGTTCTTGAGCACCGGATTCATATATTTTGTCTCAAAGATGCTTTTGTAATGGCCCGCCAGAAGAAGCGGGTGAAATAAATGGGCGTGTTCTATGGTGACCCCGGAGCCCGGTGCTTTACGCTTGGTATTCATTACATTGGTATTGATAAAATAGGCTTCCCCCTGATGGATGGTGTAAGTCTTATTTCCCGTCTCAATCAGAATCGATCCCTTATAGGCATAGTCAAATTCCAGTTCCTCATGCCAGTGCCACGGAACCGTAAAGCCGGTGAGATCCCTTTCGTGCATGGTATAGGGGAAATCATAGGTGATCCCGTCAATGGCTTCTATGGCATTTTCATCCTGGATAAAAGAAAGCTGCATAACAATATTTCCTCCAATTCGTGATATCTTTTGGGCATCCCCTGCGGCCTCGTATCAGTTCAGATGAGGTGCGGCGAAACTGCCCCCGTCTGAACTGATACGCAGATACACCCTGATACATACTCTTCTCGAAGCAATCTGACCATGTCCAAAAAAACATAAAAATATACTAAATTATGTCTTTATATTTATAATATAGACCAGAAAAGTAATATTTTCAACAGCACTCCTCTGGTATAATTCAATTAGCAAAAGCAAAGGAGCGATCAGATGGCAAGGTGAGAGCAAGGCACAAAAGGCTGTATTCTGATTCCCAGTGAGGGACCAAAACAGGTTAGGATGGAATGAAAGGAAAAAACAAGAAATGGAGGATCATGTAATGAACAAGGTGAAATGGGGTGTCTTAGGAACTGCGTATATCTTTGAACGGGATACGGCAAGAGGGATGAAGCTGGCGAATAACTGTGAGCTAACGGCGATTGCAGGCCGGACGGCAGAAAAGGCGGAAGCTTTCAAGGAGAAATACGGCTTTCAGAGGGCCTACGCTTCCTATGGGGATCTTCTTGAGGACCCGGAGATCGAGGCGGTCTACATTGCCCTGCCGAATACGCTGCATTATGAATGGACCATAAAGGCTTTGCAGCATGGCAAGCATGTTCTCTGCGAAAAGCCACTGGCTCCCACAGAGCAGCAGGCCAGGGAAATGTTCCGGACGGCCCGGGAAAACCATGTGCTGCTTATGGAAGCCTTTGCGTATCAGCACAGCCCCTATATAAAAGAAATCCACAAGCTTATTACAGAGGGCGTCATCGGCGATATCCGGTATGCGGAAGCCGCCCTGATTACCTCGGATTATGACCACAGCAATATCCGTATGCGAAAGGAAACCTTTGGCGGAAGCACCTATGATATCGGCGTATATTCCCTGAGCCTCCTCCAACGTATGCTGGGTGCGGTACCGGAGAGCATTCATGCGGCAGCGGTCTTTTCCGGGGAGGGGATTGACACCTATACCACAGCCGTTATGGAATACGGCAGCGGAATGCGGGCTCATTTTGACTGCGGCATGGTTCTGGAGACAGAGAAGAACGCTTCCCTGGATCGGTTTCAGATACATGGCTCAAAGGGGTCCATCTGCTCCGTAGATTTTGGGTTTAACGCTCCGGGAACCCTGACCTACCACCTCCGCACCTTTGATGGGGTGGACGAGGTACGCAAGGTTGAGGTTCCAAATAACTACTGCCTGGAAGTGGAGCAGTTTGGACATTGTGTGAGAAACGAGGATGAGCCTTATCTTACGGAAGCGTTCAGCGTGGCTCTGGCCGGTACGGTAGACCGGATATTGAAGCAGATAGGCTATTGAATTAGAGCAAGTAAGTCAAAAACCACGCCTTTTTACTGCCCCCACGGGACATTTTTCAAAGCAGTTTCCGCAATGGAGACAATGTTCCTGTATGATTTCATATGGCTTTCCGGCCACAATACACCTCTGGGGGCAGTTTTTCATACATTTGCCGCAGCCGATACAGTCCCGGGAAATATAATACCCCTTTTCGGTTAAATCGGCCTTTCCAGTCACATATTTTTCACGAAAAATCGGATTTACACCCAAATTAAAATATTCGATTTCCGCATTATCAATACAAAAGACAATGCCGATTTTCCTTGTATTCCCCGGATAAACATTTGATAAATAAGGCTGTTCCTCAAAAATATCGTCAATGGTACTGGGTTGTTCTTTGGAAAGTCAAAAAACCGGTTTCGCCGTCCCCGTCTGAACTGTCTGTTACTAAATGAGGTAGAGTTTTCCTGACAAGAAATGATTTCCTGTTGACACAGGTGTCTAATAGTGTTAGACTTTAATTGTCTAATATTATTAGACACCTTTTTTCATGAAATGTACAATAGGCTAAGGCAATCGGGGAGGATTACAATGGAACCTTATAAGCTGGGAGAAATGGAGCAAAAATTTGCAGATTTAATCTGGGAGCACGCCCCCATCTCCACCGGGGAACTGGTAAAGCTCTGCGAGCAGGCATTTGACTGGAAGCGGACCACCACCTACACTATGCTGAAACGGCTCTGTCTGCGGAATCTCTTTGAAAATGCCAACGGTACGGTTCAAGTCAAAACCACCAAAGAAGATTTCCAGGCCGCCCAGGGAGAACAGTTTCTGATGGAGAACTTTGACGGTTCCCTGCCACGGTTCCTCACGGCTTTTTCCCGAAGAAAAAAGCTGAGCAGCCATGAAGTGGATGAGCTTCGCAGGCTCATAGAGGAATACGAGGATGAGAAAGGAGAGAGTGACTGATGGAACAGCTCTTTATTACAATTCTGAACATGAGCCTTACAGGCAGCGTAATCATTTTAGCCATGCTCATTGTCCGCCTGTGTTTTCGCCGTGCTCCCAGAAGTTTCACCTATGTCTTGTGGGCCGCAGTACTCTTCCGTCTGCTCTGCCCGGTGTCCTTTTCTTCCAGCCTCTCATTCTTAGGCATCTTTGCCAGTGAAGCAGTAAACGATGGGAGAATGGAATATATTCCGCAGGATATCGGCTATCAGGTGGAACCGAAAGTCACACTTCCGGTTCCAGGCATCAATGATGTGGTAAACGAGTCTCTTCCTGCCGGCAATCCGGCAGGCTCCGTGAACCCGCTACAGATTGTGCTTTTTATCGGAGCATGGATCTGGATTCTTGGCATGGCTATTATGGTCATCCGCAGTGCCTTATCACTCTATTTTCTAAAACGGAAGCTAAAGATCGCAGTCTGGGAAAGGGAAAACATCTACCGAATGCCCGGAGAGGGGACACCCTTTGTATACGGTATCTTCCGCCCCCGCATCTATCTCTCCCAGGCTCTCGGTCCGGAAGAAGAACGCTATATGCTCCTCCATGAGCAAATTCATATCCGGCGGCTGGACCCCCTGTTTCGGACGCTGGCTTACCTGGCTCTCTGTCTTCACTGGTTTAACCCTTTTGTCTGGCTGGCCTTTTCCTTAAGCGAGAAAGACATGGAAATGTCCTGTGACGAAGCCGTGATTCGCCAGATTGGAAGCAGTGTAAAAAAGAAATACTCCGCTTCTCTCCTGGCCCTTGCTTCCGGCAAACGTATGATCAAAGGGATTCCCCTTGCTTTCGGAGAGGGGGATACAAAGCAACGTATCGAAAATGTTCTTCACTACCGGAAACCCGCCAGGCTTCTGGCCATTGCTGCGGCCATTGCCTGTGTCACCCTTGCAGTACAATTTCTTGCTTATCCAACGGGTGAAACGGATTCCGATGATGGGAAAACCATTTTTTACGGCGTTGTGACTTATGCGGATATGGAGGGCGAGGCACTTCCCAGGGTAGTGCGTATTCCCCGCTTTGGGGATGTGGATATTCCGGAAGCAGACCTTGTAGAGCCTTATATTGAGATTGACTTTGACGGCCTGGAAGCCGGGGATCTCATTCGGATTACATTTCCAAAGGGGGAAGAGATCTCCATCATGGAAACCTATCCCGGCCAGTTCTCCCACAAAGCCGAGAAAATCGAGGTTATGGGCCGGGGACCATTTGCTCTGCAGCCTGTGGAGGGAAACCGCTGTCGTTTTGCCATACCGCTTGGGATGGCTCCTAACGCACAGCCAGGAGATTCATTGGATATCTACCGTCAGGTACCGGATAAGAACGGCCAGACACAGGAGGAGGAATTTTTACATTCTGTGGAGGTTCTGGAGGTGGTACCGGAAGCTTACCAGATCTGGGTAGATATGTCTCCGGAAGAAGCGGAGGGATTCTTGTCGGAATTCGGCTTCGGGCTTCGATGTGAGCTTGTGAAGCAGGGAAACGGACAAGAGGGGACGCAAGGACAGGCGGCATCTTCGGAGCAAATGGTTCCGCCTGAGGAAGAAACGGTTCCTTACCTGTCTTTGGATGATTTACAGACCCTTATTGGAAGAGAGGATTTGAACGGTACTTTCCGGCTGAACATCCAAAGCATTGCCCGGAGTGCCCGGGGGATTGACCGCTATGTGGTGAATATGCTGACGGAGGATTCCGTCGAAGAACTGCCCTTTCTTGCATTTGCGGAGGACTGCGTTTTCCGGGTCAACCGGGAGATGAATTCTATCCACTATGAGGATGTGTCCTTTGATGAATTTTTAGAACTTTTTGGAGATGGATTTGTTTGGAGAACTCCATCCTTTATTCTTCATTTTGAAAACAATCTAATCACCCATGTGATTCTGGAAAGTGCATGGTATCATGCCGGAATCACCTATGAGCCCTTTGTCCGTGACACCTGGTACTCAGATATCCAAGGCTTTCCGGAGATGGCAGGAATCGATCCCTTAGAAACCTACTATAACCGGGTACGCACCGAAAAAAGCGATTTCGGGGAGGGCACCGGTGTGGAAACAGCAGAAATCTATACGGGAAATATCGGCGACGGAGACAGCGGAATTGTCCTGTTTAAAAATGAAGCCGGAGACATTCTCTACTCCGAGGGTGCTCACACCACCCGGGCAGGGTGGAATAATATTTATCTGGGGGAGCAAGACGGGACGCCCTTTTTGATGCGGGTGCATATAGAGGATCGGGATACTTATGGTTCCTATGATTATCAGGTATTCCGTTTGGGCGAGCATGGTGAGATTCTTCAGATTGCAGGCAGTTCCCTTACCTTTGATGATGATCGGATTCCCTATGATGAAGAGATAGCCGGGGAATGGATGGCACAGATGAATGCTTACCTGGACCGCAGCCATTTGCTGCTGAGCACTCAGGAGGGAGAGGTGCGGACGGAATAGTCCGCACCTCTTCTGCTTTCTAATTGTTCATCCCCAGAAGCCTGCAGAAATTTCCATACAAAATCTTCTCCATCACATCCTCACCCAAGTCAAAACTTGAGACCTGCTCCACCGCATCCTTTGGCTTCCACATGGGAAAATCAGAGCCGAACAAAAACCGTTCCGGCCCAAAGCGATCGAACATGCGGTACACCAGCTCCCTGGACACAAGCGGAATTGTACTGGAGGTATCATAGAGAACATTCTCTGGCTGCGGGTGATTGAGGGATCTCTCCCAAATCGTCCACCCGCCAAAATGAGCCGCAATCACTTTCAAATCCGGCACTTTTCGCAGAAGATTCGTCAGACGCTTAGGAGAAGAAAAGTCATATCGGTCGTCCCCCATATGAAACAGCACCGGCAAACCTCTTCTGGCAATAGATCGGTACATATCAATACCGCAGGAAGCATCAATGGGAACCTTCTGAAAATCCGGATGAATCTTAAGCCCCCGAAGCCCAAGTTCTTCCATCCGGTCCAGTTCCTCCTCATACCCCTCCATCCCCGGATAGAGAGAGCCAAAGCCAATAAAGCCAGGATGCTCACGAGCTGCCTGGGCCAAAAAGGTATTGATATTGTGGACCTGCTTTGGCGTGGTAGCGGAATTGCTGATCACGCAGCGGCTGATTCCGGCTTCCTCCAGCTCCTTGGCCAGACGGTCCGTACTCGCTATGGTATAAGCGGTTTTGTCGTAAAATTCACCGATGGAATGAGCCGCCTTTTCCGCCAGCTTATCCGGAAATACATGTACATGGATGTCTGCTATCTTCATAAAAAATTTTTTCCTTCTCTGTCACGAAAAATTTCAAATGACTACATTTCTTCCTCAATGCGGATATTGTCCCCTTCTTTCAATTCCTGCTGGAACAGGCCCTGCACTCCGTTTACGCTGAGGACAATCCGCCCTTTGGGCTGCTTCAAGTCAATCCCGGAATGCTGAATCATATCCATCAGAAAATAGGATGTTCCATCTGTTTTCCTTGGCAGGCTAATGGGCATGCCATTCAGGTGAAAATGTATCTCCTGCGACCCTATAGGTATTGTTTCCTTTTCCTCATTTCGGGACATGGTGGACGTCGCCGCCAGAACAGAACGCTGTGCAAAATTCCCCTGCGGATTTAAAGTAGGCTCCACCGCCTCTTCTGACTCAACTGTCTCTTCCATTTCCACCATTGCCACTTCCTGTGCCTCTATTATTTCTTCCGATGCTTTTGCCCCTTCGGTAGCCTCCTCCGCATCCGCTTCCTCGCCCGGCTTTCTCATCACAATCACATCGCCTGTTTTCAAAGGTGTCTCTAAATCCACAGCCACACCATTAAGAGTCAGTTCTTCACATTCTGCTGCCCCCTCTATATCCCCCAGACAAGCCGATGCCGACGTACCGGAAACTGCAGGTGTAAAATCAATCTCATCACCAGCCTGAATAATTGTGGATAGACGGCCTTCCTCTTTATTAATCAATAGGATTGCCGGCTCTACTGGTGTGCCATAGAACACTTTTCGCTTTCCATTGACAGTCACAACCAGATTAAAGCCGCTGCGTCCCATAATATCCAGGAAACTGTATCCGTTCATCATCAAAAGATTCAAAGCCGTGAAACTTCCACTACGGAACAGGTTCGCCGGCCTTCCATTCAAGATCACCCGAAAGCTGGCATTTATAAGATTCAATCCAGAAGAAACCACTATTCCGAGTGGCGTTGCATATTCCGGGTTATTCAAATCATATTCCTCTGAAAATGCACTGGTCCGAAAATTATTTCCGGCAATGGCCACCCGCTTAGTATCCATCTGAAGAGCCGCTGTCAGTCCATCCTTGAGACCTGTCAACTTACTGCCGCCTCCTGCCAGAAATAACGCCGATGGCGGATTGCCGTTTATCTCCAAAATCTTTTCCGCAATTTCCTTGCAGAGCAAATCTGAGGTATCCTGAATACTATTCAAAAGTTCCTCCCTGGAAATGCTCTGCTCAAATCCCAGAATATCCGTAAAAGTGATCTCCTCACTCTGATCTACCTGAGCTTTCATAGACTCAGCCGTCTGAAAATCTACCAGATATTGTTTCATCAACGTCTCTGTGATTTCATCCCCCGCCACTGTAGCCATCGTATATCCGGTCACACTTCCATCCGTACAGGCAGCAATATCCGAGGTTCCTGCACCAATATCTACCATCACCAAATTCAAAAGACGCAAATTAGCCGGAATAGCAGCATTAATGGCCGCAATAGGCTCCAAAGTAATGCTTGCCACTTCAAGACCTATCTTATTCATGGTAGTATACAGGCTTTCCACTACTTCACTGGGCAGGAAAGTAGCAATCAAATCTACTTTCACTTGCTTTCCCCGGTGATCTTTCAGGCTGGAAATCATATATTTATCCAAATAGTATTGGCATACCGTATAACCCACCAGATAAAAACGCCGGTTATCCTCCGCAGCTCGATTTTCCGCATCAAAGTCTTCCTCTGCCTTGCCGATAGCTCCAGCCTCCAAACGGCTGATCACCTCATCGTCAATCAACTCCGTTCCGGGAAGTTCCATCTCAAACTCCGCACGCTTGGTCCTGAGTGCCCGGCCTGCTGCTGCAACACATACGCGTTCCAGCTTGAAATGCAGCTTGCTCTCCAGCCGCTGTTTCACCTTTCCTGCCAATGTCGCCACTTTATCTATATTCTCAATCTGTCCGTCGATCATTGCCCGTTCCGTATGTTCCTCTTTCTCAATAGCAACGATCCGTACTTTCTCATTCTCTACCGTTCCCACCATTCCAATGATGCTCCGTGTTCCGATATCCAGAGCAAATATGGTCTGTTCTGCCTGAATCTGTGTCTTTTTTATCTGTCCTGCTGCCATGTTTTCCCTCCTGTGTCATTGGAGCAGTCTTTTTCTCTGCCCTCACAGTTTTTTCTAAATTCCATTATAGTAAAATCTGATTTTAATGTAAATCTTTTTCTCTTAGAAACTTTTTTGCAAAATCAAAACCCTGTAGCATTATATTCCCCCTGGGAAAACAAAAATATGACGGCTACTCAATTTCCGCAAGAGTAACCGCCATTTTTATTCAAAAACGTTTCAAAGAAAAAATAAACTTTTGTTTGAACCTATATTTACCATTATTCTTCTGCCTGAATACGAGTTAAAAGATCATAGACTTCTATCCGGGCAGCATTCATCTCCGGAAGTCCAATAAAAATAGTTCCACAAATATATTTCTCATCTTTCGTCTGTTCAATCCTAACCACTTTCAAAAATGCATGGATCTCATCCTCGTTCCAGATTTTCAAAAGGGTCTCATATACTGCCCCAATGGCTAACGGAGCACTGCAAACAAATCCAACACCCGTCTTTGATACATCCAACACCTCGATCTCTACCTCTTCCGGTTTATCGGTAGTATCATTTAAATTTTTAATCAATAGCTTAGCTGATAAACTCATCCGCCTGCTGTTTCTTTTTTCCTGCATCTTCCGTTTACTCCTTTCACAGCATATCTTTTCTTCATTCTAACGCATTTATATACATTTGTAAAGATTCACCTTTTGGATGATTTTTATGGTATTCTTATTTTGGGAGGTAGAATGATGTCAGGGTATGTGTGTTATGCTAAATACCATATAAGCTTTAAATACATTGGAATTTACGGAGGTATCTTTATGGAATTCATCAGAGTAACAAATGAAAATATGGAAAAAGAACATATATGCTGTGCGATTTCAAACAATCATGATATTCAGGTTTCTTCAAAAAAGACCTGGCTGAAAGAACGTTTTGATGAGGGTCTGATTTTCTTAAAAAGCAAACAGCGGGGAAAGTGTTTTATTGAATATATACCTGCTGAAAATGCCTGGAATCCCATTGACGCAGAGGGCTATATGTATTTTGACTGTCTATGGCTGGCAGGTTCTTTCAAAGGGCATGGTTATTCCACAGAACTATTGAACGCCTGCGTGGGAGACAGCAAAAGTGTAATCACAACGCTGAGTTTATCCACCGGCACTACCTTGGAAGCCTCTCCGATCTGTAGTGCCCGGTAATAACAGAGCCACGACGCACCCGTCCGTATGCCCGTGGCAAGATTTGATTTCCTTTTCAAATGCAGTATTGAACAGTGTATCTTCCTGTCTGCCATTAAGCTCCATCGTATTCACGCCTACATGAATCAGCACTTCACTCATTGATATTGCCTCTCCTACAAGGGGACTGTAAGTCACATTCTTTTCCATGGCCGAAACCTGGTAGTGTTCTTCCTTCGTCATTTCCTGTTTCCCGTCTGAGGATTTAAGAGTCGGTAAAACTTTCCCTTGCAGAGCACCTGGCGTATGTCTTTATAAAAGGCAATCTGTTTTTTACTTCCCAAGACAGAATCCGAATTATCACTTGCCCTGGTCTGGGGCATATAATAAAGTATTCCTGCGTCATACCTGCCGCCTCTAAAAGTCCCACCACCGAATGGATAACATATTCACATACTTCGGGATTTGACAGGTTGACCAGAACTATTACAGGGAAGATTTGAATCTGGATCTTCCAGGCTTTCCGCCTGCTTTCTGTGAACACAGAATAGTATCTGAACGCAAAAAAGCCGGATGATTCGCCTTGGAGAACGGACATCTTTTTCCAATACATTGATTATTTTGCGATGCATAGCGGCAAATTATATGTGACTTCTCCATCTCAACTTCAAAATGTTCTTTCACAAAATCAATGGCAGTAAGGATTGATAGAAAAGAATCTCTCTTGCAACATCTGGGACCTCCTATATCTCCGATTTTTCCAAGTGATTTTGATGTCATCTGATGAGACAAGGCAAAAGGCTCATTCTCCAGTGGCGTAGATTTTAAAATAATGGATATGAACATTCCCGTACTGATTCCGGCACCGCAAGCTCCCCAAAAACCGCAAGCTCCACCGGGCACACTTTTCCCACGATTCAGCATTTCAATCAATGAATCACGAAGCTCTATGGCTCCACCGGCATTTTTGTATGCTGTCAGAAGAGCCGAACCAACCATTACATGGTGTTCCGGTCCGTGCATATGGCAAAATGGCATATCCATCATTTTTTCTATGATAAAACAAGGATCTTTTGACGTTTCATTCATACACAACGCTATAATTGAATCCAGCCCCTGCATATGACATTCGCTGCATACATAATGTCCCTGAATGCATCTGGTTTTACTGCTTTCTTTTTTGTGGCATATTGCACATTCCATAAAAACATCTGTTTCCAGATATTCCAATGGAGCTTTGCATATCAGACACTCTTCCTTCACGAAAGTTTCCTCCCAATTCATATATTTTATTTTAAGATGGCTGTCCATTGTTTGCAATCTAAATTGAAAGGCTGTAAGCACAAACAAATATTCCGTCCAAAAATTTAAAAAAACCCGCAAACGTGTACGTTTACAGGATTCCCCAAACTCTCCAAGTTGGGTTCGAACCAACACCCTCATGGTTAACAGCTGCGTGTTCTACCATTGATATAGTTACATACCGCAAAATCTCTTTGATAGAGCGTTATGTCCAAATTACAATCGAGGCTATATCTTTCACTCTGTTTGGCTACCATCTGACTGGTGACCTAA
>CAOJBY010000047.1 GCA_948330435.1 uncultured Lachnoclostridium sp. | reverse complement strand
TCACCCTCTGCAAAATGAGCCAAGCCGAGTTTATCCGGCAAGCCCTCATTAAGTCGAGCATACGCCTGGTTGTCACCGTTTTCCCGGTCAATGATGAATTGTTATCTGCTGTTGGGAAGCTAACTATGGCAAGATAGGTGGCAACTTGAATCAGATTGCCCGCTGTCTGAATGAGTACGGTGCACCTTATAACGCCCTCTCCCCCACACTGGATAAAAACGGGCAGATAATTCCGAGGACAGGCTATCTCATTTCCTCTCTGAATTGTGGTAATGAAGATTTTGTCATAGCGTGTATGTGCTCCAATCTGAAATACGGCAAGAACCAAAAACGGAAGGACGTAAAGAGCCACCACTATATCATCAGCTTTGACCCCCGTGACGCTACCGACAACGGCTTGACCGTAGACCGGGTGCAACAGTTAGACAAGCAGTTCTGTAAAGAGCATTTCCCCGGACACCAAGCCCCTTTTCTTTTTCCGACAGGATGAGGTTAAGCTGGCACAGGGAGGAATTGCAGCTTTCATAAGCGGCCGTGAACAGCCCGAGTTTGGGATGGTCTTTCAAGTGATTCATTCTCATGCTGTAAAAAGTGGTAAATGGGATCAAGGTGTGTCACCTCCATATCTGACGTTATAAGGATTGCTGTGTTTGAGTTTTGAATTGGCGGTTTTGTCCGTGGGCATTATAGGAAAACGTCTGTCGTTTTGAAGGATAAAGGTGCTCTGGGGCTCCCCGGGCCTGTAACGGATTTTCACGGTGGAGCCGACGAAGTCCATAGGGACGTCATAAAGCTTTTTATCAAGCATGACAGTGGCATCATTATGGACCTTGCACTTCACCCGGTGCAGGAAGCAGTCCTGTAGACACTGGGAGCTCTTAGGCATGCGGACATGGGAAAGACCCGGGAAAGCACTTCTCAAAAAAGGAATAGAGAGAGAAGTCATCAAGATGTTTTATTTTGTGAAAAGTCTTTATTTTTTGATATCCCTTTTTTGTTTCTTATATTGATCGAAACGCCAAAATACAGTATGATAGTATAGAATGACTACATTATTACTTGCAAAGCACAGGGGGAAGAAGAAATGTACCAATGCCATCTTAAGCTCTATCTGATGGGCGATTCCTGTAAAGTATTTGAAACCATAAAGGAGATGTCTCCGCTTGAGAACTTTACCCATACCTTTTTGGAAAGCCGGACTCCAAAGACTGCCTTGACAGCAGGGGCCGATGTGATCATTGCCGGGATGCAGGGCGGGGCTGAAAGGGAACTTTTGGGGACTCTGATTTCGAACAAGAAAAAAGAGTCAGAGCTGATATTACTTGCAGAACCGGGTCGGATAGAAGTTCTTTCAGACTTTCTTAAGGATATCAGGGACATCTGGATGATGCCTATGTCAGAGGAGGAGGCACAGTTTCGATTTTTACGGTGGCAGCAGAGCTGTAAGCTGAGCAAGGATCTGTGGCAGGCCAGCCATTATCTGGATGCCACCATTGACAATGTGCCCAATTTGATCTGGTATAAGACTAAGGATGGCATTCATGAGAAAGTCAATAACAGTTTCTGTAAGACCGTCAACAAAACCAAGGAGCAGGTACAGGGCCGGGGCCATGCCTATATCTGGGATGTGGAGCAGGACGATCCGGCCTGTATCGAGTCCGAGCGGATCGTCATGACAAAAAGGGAAACCTGTGTGTCCGAGGAAGTGGTTCAGGCCGGAGACGGAACAAAGCTTCTCACCACCTACAAATCCCCGCTGTATGATCTGGACGGCAGCGTTATGGGAACCGTGGGCGTTGCCATTGACGTGACCCAGGAGCGGGCCTATGAGAGGGAGATCATAGCCAAGAACCAGACCCTGGAGACGATTTTTACCACAATGGACTGTGGAATCATGTGCCACACGATGGACGGCACCCAGATCAGAAGCATCAATCGTGCAGCTCTGGAGATATTGGGTTACGATTCCGCCAAGGAGATGCAGGCGGACGGCTTTGACCTGATAGCGGCAACCGTCATGGAGGAGGATAAGGAGAAGCTGCGAGCCTGTATCCGGGAGTTGAAAAAAGAGGGAGACAGCGTCAGCGTAGAATACCGGGTCTGCCCCAGAGAGGGGGAGATTCGCCATGTGATGGGCAACATCAAGATCATTAGAGAGAACGGAGAGCTTCTTTACCAGAGATTCCTCCTGGATTACACGGCCCAGAAACTCAAAGAGACTGAGAACGAGCGGCGTCACATGGAACTTCTGCATGCACTGACCATTGATTATAATGTAGCCTGCTTCTTTGACCTGGATACGGGAAAGGGAATGCCGCTTCGTCTGGAGAATGGAGAGGATCCGGTTTTCGGAACTGTGTTTGACGAGGAATTTACCCTGGAAAGGAGCATGGGGCGTTACATAGATCAATTCGTATACGAAGAAGATAAAGAGATGCTGCGGAAAGTCATGTCCGTAGACGGACTCAAAGACGGACTGTCGGAAAAGAATCAATATTATGTAAATTATCGTGCGGTTTTAAATGGAGAAATGAAATATTTCCAGATAAAAATTGTGCGTGCGGGAGAGTGGAAAGGCAGTCACGGTATTGTTTTGGGAGTTCACAGCGTGGATGAGGAAATCCGGCATGAGATGGAGCAGAAAAATCTTTTGGAGGATGCACTGTTACAGGCGAATCGAGCCAGTAAAGCGAAAAGTGTATTCCTTTCCAACATGTCCCATGACATCCGCACGCCTATGAATGCGATTGTAGGATTTACGGCCCTGGCAATTACCCATATTGAGCAGAAAGAACGTGTGGCGGAATATCTGAATAAGATTATGACCTCAGGAAATCATTTGCTGAGTCTCATTAACGATGTTCTGGATATGAGCCGTATTGAAAGTGGCAAGATGCATCTGGAGGAGAAGCCATGCCGCCTGCCTGATATTCTTCATGAGCTTCGCAATATTCTTCAGGCGGACATTCGTGCAAAGCAGCTTGAACTGTATATGGATGCGGTAGACGTCTATAATGAGGATATTTACTGTGATAAGTTGCGTCTTAATCAGGTACTTTTGAATCTGCTGGGCAATGCGGTAAAATATACCACGGCAGGTGGGATCATCAGTGTGAGGGTTACGGAAAAGACAGGTGCTCCGGTTGGCAAGGCCAGCTATGAATTTTGTATTCGTGACACAGGCATTGGAATGAGTGAGGAATTTGTATCTCATATTTTTGAGCCCTTTGAAAGGGAAAAGAACTCCACCACCAGTGGAATTCAGGGAACCGGACTTGGAATGGCAATCACCAAAAATATTGTGGATATGATGGATGGCACGATCCATGTGAAGAGTGAACTGGGAGTGGGTACGGAGGTTAAGGTTTCTTTCACTTTCCGTCTCCATAAAGAAGCAATAAAGGAACCTCAGGAGATTCCGGAGCTTAAGAATTGCCGGGCACTGGTGGTAGATGACGATTTCAATACCTGTGACAGTGTATCCTATATGCTTGGACAGATTGGAATGAGGGCAGAATGGACTTTGTCCGGAAAGGAGGCTATCCTCCGGACCCGTCAGGCAGTGATGCGTGAGGACACTTATTGTGTCTATATTGTTGACTGGCTGCTGCCAGATATGAATGGAGTTGAGGTTGCCCGGAGAATTCGCAAGGAAATGGGCGAAGACGTTCCCGTGATTGTTTTGACGGCCTATGACTGGGCGGATATTGAGGATGAGGCGAAGGAGGCAGGTGTTACTGCATTTTGCAGCAAGCCTTTGTTCATGTCAGAGCTTAGAAGTTGCCTGCAGTCCATTGTAAGCGTGGAGGAACGGGAAGAGAAGGAGAATAAAGAAAAGGACCTGGCGGTAAAGAGTGATCGCAGGGGACGTATTCTTCTTGCCGAGGATAATGAGTTAAATCAGGAAATTGCCGTTGCAATCCTGGAGGATGCCGGATTTACGGTTGACGTTGCGGACAATGGACAGATTGCTGTGGATATGCTGAAAAATTCAGAGCCGGGCCATTATTTGCTTGTGCTGATGGATGTACAGATGCCGGTGATGAACGGCTATGAAGCCACTAAAATCATTCGGGAGATTGGGAAGAAAGAGTTGGCATCCATACCAATTCTGGCTATGACGGCCAATGCCTTTGAGGAGGATAAGCAGGAAGCTGTAAGATGCGGTATGAATGGTCATATTGCAAAGCCCATTGATATAAAAAATCTGTTAGATACGCTAAACCGTGTATTGAATTAAAGCCAGAATCATAAACATTTCATTTTCTGATCACATTTTGAACACAATTTGTTGCTAGACTAAAGTATAAATAGAATTTATATTGGCGTAAGTTTAACAAAAATAACTTAAAAATGTGGAGAGAGATGTACCAAGGAAGGAGTTTTGGCTTATGTATGAATATGGCAGTGGAAGTTCGGATTCCGATAAGAGTTCATCAAGTGAGTACAGATACAGTGGCCCCTTTTATCAGGACAATATTGGGTCAGGAACCGGGCACAGAACCATTGGAGAGGTTCCGGTTAAAAAGAAGAAAAGCTTTCCAAGGCTGATGATGAAAGTGGTCTGTGTGGCTTTGGTATTTGGCATTGTAGCAAGTGTGGCTTTTCAGGCAACCAACTATGTGGGAGGCAAGCTGCGAGAGGAGGATGCGGCTGCAGTGGCACAGGAGGAGCCCTCTGTCGTACCGGAACTTGAAAAGACAGTAGAGCCTCAGATAACCGGCGGAATCCAGACACCCACGGGCAGGGATGTAACTACGATTGTACAGGACTGTATGCCTTCACTGGTAGCGATCACCAACGTAAGCATACGGGAGGTAGAGAGCTTTTGGGGCTTTGGCTGGTACAATATGCCTCAGCAGAGAGAACAAACCTCTACAGGCACGGGAATTGTAATTGGGCAGAATGAGACAGAGCTTCTGATCGTTACAAACAATCATGTGATTGCAGGAGCCACAAATCTGACGGTTTTATTTAGTGTAGATGAAGGCAAGGACGGAGCAAGTGCGGTGGAGGCCCAGATCAAAGGTACGGATGCATCTAAGGATGTGGGAGTGATTGCGGTACCCTTAAAAGATATTCCGGCGGAAACCTTAAGTGAGATTAAGGTTGCAACCATTGGTGATTCCTCAGAGCTCAAGGTAGGTGAGCAGGTAGTGGCCATCGGCAATGCACTGGGCTACGGTCAGTCCGTAACCACAGGAATCATCAGTGCCCTGAATCGGGAAGTAACCTTGCAGAATGATGACGGAAGCCTTTTGAACAACAGCCTGATTCAGACGGACGCAGCCATTAACCCGGGTAACAGCGGCGGAGCTCTGCTGAATATGGAGGGAGAGGTCATCGGAATCAATGAGGCCAAGTTTTCATCGGAGTATGTTGAGGGTGTGGGGTATGCCATTCCCATCTCAGATGTGGAGGGAATCATCGGTGATTTGAAGACCATGACCATTCGTCCGGAGGTAGATGCGGATAAGATAGGATACTTAGGAATTAATTGTCAGGATGTGACGGAGGAGATCTCCAAGCAGTATGATATGCCGGTAGGTATTTACCTGAAGTCCGTGGTAAGTGGATGTGCGGCAGATAAGGCCGGACTGAAAAAAGGAGATATTCTTACCAGGTTTGATGGAATCGGCGTGAGCAGTTACGATTCTCTTCGGGAACGCTTGCAGTATTATGAGGCAGGAGAGTCCGTGGAAGTAACGGTAATGTCATCGGAAAATGGAGAATATGTGGAGAAGACGGTTACCGTAACCTTGAGCAGCAAGGAAGAAGTGGAAGCGGCTTCTTAGACAGAGTGATATACGGGCAGGAAAAGTCAGTACGGATGTAATAAAGATCGGACACCGGGAAAATCAGGTATTTTTTTCCCGGTGCTTGGTCTTTTTTCGAATCTATGATATACTCAGGAAAAGGAGTGGATGTATGGACGAAAAAGATTATTTGGAAGAGGTTGAAGTAGAAGAAACAAAAGACCAGGGGCAGGAAGACGAGAAAGACAATGATTATGAGGATGTCTGTTTTCTTTGTCACAGGCCGGAGAGTAAGATGGGAAAGCTGATTACGCTTGCAAAGGGAATCTGTATCTGTTCTGAATGTATGCAGAAAACCATGGATACTTTCCAGAACGGCAATCAGGATTTTTCCAAAATCCCGGGTCTTAGTTTTATTAACCTGGCGGATCTGCAGAATATGATTCCTCAGAGACAGAAAGTAAAGAAGAAGAAACCGAAAGAAAAAGAGCCGGTAAAGGAACTGGATATCCGAAGCATTCCTGCTCCTCATAAGATTAAGGCCAGCCTAGATGAATATGTGATTGGCCAGGAGTATGCCAAGAAAGTCATGTCCGTGGCGGTTTACAATCACTACAAGCGTGTGGCCACAGGGACCCAGGATGAGATTGAGATAGAGAAGTCCAATATGCTGATGATTGGGCCTACGGGAAGCGGAAAGACATATCTGGTAAAGACATTGGCAAGGCTTTTGGATGTGCCTTTGGCCATTGCGGATGCAACCTCTCTTACGGAGGCCGGATATATTGGTGATGATATTGAGAGTGTGCTGTCCAAGCTTCTGGCAGCGGCTGATAATGATGTGGAAAAGGCCGAGCGGGGAATCGTATTTATTGATGAAATTGATAAGATTGCCAAGAAAAAGGATACTCATCACAGGGATGTAAGTGGAGAATCCGTGCAGCAGGGGATGCTGAAGCTTTTGGAGGGTGCGGAAGTTGAGGTGCCTGTAGGGGCTAACAGCAAGAATGCCATGGTGCCCCTGACTACCGTAAATACACGAAACATTCTCTTTATCTGCGGCGGAGCCTTTCCGGAACTGGAGAATGTGATTAAGGAAAGGCTGAATAAAAAATCTTCCATGGGATTTCAGGCGGATTTAAAGGATAAATATGATAAAGAAAAGAATCTGCTGCAGAAAGTAACCGTTGAGGATTTACGGAACTTTGGCATGATTCCGGAATTTTTGGGCAGGATGCCCATTATATTCTCACTGGAAAGCCTTACAAAAGACATGTTGGTGCGGATTCTGAAAGAGCCAAAGAATGCAATCCTCAAGCAGTATCAGAAGCTGCTGGCTTTGGATGAGGTACAGCTGGAATTTAATGAGGGTGCTCTGGAAGCCATAGCAGAAAAAGCTATGGAGAAAGATACGGGAGCAAGGGCCCTCAGGGCTATCATTGAGGAATTTATGCTGGATATTATGTATGAGATTCCAAAGGATGATAATATTGGCCGTGTGACCATTACCCGGGAATATATTGAGCATACGGGGGGGCCGGTGATTACCATGCGTGGGGTTCTTGAATTGGAGAAACGGGATGACTAAGCCGGAGGATGATAAAAATCATTGCTTGAATGTATGGAAAGGTATGGCAGCCTTTGCTGTTGTATTAATTCATTGCAGCTTTCCGAGTCCGGTGGGTGGTATGATGAATGGGCTGGCAAGATTTGGGGTTCCGTTATTCTTTATGGTCAGCGGGTATTTTTCCTATGGAAAAGGGATGGCTACAATTAAGCAGCGTATTCGGAAAATCTGGTCACTGTTCTTAATCGCTAATGGGGTCTATTTTTTATGGAGACTTCTTGCTCTTTTATGGGGAAAAAGTCTGTCTTTCGAGTCAATTCTGGAACTGTTATCTCTGGAGAAGCTGATTCAATGGTTGCTTTGGAATGAGTCTCCTTTTATGGGACATCTCTGGTTTTTGGGAGCACTTTTGTATTGCTATTTTTTCTATTGGGCTTTAGTAAAGAAAGGATGGCAGGAACAGTGCTATGTGTTGATTCTCGTCTGCCTTGCCGCCAACTTGTTGTTGGGAGAGGGATTATCTATTATAGGATGGGAAATATCCTTTCTGTGGGTACGGAATTTTTGGCTTACAGGTTTTCCGTTTTTCCTTTTGGGACATTGGTTTGCCAGAGAGCAGAAGCAGAAACGGTTGAAAATTTATCCTGGCATTTCTATGGGATTTTTGGTGGCAGGATCCATTTTCTCTATGGGAGAGATGCTGCTGTCAGGAGGAGGGGAGTTGTACCTGGGGAGTGTTTTAATGACTATGGGAATCTTTTCGCTGGCATTATGGAAGCCCTCTTTTGGAAAAGGGAGTCTGTTGGCTCATATTGGTGAGAAGACGGCTCTGCATATTTATCTTTGGCAGATGATAGTGTTTGATGTGACAGAAGCCCTTGCACATCTGGGTGGGGTTCATGATCATATGGTATATCAATGGGTGATGCCTCTGTGGGTGGGAGTTGCCACTTGGATTTTGGCAGAGGGATTGCTTCGAGTAAAGAAAGGAGCAGTTAAAGATGAACAAAGAAGTATTTGATGATATTGGAAGAGTGATTTCAGGGGCAGCAGATACGGTTAGTCGTAAGACGGGTGAACTGGTAGAGGTAGCGAGGCTGAAGAATCAGATTTTCAATTTGGAGAGGGAGATTAAGCGGGATTATGCGGATCTGGGAAAGATGATTTATGAACAATACCTGGAGTCAGGAACAGCGGATGAATCCCTTGCACCTATCTGTGAAGGGATTACCAGAAAAGAGATTCTGGTAGACGAATACGAGAGAGAGATCGAATGCCTGAAAAAAGAACTTTAAAACCCCATTTACAAAAGAGCAGCAAACCACATGCAAAGAAGCGTACAGTGCTCCTTTGGAGTGGTTTGTTCTGTATCAGCCTGATTTTAAATCTGATGGCACGCCTGTGGCCGGGGTTTGCGGAATGGTATGCAGTTCATGTGTATCCAATTTTTGTGGGAACTCTGGGAAGAATTTGTTCCATGTTTCCCTTTTCTGTTATTGAAATTTTACTTTATTTTGGTATGATTTTAATTCTGACAGTGATTGTCGGCATGTTCATAAAAAAATTAAAACTGAGATGGGTGCTGGGGATTCTGAGTCGGGCATTGATATTGATATTTCTCATTTTTACTTTAAACTGTGGTATAAATTATCATAGGTTGCCTTTTTCTGAGAGAGCAGGGTTTGCTTTACAGGAGTCTACAGAGGAGGAACTGATTGCACTTTGCGAGAGTCTGGTGGAAGAGATCAACAATGCAGCAGAGGAGATTGCACTGGACAGCCATGGCCATTGTATGCTTAAAGCGGAACCGCAGGAAACGGCAAAAAGAGCCATGGCTGCGGCCGCACTGGAATATCCGGAACTTGGCGGTTACTATCCCAGGGCGAAGCCGGTACTTACTACATGGTATTTATCCAGCCAGCTTCTCCAGGGAGTGTACAGCCCTTTTACAGTGGAAGCGAATTATAACAATGGGATGCCGGATCAGGACAAGCCCTCTACGATCTGCCATGAGTTGTCTCATTTGAAAGGATTTATGCGGGAGGATGAGGCAAACTTTGTAGCCTACTTAGCCTGCAGGGCATCCGATGAGCCGGAATTTCGCTATAGTGGAAGTATTCTGGCTTATATCTATAGTGGAAATGCTCTGTTTGCACAAAATCCGGAGGCCTTTCGGGAAGTGAGGGAGAAGTTATGTGACCAGGCCATAGCGGACCTTCTTGATCATAATGCGTACTGGGATACATATCGGGGAACGCTCTCCGAGGTTTCTGACAAGGTGAATGATGTTTATTTAAAGGCCAATGCCCAGGAAGCGGGGACAAAAAGTTATGGCCGGATGGTGGATTTGCTTTTGGCGATGAAGCGAGAACAGGGCGATGCGGTAAATGCATCAGAAAGAGGAGATTATGGAATATATTGACCTGCGGGGTGAGGACGGAAGCCTGACGGGAGAAGTAAAAGAACGCAGCCTGATACACAGAGACGGGGATCTCCATGGGACGGCACATGTATGGCTGATTCGCTATCGGGAGGATAAACAATCAGCAGATGTGCTGCTTCAAAAAAGGAGTAAGAATAAGGACTCTTTTCCGGGAAGTTACGATATTTCTTCAGCGGGGCATATCCCGGCGGGAGCTGATTTCCTGGATTCTGCTCTGCGGGAACTTGAGGAAGAACTTGGGATAAAAGCCGGGGCAGAGGATTTGAACTATGGATTTACTCATATGGGGTATCATGAGGAGGAGTTTTATGGGAAGCTTTTTAAGAATCATGAATACAGTAAGGTCTATCTGTATGAATGCGATTTACCTGTAGAAGAGATGAAGATTCAGGAAGAGGAAGTAGAAAGTGTTCTCTGGATGGATTACCGGGAATGTCTGGAGCATATACGAAAAGGGGATTTGAATCACTGCATTTTTCCGGATGAATTTGAAAAACTGGTAACGGAGATCGAGAATTATTTTGCCAGAACCGGACGAACCCTGGGGAAGAAAGAGCTTACAGAAACCTGGGCGGAGGATGCTCAGAATGAACTGGAGGACTGGATAGAGGAACAGGGAATATATATCCGCCAGTGAACGGATAGGGACAATATTTTCAGAAAGGCTGCCGGGGGATTCTGCGGCAGCCTGTTCTCTCATTGGTTTTCATCGGATATAGCTGCCCGGGGCTGTGGGCTTTGGGACAGCAGGTTATGCAAAAGGGCATGTTGATAGCGACGTTCCGCTTCAGCCCAGTTGACAATGTGGAACCAGCAGCGGATGTATTCACCTCGCAGGTTCTGGTATTCCAGATAGTAGGCATGTTCCCATACGTCCAGAATTAGGATGGGAGTAAAGCCCTTGGGTAAGGGGGTATCCTGGTTGGGAAGAGGTAAGATCACCAGCTTCCCCCGTTCATCAGCTACCAGCCAAAGATTGCCGGAGCCAAAGAGTTCCAGAGCCATCTGAAAAAAGGTTTCATAGAAGCTTTCCCAGGTTCCGAAGTCTAACAGCAGTGCATCTTTTAACTTTCCCTGAAGCTGGGTGGGGTTGGGGGACATGCCTGCAAAATAAAGCTGATGGTTGTAGACACCTCCGGCATTGTTCCAGACACCCACCTGTATTTTTTCGGGAAGTGTTTTATTTTCCAAAAGCAGCCGTTCCAGGGTCCATTCATGATATTGGGGGTAGGGGCCCAAAAGTGTGTTGAGATTGTCTACATAGGCGGCAAGATGCTTGGAATGATGGAAAAACATAGTCTCCATATTGATGTAAGGTTCCATAGAATCATAAAGATAAGGGAGTGGAAGTACTTGAAAAGGGTAATGTTGAATCATGGGTTTGCCTCCTGATGGATGTTATGTACATAAACGATTGGCCAGGAGCCAATACAATAACCTGGTTTTCATTATATGTTTGAATAATATAAAATATGCACTTGACAAATGGGGTGGAATCGCATAAAATAATATTCGCACGTAACGGAGTATGGCGTAGCTTGGTAGCGCGCTCGGCTGGGGGCCGAGAGGTCGCAGGTTCAAATCCTGTTACTCCGATTTCATGTTAGAAAGGGGTTGTTGCAGATATGGCAACAACTCCTTTGTATTATACCTATTGACAAAGTATTCCGCAACTGTTATATTTTGAAACAGAGCAAAGGCGTTCAGAAATGGGAAAGAGCGCCTTTTTTGCATTTAATGGTATTGTTCGGTTGGAAAGGAGAGATGAAATGAGTCATTATTCTAAGAAAGATATTCTCAGGCTGGTGGAGGAGGAAGATGTAGAGTTTATCCGTCTACAGTTTACGGATTTATATGGGAATCTGAAAAATGCAGCTATTACAGTGAGCCAGTTAGAGCGGGTGCTGGATAATAATTATGTATTTGACGGCTCCTGTGTGGACGGATTTGTGGATGATAATGATACGGATATGTTTTTGTGTCCGGATCTGGATACTTTTGTAATCTTTCCATGGAGACCCCAGCAGGGAAAGGTTGCCCGTCTTATCTGTGACATTAAGCGGCCTGATGGGACACCTTATGAGAGTGATCCAAGATATATTTTGAAGAGAGTTCTGAAAGAAGCGGAAGATATGGGTTATCAGTTCGATGTGGGGCCGGAATGTGAATTTTTTCTGTTTCATACCGACGATAATGGGGAGCCTACCACTTTCAGCCATGAGCGAGCCGGATACTGTGACATGAGTCCCATTGATCTGGGGGAAAATGCAAGACGTGATATGGTTATGACTTTGGAGGAGATGGACTTTGAGGTGGAATCTTCTTTTCATGAGGTGGCCTCTGCCCAGCATGAAATTGATTTTCGTTATGATGAGGCATTGCTGACAGCGGATCACATTATGACTTTTAAGCTGGCCGTGAAAGCGATTGCCCGTAGGTTTGGCTTGCATGCGACCTTTATGCCGAAACCGAAAACGGATGAAAATGGTTCCGGCATGCACACTAATATGTCTTTGTCGAGGAATGGGAAAAATATATTTCATGATCCGGAGGATTCCAACGGGCTGAGCAAGGAAGCTTATTATTTTATTGGCGGAATTATGAAACATGCAAAGGGAATCACAGCAATTACCAATCCTCTGGTGAACTCCTATAAGAGACTGTTTCCGGCCCAACAGGCATCCGGATATATGGCTCCGGGGTATGTAGCCTGGTCAGCGGTTAACCGTGCTCAACTGATTCGCATTCCGGCTCAGAGAGGTGAAAATGTACGGATTGAACTTCGCAGCCCCGACCCTTCCTGTAATCCTTATCTGACTCTGGCTGTGTGCCTGGCTGCGGGATTGGAGGGAATCAGAGAGCAGATTTTACCGCCGGATCCGGTAGATCGGAACAGCCGACGGATGACAGAGGAGGAACGGAAGTCCAGAGATATTACAGCTTTGCCCCGAAGTCTGGAAGAAGCACTTAATGCTATGGAAGCGGATGGTCTGGTGACGAAAGTTTTGGGAGAAAAAGTAAGCCGCAGTTATATACAGGCAAAGCACAGAGAGTGGGAAGAATACTGTACACAGGTATCTGCCTGGGAACTGGACAGCTACCTTTATCGCATTTAAGGTTTTGCGGGATTGGATTAGGAGGTGCGTATCATGAACATCATTGTATTGTTTCCAAGGGCAGAGGATGCCGGGAATGTGCGCAGCCTTCTGGTACGGCATGGATTTCAGGTGTCTGCAGTCTGCACAACTGGGGCACAGGCACTGACACAGGCTAATGACCTGGGTGATGGAATCCTGGTCTGCGGATATAAATATCCGGATATGATTTACTCAGAATTGAGAACTTCGCTTCCCTCCCATTTTGAGATGCTTCTGGTGGCATCTCAGCGGGTATTGGGGGAATGCTGCGATCCATCTTTGATGTGCGTTGCTATGCCAATCAAGGTAAGGGATTTGCTGAATACTTTGGATCTAATGGCAGAACAGATTGCCAGACGGAAAAAACGCTTGCGGCAGAAACCAAAAGTACGTTCAGAGGAAGAGAAAAAGGTGTTATGGGAAGCGAAGCACCTTCTTATGGAGCGAAACCATATGAATGAGGAGGAAGCTCATCGCTATATTCAAAAATGCAGTATGGACAGCGGAACAAATCTGGTTGAAACGGCACAAATGGTATTGAGTCTTATGAATTTTTAATACAACAGAGTGCAGAACTATAGTTTTTAACAGCGGGACTAAAATGGAGGCAAAAATGAAATTTACAAAAATGCACGGAATTGGCAATGATTATGTTTATGTGGACTGCACAAAGGAACCTTTAAAGAATCCACAGGAGATAGCCCGGATGGTGAGCGATCGTCATAAGGGCATTGGTGCAGACGGTCTGATCCTTATTCAACCATCTGAGGAAGCAGATTTTGAGATGGCCATGTACAATGCGGATGGCTCCTATGGAAAAATGTGTGGCAATGGAATCCGCTGTGTGGCAAAATATGTGTATGATCACGGCTTGACAGATAAGACAGACTTAAAGATTTTCTCAGGGGGTGCGGTGAAGTATCTGAAGCTGACGATAACAGACAAAAAGGTGTCTCAGGTACAGGTAAATATGGGAGAGCCTGTTTTAAATCCTGCCCTGATACCAGTGGTGGGAGAGGGAGAGAGGCTGGTGTCAGAGCCTATCTGTGTTGATGGACAACTTTATAAAATGACCTGTGTATCTATGGGAAATCCCCATGCGGTTGTTTTTACAGAGAATGTAAGTGGGTTGAAGCTGGAAGAACTTGGGCCGAAATTTGAAAATCATGAGCGTTTTCCGGATCGGGTGAATACGGAATTTGTGAACATTATTGACAGCGAGACACTGGAAATGCGTGTATGGGAACGAGGCTCTGGTGAGACTATGGCTTGCGGAACGGGAGCATGTGCAGTGGCGGTAGCAGCGGCTTTAAATGGCTTTGCCGGACGCAGCGTGATGGTTCGGCTTCTTGGAGGGGAGCTGCGAATTGACTGGCATGAAGAAGATAATTGTGTGTATATGACAGGCCCGGCAGCAGAGGTTTTTCAGGGGGAAGTAGATCTGGAGAATTTGCGGAACTAAAATCAGCAATAACAGAATTAAAATTTAGGAGGAAATGTAATGTACAAGATTAACGATAATTATTTAAAGCTTCCAGGAAGCTATCTTTTTTCTACAATTGGTAAAAAGGTTGCGGCTTATACGGCAGAGCATCCGGAAAAGAGCATCATCCGTCTGGGAATCGGAGATGTAACCCAACCGTTAGCTCCGGCGATTTTAACAGCCATGCATAAAGCTGTGGATGAGATGGGGTGTGCAGAGACGTTTCATGGCTATGCACCGGATTTGGGGTATGAATTTTTACGAAATGCAATTGCCGAAGGAGATTATCGTGTACGGGGGACAGACATTAAAGCCGATGAAATCTTCGTAAGTGATGGAGCGAAATGTGATTCCGGCAATATCCAGGAGATATTTAGCTTAGACAACAAGATTGCTGTCTGCGATCCGGTTTATCCTGTTTATGTAGATACAAATGCAATGGCAGGCAGAACGGGAATCTATGATCCCAAAACAGAAATGTGGAGTAATGTGATTTATATGCCCTGCTTGGCGGAAAACGATTTTGCCCCGGAACTTCCAAAGGAGGAACCGGATATGATTTATCTATGTTTTCCCAACAATCCTACCGGTTCAACTATTACAAAGGAACAGCTTCAAACTTGGGTGGACTATGCCAATCGGGTAGGAGCCATAATTATCTATGATGCCGCTTATGAGGCTTACATTTCTGAGGAAAATGTGCCCCATACTATCTATGAGTGTGAGGGAGCCAGAACCTGTGCCATTGAACTGAAAAGCTTTTCCAAGAATGCAGGCTTTACCGGTGTGCGGCTGGGGTATACGGTGATTCCCAAAGAACTGAAATGTGGAGACGTATCTCTTCATGCATTGTGGGCAAGACGACATGGAACCAAGTATAATGGTGCACCTTACATTATTCAGAGGGCGGGTGAAGCGGTTTATTCTGAAGAAGGCAAGGCTCAACTCAGGGAGCAGGTGGCATATTATATGAATAATGCCAGAACGATTCGTGAAAGTCTTAAGGATGCAGGTTACACCGTATCCGGTGGTGTGAATGCTCCATATATCTGGTTAAAGACTCCTGAAAATATGACCTCATGGCAATTTTTTGACTATCTGCTTGAAACAGCCGGTGTGGTGGGAACGCCCGGTTCAGGCTTCGGACCAAGTGGAGAGGGATATTTTCGGCTGACAGCTTTTGGAACCCATGAAAACACACTGGCTGCATTGGAACGGATTAAAAAGATGTAGAAAATGCTTGCCAAAACACAGAATGTGTGGTAACATCTAAGATGTCGCTAAGCTGGTGATGGGAAAGCGACATGCCCCGAGGGGCAAAAAGGGCTCCTTGGTCAAGCGGTTAAGACATCGCCCTTTCACGGCGGTAACACGGGTTC
>CAOJBY010000046.1 GCA_948330435.1 uncultured Lachnoclostridium sp. | reverse complement strand
GCAGAATCGCAAATCTGAGATGCAAAACCGTGTGTCCCCTTGTACACTGAGGGTACCGTCCTTTATTTTATAATTCTTACAAAAACAGGTTGAATTTTCCAATTTTTGTAGTATAATCAGACTATCATCTTATTTCAAAAAATCTTTTTTCATTCACTCGGGAATCCCGAATATTTTCAGACACAGGCGATTGAGAAAAAGAAAAAAATCAAGTATAATGGAGGAAAGGAATCTATGGCAAAAAACTTAAAATGGTATCAGAAGCATTTTCTGTGGAGAAAGCTGCGTATCAACCGGAGGTACAAAGATCGCCTGTTTCGGTTTTTGTTCCGGGACAAAAAGGATCTCCTGGAATTGTACAATGCGGTAAACGGGAGTACTTATGGTAATGCAGATGACCTGGAGATCGTCACCCTGGAGGATGCAATCTTTATGAAAATGAAGAATGATCTGTCCTTTATTATTGCAAATCAGCTGAATCTTTACGAGCATCAAAGTACTTATTCCCCAAACATGCCTTTAAGGGGTCTTCTGTACTTTTCCCGGCAATTCGAGGGACTTGTGGCTCATCGCAAGGATAATCTATACGGCTCCAAGCTTATTAAACTACCCACGCCGGAATATATCATTTTCTACAATGGGAAGCAGGAGCAGGCAGATCGAGACGAATTGTTTCTTTCGGACGCCTTTGAGACAGGGCGGAGCTCCGGCTGTCTGGAATGCAAAGCTATCCTTTTTAATATCAACCGAGGGCACAATTGCGAATTAATGGAAAAATGCAGGCGGTTATGGGAATACTCAGAATTTATAGCAGAGGTAAACGACAATCTTGTTCAGAATATGTCTCTCAAAGTCGCTATTGTCGAAGCCATGAATCATTGTATTCAAAAAGGAATCCTGGAGGAGCTTCTGAGAAAAAATCAGACGGAGGTGCTGCATATGTTATTGACGGAATATGATGAAAAAAACCATATGAAGAGTATCTATGAGGAGGGAGAAGAAGCCGGCTACAAAAAAGGTGAGCTGGATGGCTACAAAAAAGGTGCGTCTGATCTGCTGTTCAAAATGGTCCGTCAAAAACTGGAACGGGGAAAAAGCATTTCATTGATTGCAGAAGAACTTGAGACAGAAACAGCAGTAATTGAAGAGATCGCTGACAAGATAAAAAATATGTCCTGTCCTCAGTGAACAAGGTGCAGAGCATCTGAATTACACCATTTAAAATGGAAAAAGCACCCTGTAAAGACTGACAAAAAGCCCCAAATATAGGAGTTTTATTTCCTATATTCAGGGCTTTTTATTGTGCAAGTTGTTACTTACTTATAATTGACGATCTTGCCGAAGTCCGGTTTGAGAGCTGCACCGCCTACCAGGCCGCCGTCGATGTCTGCCTGTGCAAACAGATCGGCTGCGGTGTTGGCATTTACAGATCCGCCGTACTGGATGCGGATTGCTTCTGCAGTTGCCTCGTCGTAGATCTCAGCGATACACTTACGGATGTCAGCACATACCTCCTGAGCCTGCTCGGTGGTTGCGGTCTTGCCGGTTCCGATAGCCCAGATTGGCTCGTAAGCGATAACGGCTGTCTTTGCCTGCTCTGCAGTAATTCCAAGGAAGCCAACCTTTACCTGCTGGCGGATGAAATCCATGGTTACGCCCTGCTCTCTCTGAGTCAGAGACTCGCCGCAGCACATAATGGGAGTAATGCCGTGCTCAAAAGCCTTGTGCATCTTCTTGTTGATGTCCTCGTTGGTCTCTCCAAAGTATTCTCTTCTCTCGGAATGTCCAAGGATAACATACTTTACTCCAACGTCTGTGAGCATAGCCGGAGAAATCTCGCCTGTGTAAGCACCTTTCTCCTCAAAGTACATATTCTCAGCACCTACCTGAATGTTGGAACCCTTTGCCGCTTCCATTACCGGGATAATGTCGATAGCCGGTACGCAGAATACTACGTCCACTTCATCATTTGCTACCAGAGGCTTTAAGGTATTTACCAACTCTACTGCCTCGCTGGGGGTCATGTTCATCTTCCAGTTGCCGGCGATGATTTTCTTTCTTGCCATTGTTTTATTCTCCTTTTTATAATTCTTCTGCTATCCATGTCTCAAGACCTTTATCCCAAAAACAAACGATAAAACATACTTCATTTATTAACCCTTATTTCCAAACTGTAATAAGATATGTTTCACCAAAGTTTTTAAATGTAAGCCTTATAGAATCATGGATTAATCTATTTCTATGATTTACTCCGCAGTACTCAGCTATCTATTTGTCGTCCGCTGCCGCCACGCCCGGAAGCTCCTTGCCCTCCAGGAATTCCAGGGAAGCTCCGCCGCCTGTGGAAATGTGGCTCATCTTGTCCGCAAATCCCAACTGATTTACGGCTGCTGCGGAATCACCGCCGCCGATGATGGTGGTTGCATCTGTCTCAGCCAGGGACTTGGCTACTGCGATGGTTCCCTTTGCCAGAATGGGGTTCTCAAACACGCCCATGGGTCCGTTCCATACAACGGTCTTGGCAGACTTCACTGCTTCTGCGTACAGCTCTGCGGTCTTGGTTCCGATATCCAGACCCATCTTGTCAGCCGGGATTGCGTTGGAATCCACTACGGAAACCTCGATCTCTGCGTCGATGGGGTTCGGGAACTCAGCAGCAATGGTGGTATCAACGGGAAGCAGCAGCTTCTTGCCAAGCTTCTCAGCCTTTGCGATCATTTCCTTACAGTAATCAAGCTTCTCATCATCCACAAGAGAGGTACCAATCTCACAGCCCTGTGCCTTTAAGAACGTGTAAGCCATTCCGCCGCCGATGATCAGGGTATCACACTTTTCAAGGAGGTTAGCGATTACGTTCAGCTTATCTGCCACCTTTGCTCCGCCCAGGATTGCTACGAAAGGTCTTACGGGGTTCTCTACTGCATTTCCAAGGAAATCAATCTCTTTCTGCATCAGGTATCCAACTGCACACTCGCCGCCCTTTGCACGAACAACATCTGTTACGCCTGCAACAGAAGCATGTGCTCTGTGGGAGGAACCAAATGCATCACATACATATACGTCACAGAGATCGGCCAGCTCTTTGGAGAAGTCCTCGCCGTTCTTTGTCTCCTCTTTGCCACGGAAACGTGTATTCTGAAGAAGAACTACATCTCCCTCATTCATAGCAGCCACAGCCGCTGTTGCTGCTTCGCCTGTTACATTATAGTCGGATACGAAGTTTACCGGCTTGCCAAGCTTCTCAGACAGTCTCTCTGCAACGGGTGCCAGAGATTCTCCCTCGTTGGGTCCGTTCTTTACTTTTCCCAGGTGGGAGCAGAGGATCACCTTTCCGCCGTCATTGATTAACTTCTGAATGGTGGGAAGAGCTGCCTTGATACGTGTATCATCTGTGATCTTGCCGTCCTTTAAGGGCACATTGAAATCACATCTTACCAGGACACGTTTTCCCTTTACGTTAATGTCGTTGACTGATTTTTTATTCAATCCCATTTTCATTTACCTCCTGCTATTGTTTTTTGTAGGAAAAAAGGCCCGGTCCCTAAAGACCGGACCTCTGTAGGTCATAATAATCGAAATATGCTTATGCTAACTCAGCAAAGTACTTGATTGTACGAACCATCTGAGAAACGTAGGAGTTCTCATTGTCATACCAGGAAACAACCTCTACCTGGGTCTTTCCATCGGGAAGCGGAGAAACCATGGTCTGGGTAGCATCGAACAGAGAGCCGAATCTCATACCAACGATATCGCTGGATACGATCTCATCCTCGGTGTAGCCGTAGGACTCGGTGGTTGCTGCTTTCATAGCTGCGTTGATCTCTTCCTTGGTTACGCTCTTGTTAACAACTGCGAACAACAGAGTGGTGGAACCTGTGGGGGTCGGTACACGCTGTGCAGCACCGATGAGCTTGCCGTTCAGTTCCGGAATAACCAGGCCGATTGCCTTTGCAGCACCTGTGCTGTTGGGAACGATGTTGATAGCTGCTGCACGGCTTCTTCTAAGGTCACCCTTTCTCTGAGGTCCATCCAGAGGCATCTGATCGCCTGTGTAAGCATGGATGGTACACATAATTCCGGACTCGATGGGAGCCAGGTCGTTAAGAGCCTTTGCCATAGGAGCCAGGCAGTTTGTTGTACAGGAAGCTGCGGAAATTACAGTATCCTCTTTCTTCAGTGTGTTGTGGTTTACATTGTAAACGATGGTAGGCAGGTCATTGCCGGCCGGAGCAGAGATAACAACTTTCTTAGCACCTGCGGTGATGTGTGCGGAAGCCTTGTCCTTGGAGGTGTAGAAGCCTGTACACTCCAGAACTACGTCAACATCCAGCTCACCCCAGGGAAGCTCTGCTGCGTTAGCCTTTGCATAGATCTTGATCTCTTTTCCATTTACAATGATGGAATCCTCTGTAGAGGATACGGTGTCTGCCAGAGCATACTTACCCTGTGAAGAATCATATTTCAATAAGTGTGCAAGCATCTTGGGGCTTGTTAAATCGTTGATTGCAACTACTTCGTAGCCTTCTGCACCAAACATCTGTCTGAATGCAAGTCTTCCGATACGTCCGAAACCATTGATTGCTACTTTTACTGCCATTTTTCATTTCCTCCTAAAAATAAATTTTATTTATTTTTTTCCTGCGGACCCTCTTTTTGGGAAAAGCCCACAATCTGGTATTAATTGTACCGAATCTAGGACAAAATTTCAAGACCTAATTAAAATTTTATCTGCTACTTTTTCAGATTCTGTAATTCAAAGACTTCTGCGTCGGTCTTTTCCCTGTGCTGCCGCAGCAGAGAGATACCTTTTAAAGTGCTTTTTAATAATTAATCAAAAAATTTACATGTTGAGGAAAATAAGGCTGATTATTATAACTGCTTATCTACCTCTGTAAAGAAATATTTCAATGTATCTACAAACATATTTGCATCAAACAATTCTTTCATCTGACTTCTGTTCATCCAGACAGCCTGTGCCGCTTCATCCGTTGTGGCGTTTCCCAAGTCGATTTTTCCGTCATATTCAAACAGCCAGACGTCCATAATGTCGTGAAAGATCCTGCCATCTATAATTTTGCGGACTTTTGTAAAAATCACCCGTCCATTTTCAGGGGTTAAATCAACACCGACCTCTTCTTTTGCTTCTCTGATTGCTCCTGACAGGCTGTCCTCACCTTTCACAACGGAACCGGCTACACATTCCCACATCAGAGGATAGGTCGGCCTGTTTGCAGAACGCTGCGAAATAAGGTACTCCCCTTTGGGATTGCGAATCCACACATGCACTACCAGATGATAACCATCTACAGGCAGCTGCTCTCCTCTGATATGATCTTTCCCAAGAAGTTCTCTGTTCTCATTATACAAATCCCATATTTCCACATCTGGCACATGCTCCTTGTTATCAGCAAAATCTGCATTTAATTTGTTATATGATACAGACATACCCTGATCTCCATTCACCATTTAACCTCATTTCACATCTGCAATTCATTACCAATCATGTCACTTTTTCTTTCAACTTATCTCCCCGGTAAATAAATGTCAAGTTCTATCTTGCTATTTCTCGATTATTCCACTACTATAATAAACAGAAACAAGAAGTGTACAAGGGGGCACACGATGAAAGCAGATTTTCACTTACATTCTTCTTTTTCCGGTGACAGTGATACGGCATCGGAGCAGATCGTTCAGGCCGGACTTCAAAGGGGGCTTTCCGCTATCTGCTTTACGGAGCATTATGATGCGGACTACCCCTATGATGATGTGTGCTTTGAGTTAGATACGAAAGCCTATCTTGGACGGATCAGGGAGCTTCGCTCTGTTTATAGAGGGCAGATTGATATTGGATTCGGGGTGGAGCTTGGACTGCAGCCGCAGCTTGGAGCTCTTTACCATTCTTATGTGGAGCAATATCCCTTTGATTTTGTGATTGGGTCTACGCATCTGATGGATGGAAAGGATCCTTATTATGCTTCTTTTTGGGAGGATTGTACGCCAGAGGATGGTATTCGGAGATTTTTGGAGATTACTTTGGAGAATATGAAAGCCTTTGATGACTTTGATGTTTATGGCCATCTGGACTATATTGTGCGGTATGCCCCTTTGGAGCCTAAGCGGTTTTTGTATGGGGATTATGGGGATTTGATGGATGAGATTTTGAGGTTTTTGATTGACCGGGGAAAAGGGATCGAAGTGAATACCGGAGGGTATAAGGCTGGGCTTGGGTGTCCGAATCCCTGTCCGGAGGTTCTTAGGAGGTATCGGGAGCTGGGGGGCGAGATTGTGACTATGGGGTCGGATGCTCATACGGTGGAGTATGTGGGGAGCTTTATGGATGAGGCACAGGATGTGCTGCGGGGTTGTGGGTTTCAGTATTTTACTTTGTTTCGGGAACGGAAGCCCGTGTTTATTCGTTTGGATTGATGGGGGCGGACGGTGAGACCGGAAAACAGACCGGCGGCCTTTTCCATATCCGTGTTCGGACGGTTCACATACATGCCGGACACTTGATATTGGAAAAGGCCGCCGGTCTGGTTGGTTTTGTAAATTAGCCTGGTGCTTTTCCGATCAATACCTGCTTTCCGCAGAAAGCAAAACCATATTTTCGTATTTTTTCTTTGGGAATTCCTTTTTCTGTGAGATTGGTCTCGTATTTTTTCTTTTCTATTTGCTGTAATGCTGCTTTTACTGTATCAGCCAGTTCTTTTTCGTCTTCGGTATCCTGGACTTTGAATTCCAGGAGGATTCCGTCATCCCCTTGCTTAGGTTCCAGTATCACATCGTACCGCCCGAAACCACTCTCACGATTGGAGGTTATTGTATAGCGGTCAGACAATTCGACCAGAAGTCCCAGTACGAAGCCATGATAAAAACGTTCCGGCTCAGCCGCTTCGGAGGGCTTGTTTCCGGTGTCAAAGGTACTGAAAGTGGCGAGAGCCACTTTGTTCATGTAATGATTCATGGCTTTTAAATCATCGGACAGCAACGCCTTGATGAAGCCGTTGTACTCACTTCTGCTCTTTCGGAACCATCCTCTTACCATGGTATAAAACATTCGTCTTACTTCACGGTTTGTGAGAGTTAGTTCATAATCCGGAGCGTCTATGCTGTCCCAGTCTTCTTCGTAATGAAGTACCTTTAAGTATCCGCTTGCCAGTAAAAGACTCCAAACCCCTTCTCTGCTTCCGTCTAGTTCTCCGTACACAATCTGCTCATCTATGGGTGCTATAATTGACTGTCCGGAAAGCAGCTCTTCAAACTCTTGCTTAATGTCTGTACTTCCTTCTCGAATTAATTTTCCTACCAGGCTGTTTGAACTCGAATTAGCCCAGTAAATTCCAAGCTTTCCTGCATCCAGGTAATTCAAAATTGACCAGGGGTTATAGATATCTGTTCTACTGCCAAAGGTAAAGCCATCATACCATTTTTTTACTTCGGACTTTCTGTCGGGCATTTCAAATTCTTCTAATGCTTGAAAAACCTCTTCCTCTGTAAATCCAAAACAATCTGCATACTCATCGGAGGTAGTTGTCACTACCTTTAGATTATTCAAATCTGAGAAGATTGATTCCCGGCTCACTCTCGTAATTCCCGTCATAATCGCCCGTTCCAGATATGGATTTGTTTTGAATGCCGCATTGAACATGCTTCTGGTAAAGGAAACTAATTCCTCCCAATATCCGTACACGTAAGCCTCCTGCATGGGAGTATCATATTCGTCCAGAAGAATAATCACCTTTTTTCCATAATACCGGGACAGAAACAAGGATAGCTGATGAATGGCAAGAGTTGCTTCCATGTCCCCCATATCGGCTGTTATGGATTCAAAAAATTTTTTTTCTTTATCGTCCAGATGATTTTCTTTCAGTAGAAAATCATACTGGGAATAAAGGTTGGTCAATATCTGGCAGATCTTTCTGCGTACTGTTTCATAATCGGAATCCTTGATGCTGGCAAAGGACAGACTGATTACCGGATAGGTGCCTTGCAGCTTCCTGTATTTTTCCTCTTTCCAGATGGCTAGATTCTCAAACAAGTCCCCCCGGTCTGCGTATTTTACGGAAAAGAATTGTTCTAGCATACTCATATTCAGGGTTTTTCCAAACCGCCTTGGGCGGGTTATGAGAGTTACACTGTCTGCTTCTTCCCACCACTCTTTTATAAATGATGTCTTATCAATGTAAAAGTATCTTTCTCTTTGAAGTGTCTCAAAATCCTGACATCCGATACTTATGGTTCTCGCCATGCACTACACCTCCCAACGCTTTCTGGAATATCTCCTTTTATCTTATCACAATTCAGATAATTTACAACGAATTTTCTCTTGCTGAATTATGTAAAAGCTTAAAGAAAACAGGCATCCGGCCAACCACTATGCGATTCTAATTTCCGAATACCTGTTATATTTCTGCTTTATGAACAATTTTATCTCAGAATGGTTCCTCCTCCCAGCACGAGGTCTCCGTCATAAAAGACCACGGCCTGTCCCGGCGTCACGGCACGGACCGGCTCATGAAACCGTACCTGTACCTGATCCGGGGATATTTTCCGAAGCGTACAGGGCGTTCCTGCATGGTTATAACGAATCTTGGCTAAAGCCTCCCTTCTTTCCGTAAGCTCCGGAACAGCCATCCAGTTAAGCCGGCCTGCAAGGAGCCGGTCAGTCCACACGTCCTCCTGTTCTCCGATTACAACCTCGTTGGTTTCGGGGCGTATCTCTGTGACCACCACACGCCGACCCATAGGCAGCCCCAGGCCCCGTCGCTGGCCTATGGTATAGTGGATGATTCCCTTATGCCGTCCCAGTATGGTGCCGTCTGCCTGTATAAAATTTCCCTCCGGGGACGGCTTTCCCGTAGTTCGTTCTATAAAGCCCGCATAGTCCTGATCCGGTACAAAGCAGATCTCCTGACTATCCGGCTTGTTGGCAACATTCAACCCCAACCCCAGGGCTATTTCCCGAATCTCTTCTTTGGAATAGGCCCCAACCGGCATAAGAGTATGGGAAAGCTGCTCCTGCGTTAGGTTGTATAGGGCATAGGTCTGATCCTTGGCCGCTGTCACAGAACAGCTGATTGCATAACGGCCATTTTCCAACTGTGTAATTCTGGCATAATGACCGGTGGCAATGTAATCGGCTCCAATATCAAGACTTCTTTTTAAGAGAGCCTCCCACTTCACATAACGGTTACAGGCGATACAGGGGTTCGGGGTTCGTCCTGCCAGATATTCCGCCACAAAATAGTCCATCACAGACCGCTTAAAATCTTCTTTAAAGTTCATGACATAATGGGGAATCTCAAGTCTTTCCGCCACCCGCCTGGCATCCTCCACAGCACTCAGGCCGCAGCAACCCCCATTCTCTTCCAGGGTCTCTTCTTCCTCATCCTGCCAGATCTGCATGGTGACACCTATGACCTCATAGCCCTGCTCCTTTAGAAGCCAGGCTGCCACAGAGGAATCCACGCCGCCGGACATTCCCACAACTACTTTCTTTTTTCTGCTCACTTATCTGTTTTCCTTATTCTGTTCCTGATAGTCCTGACCGTAGGTATTCTGTTGGTAAGGATTCTGCTGATAGATATCCTGTCTATAGCCTCCCTGCGGATACGGATTTGCCTGATAGGGCTGTTGGTATGCATACCGGAGACTTTCCACTCTCTGTTCCTGAACCCGTTTCATGGCCAAAAACATATAGAGTAAGGTCACACCAAAATTGATCACCCAGAAGAAAGGAATTGTTACATTAAATACAACCATGTCCAGCATCCGCAGTACCACTCCTTTAAATAAAAGCGGAAGCGTTCTTCCATAGAGGGCCAGTTTAAAGATCTGCCCAAATGTCAAATCCGTCTTCAAAACAGCATTGATAATCAGTCCCGGCAGGCTGACCAACAACACTCCCAAGAAAAACAATGCCGTAATCCAGACAAAATAGAAAAGTCCAAAAAGGAACAGGACTAGATATATCATCGGAATAATAAACAAAATATCCTGCTTGCTGATATATGCATCATAGTCCAACATATAAAAATACAACGTCTGTACCTGTCCATTATTTTTGACTATCAATTTCTCCTGGTCAATTACAATCAGCTTGTTATAATGCCGAGCCAGACGATAGATCTCTTCCTCTCTAAAAATCTGATCTGAGTCCAGCCTGATACAAGTACTGCTATTTTCAAAGGAATATGGATGCTCTGCCCAAAAGCCAAAATGGGACAGCTCAAAATCCGGAATCTCATCTCTTATCACATGCACGAAGCCGCCAGTCTGCACATGTAAAACACTTACAGGTATTACAACGCTCAGCAAAAAGTAGAAGAACATCAGCAGCATCCCGTAGCCAAAGATCCTCCCACCTTTATTTTTCAAAAAATGCGGATATGCGGAGGGCTTTGCCACGGAATACGCCATTTCCTTAAATACATTCATTCTTTATCCCCCCAATACAGCCTAATAAACCTCTTCTTCCTCTTCCTCACCCTCGTGAATATCAGACTTTGGTCTTTCAAGCCCCTCTATTTTAATTCCATTCTTTTCTGCATAGTCCCAGAGTGCAGCATGAATCGCCTCCTCTGCCAAAAGAGAACAGTGAACCTTAACCGGGGGCAGACCGTCCAGAGCTTCCATAACAGCCTTATTGGTTACTTGAAGTGCCTCTTCTATTGTCTTTCCTTTTACCAACTCCGTGGCCATGCTGCTGGTTGCCACAGCCGCACCGCAGCCAAAGGTCTTGAACTTACAATCCCTTATAATACCATTCTCATCTATATCCAAATAGATTCTCATAATATCACCGCATTTTGCATTTCCTACGGTTCCCACACCACTTGCATTCTCAATCTCACCTACATTACGGGGATTCTGAAAATGATCCATTACCTTTTCACTGTACATTTTTGTGTTCCTCCTATTAAAAGTTGCTACTGGGCAGCACTAAAGGGTAAAATCACTTCGACACACATGCAATGAGAGAAACTTTCATTCGAAAGGGCACTCATGAAAGCTCCTCTCGTGCGTCTTTGTGACTTTACCGTTTAATTTCCTTTCCGCAAAAAGTCTTCATACAAAGGCGACATGCTTCTCAGCCGTTCAATAATCTTCTTTAACTGCTCTATCACAAAATCCAAATCCTCCTTTGTAATCTCCTCATTTAAGGTAAGTCTCAAAGAGCCATGAGCAATCTCATGAGGTAGTCCAATGGCCAAAAGCACATGGGACGGATCTAAGGATCCGGAAGTACAGGCAGAACCGGACGATCCGCAGATTCCCTCCATATCCAGCATAATCAATAGAGACTCGCCCTCTATAAACTGGAAACTGAAGTTCGCATTGTTGGGCAGACGATTAGTCCTGTCACCATTGAGACGTGTATAGGGGATCTCCTTTAGAACCCGGTTAATCAGGTAATCCCGAAGCTCTCGCTCTTTCTTTGCCCGTTCCTCCATGGTAGCAAATGCCCGTTCCACAGCCTTGCCAAGTCCCACGATTCCCGGCACATTTTCCGTACCTGCCCGGCGTTTCCTCTCCTGTGCACCACCATGGATAAAGGAACGGAGCTTCAAGCCCTTTCGAATATAGAGAAAACCGATTCCCTTGGGACCGTTCAGCTTGTGGCCGCTGGCACTTAACATGTCAATATGGTATTCATCCACAGAAATAGGTACCTGTCCAAAGGCCTGTACTGCATCTGTGTGAAACAGAATCCCTCTCTCATGGGCGATCTCCCCAATCTCCCGAATAGGTTCCAGAGTGCCAATCTCATTATTTGCAAACATCACAGAGATTAAAATCGTATCCGGGCGAATGGCTTTCTTAAGCTCATCCAGCTTTACCACGCCGTTTTCATCCACATTCAGGTAGGTTACCTCGAATCCTTTCTTTTCCAGCCACTCACCGGTGTGAAGAATCGCATGATGCTCGATCTTCGTCGTAATAATATGTTTTCCTTTGTTCTGATAACTCTCCGCCGCAGCTTTCAAAGCCCAGTTATCCGCCTCGCTGCCGCCTGCGGTAAAATAAATCTCCTCTGTTTCTGCACCCAAAGCCTTTGCAATGGTCTCTCGGGCCTCCGTTACAGCCTTTTTACTCTCTGCCGCCAGTCCATACACACTGGACGGATTACCAAAATGCTCCGTAAAATACGGCAGCATGGCCTCCACTACCTCTGGTGCTGTCTTTGTGGTCGCCGCATTGTCCAGATAAATCAATTTTTTCATACGCTTTCCCCTTTTATTTTTGTTCCGCAATTCCTACCATCTCTTAACAAGGGCATACGCGGTTCGATTCTAATTGGTACAGCAGGAACTCAACGCACTTCCTGCCTTATTTCCTACATTTCTGCTCTCCTCAACCAGCTGACTTAAGGAAATCCCGTCCACAGTCTGATTGATACTGTCATTAATCCTCTGCCATACATACTTCGTCACGCAGAAATCCGAACTGTCACAGGTACTTTCTTCTTTAAGCCCCGGACACTCCACCGGATCCAGACTTCCCTCCAGGGCTCTTAAAATATCACCCACAGATATGTCTTCTGCCGGCTTCGCCAGCTTATAACCACCTCCGGCTCCCCGAATACTGGTTACCAGTCCTGCTTTTCTAAGCTTTGCAATTAATTGCTCCAAATAACTCTCGGAAATGTTCTGTCTGGCAGCAATACTGGCAATGGATACCGTTTCATTATCACTATATACAGCCAAATCAATCAAAGCCCGAAGTCCATACCGCCCCTTTGTTGACAGCTTCATAAAACCACCTCACATATGCTGTACCTTTTGGCATAATTCCGAGTGCTTTACTCGGATTTCAGACACATGATACCATCTGCCATAGGTTCTGTCAAGAGTCTTATTTGAATATATTATAGGAAAACAGGAACCGAAAACAGGGTTTCCCAATGAAGAAAAAAAACACGCATCCTCTTATCACCGGAACACTGATACTCACTCTTACCGGCCTTGCCAGCCGTTTTATCGGCTTCTTCTATAAGATATTCTTAAGTCGTACCATTGGTGCCGAGGGAATCGGCATTTATCAAATGATTTTTCCCATCTATGGTGTTTGCTATGCATTCACCACTGCCGGTGTAGAGATTGCCATTTCCCGCTTTATCTCCGGTGAAATGGCCAAAGGCAAGAAAGAATGGGCACGTTCCATTTTATGGATAGGCCTATCCATGTCCCTGTCTCTTTCCTTTCTTACCACTTTCCTGGTCTACACCTATGCAGACTTTATTGCCATCCACCTGCTTCACGAAGCACGCTGCGGCAATCTATTACGCATCATGTCTGTTACCGTATCCTTTGGTGCCTGCCACTCCTGCATCAGTGGTTACTATTATGGCCTGCAGAGAACAGCCGTCCCTGCCAGTGCACAGCTCTTTGAACAGCTGGTACGAGTAGCTGCCGTCTACATCATATACCAGGTAGGATTAGAAGAAGGAAAAAACCTGTCCCCCGCCGCCGCCGTTATCGGCCTGGTCCTGGGTGAATTTGCCTCCATGCTCTTTGGCCTCTTCGCCCTCTCTTCCGAAAGCCTCAGAAATCCCAAAGAAAAAAGAGGAAATTTCCCTGTCCGTGCCTTTGCCGGTCGAATGTTCTTAGAGGCTGCTCCCGTTTCCGCCAACCGGGTCTGCATGAATCTGTTAGGCAGTGCTGAAGCCATCCTTTTGCCCCTGACTCTACAGCAATACGGCCTAACCGTAGAACGTGCCTTAAGTGTCTACGGAACCCTCACCGGCATGGCCATGGCGTTTATCCAATTCCCAAGTGTCCTCACGAATGCCGTTTCTGTCATGCTCCTTTCCTCCGTTTCCGAGTCCCAGGCCGCCGGAAACCAAAATCAAATAGCCCGTACTATCCGGAAAACAATCTCCCTGTGCCTGCCCCTGGGAATCGCCTGCACCCTCTTTTTCCTGCTGGCAGGCAAATTCGTGGGACGTTTTTTCTTCAAAAGCGAAATGGCCGGAGACTTCATCATCACCCTGGCCTGGATCTGTCCGTTCCTGTACCTGAACAGCACCCTCCACAGCATCCTGAACGGCTTGGGGAAAACCGCTTCCGGCTTCATCAACAATCTAATCGGAATCATGATACGAATCTTCTTCATATTAGCCTGCGTTCCCAAAGTCGGAGTCCAGGGCTACCTATGGGGCATCCTGGCCAACCAGCTATTCGTATCCATTCTAAACATCAACGCCCTAAAAGAAGAACGAAAGTTCTCATAGCCCCAATGAATAAAGACTGCTGCAAAATGGCCAGGCCATTTTGTAGCAGTCTCAGCATAACCTCCCGCTATGCCATTTTTTCAGCACCTCTCCGCAATCTCGTAAAGCAGTTCTTCCGAATCCTCCCATCCCAGGCAGGGATCTGTAATAGACTTTCCATACACATGATCATGAATCCCCTGGCACCCCTCTTCAATATAACTCTCAATCATAACTCCTTTCACCAGCTTTCGAATATCTTCCGAACAGGACCGACTGTGAAGAACCTCTTTCACAATCCGAATCTGCTCCTTAAACTGCTTATTGGAATTACTGTGATTCGCATCCACGATACAAGCCGGATTCTTAAGTTCCCTCTCATTATAAAGTTCCAGAAGCAGCTGCAGATCCTCATAATGATAATTCGGCAGAGACACCCCTCGCTTATTCACCGACCCACGCAGCACCGCATGAGCCAGCTCATTTCCATCTGTCTTCACTTCCCAGTCCCTGTAAATAAACGAATGCTCTTTCTGGGCCGCATAAACCGAATTCAGCATCACACTAAACCCACCGCTGGTAGGATTCTTCATCCCCACCGGCACATCAATTCCACTGGAAACCAGACGATGCTGCTGATTCTCCACCGAACGGGCACCAATGGCAATATAAGACAAAAAGTCCGTAACATAGCGAAGATTCTCCGGATAAAGCATCTCATCTGCCGCCGTAAGCCCCGTTTCTTCAATAGCCCGGATATGCATATGACGCAGAGCAATAAGCCCAGCCAGAGGATCCGGCTTCTTCTCCGGATCCGGCTGTGTCATAATCCCCTTATATCCTTCCCCTGTAGTCCTGGGCTTATTGGTATAAATGCGGGGAATGATAATCACCTTATCCTTAATCTTTTCCTGAACAGGCACCAGACGACGTACATAATCGCAAACCGCTTCCTCATTATCTGCAGAGCAAGGCCCAATCATAACCAAAAACTTATCCGATTCCCCGGTAAACACTTTTCGAATCTCTTCATCCCGTTCTTTCTTTATTCTGGCCGCATGGGAAGGTACTGGATACATTTTTCGGGTTTCCTCAGGTGTCGGCAGCTTTTGTAAAAATTCTATTCCCATTTTTTCATTCTCCTCTATTTCGGTTCCACAAATTTCTCTTGGCTCTTATCATAATACAATACCACTAAAAAGTCACGAAAAGAATCTGTGCGGACACCATTCCTATCCGCACAGAACTCTCTACACTAATATATTAACATTTTTTATCCTCTTGGATGAGCCTTGGCATACAACTCCCTGGTCCTCACTGCATACATCATTGTAGTCGAGATATCCGAATGCCCCAGCATCTCCTGTACCATATGCAAGTCCGCCCCATTGTCCACCAGATGAGCCGCAAAGGAATGGCGCAGGGTATGAGGAGTAATCTCCATCTGAATTCCCGCTTGTTTTACATACTGCTTTAAAAGTTTCCAAAAGCCCTGACGGCTCATGCTCTCTCCTGAACAGTTGGGAAATAACATATCGCATTCTTTGCCACTTACCAACTCCTCTCTGGCTAACTGCATATAATGCTCCAGTGCCTTTCTGGCTTTCGTTCCAAAAGGAATGATCCTCTCTTTCGTGCGATCCCGGCAAATAATATAATCCAGCTTCCAGTTCACATCCTCCAGACGCAGAGAAATCAACTCTGTCACACGGATTCCTGTTGCATACAGAAGTTCCAGCATAGCCTTGTCCCGAAGTCCCTTGGCAGTTCGATCTCCAGGCTGCTCCAAAAGCTTCTCCATGTCCGACACAGACAATACGTCCGGCACTTTTTTCTCCACTTTTGGTGCTTTCAAATGCTCTGCAGGATCTGTAGTAACTTCTCCATTCTTCAGCATATAAAGATAAAAAGCCTTCATAGAGGCAATATTACGGGATACGGTAGCAGCCGCCATTCCTTTCTTCTCCAAATCCAATATGTAAGAATTTAAGTTTGTCTCCGTTACATCCCTTGATTTTTCTACTTTCTGTGTGCGCAAAAAGCGCATCATTTTCATCAAATCTCTCTGATAAGAAAGTTCTGTATTCTGTGATGTCTTCTTTACATTATGCAAGTAAGACACGAACCCCTTAATCTCTTGTTCCATAAAACTTCCGCCCTCAAATACACAATTACGATACTAAAACACCCGTTATGTTTACCATAATAGCAATAAAAAAGCAGAAAATCAATGATCTTTTTTTCCCTGAATTCCCTGAAAAATCAAGGTTTTTGGCATTTCTACAACATCTGGTTTACACTGTTTTAAGGCACCACCAAATCTTGTAAAAATTTTGTAAAAAAATTTTTATTTGTCCCCACTGACAGACTGCATACAAAGCTCAATCCACTCTGTCCTTTGGAATCCCGGGATATCTGGAAAGCTGTTTTTCATTCCGGATATATCTGACTGTAAGACATATACTTATCTGTTTATACTCTTTTCAAAAAAGGCTTCAAAAAGAAAGGATTCACATAGCTTTCCAGAAAGGCTCCCACGAACAGAATCCCAACACCAAAGACTCCTATCAAAAGATAAGAAAAAAACTGTTTCTTCCCGCTGCTGCCCCATTGCCGAAGCCTGCGGTCCTGGTTTCCTGACATTTCACAGATCTTTTTTAAAATCCAGTATACCGCCGGAACATAGAGAATAAATTGGGGAAGACCACTGGCAATGCAGAGCACAATTCCCATAAGACCCATTTTCATTGCAGCCGTTGTCATGGTGATTCCAAGGGATGCACCTATCCAGAACAGATATCCATAGGATGTCAGGGTTCCCAGAACCGTCAGGCCCGTCAGCCAGAGCACAAAAAAGGTCGAAAGCCGGGATTTGAAAATGTAGAGAAACAACTCTTCCGGAGCAAATTCCAAACGTTCATATTTGGAAAAGAAATAAGCACTTAAAAGAGAGGTATTATGTACGGCCTCTTTTCCAAACATTGTAATATACAGAACCCCAAGGACAAATCCGGATAAAAATAAGGTCAGAAAAAAATCTTTTTCTTTAAAGCGGCTTCCCTTTATACTTTTTATTCCCGTACCGTTTAATCCCTTTCGTCCCTGTGGTCTGGCTGCCCTCATGAATCTCATGGACTTCACAGACTTTGTGCCAAAAGGTTTAAGCAGAGGACGAATGGTAATATCTTTTAGATCCACACCTTTAATCTTCATAAAAAACCTCCCATACATTATTTAATGTATGAGAGGTTATCCGCTTCCATTCCATAAGCTTTTACTTAATGGATTCCGACCTTTCGTAACAGGCATCACAGGCTTTTAGCACCGCATTTCGAAAGCCCCATTCCTCCAAAGCCGCCACACCTGCAATGGTTGTACCACCAGGAGAACATACCCTGTCCTTTAATGCTGCCGGATGTTCGCCTGTCTTAAGGACCATCTTTGCGGCCCCTGCCACTGCCTGGGCCACAAAGAGATAAGCCTGCTCCCTGGGCATTCCATACTTCACCGTACCATCAGCCAAAGCCTCAATAAACTGATATATATAAGCCGGGGAACTACCGCTTGCACAGACTACGGCACTCATCAGACGTTCTTCCACACATGCACAGGTACCTATGGCTCCAAAAAGCTTATATACTACAGTCAGTTCTTCTTCAGAGAATTCCTCTGTCCGGAAGCTAAGACCAGTCATTCCCTCTCCAATAAGAGCCGGTGTATTGGGCATCGCCCGAATGATTCTCCGATCAGAGCCAAGAGTTTCTTTCAAAGAAGCAATAGTTATACCAGGAGCCAGGGATATTACTACATGCTCTGGTGTCACTGCATAGCGTATCTGCTTTAGGACTGCGGGATAATATTGAGGCTTCACCGCCAATACCACATATTTACAGGAATTGGCACACTCCGCATTGGATTCTGCATAATCCACATCTGTCTCCATGTGAACCCGATGCTTTGTTTTGTCTGTTTTTGCCGTAAAGATAAACGAATCTACAGGGAACACTTTCAAGGCTCCCTTTAAAATCCCATATCCCATATTACCCATTCCGATAAAACCTATCTCAGCCATCTTCATCCCCCCTGTTTTTAAAAAAAGACTGCCACATTATGCGACAGCCTCTTTCTGACTATTCTACTTTGCGTAGTCCGTCACCCTGCTTTCGCGGATGACATTTACCTTAATCTGGCCCGGATATTCCAACTCGGCCTCAACCTGCTTAGAAATATCTCTCGCCAGCAATACCATAGCAGCATCATCTACCTGCTCCGGAACTACCATAATACGAATCTCTCTACCTGCCTGAATCGCAAAAGACTTGTCTACGCCCTTAAATCCATTGGCGATATCCTCTAACTGTTTTAATCGATTGGTATACGTCTCCAGAGTCTCTCTTCTTGCCCCCGGTCTTGCTGCCGAAATCGTATCAGCTGCCTGCACCAGACAAGAAATCAAAGACGTAGGCTCCGTATCTCCATGATGTGACTCCACTGCATTGATAACAGTTGCTGATTCCTTGTACTTTTTACACAAGTCAGCACCTATCTGAATATGTGATCCCTCTACTTCGTGGTCAATGGATTTTCCAATATCATGTAAAAGTCCGGCTCTCTTCGCCATGCGCACATCCACACCTACCTCGCCTGCCAGTAAACCGGCCAGGTGGGCCACTTCGATGGAATGTTTTAAAGCATTCTGACCATAGCTGGTTCGAAACTTCATTCTTCCCAAAAGCTTCACCAACTCCGGATGAATACCGTGAACTCCTACTTCAAGGGTAGCAGCCTCGCCTTCCTCCCGGATCATCACTTCTACTTCTTTTTGCGCCTTTTCTACCATCTCCTCGATGCGGGCCGGATGAATTCGGCCGTCAACAATCAACTTTTCCAGCGCAATCCTCGCCACTTCACGGCGAATGGGATCAAAGCCTGACAGAATAACTGCCTCCGGTGTATCATCAATAATCAGATCAATACCGGTCATGGTCTCCAGAGTCCGGATGTTCCGGCCCTCTCGGCCAATGATTCTTCCTTTCATCTCATCATTCGGAAGCTGGACAACAGATATGGTCGTCTCCGCCACATGATCTGCAGCACACTTCTGAATCGCCGTTACAACATATTCTTTCGCCTTTTTATCGGCTTCTTCCTTTGCTCTGCTCTCAAGTTCCTTGACCAACACAGCTGTTTCATGCTTTACTTCGTCTTCAACAGTCTTTAATAAATAATCTTTTGCTTGTTCGGAGGTCAATCCAGAGATTCTTTCCAGTTCCTGTACTCTCTTTGAATGAAGCTGCTCTATCTCAGCAGACTGCTTCGCCAGCTTCTCTTCCTTTGCCGCATAGCTCGCTTCCCGGCGTTCTAACGCTTCCGCCTTTTTATCCAGTGCTTCTTCCTTGGATAAAACTCTGCGTTCATAACGCTGAAGTTCCGCCCTGCGTTCCTTCGTTTCCTTGTCCAGCTCGTTCTTTGTCTTCAGCGACTCTTCCTTTGCCTCCAACAAAGCCTCCCGCTTGGAACGTTCTGCAACTTTCAGTGCATCATCAATGATTTCTCTTGCTTTTTCCTCTGCGTTGCCCACTTTTTTCTCTATCGTGGTCTTACGCACATATACCGTCACAAGAGCTGTCACCGCACAGCACACCACCGCAGTTGCCAATATCAAAACAACCGGCACAGGAGCACCTCCTTATTTAGTTTTCATTGTACAAATACAACATTTAAATTCTATACTGTTTTTTGCAATGTGTCAAGTAAACTTG
>CAOJBY010000045.1 GCA_948330435.1 uncultured Lachnoclostridium sp. | reverse complement strand
GGGAACGGCAAAATTTTTTACACTTCTTTTACTTCTTTATCTCACATGAGCAAATGTACAAGGGGACATACAGTTTTGCATCTCCTGTCATGCGAATTAAAGTATTAGCTTCCTGCTTCTTATCAAAGGACGATACAGACACGTAATAATTCATTCCATTTACTTGCATAACGGCACCAAATGCAAACTTATTACGGCCCGTATACTGAATATTAGGCACTTTCATAATATCTTTCCCCTTATAACTCCCGCAATATCAGCTCCGTAATTCCCGGATTGTCTCCCATGACAATCCGTTTTATTTTTGGCTCTCTTTCATAGCCAAATTCCTCCCGGATACCATCGCGGATTCTGGTTCCTCCATGATAGCCGTGTATCACCCGAATGCGATATACACTTGCATTTACTCGATTCAATTGTTTTCTTATCTCTTTCAATGCTTCTTCCACATTTTTTCCATGAACGTCAATCTCAATAATTCCTGACAGCATACTGGTCGATCTCCTTTTTGAAAAGCTTCTTTACAAATCAGTTTTCTCCCAAAATAATCCGTATCAATCCCTTATCCAGCATCATTGTCCGGTTCCAGGGATTGATGATGATGCCATTGATCCCGTCTGTTTTCAGGGCTGTCTCAAACAATTGTTTCATATTTCCCAAAAATGTAGACATGACAGGGCTGTTTCCTCTTATTTCCTCCTCAAAGCTTGTAAATGCAGACCACCAGATGCCTCCGTCCTCTGTTTTTATAGTCCGTGCTTCCATCTGTGCACTCCCTTTCGGCATGTCCACCGCAACAACGAGCTGCCCTCCGTCATTCATCCGGCGGCGGATAACCGTCAGTGCATGGGCCAGCATCTCCTGCGTGGGTTCCTGCTGCAAAGCGGCGATTGCACTCTCTATTTCCTCATTTTTCTGTAAATGCTCATCCAATATCTGCCCCATATTTCTTTCCTTTCCGTTTTTATACCATCCGTTTCATGAAAAGATTATAACACAGATATCACCAATAATCCTTACCCTTTTATCTTTTATAATGAGCATTTTCTAATGTCTGCCAATAGCTGCCACAATGCCGCCTGCAATCAATATGATAAAGGCTATGTAAAACATTCCGCTGACAGCCATTATGATCAATACCAAGGGCAGCAGCACAATTGTCACCAAAAATTTTGTGATTCCCCAGGTGGCTTTCAGCCCAAAGAAAAACAATTTTCCAAAAAGCCAAATCATACCTATTGCAAATAACAAAGATAACATTTTCTACCTCCATCTGCCGGTCTTCCCGCCGGCCTGTTGTTCCTAATGAAATAAATCTTTCCGTAACGCTCTTCTACACTTTCTCCGGTTTGGAATCCGACTTATTCCGGATTCCCAATCTTTTACTGTATTCCGGATTTCGTTCCATTTTTTCAATCATCCGAATTATCTGTATCCGTTTTGCCGTATCCATCTGCTCATCTCATTTCCCATTTGCTTACCCTTGCCGTTTCCGCATATTTTCAGTATAATGAGTACCATGGGTAAAATACACGCCAGATAAAGAGACATCATCTGGTGTATTTCCCAACGTCAGCGAAATGAGGGAAGCATTTATTATGGGAAAACAATCCACACGGGAAAATAAAAATATCTATCAGCTCTGCCGGGAAGAGCAGGGCCTGACACGTGAAAAAGCCAGTGAAAAGATGGCAGGTATCTCCCCATCCAGAATTGAAAAAATCGAATATGAGCTGCAAGAACCCACACCTTATGATATTGTCCAGATGGCGGATTGCTACAAAAGGCCGGATCTGTGCAACTACTACTGCTCTCACAAATGTGCCATTGGGGACCGCTATGTTCCGGAGGTTGAGGTCTCGGAATTGTCCAATATCATTTTAGAAACCATCGCCAGCCTAAATGAGATCAACCCGTTGACCGGACGGCTTATTCAGATTGCCCGGGACGGCAAGATAACGGATGACGAGATCAGAGACTTTGCATTTATCAGCAAAAAACTGGACGAGGTATCCCTTGCCATTGATTCCCTGAATCTGTGGGTGGACAAAACCGCCAGTGAAAATAATATCAATATGGAACTGTTAAATGCGGAAAAGGAACGCTTAAACTAATACATCCTTGCACTATAATGCAACGATGTACCAGTGATCATTTAATAACGCTGCAGCTGTCTTAAGATATTTTCAACCTGCCAGATTGCCTGCTCCACCTGGTCTCTCGCCTTATTGATCTGATCCTGGACCATCCAGTCTACAAGAAAGCTGTCAAAGAACCAGTCCGCAAAGGAAAGAAAGCCTCCGGTTTCTATTTCCAGATTACAGGAGATGCTTACATCCCGAAGCTCCCGGCTGAAATCTTGAAGATCGTATTTTGCCTGCTCCATATTTTGTTTCGCAGCATCCATCTTGGAACGCTTAATCATGGTAGAAAAAAAGCTGCCGCCGAACATATCCCACAATCCCCAGTTCTTTGCACTGTTCAGTTCATTTTGTGCAGCTCTCAGGCTGTTCAGTGCCCGCTGTCCTGCGACGATTGCTTCTCTTTTTTCTTTCTCTAAATCATATGCCATATTTATTTCCCCCAATTCTCATAATGAGCAATTGCTCCGTAGCTTTACCTTGTCACAGGCTTGGCATCCTGTCAGCTTGCCATTGCCTGTTCAGCTTAAAATGATTATATAATGTACCCTACAATCGGTAAACCGCTATCTTATGGAAATAGAATATTTTATTTCCCGATTTTTGATATAAATATGCTTCGATAGAGAATGCAGTAAAGCCTTAGCCAAACACACGAAAGCTTGACTTTCCCGCCCTAACCTCCTATCATGGGACTGTAACATTCAAAATCCTATTATTTTTCAGTGAGGAAAAGAAAATGGCCCCAAAATCTAATAAAAAACTAATCTTTGCAATTCTTGCGGTAGTCATTGCCGCTGCCCTTATGCTCTTTCTGTATCAGACTTTCATGCCAAAGGGAGCAAAAGGAGACAAAACCATCACTGTGACTGTGATTCACGGGGACGGGTCCGAAAAAGAGTTCACCTGCCGGACCGAAGAAGCTTATCTGGACAAGGTGCTTGTGACCGAGGGCATCGTGGAGGACAATCCCTCTGACTATGGTCTCTATATTCTTACAGCCGACGGCGAAGAAGCCGACAAGGGAAGTCAGGAATGGTGGTGTCTTACCAAAGGCGGGGAATCTGTGAATACGGGAGCTTCCGATACCCCCATTGAAGACGGCGATCAGTTTGAGCTTACATTAACCACAGGATATTAAGTTCTTGAAAGAAAGCAAAAGATTATCCACAAGAGATCTTGTAATTATGGCAATTCTCACCGTGCTCCTGTATGTGGGGCAGGTGGGAATGGCCTTTCTCCCGAATATTGAGATCGTATCCTTTCTTGTGATTCTCTACACACGTTTTTATAAGAAAAAAGTGTTTTTTATTATCTATGCATTTGCATTGTTGGAGGGCCTGACCTACGGCTTTGGCGTCTGGTGGTTTGGATACCTCTATGTCTGGAGCATTTTGGCTATTCTTGTGCTGATGCTTCGAAGCCAGGAAAGCCTGGCTGTATGGTGCACCCTGTCCGGGGCTTTTGGCCTGGCTTACGGCTTTCTCTTTGCGATCCCCTATTTTATCGCAGGAGGTCCGGCCGCAGGCTTCGCCTACTGGGTGGCGGGGATTCCCTTTGATCTGCTCCATGGCTGCGGAAATGTGGCGGTGATGCTGATCCTGTATAAGCCCATGTATACCATATTCTCAAAGCTGGTGCACTGTTAGTCCAAAAATGAGTTTCCAGTTGACAATACCCTTTTTATCTTCAGATATCTTTTTCATGATTGTAATATTTTTCCTTTTCTTCCAATGACTACCATATTTTATACTGGAAAATAGTATAAAAAGTAGTTTTAACCATCCTGAATCTGATAGAATAACTCCTAAATATATCGGGCAAATTGTTAACAGGCACATGATTTGCCAAGCAGAAAATTCAGATTTTAAGGAGGTGTTGTTATGAATAAAACTTTAGATATTTTGGCCCTTACTATAGGTATTATAGGAGCTTTGAACTGGGGGCTTATTGGATTTTTCAATTTTAATCTGGTGCAGTTTATTTTCGGTGCCGGAGCACTGGCGAGAATTATTTATGCGGTAGTTGGTATCTGTGCAGTATATCTGCTGACCTTTTATGCAAAAACAGGCAGGGTCTCTTACGAGTAAACAGGCGAAACCGTGTGTCCTCTTGTACACTGAGGGTATGCATTCCTTTTTGTAAAAGAGGAAATGGGGGCTGTCGGAAAATAAGACAGCCCCCTCTATATGATTTCGTATGCAATGTGCTTTTCTATGCCAACTGCTCCAGCACCCAATCCACGTCATCGGTCGTCTTGAGGGTTTCCAGTCTGGCTTCATCCTCCAGAAGCGTACAGAGATTGCCCAGAAGATCCAGATGCTCATCGCCCACACCCGCAATGCCAAACACTAGCTGAGCCTTTTCATCTCCGAAATCAACGCCCTCGGGATATTGGAAGAATACGATTCCACTCTTCTTTACTGTTCCCTTGGCCTGAGTCGTTCCGTGAGGAATCGCCACGCCCATACCCATATAGGTAGTAACCAGCTTCTCCCTCTCCTGCATAGCCGCCACATAGGAACCGTCTACATAGCCAAGCTTCTCCAGCAATTCTCCTGCTGCTTGGATCGCTTCCTCTTTTGTCACTGGCTTTTGCCCTAACTGAATCCCCTCTTTAATAAGAACCGTTTTCTTAATGGGCACATCCGGAATCACAATATCCGTATTCTCTCCTGCCGGTGCCGCCGGCTGATCGCCGGTGGTAAGCTGTACATACAGGGCGTCCAGTGCCGGGTCCGCCAGAAAATTTCCGATGGTGATAAGCTGTGCCTGAGGTGCGGATTTCTTTGCCCGGTCTGCCAGGGTGGTCTGCACCACCGCTATATCACAGTCTCCGGGAATATTGTCCACGGAAGTATTGATGACCGTAATGTCCGGACGGTTCCCCTTAATACGGTTGCGGAACTTGGTTGCACCCATGGCAGAGGAACCCATACCCGCATCACATGCAAACACAATCTTCTTAATAGCCGAAGCTTTCTCAATGGTTCCCGGAACTGCCGTCTGGCCTTTGGCCTCCGCCTTTCTTGCTGCCATCTCACTCTGTGCTTCCTCCAGGCTCTTGCCGCCCGCCATCTTCACGATAGGAGATGCAACTACAAAAGAAACTCCTGCAGCAATCACTACTCCTAAAATCACTTTCACCATATCCGATCCCGGCGTCATCATCAGGTAGGCAATGATGGATCCCGGTGATGCAGGACCTACCAGACCGGCACCTGTGATGGTGTACCAGAGAATCGCCGCCATATTTCCCAAAATTGGAGCAACGATCACAAGGGGATTCATAAGAATATAGGGAAAATAAATCTCATGAATACCGCCCGCCAGATGGATGATTACCGCACCAGGGGCGGAATCTTTTGTTGTCTTATCCTTGCAGAAGAACATGTAAGCCAGAAGGACCCCAAGACCCGGACCCGGATTGGCTTCTAGCATATACATAATGGACTTTCCTGCATCTGCCGCCTGAAGCGTTGCGATAGGGGTAAATACACCATGGTTAATGGCATTGTTCAAAAACAGTACCTTTGCCGGTTCAATAAATACGGCTGAAAGGGGAAGCAGGCTGTGCTCCACCAAAAAGGTAACGCCTGCGGCAAGCACCGCCAGGATCCCACTCATAATCGGTCCAATCACTATGTAACCCAGCATGGCTAGCAGCATGCCTAAGATTCCGGCGGAAAAGTTATTAATCAGCATCTCAAATCCGGCAGGCATACGGCCTTCCATAAGCTGGTCAAACTTCTTAACACAGAAGCCTGCCAGAGGACCCATTACCATAGCGGCCATAAGCATTGTGATCTCCGTGTTGCTGAGAATCGCACCGATCACGGCGATAGCTCCAACAACACGCCCTCTGTCTCCGCCAATCATGCGTCCGCCGGTGGATGCAATCAAAATCGGTATCAGGTAGGTCAGCATGGGGCCGACCATACTGTTGAATCCCTTGTTGGGAATCCAGCCAGTATCTATAAACAGTGCAGCAAGAAAACCAAAAGCAATCAGTGCTCCGATGTTCGGCATAACCATAGCCGATAAAAATTTACCAAAACGCTGTACTTTATTCTTCAAAATCTTCCCTCCTATTAAAAGTTTTAAGTTTTTACAAAACCTCCACCTTCCGCTTCTCACATTCTTCCAGGAATTCCCGGGGAAGCTTCCCGTCTGAAACTACAACGTCAATCTCATCCAAGGTACAGATGTTAAAGCTGCATTTCAGCCCAAGCTTGCTGGAATCCATCAGTACAATTACCTGATCGGACTGACGGATAGCCGTCTGCTTGAGTATCGCCTCATCCCGAATGCCGCAGCTGAAGCCTGCGGCTTCATGATAGCCTGTAATGCCCAAAAATGCCTGATGAAAGTTCACACCCTCCAGCTCCTTGATGGCGGAAAATCCAAACACGCTTTGGCTATAGCGGTTCAGCTTTCCCCCCGGAAGCATGACGGTCGGCTCGGACAGATTGGCAAGCTCTGTGGCACAGCTTAAACCCGTGGTATAGATCAGGTTGGACTGATCGGGAAATTGCCGGGCAAATACGGTAGTTGTACTTCCGGAGTCCAGATAAACGGTGGTGTCCGGACGCAGAAGACTTAATGCCTTTTCCGCTATCTTCTGCTTCTGTGGAATATTGCGGACGGACTTCTTTTGCAGGAAATCATCGGTGCCGATGATTACCTGAACGGATTTCGCTCCTCCGTGGATCCTTAAGATCCGCTTTGTCTCATCCAGAAGCTTTAAATCCGTACGCAGAGTCATTTCCGATACGTTTGGAAATGCGTCCTTTAGCTGTGAAAAGCTGACGGTTCCGTTTTTATTAATTAAATCTACGATGGCATTTCGCCGTGTTTCCATTGAATCCATATAAGTTCCTCCAGTCCTATCCAAGAAGCTCACGGACCGGAGCCCTTGGCGTTTTTAATCATTGATAAAGTTTGCCAGTAAATATTCCTCTGCCTCCGGACACCATAAGCCCTGATGTGCATCTACGATATCCGCCAAAGCAATGAACCGCTTATCTCCCTCTGTCTCGCCCTTTGTGCGGAGATCTGTCAGTGCGGTAAGGGGCATCGTCAAATGCGTGTAGATAAGTTTCTTTCCGCCCGGAATCTTTGGCAGGTTTAAGGTAGTATCCACCACGGCATCCAGACCTCCGATGTGGGTTACCATAACCGCCGGATTGATGCGGCCTGCGGCGGTAAGCTTTAAGGACTCCAGCATATCGTCCGTGTTGCCGCCGGTAGTTCCCATTACGTGGGTGGAATTATAATGTACGTCATAGAAGTTCATGGTTGCACTGAACTTGTTGTCCGTAGGGCCTGCAAAGAAATTCAGACAGCCGTCACGTCCCAGGATCTCACTGGACTGCTGAATCACTACGGCAACCGGTGCATAGCAGAATACATCGTCAAATCCGGTTCCACCGGAAATCTCACGAAGCTTTGCTACCGGATCCTCGTAATCGCTCATATTTACAAAATGAAGCTCTATGCCGTCTTTTTTTGCTTCCTCTACCGGGAACAGTTCCTCTGCCCGGGCCAGACGATCCGGGTTCACGTCGGTTACGACTACCATGGAGGGATGTGCGTCCCGGTGAAGTGCATAGGTCAGTGCTCCAAGTCCCATGGGGCCTGCACCTGCCATGATAGCCAGCTTTCCGCCCTCTTTGATTCCCATTTCGTGGGTATAAACACCCATTTTGGTATGGTAAGCCGCATTGAATGCACCGATGCTGCAGGACATCGGCTCTGCCAGAGATGCTTCGTAGTAGGCACGGCCAGTGTACTCAAAGAGACAGTTAAGCTCCATTACCTCTGCCGGAAGAATGCAGTAGGTACAGTCTCCGCCGAAGAATTCATAAGAGTATCCCGGACTCCACATGGTTCCCTTGTAGTTCAGGGCAGGCTGCAGTGTGAACTTCATTCCTGGCTTGAATTTGTCCTGATGGTTTTTGCCTACCTTTACGATATCGCCGGCAAATTCATGGCCCATGATAGCAGGATGCTCCGCCACGTCGTCATGGACACGCTTGTGGTCCGCACCCAGGATGGCACATTTGTAGGTGGACATGCAGATGCTGTCGGAAACGACTTTAACGAGGATTTCATCGTCCGTGATTTCGGGAAGTTCAAATTCGTCCAGTCTCAGGTCATTGGCTCCGTGTAGTCTTACTGCTTTTGCTTTCATAATAACAGTTCCTTTCTTCATCATATTTCATTGTATTTGGTTTTGCAACAAAAGTTTTGTATTTATAGTTTGCGGAATACAACTTTCGGTATCAGGTTTTTAATCACATCGTATTCTGCTGCCTGTGTACCGCTGCACATGACGTTGGCAGCTCCGGTGGCAGTGGAAAGGCGGACAGTGTCCTCGATGCTCTTTCCCGATTCTTCGGATATGGCCAGGGCTGCTACAACGCTGTCACCTGCTCCTACGGTGCTTTTCACCGGAACTTTTAAGCCCTCGGCGTAGAGGGTTTCTTCCTCCGTTATGTACAAGGCCCCCTCTCCTCCCATGGATATTACAATTTTTGCTATGTCGTATTTCTTCATGAGATCAAGTGCGGCTTCCTTAAGTTCCTCCGGTGTTCCCAGCTTTTCTCCCATAAGTGCCGAAAGCTCATGATTGTTGGGCTTGATTAGATAAGGGGATGCTTTTAAGCCCTCTGCCAGCAACTCTCCGTCCGCATCAAGGATAACTTTTGCACCGGCTTTTTTACAGGCTTTCACCCATGTGGCATAAGTATCTTTTGGGGCTCCTTTGGGCAGGCTGCCGGACAGTACTACGATATCTCCCTCATTTACCGTAAGCAGCAATTCCTGAAGCAGGCCGTTCAATATCTCCTCAGATACGTTAACACCCGGCTCATTGAGATCGGTGTTGGTGTGATTGACCGGATCAATGACTTTCAGATTGGTTCTGGTCTCTCCCTCCACGAACCAGAAACCCGTCCTGATTTTCATGGCTTCCAGAGCCGAGCAGATCGCCTTGCCGGCTCCTCCTCCCAGTATGCCGGTAGCTGTGCTCTCGCCGCCTAGTTTCTGAATTACTTTTGACACGTTGACACCTTTTCCGCCCGGATCGGTCCGCATAGTGGTGATGCGGTTGACGCTGTCTACGGTCAGGGATGGAATTTCAACTGTTTTGTCCAGAGCCGGATTCAGTGTGACGGTGTAAATCATGGTAAAACCTCCTTTCATTCTTTTGAAACGACAATTTATAACTGTTGTTTTAACAACCTTTACTATATAATATCATAGTTTCAACAATTGTCAACTGTTATTTCAAAAGTTTATGAAATTTTATCTACTCCTTTGCAGCAATTCAGCCGGAACGCAGCGTGGGCAGACGGGCTTTTCCGATATCAGGTGTCCGCTGTTCACAATTTTTTCGCAAATTAATTCCCATTTTTTCTTTGATCTGTGTTATACTTTATTTATAAAATGCAAATTCGGTTTGGTTTTACGAAGCCGGATAGATATTATAGAATTGTAATCAGGAGGTTATCAACAGTGAAGAGAAGTTTAAAAATCTTATCATCCCTGGCATTGGTGTTTGTTCTGGCCGGATCCATTCCCAATGTGGCCCAAGCTCATTCCGGTCATCATTCCAGGCTTGCAAAGAGCATCCATATGACAGTCTATACGCCCCACAGGAATCAAGTCGCTCCTGAAGCAAATAACAGTAATAATATTGCGGCTGTAACGGATGATGTGGCTGTCACACCAGCAGTACCGGAAGCTGCCCCAACGCCGGCTTACGCCACCTGCTATGAGAATGGCTACTGTACAGGCAACAATCTCTGTGACGTGAATGGCGTCTGCCAGAACGGAGGCATCTGCAATGGTGTACCCTGCCCCAATGCTCCGTGCTATCAGGATGAAACCTGTTATCCGAACAATAATTACGGACATCACGGCGGAGGACATCACGGTGGCCGCCATCACCATTAGTCTCTCATATCGTTCTCTGGAGGAAGCCATTCATGCGGTTTATGGAATGGATGCTGTGACAATCGATAGAGAACGTGTCCATGGCGGTGATATTAATAATGCTTACCGATTTAACCTCTCTGTAGGAGAAACCGTTTTTGTAAAGACAAATTCCATACAAAACTTTAATTTTTTTATTACAGAAGCCCACGGACTCATGGCTCTGAAAGAAGCGGCGGCAATTGGCATACCCAAGGTACTGGGAGCGGGAATTGATGAACAGAACGGTTTTTCATTTTTGCTTTTGGAATTTATAGAAAGTGCATCTCCCATTCCGAATTACTGGGAGGTCTTTGGTCATGAACTTGCCGCATTACACCGGGCAGAATCTAAGTTTCATCCGGCAAGGTACGGTTTTGCAGAGGATAATTTTATCGGGGCCAATCCGCAGAAGAATTCTCCTACGGCATCCTGGGTTGAGTTTTACCAGGGATGCCGCCTGTTGCCCCAGATCAGGATGGCTGAGCATTATCTGGATTCCAAGCTGCGAAAAAAGCTGACATATCTTCTTGAGCATCTTGATTCCTATTTGCGGGAACCTGATTTTCCTTCCCTGCTGCATGGGGATCTTTGGAGTGGAAATGTCCTTCGTGGAAAGGATGGCAAGGCATGGATTCTGGACCCCGCCGTTTATATCGGGGACTTTGAAACGGATTTGGCCATGACGCAGCTTTTTGGCAGCTTTCCCTCTGCTTTTTACGCTGCTTACCATGAGGTCAATCCCATTGATAAGGGGTATGGCGATCGGAGGGAGCTGTATCATTTGTACCATCTTCTGAATCATCTGAATCTGTTTGGGAGAATGTATCTGGGGAATGTGGCAGAGATTGTAAATCGGTATGTATAAAACACATCAGACATAATTTATATAAAGGAATACAAAAAAGCGTATCGGGAAATCAGAAATCAAACTTTTCTGCTATCCAGTGTCCGGCTATTTGCATACACATGAGATAAAAACGGCTGGTTTCCTATTTCCCGATACGCTCGTTATATTTATTAAACTAGAATCTGCTTTTCAACACGGCTTTTCATACATCCCATTCATTCTCACCCGCTTCTCCTCATAAATCCCAAAAAGCTTCTCCCAAGGCTGAAGATTTCTTAGATACAAAATGCCGCATATAACGGAACCGTTTTTTTCCCATCCTCAAAGCCAAAGTTTTTTGCCGAGAGCTTGATGGCATAATCAGGTTTGTAGGTTTCCATATAGACTCTGAGGCTTTTCGCTCTGGTGTTATCCGCTGATTTTACTTCAATGGGAATCAGCCTTCCGTCACGCTGGATAATAAAGTCAACCTCCGCTCCCCGTTCAGACATCCAATAATAGGTTTCGTATCCGTTTATGGTAAGCTGCACATTCACATAATTTTCAGCCATCCCGCCCTTAAAGTCATTAATCTCATCTACCATATAGAGAATGTCATTTGCCGCCAAAGCTTTCTTGGCGCAGAGAAGCCCCGGATCTGATACATAAATCTTAAAGGTGTCAATGTCACGGTAATTCTCAAGGGGCTTTTTAATCTGCTCTACCTTGTATACCTGAGACACGATCCCTGACAAACACAGCCATTCGATGGCATTTTCAAATTCCGAAGCTCTTGCCCCCTTTTTTATCAGCTTATACTGAAAACGTGTATTTTTCTTGGAAAGCTGAACCGTAATATTGTCATAGGCAAGCCGTGTCTTTTTAATCTCATTCAGATTGTTGTATTTGCTCATGTCATTCAGATAGCTTGCAAGAATCGTATCCTGCGTGTGACGAATAAGAATGTAATCTCTTGTCTCTGCAAACAGCATAACGCACTCCGGCATTCCGCCGACGATCAGGTATTGACGGTAGAGTGTCATAGCCGCATCGTGAAGCGCCGACGGCAGCGGCATATCTGCAGCAAAGCATTCTTTTATCTGCTCCACAAGCGCCTTTTCACCCATTGCAAGCATAAATTCCTCCATATCCATCGGATACAGCGTTTTCATATCTACTTTGCCTACCGGGAAAGAAAATTTCGCCCTGTTTACCGCCACCCCAAGGAGACTCCCGGCCACAATGATGTGGTAATCTGGAGCGTCCTCGCAAAAATATTTCAAAGCCGTAAGGGCTCTCTCGCAAAGCTGTACCTCGTCAAATACAATCAGGGTCCTTTCCCTTACGATCGTCTGGCCTGCCATGTGAGATAAAATCGGGATCAAATAATCGGGACTGATATTCTCCTCAAAGGTTTCATTCAGCCTGGGATTCGTCTCAAAATTAAAATACGCCACATTCTCATAATGGATACGTCCAAACTCCAGTATGGAATAGGTCTTGCCCACCTGCCTTGCCCCCTGCAGGATAAGAGGTTTGCGATGGGCACTGTCTTTCCATGCTTCCAAAAAACTCATAATTTTTCTATACATAAATCTGTTCTCCCCGGAAATATTGATTCTAGTATAGAATGTTTTCATGTAAATATCAATGGTTTTTTATTATTTTTATCACACTTTTACACATGAATTTTTTGTGAATATCACAAATTTCGACGCCAACATTCAAAATATACGAATCATTTGCAATTCAAGCCGATTGTGCAGAATGTTTTTTCGAGTGTACCGGTTTACTCCTGATTTCCCTCTGTATCCCCTCTCTTCCGCCTGCCTGCAAAGAAAATCCCAATCCCCCCAAGGGCAAGGGCCAGCACACCGCAGGCCGCAAACGCCCAGATACAGGCGTTTCTTCCGGAATCCTCCTTCACATCCGTATCCGCTGCGCCGTCCGCACCCGCCGGCGTCTGAGCGCCGTCCATACCCGGCGTCTCCGCCCCTTCTTCTTCATTTTCCCTCTGATCCATAGGCTTTTCATCAATTACAATTGCATAATCCGACGCATGGGTAAAGGGAAGCTCTGCCGTACCGTCCTCTGCAATCACGCCGGCGGAGATAAATTCCATCTCACCGGCTGTCCGGTTATAGTAAAAGAGGTTCGCATACAATCCCTGGTTCTCACTCCCAAGCCGGACGGACAGCACAGCCGTAAAGCCAAACGCTCCTTCATGGGCAAGGCTTAACTGAATGCAGTCGCTCTCCCCTGTAAGACGGTTCACAATGTCAATCGGTATCCCATTGGTATCGGTCTTTACCGAAAGGTCCACATCCTTTGCCCGATCCGTAAGGAGACTTTTACCATCCACGCTCCAGAGAATACCGTCCCCCATATCAAAGGTAATGGCAATGTCCCTACCCTTAAGCCGATCAAAAATATCGCCCGGAACGACCAAAGCGCCGTTCATATCAATGTGAATAGTGCTGCCCTCTTGTGCCTGGTCCTCTTCGGCACGAATCACATCCCAGCCTTCCTTTCTGTCCTCCCCCTTGATAAACGGCTGGCCTGCTTCCGGTCTGACTTCCTTCCCATCGGAATTGTCTCCCTGGATCTCCTTCTTATTTCCAAGCTGCTTCTGACTGTCGTCGTTTCTTAACGGGCCGTCATTGTGCTTACGATCTCCCGACGGATCATCTCCTGGCCGGCTGCTCCCTGCTTGACTGTTTCCCGACTGACTGCCCCCGGACGGCCTGTTTCCCGGCTGGCTGCTGTCAGGCGCCGGCAGCTTTGCAATGGTTTCCGTATACTGATGTCCGCAGCGGGAACAGGTATAGGTTCTGACGCCCTCGCTGCTCACAGTCGCCGCCGTTGTCACCCTGCCTGTGTAGCTGTGTCCCAGCGCTGCCGCCGCAACCCCAGTTTCCATAACTTCATGACAAAGGCTGCATTCTCTGTGGCCCACCCCGCTCTCCGTACAGGTAGGCGCCTTTTCGCCCTCCCTCGTAAAAAGAATCGCTCCGGCCACATGATCACAGTCGGATCTTGTGATCGTAATTGTCACCGTTTCCTCTACATAGTTCCCCTTATCTGCTCCGATATAGACGGCTGTCGCATCCACCGGCACCCCAATCGTAAGCTCCTTATCCCGGTCGGATTCCTGCCATGCCCATCCCTCCGGCAAAGCCACTTCCCCTGCCTTCTCAAATCGCCTGGCCGCACTTATCGCATTGTCCGGCATGTTGGGCGCCTTCGGCGCCTTATTCACCGTCAGCGTTATCTTTGCTTCGACGGAGCTGTAATTTTCCGTATCCAAGGGCGTAAATATGACCTCAAACTCCGTTTTTCCACTGTCCGCCGCCACTGGTTTCCCAGAAGGCTCCTTCCAGGTAAATGTTCCCGCTACGGTCTCTGTACTTCCGGCCCCGCTGCCTGCATGACCCGCCCCGTCGCCATACACCACGGTTCCTCCCGAAAAGCCGGAGCTGCTTAAGGGATCTCCGTAAGTAATATCGGACGCCCCTGGAAGCAAGGCAATGTAAGGAACCGCTTTTGCAACCGTTATGGGAACGGTGCACGCCGCAGTCTCATAGATGCCTGTCTCATCCGGCGTAAATATGGCCGCATACCCCTTGCTGCCTGCGCCCGGAACCGTATCTTCCTTCTGCCAGGCCCATGTTCCTGCCAGGATCTTTCCGTCCGCACCCACAACACTTCCTCCTGACAGCACAATCTCCTTCAGTGTTATAGAGGGATTGTACCGCCTGTCTGCCGCCGCAGGAAGCGTAGTGATAACGGGCCCGGCCTTATTTACCGTAAATACGGCATCTACCTCCTTCATTACCCCGCTTCTATCCGTGGAAAAAGCAAGAGCTTCCTCATAGCTTCCCGGAACCAGCCCCGCCTTTGGCCGAATGGTAAAAACAGCCATTTTTCCGGGCGCCAATGTAAGGTTGGAAGCTGTGCCGACCGCATAGCTTCCTGACTGCGGCAAAGCTACCGTTACGGGCATATTGCCCGTATTGGTGATCGTTACGTTTTTCGCTTCCGGCTCCGGCTTGCCATAGGTCACGCTGCCAAAATCAAGCCGGAGCGGATCTGCCGAAATTCCATAGGCGGCGGGAACAATATCAACATCCTTTGGAAGATCACGAAAATAGTCCTCCTGCAGATTTTCCGTTCCGATGGGCGCCAGCACCGTATAGGCATAATAACCGCCGCCGTACTGCTCCTTCCATTTTGTGGTTACGGGAAGATACCCCTGTGCGGAATATCCTTCCCCGATGACAATGCCGTGTTCCGGGTCGGGGGTATTGCTCGCTTTATTGCTGCATGCCATAAAAGCTTCGCAGTCCGCTCCGGCCCTTGCGGTTACCGGCGCATCCAGAAGGATTTTGCCTTCTACGGCATTATCCGTATAGACCGCACGAAAATGTTCCGATACGGCTTCTACCTGCGTGCCGGCTCCTGCAAACGTGATATTTCCCTGACTGGAATAAAATGCTGCCGGCTTGAGCCGTGAATCTGTCCCAGCCGCCTTTGCATGTACCTCTCCCCCGGTGACCGTGATGCCCTTCATTCCCGAGACGGCCGGACCCTCGAATGTAGTTACGTTTACATAACCACCTGCGATGTTTACCGCTCCTCCGTAAAGCGGATACCGGCTTTCACACTCAATGTGGGTTTTATCTCCGCTGATCGAAAGGGTTCCCTGATCGGAGCCGGATGCGGCAATCCCATTTCCCTCTGCGCTCTTTAAAGTAAGGACGGAATCTCTTATGACTACATCTCCCTGGGAAGCAATGGAGCTTACATTGGTTGTAACGGTTACGGTACTGTCCGTAATTTCAATGGGAGCAATATTGTCCAAATACAGCCCTGTTCCCAGTCCTCCGTTGCTGCTGTCAGAAGTAAGGGTTACATCGGCGTTTTGAATTGTAAGGAAACCGCCGGAGGTGTATATCACATGGTTTGCCTGTGAATGGCCGGTGAGCTTTCCGCCCGTTATCTCCACTCCGCTCGAAGCAATCAGTGCGCATACATATCCTCTGGCACAGACTTCCGTTCCTGCGCCCGAAATGTGGATGCCGCCGCTCCCATCGGCATAAATGGCCGTATTTCCTCCTGATTCCGCCGTAAGCACTCCGCCGGTGATGTTGATATCTCCATTGGCATAGAGCGCCAGGGCCAGAGCCGACTGCGCCGTAACACTTCCGCCTGCAATATTCACTCCACGGCTGCTGAATATGACATTGTAATCTGATTTCAATTCTGCCACAGTATCCCCTGAGATATTGATATCTCCGCTGTCTGAATAAATCGCCGGATATCCGGTGGTTTGCGCCGTAACCTTTCCGCCGGTAATATGCACTCCAACGCCGGCATACATGGCGTTGAGCGAGGATTTCAATTCCACTGCGGCGTCATCTGAGATGTTAATATCGCCATTTGGGGTATAGATTGCCGCAGCATTGGCAGCATCTGCCGTAACACTTCCGCCGGTAATCTGCACTCCGTTCTCTGCGCAGATCGCTTCATGAACCGATTGCAGATTCAAGGTTACACCTGTAAGCTCCGCTTCGCCCCATGCAAAAATGGCGGCGCTGTTTGAATCCACCCTTATGTTTCCGCCATTCATAGTAAGGGAATGTGTGCATTGAATGCCTATTTGCAATGACTCCCCACGATTTGCAATGATATTCAGTTCCGCATTTTCTTCTGCGTTTATCACAAGATGGGCAGTCACCAGCAAAGCTGTCCCGTCATCATACCCTGAAATATCGATCTGATTTTTCCCTTTCAGGCATATGGTTACCGTTGCGGAATCCGGCACAGTCGGCTGTATTACGATATTCTTGGTCATTGTAACATTTTCCAATGTCAGCACCGCCGTATCCGGCTCCCAGACTGCCGTTCCTCCCCCAAGAGACAGGGAAACGGTTCCGGACGCATCTTTGTACTCCTGTCCGTCAATCTTAACCATACTGTAAGTGATTCCTGCGGCTCTGCTCTTTGCCACGGTCTCATCCGCTGTGGGCTGACTGTCCAAATCCGCCAAAATGTCCTGCTCCTTTGAAGCGCCTGCATCCTCTGTCTGCTCTTGTTTGGACTGATTTTGCGTCTCATCCGCTTCCTTATGCTCGTACGGGCAATGAAGCTCCCTTGTGATACAGCCGCTTTCCTCACTGCAGATATGCTGACACAACACCGGATCTGTTTCTTCCGGATTTTCCATTCCATCGTCTGCTCCGTTCCTACCCTCATGCGGATAACACTCTGCCGTATGTTCATGTATGCATTTTTCTACGCTGCTATAACATTCATCTATGTGCTCATGAGAAAGGCCGGTATCACTGTCTGTCTTGCCGTCAGTTTCCCCATCAACTGTTTCCCCGCTAACAATTTCCTTATTGGCAGATTCTTTATTATTAAATCCCTTATTATCAGGTCCCTCATTGGCAGCTTCTGTCTCCGGCTGTTCCTCTTCAAAACCGTTCTCTCCTATCACCTCAGAAGCAGTCTTCTCAAGCTCTGCTTCGCTAGTTCCAGTCGGCTGATTTTCAGACGGCTGCATGGCATAGGCCGGAAGAGCCGCTGCATTCCCAAGCAAGGCCGCCGTAAGTACAAGCACAAGTCCCTTCCCCGCCATCCTTTTCCATTCTTTCCTGATTACCATAAACAAACTCTCCATTTTCTTCCCATACTCCCTACAAAAGTCTCCGGCTCCGGGCCTCTGCGACTGCGGCGGCCTTGTTATTGACCCCCAGCTTCTTGTAGGTCTCCTGGTTGTAATATTTCACCCCTGCCCTGGACAGCCCAAGCTGCTCCGCTATGCTTTCCACTGACAGCCCTTCCGCCTGTAACCGGAGAATGGTAAGGGCCTTATCGCCAAGGAGGACATTTCCCTCCTGCTTTTCCTTCAGATACGCCGGATAAAATTCCGCCATCCGGCCGCACTCCTTTAAAACCTGTTCCTTCCACGCCGAATCCTTCCAGGTAAGCCCTCCGGCCTTCAAAAGCTCCCACAGCGCCGCCCCTTCCTGGGTGAGAATCCGCACAAAATGATAATCCTCTGCCTTTGCTGCCGCTTCCTGCAGAGTATCCTGCCAGCCTTCCTTTCCCATGCGGTACTGAACGATTGCCGTCAGCAGCAGTACCTCGATTCCAATGTAGGTGCGCTGCATTTTTTCTGCGTAAAAGCCCATTTTTTCCAACAGAAGCAATGCTTTTTCTTTTCGTCCGGCAGCCAGATATACCCTTATCTTGGTCAAATAGCGCAGGCGTTCCATTGTATAAAACTCCGCATCCTCGTCCGGCGCCTCCCTCTCGGCCCAACGGTACGCTTCGCTGATTCTGCCTGTATACAAATCCATCCTCACCGACATTGCCCGGATATTGGGCAGGAGCTTTGGCGCTTCCCGTTCCGCTATTTTCCGGAAGCTCTCCAGCATTTCCCTGGCATCCTCTATGCGGTTATTCAAAACGGACAGCTTTGTGAGGATTCCCACAGCCACAAAGATCTGCTCTGTCTTTCCGCCGCTTTCCGCCTGCATTCTGCCCTTTCCCGCAAGGGCGGCCACCTCGTAATCATCCCCGCCTTTTTCAAAGAAGCTCTCTGCAAGGGCAAGATTCACAAGTCCCTTTCCATACCTGCCCAGCACAAGGGCAACTGCTTTTCCAATGGTGGAAGCCAGCTCCTTATCCCTTCTGCTCCATTCGCAGAAATCCTTTCCCCCGTTCATCATGGAGGGCAGATTGCTGGTCACGGAAAATTCCGGCAGTACGGTTTTCCGCTCTGTCAAAAGGACGCCTGCATGCTTCATCAAATCCACCATGCGTAAGATCCCTCTGTGGGGCAGGGCTATATCCAGATACAAAAGCTTGGCTTCCGCCTCTCTTTTTGCTCCCCCTGTCCGTTCCTTTGCGTAAGCCGCCAGCTCCTGATACCAGCGCTCGCTTTCCTCTTCGCAAAGAAGCATAGATTGGAGCATACTCATGCCGGCCATCAGCTCCACGCTGCTTTTGATCTTTTCTTCCGGAAGGGAAAGGTAATAATGCTTTAGTTCAAAATAATCTCCGGACGCCGGATTTCTTCGGGTATTCTCAATCAGTATCCGGGAGATTCCCTCCTTGTTCCGGCACATTTCATACATCTTGAGGGCTTCCCTTAAATTGCCCTCCATCTCGTAGCTGTTTCCCGCACTGTAGTACAGCTCTTTGATAGAATCCTGCGAAAGCTTTGCGGGAAGTCTCCGGCGCATGGAATATTTCATGGGAATGCGAAGCTGATAGACGGTCTGTTCGTTTTTTTGCTTTTCAATCAGGAAATTTCCTGTCTCCCGGGCCTTCTGAATGAGCCTTCCCGCATCCTTTTTCTTTGTAATCTGCTGTGCCAGGGGAAGGTCGAACTGCTCCACGATGGATACTGCTTCCAAAAATTCCTGAAGTTCCACATTCCACTGGTCATACACGTGGGTCTCCAGGTAATCCCAGAGATCCACCCTGGCTCTCTCAATGGCGCTAAGCTCTGCGCCGGCCTTGTCTCTTAGCGCTTCTTCCTCTGAGATCTCGCGAAGTCTCATAGACACAATGCGAAGGAAGAGCGGATGTCCATAGCCAAGCTCCCGTATCCTTTTATTTGCCGCTTCTGAAAGAGACAGTCCCCATCCTTCCAGATATAGCTGTTGTTCTCTTTCCGTAAGGAACAGCCATTCTTCCCTGATAATGATAAAAATGTGCCGGACACAGAGGGGCTTCAGCCATTTGGGGACGGGCGCTCTGGAAATCAAAATCAGCCACACGTCCTTTCTGCCGCTCAGCTCTTCGATGATTTGCTCACAGACAGCTCTTTCCTCCTGAGTTTCCAGAAGATACAGATCATCAAGGACAACTATTTGCTGCGTATTTGTTCTTTTATGCGCCGGTTCTTCTTTTTTATGGGCATCCTCCGTTTTTTCCCGTATGATCCCGTTCATTTGGGAAGCTCCCATATCGGTCGCAGATAGATAGTGGTACGTCTTTCGGGCAAAAAAATCCGTTACCAGGGCGGTTTTTCCGCTTCCGGTTGCGCCGTAGATATAGACGGTCTGTCCTGTGTTTCTGGCCGCCTTCATCTGCTCCCATGCGGCCTGCGGGCGTATGTAGTGTTCGTCGACTGTGTGTTTATTTCTTCTCTTTTCCGGCATGGAGACTCCCTTCTTTCCCACGAACAATCAGGCAAATCCGCCCGGTATATTTAATGGTGACAGTTTCCGAAAAATCAGGAATACAGGCTTCTTCCAGATTGTGTATGTGCCACTTCATGTTCAAAAAGGCTACATCTTACGAAACAGCAGCATATGGGCGGTGCACAAAAAATGCCAAGCATGGGAACACATTTGTATTTCCCACCGCCTGGCAGCTTTGCGCTATTTTATCTCTTGTTTGGAAATTTGAACCACAAAAAGAGAACCTTATCATGAAGGCTCTGCTCTGCTCTGCTCTGCTCTGACAAATTATCTTTTCTTTTCATGGTTTCCGTCAACCTTTTTTGCTGTAATTTTGTATTTTTTATTATAACTGACTTCTTTAAAAAATGTAAACTAGCCAAAAGGTTAGACTTTTTATGCCTTTTTATGGAAGAGAATATTATCCCCCTTGGGAGCCACCAGTTTCCCGCTTCAGAGCCACCCGGAAAT
>CAOJBY010000044.1 GCA_948330435.1 uncultured Lachnoclostridium sp. | reverse complement strand
AATACGATGAAAAGGCCCATATGAGGGGGATCTATAAAGAGGGAGAGGAAGCCGGATATCTCAAAGGAAAATTGGAGGGATACAGCAAAGGAGAGGAGGACGGCTACCGGAAAGGGGAGTCCGATATGTTAGCCAAGTTGGTCCGCCAAAAACTAAAAAGAGGAAAAAGCATCCCTGTGATTGCCGAAGAGCTGGAGATCGAAGTGGCCGTGATCGAGGAGATTGCTGACAGAATAAAAAAATGAGCCAAACTTCAGTGAACAAGGAGGAGAAGAACCGCTTTTATAATATTTAGAGCGTGAAGTCCAAATTGAGGAACCTATAACATGAAGATAACTGACCGAACTATAGACGGCGGAACCCCCTTTGACTGGGGAAAAACATCTTTGGATTATGCGAAATTCCGTGACATTTATCCGAAAGAATTTTACCAGAAAATTGCCGATCGTAAATTGTGCATCGACGGGCAGGCGGTCCTTGATATTGGAACAGGGACGGGAGTTCTTCCCAGAAACATGTACCAATACGGGGCAAAGTGGACGGCTGCGGATATTTCGGAAAACCAAATCGAACAGGCAAAAATTTTATCAGAGGGTATGGACATTGATTACTATGCTGTATCAGCAGAGAATATGGATTTTCCTCATAATTCGTTTGATGTAATTACGGCCTGTCAATGTTTCTGGTATTTTAACCATGAAATCCTTATGCCGAAGCTCCATTGTATGCTGAAACCGGGAGGGCTTATTCTTGTCTTATATATGGCATGGCTGCCTTTCGAGGACAGGATTGCGGGAGCCAGTGAAAACCTTGTTTTAAAGTATCATCCAACCTGGAACGGTGCGGGAGAGACCGTACATCCCATAGCGATACCCGATTGCTACAAAGAAAATTTTGAATTTGTGTATCACGAAGAATTTATTCTGAAAGTGCCGTTTACCCGTGAAAGCTGGAATGGAAGAATGAAAGCCAGCCGTGGAATTGGAGCATCGCTTTCCGAGAAAGAGATCTCCATGTGGGAGCAAGAGCACAGAACGCTTCTGGAACGGATTGCACCTGATCAATTTGATATTTTACATTATGGTGCGGCTGCCGAGCTGAAAAAGCGTGTGATTTCATGTATGGGGAGGTAATGAGGTGCTGAAAAGATACAGGCTTGGCTTTGAGATTTGGGGCTTACTGTTATTTTTGATTATTATGATACCGAATTTTATCTGGTTTGCCGTCCCTGCACCAAGTGATATATTGAGGGCGGCTTCAAGTACAAAAAGGTTTGATACGATCGCTTCCGTATGTCAAATAGGGATGATTGCTTCTCTCTGCATTTTTCGAAACAAAGAAAGCAAAAGATTGTGCAAAACCCCATTTGCAATGATTTCGGCAGGCTGTTGTTTGCTGTATTTTGTAAGCTGGTTCCTTTACTATGGCGGCATCGTAAATGCATTTGTGATATTCGGATTGACGGTTTTCCCATGCTTCTCTTTTTTGCTTTTTGCGATTGACAGAAAGAACGGGATAGCGTTCATTCTGACTTTGGCTTTTACAATCTGCCATTTCATATATGTGATAGTCAATTTTATCATCTGACAGGGGGCTGATTCGTATGAAAGTCTTGACACGGAATATAGCAGAAACATTTGAATTGTTGTTCGATAAAAATAATAATACCGCATACAAGGCATTACAGGAATTGCAAAAAGAAAGTGAACGGACGGATTGCGTTTATCCTTATATGGACAGATTAAGCCAGATGCTTGACAGCGATAATTCTTATATTCGGACAAGAGGACTTACCTTGCTTGCCTGGAATGCAAAATGGGATAAGGATTATAAGATAGATGAGATCATTGATAGATATCTAAAGCACATAACGGATGTTAAGCCCGTTACGGCAAGACAATGTATCAAACTGCTGCCGATAATTGCGGAATATAAGCCGGATTTGAGGAATGAGATTGTTTCGGCACTTCAAAAAGCGGATATCTCGGCTTATGACGATAGTATGCGGCCATTGGTTTATAAGGACATTCAGAAAGCATTGAGAGAAATACAAAAATTGTAAGAATAAGATTAAAATTCAGAATAACTTAAAAAGAATCAAAAATAAAGACAGAACTTTAAACATGGATAAAGATATGGGGATTTTATTGTGTGAAGCAGATAACGGGAGGTTATGGATATGAAGTTGTTCTCTTTCGGAAAGGAAAAGAAGCAGGAGGGTTTTGTTTTCCAGATTGACGATGTATTTGCCCTGAAGGGGGACGGCGTGGTCGTTACAGGACGGGTCACGGAGGGAGTTATCCGTCAGGGGGAACGGGCGGTCTGCGTACCGGGAGCAGGCACTTCCTTTCTATGTGCAATTGAGCGTATGGAGCAGCCGGATCCCAGGCATCAGGGGCAATTTCTTCATCCGAAGGAGGCAAGAGCCGACGGGCCTTGCGGCGGACATTATGCGTTGATGATTCCGGGCCGTGACAAATCCGATTTTCGTTCCGGGGATCGCCTGGTTCCCGCAGGCTCCGTACCACTTGACGAGCCGCAGCTTATGATTCCAAGACCCTGTAAGGGATTTTTGTTTCAGATTCAGGATATTTTCAGTATTCGGGACGTGGGAACGGTAGTGACTGGTACGGTGAAAAATGGAAGTGCCGGTATTGGGGATATCGTATCTTTCGGCCATGTACCCGGTGAGACGGTGTTTACCTGTGAAATAAAATCCATTGACGGAAAAGGCTCTGTTGACGGCGGCATTGGTCCGGTAGAACGGGCCGCAGACGACGGTTCCTGCCGCTATGGCTGTGCTCTGACATTAGACGAGCCGGAGAGCCGCCGCTTCCGGGTGGGAGAGTATCTGTTTATTTTGTAGATTTTTACAGAGCGTGTAATTGGAAATAGAAATCACAACTTTGCATAATAGTCAGATTCACAATGGAACAGGAGATAAAATGGGATTCAAAGAGGAAAAGAAAAGACTGGAACAAAATTATGAGAAGGAGCTTATGGATATCCTTGTTCTTTTAGGAGATCTGGGCGGAGGTGCGGTCAGCGTGGTTAAGGGCATCTGGGAGCCGTCTGTGAATATCCTGGCTTATATTGATTTATCCACACAGGAGCTTGTAAAGTGCAAAGGACGGATTTCATGGCTTGCGGAGGAAAAGGACAGAAAGGGCTGGATTTATCATCTGAAGAATGAAAAAATCTATCATCTAAGGGTGCGTAAAAGTAAGCAAAGCTCGCAGAATCCGGCTTTTCTGCTGGAAGAGGTGGTCAAAAGAAATGTGAAACATCCGGATCTGCAAGAGGTCCTGGAGGAATATCGGAAGCCGCTGGAGATGGAAGATGAGCTGTGCGGCACTTTTTCTCTTGAAAGAAGCTTTGGGTGGTTTACGGGTACTGTTGACTGGCTTGGAGAGGAATGCTCTGTGAGCCTGGAATGCGACGAAGATGCCGGGGAGGGGACGGAGACTGCCGGGGGTGCACTGTCGGCACTTCACAGAATTTATGGAAATTTAAGGGAATGGGATGAAAAATTCCGCAGATTTGCCGCAGAAGAGCTGACGGAGCTTGCAAATGACTGGCTGTCGGACAGTGAGGATTTTGAGGAAAACGGGATGACGATTACAAAGGAAGCCTTTGCAGAGCGAATCGGGATCAGTGAGATGACGATTTCACCGGATGGGGATTATGAGGTGTATTATAATGATGACGATATGTTCTGGGGGCATGTGATTATTGTCAGCGGAAATGTGGAAACCGGGATCGAAGATGCGGAGATTGCAGGATAAAAGATATGTATTTTAGAAATTTGGATGAGCTTCGTGCGTTGCAGCCGATGGAAAACAAAACCTGGAATAAAGAAAGCTTGAAGGAATATTTGATACAGAGTTGTAATTGTAATTTTGTAGAATTTGTAGACCTGTTTATGGAGAAGTATAAAAAAGACGAAATACTGGCTGATTTGCTATTTGATTTTCTGCTCAATGATGATTATGATGGGTCTGATAGTCAGATAGGTGCTGCAAAATATATTGCGAAGATGGATAGAGAAGTATTGAGAAATAAAAAAGATTTGCTGTTGCAAGCACAGAAAAACGAGGTTTATTGGAAAAGGCCATTTCGTGATGAAGAATTTTTGGAATGGTTATAAAAAGATCTTTCGTCCGGCTATTATGGAGGATTTGGAGGGATAGGACAGTGAGAAGAAGCCTGAATGAAGTGATACGATTAAGCGACAGGGAAAAAAAGCAGCTCGCCGGTGAAATAAAAGCATTTTACCTGGATGTCCGGGGAGAGGAAATTGGAATCATAGAGGAACAGCAGCTGCTCGATCTGTTTTGCGAGCATTTGGCACCCATTGTCTACAACAAGGCGTTGGATGATGCGATGCATTGGCTAAAAGGACAGGCGGAAAATATTGAAACGGATTATTACCTGCTGTATAAAAATGTTCAATAGACGACCGACGGTTTTTGAAAGGGGCAGACAATATGGCATCCTGCATATTCGGAGACTATAGAGATGGTGGTGCATGAAGGAATATATAAGGAACCGGGTACATGAATTGTACTGGAAGGATGATGTCAATTGTGCGAGGACGACAATCATTTGCTTAAGCGAATTATTTGAAACGTCTATCCAGCCGCAGACCCTTTGGTCCGCAGTCGGACTGCATGGAGCCGGCGGCTATCGGGCACAGTGCGGACTGGTGGAAGGCACACTTATGTTTATAGGAATTTATCTGCATGAGTTGGGAAAAGAGGAAGCGGAAATTGTCTCTGCCTGCTATGGGTTTGCTTCTGCATATCAATATATTTCAGAGCTTGTTAAGCAGGGTATCAATTAAAATTTAAAGAGGAAAGAGGGGCTTCCCATAAAGGAAATTTTGAAAAAGATTGCTTCTGTCTTTTTTGACTGGACGGCTTTGAGTGACAGTCAGTATGAGAAGGAAGGGTGGGGGGCTTTTGAGATTTTTGAGAGTCGTTTTCATTATTATAATCAAAATTTACTTCACATAGATGAAAACGCAAAGGTTTTTGTGCAGGTCTATGGAATGGAAAATGATAACGAACCCTTTGTTTATGCCGATACTTTGATTATTTTCAGCAAACTATCACTTGACAGGATAAAACAAATTTTCAATGAGTCGGAAGATATATTTCCCAGTGATATCGGAGAAGAGAGTACTCATTTTGCAGCAGTCCAAGTTGGAAACCGTCTGAATAACACAGGATTCTGTACAAAAATTTAAAGGTGGAGGAAGCAATTATGGGAATCACAGATGAAAAGACAAATATGGAAAAAATCCGATGCTGTCAAAGCATTGTAGATGCGATTCAAGCAGACAGCAAACGGCCCGTATGTCATTTACAGTTTAGCCAGGAGGCTTTTCGAATCACGGACAGTCATTTGGGCGGTGTTCTGTTCTTATAGGAAGTCTGGAGACATAAACCATAATATGGAGGAATGAAAATGACTGCGTATTTTATACTTGCTGCATATGGATTTGGAATTTTTGTATTTTTTTGTGCAATTTCTATTTTCAATGGGAGAAAGAGTATGGCATGGTATGAAGCTATGGCAGAAGAGGAAAAGAAAAAATTTTGGGGAGTGATAGCTGTCACTGTAATCGGTACAATGATGATATTACTTGTGCCGGAGGTTTTTGCGTTAATAAATAATACGAGGAGGTAACGCAATGTCTTTCTTTGACCGCTTTAAGAAAAAATCCGTATCTCATCCATCCGACGCCACCCCCCTCAATGGCCGCAGCCCCCTGCGGCGGATACCATGTGCCTGTTGCTTATGGACTGGGTTCTGGACGACATAGAGCCGGCAGCGGCCCGGTTAAATTCCGTTTTTGGCAGCGAGACAGTTGGTGATGTAGACCACGATCACCCCAGGGTTCCGGCATTTATTGTTACCATTGACGGCCTGGAGTTCTGGTGCTCTTATCTGCCCATGCCGATTCCCGCCGATATGGCGGACATCCCTGCGGCCGCACAGTACAGCTTCCTTTTGTCCGACGAGGAGAAGCAGGCTTTTACGGATCACAAGTCCTTTTTTATGCTGGCACAAAAGGGAGGCGGAACCTCTCTGGAGGCAAAGCGGAAAGTGTGTTGGAGATTTTCCATGCTCTGTGCCGCTTTGATGGAGCAGGAAGGTGCAGTTGGCGTCCATATCGTCAACCGGGGCGGTCTTTTGGTAAGCAAACGCCATTATCTTCAGCAGCAGGAAATGATGAAGGAGAAAAAACCGGACAATGACGAGGCGTATTTCCCGGTGCCTCTGTGGGTGTGGGTTTATGCCAGTTATGAGGGGGAAACATCCGTTATCCGGACCACCGGACTAAAGGATTTCGGACTGCCGGAACTGGGGTTTTATCATCCTGAACAGCTCAATATCGGGCAGGCCCTGAATTATCTTTACTCCATGTCCAGTCTCCAGATTACAGGCCGTCAGCTTTACCGCAATGCTTCCTTAATTCCACTGGATGAAAAATTGGAGGTTGTGTGTAAGCAGGACGGAGATATTTTGTACTTTATCGGAGCGTAGGGGGAGGTAATATGAGCGAACTATTGGAATTTGCAGACAGAAAAGAATTTCGGCACTGGCTTTGGGAGCACTGTATGTCAGACACCGGCACCTGGCTTTTGTTCGTCAAAGCCGGCGGGCCAAAGACGATCAAGGCGGGAGAAGCTCGGGAGGAAGCCCTCTGCTTTGGATGGATTGACGGCCAGATGCAGAGCATTGACGGGAAAACCTATAAAAAGTATTTTTCTATGTGCCGGGAGAAAAGCAAGTGGTCGGAAAAAATAAGGCGTTGACAAAGAGTCTGGAAGAACGGGGGCTTATGACGGATTTTGGCAGAAGAAAGATAGAGGAGGCCAGGAAAAACGGCCAGTGGGATGCACCAAAGCCGGGGGGTTACGGAAGAGCAGATTGCCTGGATGATGGACAGGCTCAATAAAAATTTGAAGCCGATGTAACCTGACATGCTCCAATAAATATCCATTGCAATTCGTAGAGATTTATTTTAAAATCAAATACATAGGTTACATTTGCAAACAAATATCCGTTTATGCATTCCGTTCAGAAGGAGACAGCTATGGGGCAGATTGCGAATCAGATGGTGCTTGAATTAAATTATACTATAAGCTGAAGCGAAAGGCAAAGGAAGCAAAGCTGCAAAGGCAGAGCACCAGCAAACGGGGAAAAGTAAGTAATTTACCCTCAGTGGACAAGGGACACAGGGGGTATTTTATAAATATTAATTTTAGGAGGTGATTGCTCATGCGTGAGATTCAGGCACAGCAGATTACAGATGTTGTGGAGAAATTATGTATTGAGGCAAATCAGTATCTTCCCAAGGACGTCCAGGGTGCCATTCGCCGCTGCCGGGCGTGCGAGGACTGGGAGATTGCCCAGGGGGTACTGGATAAGATTATTACAAACTTCGAGATTGCCAAGGAGGAGAGTGTTCCCATCTGCCAGGATACGGGAATGGCCTGTGTATTTCTGGAGATTGGACAGGATGTACATATCGTGGGCGGCGATTTAAGGGAGGCCGTGGACGAGGGTGTGCGCCGGGGCTATGACAAGGGCTATCTTCGGAAATCTGTGGTAAAGGACCCGGTGCGTCGTGGCAATACGGGAGACAATACGCCGGCCATGCTTTATACGGAGATTGTTCCCGGCGAGCAGATCAAGGTGACGGTCGGGCCAAAGGGCTTCGGCAGTGAAAACATGAGTGCCATCCGTATGTTCAAGCCTTCCGCAGGCATTGAGGGAATCAAGGATTTTATTCTGGAAACGGTGGAGACGGCCGGTCCCAATCCCTGTCCGCCAATGGTTGTGGGCGTGGGAATCGGAGGAACCTTTGATAAATGTGCCCTCCTTGCAAAGAAAGCACTGATGCGCAGTACAGATGAACGGAATCCGGACCCTTATTATGCGGATCTGGAGGCAGAGATGCTTGAGAAGATCAACAAGCTCGGCATTGGACCCCAGGGTTTTGGCGGAAAGACTACGGCTTTGGCTCTCAACATTGAGACTTTGCCTACTCATATTGCAGGTATGCCCTGTGCAGTGAATATCAACTGTCATGTGACACGCCATAAGACGGAGGTGATCTAGGATGGAGAAACATATTCAATTGCCGCTTACAGAAGAAGTTGCAAAGACACTTCATGCCGGGGACAGTGTTTATCTGACCGGAACGATTTATACATCCAGGGATGCAGGACACAAAAGGATGTGTGAGACACTGGAAAGGGGAGAGGAACTTCCTTTTGATCCTACGGATGCCACCATTTACTATGTAGGGCCTACGCCTGCCAAACCGGGCCAGGTGATTGGATCTGCGGGACCTACCACCAGCGGACGTATGGATGCTTATGCACCTACCATGATGTCAGTTGGTGCCAGGGGTATGATTGGCAAAGGTGCCAGACTGCCTGAGGTGGTGGAGGCTATGAAGAAGTATCATGGTGTCTATTTCGGAGCCATTGGCGGAGCAGGAGCACTTCTGGCAAAATGCATTAAGAAGTGCGAGTTGATTGCCTATGAGGATCTGGGAGCGGAGGCCCTTCGGAAGCTCTATGTGGAGGATATGCCCCTTGTGGTAATTATTGACAGTGAGGGGAAGAATCTTTACGAGGACGGGAAAGCGGCTTATCTGGCGATGCAGAAATAATAGAGCGTAAATGAGAAAATAACACTTGACAAACTGAATGAATTTGGTTAGTCTATTACTAGAGTGTTACTGGTAATGCAGGCATGACTGGAAGAATGTACAGAGTACATTTTTTGGTCGTGCCTTTTTGCTTTGCAAAATTCTTTTTGCAGGACAGAATCCGGGGAATGAACGAAAGGGGAGGAGACAGCCGTGAAGCTGATTAAGGCATTGAACAACAATGTAGCATTGGTGAAGGACAGGAATGGACAGGAGGCGGTTGTCATGGGAAAGGGCGTTGCTTTTAACGCAAAGCCCGGATCCTTTATTCGGGAATACCTGATTGAAAAGCATTTTGTACTGGATGGAGACAGCGGAAAGAAAGACTTTGACAGCCTTTTAAAGCGTATTACGGTAGATGATATCGAACTGGCCAGCGGTATTATCCGGGAGGGCGAGAAAAAGCTTGGGTACCGCTGCAACGACAGTATTTTGCTTACATTATCAGATCACCTGGGAATGCTGCTTGAACGTATGAAGGAGGGTATCCATTTTGGAACACCTCTGGAGTGGGACATTAAGCTGATTTATCCAAAGGAGTACCAGTTTGCAAGAGAAGTTGTGGCAGACTTAAGTAAGAAGACAGGGTATGAGATTCCGGAGCAGGAGGCTGCTTTTATTGTCTTTCACTTCATTAATGCCAACTCCAGCGGAAGCGGCATGGAGGAAACCATGATGTATACCCAGATTATTCAAAATATTTTGAATATCAGCAAGCTGCATTATGGACGGGAGTTCCGGGAGAATAACTTTGATGTCAGCCGGTTTGTGACCCATGTGCGTTATTTCGTGAAGCGGCAGATGAATGGGGAAAGTCTTGCCATTGATGAATCCATTGCGGCAGTGATTGCAGAGAAGTGTCCGGAGGATCACAAATGTGCCAAAAAGATTTCCCGGTTTCTACATCAGACTTATGGATGGGAGGTCAGCGAGGGCGAGGAGCTTTACCTGACGCTTCATTTAAATCGAATGAATGTAGTAGGAAAGGAGAATGCAACATGAAATATTTAGAGGAAGCAAAACAGATTACAGCCTTAGTGGGCGGCGAAGATAATATTAACAGTCTGGTACATTGTGCCACAAGGCTGCGTTTTGAATTGAAGGATGAGGGAAAGGCGGATAAGGAGGCATTAAATAAGCTTTCTTACGTACTGCAGGTTGTCATAAGCGGCGGACAGTATCAGGTGGTGATCGGGCCTGCGGTTCACGATTATTATGAAGCTATTTTGTCTGTTGCCAAGATTGGCGGCGGGAGCGGCAGCTCTAAGAAAGAGGACGGGAAGAACCAGAGCCTTATGAGCCGTGCCATGAAAGTGATTTCCGGTGCCTTTTCTCCCCTGATTCCGGCACTGGCAGGAGCTGGTATGGTGAAAGCCTTGCTGACGCTGTTTACGGAATTTGGGGTTATGGGTTATGAGGATCCCACTTACCTGATTCTCTCAGCGGCAGGCAATGCAGTGTTCTATTTCCTGCCTATATTCCTTGGCATTACGTTGTCGAAGCAGTTTGGAGCCAATCCTTATGTGGGCGGTACCATTGGAGCAGCTCTGTTGGAGCCGAATTTTACAGGGCTTTTGAGTGGGGAGGGTGCGAATTTTCTCGGCATTCCCGTAACACCGATTGACTATGCAGCTACAATTTTCCCAATTTTTATTGCGGTGATTGTGTACAGCTTTTTGGAAAAGGGATTGAAAAAAATCATTAAACAGGAGCTGCAGTTATTCCTGGTTCCCATGATTTCCGTGATGTTGATGGTGCCCTTTACAATGATTTTATTTGGACCCTTTGGAACGACTGTGGGCAATGCAGTATCGGATGTAGTGGTAGCATTGTTCAACTTTAACAGTCTGATTGCGGGTCTTCTTCTGGGTGCAGCCTATCCTTTCCTTACCATGCTGGGACTTCATTGGGGCTTTACTCCGGTGACCCTGCAGAATCTGGAGATGTTCGGCGGCGATGTACTGGAGGGTGCGGCTGTCTGTGCCGTGTTTGCACAGATTGGTATTGCCATTGGTGCTTATCTGAAAGGAAAGAAGCATTCTAAGATCCGTGAGGTTGCAGGTCCTACGATTATTACCGGAATCTGTGCCGGTGTGACAGAGCCGATTCTCTATGGTATTGTTATGAATTATAAGAGACTCATGGCGGTGGTTGCCATTGCCGGAGGTGTGGGCGGAGCCATCAACGGAGCTTTCCATGTAACCTGTGACGCTTATGTGTTCCACAATATTTTTGCCCTTGCTATGCAGACTTATTCGCCCTTTGCGGGATATCTTCTGGGAATTACGGCGGCTCTTGCGATTGGACTTGTGCTGACTTATTTCTGGGGAATTACGGAGGATGATAAGACGGACTTTGAGCCGGAGAAGAAAGAAACGGATCGTGAGGAACCAGCGGTGGTGAAAGAGACGGTAAGGATTGAGACAGCTGTGAAAGAGGGGCAGGCGATTGAGATCCATTCCCCTCTGTCGGGAGAGGTCGTTGAGCTTAAGGATGTACCGGATGAGGTATTTGCAAGCGGCGTGGCCGGGCAGGGGATTGCGGTGAAGCCCTCTGTGGGTGAGGTGAAAGCTCCCTGCAATGGCGTGATTTCCGTACTCTTTCCCTCTAAGCATGCCATTGGAATCGCAGCGGAGGACGGAACGGAACGGTTGATTCATATTGGTCTTAATACGGTAATGCTGGACGGAGAGGGCTTTGAGTCCCTGGTGGAGCAGGGAGACAAGGTTACGGAGGGACAGCCGCTGCTGAAATTTGACATGGATTTTATTGAGAAGCAGGGTTATTCGCTGATCTCTCCGGTATTGGTGACGAATGCGGATGATTACCGGGAGATTCGAGTTTTGGATAGGAAGCAGGTTGAGGCAGGAGAAGCGGTTTATCAGGTGATTGTATAAAGGATGCGGAACTGGAATAAGAAAGGAGCGTTATCATTGAGAAAGGATTTTCTTTGGGGCGGTGCAGTGGCCGCCCATCAGGTAGAGGGAGCTTTTCAGGAGGGAAATAAGGGCTTAAGCATTGCGGATGTGATGACTGCCGGAAGCCGGACGAAGGCGAGGGAGATTACCAACGGGATTGTGGAGGGGAAGTATTATCCCAACCATGAGGGAATTCGGTTCTATGATTATTATAAAGAGGATATTGCTTTATTTGCTCAGATGGGCTTTAAGTGCTTTCGCACCAGTATTGCATGGAGCAGAATTTTCCCGATCGGGGATGAGGAAATACCCAACGAGGAGGGGCTTCAGTTTTATGACAGGCTTTTTGATGAGCTTCATGCCCGCAAGATAGAGCCGGTGGTGACTTTGTCTCATTTTGAATTACCTTATGGACTGGTGAAACAATATGGAGGCTGGCGGAACCGGAAGATGATTACGTTTTTTGTCCGCTTTGCCAGGACGGTTATGGAACGGTATCGGGATAAGGTGAAATATTGGATGACCTTTAATGAGATCAATAACCAGATGATTCTTTCTAATGGAATCTATGCGTTTACAAACTCTGGTATTTTATTTGAGGAGGGGGAGGAGCGCTTAAGGACGGTTTATCAGGCTGCACATTATGAGTTTGTGGCCAGTGCTATGACAGTGAAGCTGGGGCACGAGATAAATCCGGACTTTAAGATTGGGTGCATGGTTGCGGCAACGCCTGTTTATCCCCGGACGTGTAATCCCGATGATGTGCTGCTGGCTATGGAGGAGGATCGGAAGAATCTTTTCTTTACGGATGTCCATGTAAGAGGCCGGTATCCGTCCTATGTGAAAAAGGATTGGGAACGGAGAGGTTATACCTTTGATATAACGCCGGAGGACCTGGAGATTATGGAGAAAGGCTGTGTGGATTATATTGGGTTCAGCTATTATCTCAGCAGTGTGATGAGTGCGGATCCTGCGGTGGAAAAGCTGGGAGATGATCTGGCCACCAGCCCGGATGCAGTGGAGAATCCGTATCTTCAGATGACGACCTGGGGATGGACCATCGATCCCAAAGGGCTTCGCTATGTGCTGAACCAGTATTATGACAGGTATCAGATTCCGCTGTTTATTGTGGAAAATGGCTTCGGATATGAGGATAAACTGGAGGATGGACAGATTCATGATCAGAATCGGATTGAATATCTTGGAGATCATATCCGGGAAATGGTGAAGGCTGTGGATGAGGACGGCGTGGAGCTTTTGGGCTACACGGTCTGGGGTTGTATTGATCCCGTTTCCTTTGGTACGGGGGAGATGCGTAAGCGGTATGGTTTTATCTATGTGGATAAGGATGATGACGGGAATGGAACCTATCAGAGGATTCCCAAGGACAGCTTTTACTGGTATCGGGATGTGATTGCCGGGAACGGGGCCGGGGTTTAATATTGGTTTTTTGAGAGAGAAATAGTGAGTGCGAATGCCACAAAACAGGGGGAAAAGATTTTCCGCCTGTTTTGTGGCTGTTGATTTTCTATGCCAATTTAATTTCTGCTTCAGAAATATGTTTTTATCTCTATTGACATTTTTAAGAAGAGACTACAAAATAAAGATATGGCTTGACAGTACTTTGGCAAAAGAAAAGAGAAGATATGACCTATGAACTATAAGATTACTACAAAAATAGTTTTGGCAGGGATGTTATGTCTGTTTGGCTTTATAATTTGGCAGACAAGGAGCATGGACAAGCCAAAAAAGATGTTTATAGATATGGAGCATGTTGAGGTTGGACAGCCTGTCATCCCAGTAACAGAGCAGATGGGCAAGTCGGAAATCAGCAGATGTGTCTGGTATGTAGGAGACAGGGAGGTTTCCCGAACAGAAGAACTTAGTTCCTATATACCCACAGAAGAGGATCTGGAAAAATTCATTCGGGTATCAGTGACCTTAAAAGATGGTTCCTGCTATGAGGACTCCCTGTACTTTAGTGTCTTACCTGTCCTTTATGTAGAGAGTGAGACAGGATACGATGACGTGACAAAAGAAGCATATGCAGAGAGCTATGTGAAATTAGCAGCAGGCGGGAGATATCTGCCTACAGAACAATATGAGGGAACGGCATATATTCATCTGCGAGGGAATGCGACATCAACACTCCCCAAGCATCCTTTGAAAATGAAGCTTGAAAAAAACGCAGACCTTTTGGGACTTGGAAAAACCAAGCATTGGGTTCTCCTGGCGAATGCTATTGATGCAACGCTTCTTCGCAACAAGCTGGTTTATGATTTTTCCGGCGATATTGGTGCAGACTGTAAGATGAATTCCGAAAATGTAAGCTTGATTTATAACGGAGAATACCAGGGGGTTTATCAACTGTGCGAGCAGATCCGAATAGGGCAGAACAGTGTTGATATTTTTGACTGGGAAAATCTGCAAAAGGATGTGGCGGAAGAAATTGTATTGGATCTGATTTATCAGAAAAAGTTGGATCCAAACTTAAGAGAGGTTGTACAGGTCTTGCTGGAGGCAGATTTAACGGAAGATTTTTCGTGGATGGAAGATCCCGTTTTTAGGTCTCCATCTTTAAGCAGCCTGAATGAAAATGACGGGTATGATATTCCGACCACCTTTGACATAAGGGAGTATGTGGACTTTGCAAAGCTTCCGGATGCTACGGGCGGAGTACTTTTGGAAATGGATTGTTTTCACAATAAAGCTGCTAATTTAAAGACCAATTATGCACTTCCCATTTACTATAATAAGCCTCAGTATGGAAACAGCTATAAAGAACTACATAGTTATATCCGGGAATATCTGCAGGCATTGGAGTATGCTTTTCATGAGACCGATTTTACATACCATGATGTGTCACCACATTATAAGCTGGTAAACGAAGGCTGGGTTGATGATGAGAGACAACGAAAGGGTGTTGCTTATAAGAAAGTTTCTTTTACGGCAAAGGAGTACGAGGACTGCCATTACTCGGACTTGATAGATTTTGATTCCCTGCTGGTAAACTTTCTGGTTTGCGAGGTTTCCATGAATTGGGATAGTATGAAAAACAGTGTATATTTATACAAAGACATTGACGGGCCTCTCTATATTGGTCCGGCCTGGGATTATGATTGGGCATGGGGGAACAGTAATTACAAAATCGACACCTGGGCTCCGGAATCCTGGCATACTACCAATGAATTTTTTTCCAATGAGGAATATTACCAGACAGTTCAGTGGAATCGGTATTTGATTCGAGATCCCTATTTTTTGGTTTGTCTTTATGAAAAATATTGGGAGATCCGGGATACGGTGATTGAAGAGATGATTCGAGAAGGGGGCCTGATTGATGAGTATGCGAATCACTATCAGAAAGCGGCAGATGCCAATGATGAACGCTGGGGCGGCAGTATGGGGGATTATAAAGGACAGAAGTTTAAAGATGGAATTGCAATGATGAAAGAGTTTTTAAATCAGCGTATTCGTTGGATGGATGCACAGTTTTCGGATCCGGAGACACTTCGAAAGTCCCTGGGATATTATGTGATTTCGGATGATATCACAGTTGATTTGCAGGATGAAAAGACAGAAAGGGAAGTCGTAAAATTATCTGCAACGGTTCAGATATCGGAGTGCAGTGTTGTTTCTTTTCAGGTGAATGGAATACATTTTTATTGTGCTCCGGTACAAAATGGAGTCGCAGAAATTGAGATACCTGCTGACACATTACGCATGGAGGAAAAGAGTTTTAACACAGTTCAGGTTCGGGCGATGGACGGGGCGGGAAATTATCTTATCAATCAAGAAGGAACTGTAGAGGAAGAGTATCGAAATGCGATTTCAAATTATGTATATTTTTAGATGGCAGGGGTACCAAGTTTAGACCCAACTATCCCCATCTGCTCTGCCGTAGGTTCCCGGTTAAAGCTGATCTCCACAAGGACATAGGAAAGCTCCGTTATATTCATAAACTTCTTTATCTTTAACCTGCAAAGACAATGCCGGAAGAAACACGCAGAAGAAGAAAAGTAACCAATCCCAGCATTATAAAGGCAGATACAAAGCTGGTAAGAATTGTAAAGGTGCGGTTTACGGATCGGGAAGCCTTTCTGCGTTTTAGAAATTCTTTGACCCCATTTACACTCAAGAAGAGAACAGGAACATAAATAAACGGAAAAAATGCCAGCCATCTTTGCATAGAATTTCCCCATAGGAGAGAACTGGCAATCCAATATAGGATCCCTGTAAAAATGATAGCGAATATGATTTTCTGAAAGCCGGAGGTGTTTGGCATATTCAGAAACTCTCCATATTCCGCTGCCCTTTTGGCTTTGGAGTACCAGAAAAAGTAGCGGAAAAGTTCAACAAGAAGCAAAAGTGAAAGAAGTGAGAAGCAAAGACCGGAAAAAAGTCTGGCAGAATTGGAGAGCAATACAACCGGATCTTCTCTAAGAGAGGAGATAAACATCACTACCTGCAGGATGGAAATGGCCAGTAACAGAAGATAAGAGGGCACAAAGTTTTTTTTTGACGGAAGCATGAATGGATTCCAATTCCAGAAATGGCTCGGTCTGGATAGGAGTGGGCTCGGCTTCCTCGTTATAAAATATCTGCATCTGGGCAGAAGTGCAGGCCAGCTTCCAACCGGAGTGGGCACAGAAATCCTGAAACATCTTCTGGCTTTCCGAAGGTTCCGGATCAAATTCAGATGCCTTGGTGTAATAGGAAACAGTAAAATGTACTTCTTTTGGCTCGATGCGGCGGTACCGCCATCCATAGTTGGTGATTTTATAGAAAAAGTTGGTGGCGTATTTCAGTGCAAGCAGCGTGGAGATGAATGATCCGGCAGGATAGCGTAGTGCTGAAAAAATGGGCACACAGTTTTGAAGAATAGGAGGATAAAATTATGGTAAAACAGACGGCAGGACGGGATCAGCTTGGGGAATTTGCCCCGAAATTCGCACAGTTAAATGATGATGTATTGTTTGGCGAGGTATGGGACAGAGAGGAAAAACTCCCTTTAAGGGATCGTTCCCTTGTGACGGTAGTTTCGCTGATGGCACAGGGGCTGGTGGATTCTTCGTTTCAGTATCATCTGATGAGTGCAAAAAATAACGGAATTACGAAAGATGAGATTGCCGAGATATTAACTCATGCGGCATTTTATGCAGGATGGCCGAAAGCATGGGCGGCTTTTAAGATGGCGAAGGAAGTCTGGACGGAGGATGCATCGGCAGGCAGTGAAAGAGAAATTTATGAAAAGAGCATTTTATTCCCCATCGGGAAACCGAATGATGGTTTTGCACAGTATTTTATTGGGCAGAGTTATCTTGCACCGCTTTCCGCAGAGCAGGTTGGGATTTTTAATGTAACCTTTGAGCCGGGATGCCGGAATAACTGGCATATCCACCATGCAAAAAGCGGCGGCGGGCAGATTCTTGTCTGCATAGGCGGCAGGGGATATTATCAGGAATGGGGAAAAGAAGCACAAGAGCTTCGTCCGGGGGATGTAGTCAATATCCCGGTGGATGTGAAACATTGGCACGGTGCAGCACCGGACTCATGGTTTTCCCATCTGGCAGTTGAGGTTCCGGGTGTGGATGGCTCCAACGAGTGGCTGGAAGCAGTGGATGATGACGTATATGGAACCCTGAAATAAGAAAGGATGGTGGGCGGAAATGAAAGGAAAAATAAAAATGGCCATCGATGTGCTGACGTTGTTTTCCATGATTGCCCAGTTGTACAGCGGTATTGTCCTGTCCCACCATGTATTTGCGTTTTTACCGATTGAAAGAGGGCTTGTATTGCTTTTCTGTATTTGTATGGCGGCATCGCTTCCCTCTTTTGCTTTGTAGAATGACGATATATTCGGAACTGTTAGTTCAAAGAAATTTGTTTTTTTGACGTAACTTATGTGAAACGGCCATATTTTTAACAGAATCTTCAAATAGATTTACAGAACTTCCGGAGCTGTCTATAATTTTTTATAATACAAGACGGAGAAACCCAAAAGAGATGTTCATCCGTTCGTGTAGGTGTACAGCTTTCTTGCAAGGGTTTCCAAAATGTAGACAACCGGGATCTGGGTCGTGATATTGGTACCGTTTGCCATGAGCTGCGGTACATAGTAGAAGATATTGCAGTCTGCCAGCTTTGCCAGCGGAGAATCGGCCTTATTGGTGATTGAAAGCAGACGGCTGCCCTTTTGCTTTAGCTGGTTAGCCAGCTTGAGCATCTGATAAGTGGTGCCGGATTCGGAAAGTACTATGGTGACCGTATGATCTGTCATATCCTGAAGGATTGGAAGGAAGGGATCTTCTACATAGAGACTGAAGCGTCCTATATTGGAAAAGTATCTGGCTCCATATTTTCCAAGAATTCCGGAGGAACCGATGCCGATAAATATAATATGCTGGGAGTCTTTCAGAAGCCGGAAGGCATTGTCAATGCTCTCCTGAAAATCTCGGGAGTCCATTCTGGATACAAAGCCCTTAAAGGTGGTTTCAACCGTGTCATTCAGAAGAATCTGCTGATTTTTCAGATATTCCTTGTAGCGCAGGCGGAATTCACTGTAGCCCTCGCAGCCCAGCTTTTTGCAGAAGCGGAGAACCGTGGCTGTGGAAACATGGGCTTCGTCTGCCAGCTCTTTGATCTTCATATGGGGAACACGCTCTTTGTTGCGGGTGATGCAGTTGTAGATCGAAAACTCCAGTTCGTTGAAGTCAGCAAGCAATTTCGGTGTGAACATAGTTGTCCTCCAGTCTATAAAACAGAGATGATCCAGCTTTAAACAGTTACACAGTTCTTTTATAAATATGGTATAATTATAAAAGTAATCGGCGGATTTGTCAAAGATATCAGCACAAATTCAGAAATAACCTGCAGACAGAGAAAGGAAGGCATGCAATGGAAAATTTATTTCAGCACCAGCAGATTACACAGATGAATGAGCGGGAGCTGATGGTTTATAATTACGTTTCTTCCCATTTGGATGAGGCAAGCAGAATGAATATTCGGGAGCTGGCGGCGGTCTGTCAGGTTTCGACCACTACGGTCTTGCGGTTCTGCAGCAAGCTGGAATGTGACGGATACACGGAATTCAAATATCGGCTTTCGCAGGTTTTGAAGAAGAAGTGGGAAGCCATAGTCTATGATTCCTCCAGTATTCCGGCAATCCAGTATCTGCAGAATCTGGCAGGGAATAGCGAGATTCAGGGGAAAATTGAACGAGCTGCCCAGTGGTGTGCCCAGGCCAGGCAGATTCTGTTTTTGGGGGAGGGAGCCAGCGGAACCATAGGGGCGTATGGGGCCAGGCTGTTTTCCAGCACAGGCGTGCAGGCGTTTGCCATTACTGATCCCTACTATCCGCCGCCGGGGAAGGACATGGAGGACACGGTGGTGTTTGTCTTATCCATATCCGGAGAAAATGCCCATATGCTTTCCTTAATCAATAGTTATAAAAAAAGGCGTGTCAAGCTTATCAGTATTACCAATACCGATCAGTGTACGATTGCACGAATCTCCAGACTGAATTTTTCCTGCTATATGCCTTTAATCTATGCCTGGCCAGAGGTCAGGGAAGCCAGTCTGACCACCCAGATTCCGGTGGTTTGCATTCTGGAGCTTGTGGCTGGAAAGCTCGCGGAAAGAGACGGCTTAAGCTGACGATGATAAACAATGATTGCGTAAAAAACGGTCGCAAAGTGAAAACAGACAAAAGGAGTCTTTTTGAAAGCGCTCTCTTGTCTGTTTTTTTTATGTGACAAATGTCAAAGGGATAAACCATTGTCAAAAATCAACAGAATAATTGAAAATATCATGAAAATGTGATGTAATTTGGATGCTGAGTGAACAAAGCATATGCGCAAATGCAAACACATGTCACAAAAACAAGGAGTTCAAAAAATAAGTTTAAAGGAAAGTATCTATATTATGAAAAACAAAGAAATTTCAGAAGACTTTTTATGGGGGGGAGCTGTGGCAGCCCACCAGCTGGAAGGAGGATATGACAAGGGCGGAAAGGGTATTTCCATTGCCGATGTCATGACAGCCGGGGCAAATGGAGTGGACAGACAGATCACGGAAGGCATTCTTCCGGGGAAGAATTATCCCAACCATGAGGCAATTGATTTTTACTCCAGATATAAGGAGGATATCCGGCTGTTTGCCGAGATGGGATTTAAGTGCTTTCGCACCTCCATTGCTTGGACCAGAATCTTTCCAAACGGGGATGAAGAAGAGCCCAATGAGGAAGGTCTTCAGTTTTACGACGATCTCTTTGACGAGCTTCGGAAGTATCACATTGAACCGGTTATTACACTGAGCCATTTTGAGATGCCCTATCATCTGGTAACGAAATACGGCGGATGGAGGAGCCGGAAGCTGATTGACTTCTTTGTGCGTTATTCGGAGACAGTTATGAAGCGCTATAAGGATAAGGTAACCTATTGGATGACCTTCAACGAGATCAATAACCAGGGAAGCTCCTTTTTCCCGTGGTCTGCCTGGACAAATTCCGGAATCCTTTATAGAGAGGATGAGGACGTGCAGACGGTTCTGCAGCAGGCGGTTCACTATGAAATGGTAGCCAGTGCCAGAGTGGTAGCCCTGGGCCATAAGATCAATCCGGATTTTCGGATTGGATGTATGCTGGCTATGGTGCCCTACTATCCGAGAACCTGCTCGCCGGAAGACCAGCTGGCCGCTCAGAGGGCTATGGAGCATCGGCTTTTCTACTATGGCGATCTTCATGTTTTTGGAGAATATCCCGCTTATATGAATGCTTTCAGGGATAAGAACGGTATTGAGCTGGACATCACAGAGGAGGATTTGGCATGGCTTAAGAAAGGCTGTGTGGATTATATTGGTCTCAGCTACTATATGAGTTCAACCATCAGTTCCGTGGAGGTGGAGAACAGCAAGAAACGGGCCGAGGGGATTTATGCTGCGGTGAATCCCTATGTGAAAGCAAGCGACTGGGGATGGCAGATCGATCCCAGGGGCCTGCGCTATTCCCTGAACCTGCTTCACCAGAGATACCATGTGCCGTTGTTTATTGTGGAAAATGGCTTTGGGGCCTACGACAAGGTAGAGGAGGACGGAATTCATGATGATTACCGGATTGAATATCTGAAGCTTCACATTGTCGAGATGAAGAAGGCTATGTCAGAGGATGGCGTACCAGTGATGGGCTACACGCCCTGGGGCTGCATTGACCTGGTCAGTGCAGGAACCGGAGAGATGGAAAAGCGCTATGGTTTTATTTATGTAGATAAGGACAATCAGGGAAACGGAACCCTGGAGAGAAAGCGGAAGGATTCTTTCTACTGGTATAAAAAAGTGATTGAGAGTAATGGCAGAGAGCTTTAAGTGATTTTTTAACATGTGCTGTATTTCCCTTAAGGGAAATGGCGATAAATAAAATTTATGATAAGGAGGAATTTAATATGGTTATTCGTTTGTTCTGTGCGGCAGGTATGTCAACAAGCTTACTGGTGACGAAGATGCAGGAGGCGGCAAAGGAGAAAGGAAAGGAAGCGGATATTGCAGCATTCCCGATTCAGGATCTGGATCGTATGGTGGAGGCCGGTGATATTGACGTAGCTCTTTTGGGACCCCAGGTAGGCTTTCAGCTGGAGAAAGCGAAATCTATCTGTACTCCTAAGGGAATCCCGGTAGATGTGATCCCCATGGCAGATTATGGAATGTGCAATGGCTTGAACGTGCTCAAATTTGCATACAAGCTGGCAAAGAATAAATAGGTTTGCTGTAAAAATATCGCTAACAGGAGGAGAAACATGGGTAAGTATATGAATGAAAAGATTATCCCCAAAATCATGGCTTTTATTAATACTAAAGCAATTCAGTCCTTAAAGGATGGTATGGTATACTCCATGCCGCTGCTGATTGTAGGTTCCGTTTTCCTGATTCTGGCCAACTTCCCGATTAAGGCAGTATCCGACGCTCTGGCCAATTCCGGAATTACGGCCATATTGAATCAGGCCTATGGAGCTACTTTCAACATCAGTGCAATGATCGCTGTTGTCGGCATCGCTTACAATTATGTTAAGCTGGAGGGTCAGGAGCCTTTAAGCGGCGGCATCGTTGCTCTGGCTGTGTTCCTGCTGCTTCAGCCCTCATCCGTTGTGACGGAAAACGGTGACGTGGTTAGCAATATTATCAATAAGGACTGGACAGCCGGCAAGGGTATGATCGGTGCAATCCTGATCGGATGGATTGTTGCCTTTGTCTACTGCTGGTTTTTAAAGAGGAACATACGGATCAAGATGCCGGCGGGCGTACCGGGAGGTGTTGCAAATGCTTTTTCCGCTCTGATTCCGGCGGGAGCCATTGTTGTAGTTGCAACGGTTATTCACGGCATCTGTGATATGGGGCTGCATACTACGGCTATGGAGCTTATCTACCGTATTATCCAGACTCCGCTGCAGGGTATGACGGATTCTCCCGGAGGAGCAATACTGATGTGCTTTATGGGACCGTTTCTCTGGATGTTCGGCGTTCACGGTTCTACCATCGTGGGCGGCATTATGTCCGGTCTTCTGCAGGCGAACTCCCTGGCAAACCAGGCAATTATTGACAGCGGGATGGAGCTTACGGTTGCAAACGGTGGACATATCGTGACCCAGCAGTTTTATGATCAGTTTATCAATGTAACCGGTGCCGGCCTGACTATCGGAGTTGTAATCTACATGGTGGCTTTCGCAAAATCCAAACAACTGAAGACTCTGGGACGTCTGGAAGCCGTACCTGCCCTGTTCAACATTAATGAGCCGATTTTGTTTGGTATTCCGATTGTTATGAATCCTATGCTGGCGGTTCCCTTTATTGCCATGCCGGTAATAGCCTGCGTGATCCAGTATGTTGCCTTGGCGACGGGACTCTGCCCCCTTTACTCTGCGATTACGGTACCGTGGACCTGTCCGCCGATTATTTCCGGTTTCC
>CAOJBY010000043.1 GCA_948330435.1 uncultured Lachnoclostridium sp. | reverse complement strand
GAAGAGGTTTCGATCTCTTCCCTTTATTTTTGCCAATGATAATTATACTCTAAGTATGAGGGCTTTTTGTTATGTCTATGGAAAAGTCCGTCTGCTGCCCGTCTGAATTGTTACTTCTATGGCCGATACTGCTCTGATATACGTTTTATCTGTCCGTCCTCCAATTCTACAATCCAGAGAACAGGAAATTCCATATCCCGCAGATAGCTTTCAAATTCCGTCCTGCCAAGTTCTACTAACGGACCCTGATGATTTTCCAGAGCAGCATAAGTACAGTCCTTATGGATGGGATATGTGATATCGTCACTTTCTGCGTCAACAACCTCGAAGCCTGCATCCGCATCATATTCCGGCTTCCAGTCTTCGCTTTCCATGGTTATCCAAAGCTGCCGATTTAGGACGACAGACTCACTGTTAAATTCGGAGATATAGCCATAGATCTGTCCGCTTTGTGGAATTTCGGCAGCAGGCCAGCTGCCCGAATCGGGCGAGCTTGCAGGCTCCGTAACGGTATGAAGTTCTTCCGTTTTTGGCGGATTAGCTGTGTCATCCGTATCGTTGGCAGCTTCCTTTGTTACCGTACAGCCTATGAGCGTTCCGAAAATGAATGTGAAAACAATGGCACACAGGAACAGGCCCGCCCCATTTTTCTTTCCCTTTTTGTCTAAAATGTTAAGAAAACGCTTTTTCATAATATCTTTCCCTCCATAAAATTGTGTTGATAAAGGAGTTTTTCTGGTACAGTGTCTGTGAAGTGTGGAAAACAGGGTTTCTGTGTATGCTTTCCGCAGAGTATAATCCCCTCCCTGTATAACGATTTCATCGCAGGATAATTCCATATCTATAACGGCATTTCTCTGCATCATCCAGATCAGGGGATTAAACCAGTGTACTCCATTTGCAATTACAAAAAGAAACTTCTTGTATACATCCCTGCGTTTCAGATGAATCAACTCATGTTTTAAGATAAAATAAAGTTCCTCTGAGGTGTATTTTTCCTTTGGAAGAACCAGAACAGGCATCCGAAATCCTATGATCATGGGGCTGGATGCTCTGGGGGATTCGATTAAATCTATCATATCCACCTGTAATTCCTGTTCCAATGCCAACAGCTGCTCCCAGATTTTTTTGTCCTTTAAAGCTGTTCCCTTTTTTAGCAGCCATTTTTTATAGCGGAGATAGCTCATCAGATGGACGGACAGAAAACACAGGTATCCGGCCAGCCAGAGGAGGGCTGCGATATCCAGCAAGGTGATGGGGATATCGCTCTTTTCCGTCCGGGGCAGGATTGGTGCTGTCAATTGGGGCGGCAGTTCAACCGTCATGGGACTTAAGGCCGTCTCGTCAGAAGCAATATCCGGTGAGGTTTCGTTTGAAACGGATGTGCTCTGGGACTTTCTTTGGAAAAGGGCTGTAACCGGCTGTCCCTGTATTAGATGAAAGGGAATCACAAGACGCAGAGCCAGAAATACCCAGATCCAATAGTTCCATTTGGAAGCATACCGCCTGTTTAAAAGGGGTGAAAATATAAGCAGTACAGCGACAATCAGACTGACTGACAGGGATATTTCCAAAACGGAAAGAAACAGGTTTGTCAGCATTGCTCATCCTCCCTGGAATGCTCCGCTTCTATTTCGTCCAGAAATCTTCGAAGCTCTGCCACATCCGAATTCCTGATAGCCTTATCACTGTACAGGGTGGCTATCATATTTTGGATGGAATTGTTGTACAGCTTCTCAAGAAAGTGCCTGCTGGCTCCGGCCTTATATTCATTTTCGGAAATAAGGGAGGTATAGAGATTGCTTCCCGTTGAACGGTCGCAGCTTACAAATCCTTTGTTGGACAGGCGGGTTAATGAGGTCATCAGAGTGGAAAGCTGCCATTTTCGCTGCCCCTTAAGCTCTTTTAAAATGTAGTTGGAAGTCACCGGCGTTTCCTCTTTCCAGATGACCTGCATGATTTCCAACTCGGCTTCTCCCAGCTTTTTTGTGGTATTGATCATAGGGTTTTCTCCTTATTATACATTTGTGTAATATATTATACAGTTGTATAATTCGGCTGTCAAGTGAGATAATGATCTTGTACACGGAAAATATTGTTGACAAAAGTATATCCAAGTGCTAATATGAAATAAAGTTCACATGAAGTTTATTTCATGCATAGGAGACAAGATTTGAAAAAGGAAGTTCCTGCACTGCTATCAAACAATGTAAGAGAATGCCGAATAAAGAAACAGCTTACTCAACAGCAGCTTGCTGATTTAGTCAAGGTATCATCCAGAACGATTATTTCATTGGAAAAAGGGCAATACAATCCGTCCGTTTTACTGGCACATGAGCTGGCTAAAATATTTGGATTAAGGATTGAAGAATTATTTCATTTTGAGGAGGATTGACATGAGAAAAAGTAAGAAGATTTTTGCGTGTTTATTGATTGGTATTGGTATTCTGGCATTGCCTTTTAGTCTTATAAAGGGATTTCCTGCAGCTTTTATTGTTTCTGCCGGTTCTGCCCTCATAGCTTATGGCATTGTGGATTTTCTGTTTGAACACTTTGTCCATAAAATTGGTCGTGCCAGAATCATGGATGAGGATGAAAGGAATGTGCTTATTAACGGCAAAGCATATACTCTTGTATCTGAATTTGCCAATATAGGTTTTATTGTTCTTGCTTTGTATTCTGCCATCTGCAAAGCAGATATGGCAGGCTGCATGATTGCCATAAGTATCTTTTTGCTAAGCCAAGTCGTTTATGTGGTTTGTTTTAAATATTTTGACAGACATTAACCGAAGAAAGGTGACAGACAATATGCAATGATCTCCAATTTGTAGTTTTGTGGATTTACCTGTATACTGTGGTTGAAAAACATCAAAGATAACAGGGATTACCGTATACACATGGAGGTCATATCCGATTACTGATTCTTCTGTTATCTGCCAACTGTCTGCTCTTTTTCATGTGGCATAAATATGGAGTTTTTCTGTTGCTCCCCAATCGTCCGTCCTTTTACATACGGCATAAATATCAGTTCAGATCCTTTTTATAAACCTCCAATTCATAAGTCTTCCCACTACATGGGTCGAGCTTCTGCTCCGAATACTGATAGGTCAGTCCGCAGGACAATGCCAGAGCCTTTGAAGCAAGATTCCCTGCCCGTGTAGAATAATAAAATTCCTGCCCGCCTAAAGAAACACAGTATTCCATCAATAAACACAGTATTTGCTTCCCATATCCCTTTCCCACATACTCCGGCCCCAAAGCAATACCAGTCTCATGATAAATATGCGGCTCTGTTTCCTCCACTCCTGCAAAACCAATGGCCTGCCCGCTGTCTCTCTCATAGATCAGCCATGCATCATGGGTCCCCTGCCATGCGATTGTCCTACGTATCCTCTCCCTGGCTTCATCCTCATTTACCATCACTTTCCATACCATATACTCTGCCGTCTCCGGCCTGGACCAGACATTATGGTATATAGATCTCCAATCCTCATATTTTGCTTTCCCAAGAATAAGATCTTCTGTCTCCATCCTGCTATTATCCTCATAAATGGCTCAGTCTTCGTAATCAAAAGTATTTCCCAGAATCATGTTTCCTTTGTAATACATCCAATTTCCCGCCGATAAAATTCAATCTTTTCGTCTAATTTATTCATGTGTTCTTGTAATTGATTGATTTGTTCACCCAGAGCTTTTCGGTGAGAAATGAGCATTTCCATTCTTGCAGACAAAGTAGGTTCACCTTTTGCACGCAATTCAGCGTAATGCCGGATTTCTTTGATTGGCATACCCGTGTCTTTTAACCGCTTGATAAAATCAATCCAGGCCAGATCCCGATCCGTATAGCAACGGCGGTTGCCGGAATTACGCCCTGGTGTGATTAAATGTTCCTGCTCATAGTAACGCAAGGTATATATGCCTAAACCTGTCAGCTTTGAAAATTCACCTATGGAATATTTCAAAAAATCACTTCCCATCTCTTGACATAGAGTTCACTCTACATTGTATGCTTGCATTATATCAAAAACGGGGAGGTTTTGTAAATGATTCACAACACAGAAAAATATACCGTAATCACCGGAGCAAGTTCAGGTATCGGGTATGAAGCGGCAAAGGCATTTGCAGGACGTGGCAGTCATCTGATTTTAGCAGCCCGCAGAAAAGACAGGCTCGAAGCATTAAAACAGGAAATCTTATCTTGCTATCCGGCATTGAATATTATAATCAAGGCTACGGACTTATCCATTCACGACAATGTTTTTCGGCTGTATGAAGAAATTAAGAAGTATCCGTTGCAGACATGGATTAACAGTGCCGGTTTTGGAAACTACGACACCGTAAGTCATCAGGACTTGAACAAAATCACACAAATGCTTCACTTAAACGTGGAAGCCCTCACGGTTCTTTCTTCACTGTTTGTGCGGGATTTCAAAGATGTAGAGGGAACACAGCTTATCAATATTTCTTCTGCCGGCGGCTATACGATCGTACCTGCAGCTATTACTTATTGTGCGTCCAAATTTTATGTCAGCACATTTACCGAGGGATTGGCATGGGAATTAAAGGAAAATGACTGCAAAATGCAGGCAAAAGTATTAGCTCCGGCAGCAACTAAGACGGAATTCGGAAAAGTCGCTAATCATGTAACCGAATATGATTATGATAAGGTCTTTGGCACATATCATACCGGTACACAGGTGGCCGAATTTTTGCTTAAACTTTATGATAGCGACAAAGTGGTAGGTGTAGTGAACAGAGAAAATTTTGTATTCGAGCTTAAAGAGCCACAATTTGATTATGCCGGGAACTCAAATCGTAATCAAAAAATGGACAAATAAAAAATCTATACCGGAAACCGCAAGACCACCATCATATGGGGCTGTCTTATTTCCTGACAGCCCCATAACATTTCTATCCCGCATATTCTGCTGTTTCACATAAACAGTCCGGTCACAACCAGACACCGCCCTGTCTCAGTTCAAAAACTCCCTAAATCCGCCCCCTCAAAGCTTCATTCACTTTCCCGGGATCCGCCTTACCTTTCATCTTCTTCATCACCTGTCCAACCAGAAAGCCAAAGACTTTCTCCTTACCGCTATGAAATTCCTCCACAACTTTGGGATTCTCCGCCAAAACCTCATCCACCGCCGTAAGAAGTGCATCGTCATCCGTAATCACTTTCATTCCATGCTCTTCCATATAAGCGGCAGGCTCCACATCCGCTTCCAGAATCTGCTCAAATACAAGACGTGCATTGCCATGATTGATTTCACCATGCTCCACGGCCAGAATCAGATCCGACAGATGCTCCGGCGTAAAGGAAAGCTCCTCCGGCTCCATCCCTTTCTCTTTTAAGATTCGTAAGCCCTCTCCCATCAGCCAGTTGGCCGTCTTCTTGGGATGACCGCTAAGCCTTGCCACATCCTCAAATATATCCGCCAAATGCCTGGACTGTGTTAGAATCCCCGCATCATACTCCGGCAAACCATACTCCTTTTGAAACCTCTTCTCCCGTTCCTCCTGAAATTCCGGCTGCAAATCCCGAAGTTCCTCAAGCCAGGCATCTGAGATCACCACCGGCTGCAAATCCGGATCCGGAAAATACCGGTAATCCTTGGCATCCTCCTTGGAACGCATCCCATAGGAGGATTCCTTATTGTCATCCCAACGCCGTGTCTCCTGCACCACCTCCCGGTGCTCCGTGAGAAGCTCAATCTGACGTTCCCTCTCCCCCTCAATGGCATGGGTAATGGCCTTAAAGGAATTCAGGTTCTTCATCTCCGTTCGGGTGCCAAGCTTCTGGCTTCCCACCTCCCTGACGGAAAGATTCACATCCGCACGCATGGAACCCTCCTGAAGCTTGCAGTCCGAAACTCCAAGATACCGGCAGAGCATCCGAAGCTTCTCAAGATAAGCAATCACCTCGTCCGCCGTTCGCATATCCGGCTCTGACACGATCTCAAGGAGGGGCACGCCGCTTCGGTTATAATCAACCAAAGAAGAGTCCTCCCACTCGTCATGGACCAGTTTTCCGGCATCCTCCTCCATATGCATCTCGTGAATCCGAACTTTCTTTTTCTCACCAGAAACAGCAATTTCCAGGTATCCGTCATGGCAGATTGGCAGGTAAAGCTGAGAGATCTGGTAATTCTGCGGATTGTCCGGATAAAAATAATTCTTCCGGTCAAACTGGCAGTTCTGATTGATCTGACAGTTTAAAGCAAGGCCCAGCTTTAAGGCATATTCCACCACCTTTTTATTCAAAACCGGAAGAGAACCCGGCATTCCTGTACACACCGGACAAGTATGGGTATTGGGCCTGCCGCCAAACTTTGTGGAACAGCCGCAGAAAATCTTCGTAGCCGTAGACAGCTCCACATGAACCTCCAGGCCTATCACTGTCTCATATTGCTTTGCCATAAAAAATGCCCTCCTATTTATAGTTCCGCAATATCCTGCCAGTACACCCTTGTATAGAAGAATTTCCGGCCACAAATACATGTGTCCGTAATTTCTTCTGTGCACTGACAGGATATTGCTGTTAAAGTCCCGTTATAGTCCCACAGTATCCCAGGCCGCAGGAAATGCTCCCCGAAGTGCTTCGTAGGCCGCTGCTGCCTTTAATATCTTCTTTTCCTGGAACAGGTCTCCGATCACCTGCATGCCAATAGGCAGTCCCTTGCTGTCCATTCCGCAGGGTACGCTGATAGCAGGAAGACCGCACAGATTCACGGCCACCGTATCAATGTCGCTAAGGTACATCTTAAGGGGATCCGATAAGCTGATCCCCACCTTGGGAGCCGTAGACGGTGCTGCCGGGGCCAGAATGCAGTCATACTGCTCAAAGGCTTTATCAAACTCCTGCTTAATAAGAGCCTTTGCCTTTAAGGCTTTCAGATAATAAGCATCATAATAGCCGGAGCTAAGCACAAAGGATCCCAGAAGAATCCGACGCTTTACCTCCGCACCGAAGCCCTCCTGACGGCTTTTCCGGTACATCTCATGAAGCTCTGTTGCATCCTTGCTTCGGTGGCCGTATTTTACACCGTCAAACCGTTCCAGATTGGAGCTGGCTTCCGCACAGGCAATAATATAGTAAGCAGGAATCAGATAATCCGTAAGCCCCAGAGAAAACGTCTCCACCTGTGCTCCGTTTTCTTTCATTACCTGTGCTGCGTCCAGAATCGCTTTCTTTACTTCTGCGTCAATGCCATCCGCCAGTTCCTCCGGAATTCCGATTCGCATTCCCCGTAAGCTGCCGGAAACCAGGTCTTTCCCATTTTCCAAAGGATGATTGCTGCTGGTACTGTCCTTTGCATCTTTCCCGGCTATCATTTCAAACAGTGCCGCACAATCACCCACGGTCTTCCCCACAGGACCAATCTGATCCAGGGAGGATGCAAAAGCGATCAGTCCATAGCGTGACACACGTCCATAGGTAGGCTTCAGCCCACATACGCCGCAATAAGAAGAGGGCTGGCGAATAGAACCTCCCGTATCCGATCCCAGAGCCAGGGGAGTTTCCCCGGCAGCAACCGCCGCACAGGAGCCGCCTGAGGAACCGCCCGGTACATGGTTCTTGTTCCAGGGATTTACCGTTATCTGAAAATAAGAGGTCTCTGTGGTGCTCCCCATGGCAAACTCATCCATATTGGTCTTTCCCAGCAGAATCATTCCCTCTGCTTCCATCCGCATTACTGCTTCCGCATCATAGGCAGGGACAAAATCCTCCAGCATTTTGGATGCACAGGTAGTAGGAAGACCCTTGGTGCAGATATTATCCTTGACCGCCACCGGAACACCGGCTAAAGGCCCCGTATAACGGCCCTCCCGAATTCCGGTCTCCACCTCCCTGATCCGCTCCTCCATCCCGTTTTCATTGAGAGCCAGAAAAGCATGTATTGTCGGATCTATTTCTTTGATTCGTTCCATATAAGAAAGGGCAACATCCCTCACCTTAAGATCGCCGGTTCGGATCTTCTGCCCCAGCTCCAGGGCAGACATATGAAAAAGCTGTTCCATCTGTAAATCCTCCATTCCAGTTCCGCAGTACTCAATTCATACACCCTCATATAGATCAATTTCCAGTCACAAAAAAAGTGCCTGTAAATTGATCTGTGCACGAATTGAGTACTGCTGTTTAGAAGTTCCGTTCCCCATGAACATCAAAAGGTCCTGGGAACCATATACTGTCCGTCCTTGCTCCTCGGTGCGTTGGACATGGCATCCGCAAGACCGTCTCCATTCGTCACCGCATCCTCCCGAAACACATTGGTTTCCTGCAAAATATGAACCAAAGGAGCCGCTTTCTCCGTATCCAGTTCATTCAGCTTCTCCACATAATTCAGGATCTGCTCCATTTCCTCCCGGACTTTCTCACGCTCTTTTGGTTCAAGGGTCAGCTTTGCCAGAAGTTCCACATTATCCATCGTTGCATCATCAATTCTTCTGCCCATAGTATGCTCCTATTTCAATCTACATCTTTTACAGCCGCAAGGTCTTTGACTATATCATTTGGCAAATATTCCAGCCTTATACCAAAATTTGAGCCAACATAAAGCCAAATCCTTTGCAGCAAGCTGCAGGATATTTGCTCCTCGTCCACAGGAATCAAGGCTCCAGCCTGGTCATATCCCTGGGAAAGAGACAGGCTTCTCTCACATTCTCTTCACCCAAAAGCTGCATCGTAAGCCGTTCCAGGCCAATTCCAAGCCCTCCATGGGGCGGCATTCCATAACGGAACGTATCCAGATACTGCTCCAGGCCATCCTCCGTCATGCCACGCTTCGCAAGCTTCTCCGTCAAAGCCTGCCAGTCATGAATACGCTGTCCCCCAGTGGTAATCTCCAATCCCTTATACAAAAGATCGAAACTCAGGGTAAACCGTTCATCCTCGGGATCATCCATAGCATAAAAAGGCCGTTTTTTCGAGGGATAATGGGTCACAAACACAAAGTCCGCATCATACTCTTCCTTAAAATACCGCCCAATCAGCTCTTCTTCCTCCGGCTCCAGATCAAAGGGATTGCGAATCCTGTGATGATACTTCTCTGCAATCAACTCTTTCGCCTTGTCAAACCGCACATAAGGAATCCGATCCGTCCCCGGCAGCTCCACCTTAAGCAAGCTCAGTTCCTTATCATACTCCCTCTTAAGAAGCTCAAAGGTATACCGGAGAAATTCCGTCTCCATCTCACAGATATCCAAAAAGCCATCAATATACCCCATCTCAAAATCCAGGCTCGTATACTCATTCAAATGCCGTCTCGTATTGTGCTTCTCCGCCCGGAACACAGGCCCCGTCTCAAAGACCCGGTCAAAAACCCCAACCATCATCTGCTTATAAAGCTGAGGACTCTGCTGAAGCACCGCCGGCCGGTGAAAATAAGACAGCTTAAAAAGATTCGCACCGCCCTCAGCACTCTTAGCCCCCACCTTAGGCGTATGAATCTCCGTAAAACCCTGACCATAAAGGAAATCCCGAAATCCCCTTACCAGCCCCTCCTGAATCCGAAACTTCGCCCTCTCCCGAACATTCCGAAGCGACAAAGATCTCCGATTCAGCTTAGCATCCAAAGAAGTATTCAGCTTCCACTTATCAATAGGAAGCGGCAAAGGCCCCGCCGAATGAGAAAGATGGAAAACACTCACAAGCCGAAGTTCCCGGCCAAAAGGTGCCCGTTCCTCCCCTTTCACCGTCCCGGAAACCCGGACAAAATCCCCCTCCCGAATCTCCGACAGAGCAATCCCCGTCTTCCCTTTCTCCAAAACCGCCTGAACAAGCCCCTCACGCCGCCGCAAAACCACAAAAGCAACCTCACCCATATCCCGAACACAGTGAACGGCCCCCTCCAAAACCAGTTCCGCCCCCTCATCCGCCAAAAGAAAGTCCTCCAAATCCCCGGCCACTTTCTTCCTCACAACCTCAATAAAATCCATAGATAAATCTCCCCTTTAAAAAATCAATCCAAATACAATGTCTTCAAAGATTCGTATAATCCATCAACGACTCATCCACAGCCCGGGCAGCCTGCCTGCCCTCCTGGATCGCCCAAACCACCAGCGACTGCCCCCGATGCATATCCCCGGCCGCAAAGACCCCCGGCACACTCGTCTCATACCCTCCGGCATCCGTCTTCACATTGGTCCTCGGATCCACCTCAACCCCAAAAGCATCCGTCACATAAGCCTGGCTCCCCAGAAATCCTGCCGCAATCAGCACCAGCTCCGCCGGAATCGTCTGCTCGCTTCCCTCCACGGGAACCATCATCATCCTCCCGGACTTCTCATCCTTTTTCGGCTCCAGATTCACAATCACCGCTTTCTTCACATTCCCGTTTTTATCTTTCAAAAACTCTTTCACCGTAGTCTGATAAATCCTGGGGTCATGCCCAAAAACCGCAATGGCTTCCTCCTGGCCGTAATCCGTCTTTAAGACCCTGGGCCACTGGGGCCAGGGATTGGAAGCACTTCTCGTCTCTCCGGGTTTTGGCATCATCTCAAGCTGCGTCACCGACTTAGCCCCAAGCCGAATGGAAGTCCCCACACAGTCATTTCCCGTATCGCCGCCGCCAATCACCAGCACATGCTTTCCCTGAGCACTCACATAAGCCTTATCTTTCAAATTCGAATCCAGCAGACTCTTCGTCACAGAAGTAAGAAAATCAACGGCAAAATAAATATTTCCACTATCCCGCCCGGGCACATTGATATCCCGGGGATTGGCAGCACCGCAGGCCAGCAAAATCCGATCAAAATTCTGCTTCAGTTCCTCAGGGGAAATATCCTTTCCCACATCCACATTGGTCTCAAATACAACTCCCTCCGCTTTCATAAGCTCGATCCGCCGATCCAGAATCTTCTTATCCAGCTTCATATTGGGAATCCCATACCGCAAAAGGCCGCCGATGCGATCATGCCGTTCATACACCGTCACCAGATGCCCCCGGCGGTTGAGCTGCTGAGCCGCAGAAAGTCCCGAGGGACCGCTTCCCACAATGGCAACCCGCTTTCCCGTCCGCACCCTGGGCGGTCTTGGAACCACCCAGCCGTTCTCGTAGGCATGCTCAATAATGGCCCGTTCATTTTCCTTAACAGACACAGGCTCCCCGTTCACATTGCAGGTACAGGCCGCCTCACAGAGGGCCGGACACACCCGGCAGGTAAATTCCGGAAAGCAGTGGGTCTTGCTAAGACGCTCATAAGCCTGCTTCCAGTTCCCGGTGTACACCAGATCATTGGTCTCCGGAATCAGATTGTGCAGAGGACAGCCGGAAGCCATGCCTGCCAGCATCTCCCCGTTCTGACAAAAGGGAACTCCGCATTCCATGCACCTGGCCCCCTGTCTCTCCTGTGCTTCCAGGGAAAGGGGCGTGCGGAACTCCCGGAAATGGCGGATTCGCTCCAGAGGATCTTCCACCTGTGCCGTTTCTCTCTCATACTCCAAAAATCCTGTGGCTTTTCCCATTTGCTTATTCCTCCGTTTCCTTATTCTGGAAGCTCTCATAAAAGGCTTCCATCTGTGCCTGCTGGGTGCTCATGCCCTTTTCCTCCAGCTTGGAGGACAGAGCAATCATTCTCTTATAATCATAGGGAATAATCTTCTTAAACCTGGGAAGATATTCCTCAAACCTGGAAAGAATCTGGCTTCCCCGCTCAGAGCCTGTAGACGCCACATGCTCCTCGATCAGGGTCTTTAATTCCTGTACATCATACTTATTTTCCACCTTTTCAATGGAAATCATGTCTTTATTCAGGTTCCGGTAAAGATGGCTGTCTTCATCCAGCACATAGGCAATACCGCCACTCATGCCTGCGGCAAAGTTTTTCCCGGTTCTTCCAAGAACCACCACCCGGCCGCCGGTCATATATTCACAGCCATGCTCGCCCACACCCTCGACTACCGCATATGCACCGGAATTACGCACGGCAAACCGTTCTCCGGCCACGCCATTGATAAATACCTTTCCGCTGGTTGCACCGTACAGTGCCACATTTCCCGCAATGATATTTTCCTCCGCCTTATAACCACGGTTCTTAGGCGGATAAATCACAAGCTTCCCGCCGGAAAGTCCCTTTCCATAGTAGTCATTGGTATCCCCGCAGAGGGTCAGGGTCAGGCCCTTAGGGATAAAGGCTCCAAAGCTCTGTCCGCCCGTTCCCGTACATGACACCGTAATGGTATCTTCCGGCAGACCCTCCTTGTGGCATCTGGTAATCTCTGCACCAAGAATGGTTCCAAAGGCACGATCCGTATTTCCCACTTTCAGATCAACGGAAGCTTTCGAACCCTTTTCCACCGCTGATTTCAGCTTTTTCAGCAAAATACGCTCATCCAATGTACGCTCCAACTGGAAGTCATAAACCTTAGAGGGTGTAAAGGTTACAGAAGCTTCCTCTTTTCCAAATGGATTGTTTAAAATCTCACTTAAGTCCAGCCTGGAAGCCATGGGAGAAGCAGTATGTTCCTTTTCCCTTAAGAGATCGGTTCTTCCCACCATCTCGTCAATGGTCCGCAGGCCAAGCCTTGCCATATATTCCCGAAGCTCTCTTGCAATAAACCGCATAAAGTTCTCCACATATTCCGGTTTTCCCTTGAAACGCTTCCGAAGCTCGGGATTCTGAGTTGCCACGCCCACCGGGCAGGTATCCAGATTGCAGACACGCATCATCACGCAGCCCATGGTCACCAGGGGTGCCGTGGCAAAGCCGAATTCCTCCGCACCCAAAAGGGCCGCAATGGCCACATCCCGGCCACTCATAAGCTTCCCGTCTGTCTCAATGCGGACCCGGTTTCTAAGCCCGTTCTTTAACAGGGTCTGGTGGGTCTCCGCAAGGCCAAGCTCCCAGGGCAGCCCTGCATTGTGGATGGAGCTCTCCGGTGCGGCTCCCGTACCTCCGTCATAGCCGGAAATCAAGATAACCTGTGCACCGGCCTTTGCCACACCGGCAGCCACGGTTCCCACACCAGCTTCTGACACCAGCTTTACAGAAATATCCGCATATTTATTGGCATTTTTCAGATCATAGATAAGCTGTGCCAAATCTTCTATGGAGTAAATATCATGGTGGGGCGGCGGAGAAATCAGGCTCACGCCGGGGGTGGAATGCCTTGTCTTCGCAATCCAGGGATACACCTTTTTGGCCGGAAGATGTCCGCCCTCCCCAGGCTTTGCCCCCTGTGCCATCTTAATCTGAATCTCACGGGCACTGACCAGATAGCGGCTTGTAACACCGAAACGTCCCGATGCCACTTGTTTGATTGCCGAGCAGCGATCCTCCGGACTTCCTGCGGAGTCCAGACGCTCGTCGCTCTCTCCGCCCTCCCCGGTATTGGATTTTCCGTGAAGATGGTTCATAGCGACAGCCAGCGTCTCATGGGCTTCCTGAGAAATGGATCCATAGGACATGGCACCCGTCTTAAATCGCTTTACAATCTCTTCTACCGGCTCCACCTCTTCCAGTGGAATGGGATTTTCCGGATAGCAGAAGTCCATCATGCTTCGCAGGTAGCCGCTTTGCTCCCGATCCACCTTGCCGGTGTACTCCTTGAACAATTCATAGTTTCCCGTCCATGCGGACTGCTGCAGAAGATGAATCGTCTCCGGATTATAGCGGTGTTCTTCCCCACCGCTTCTTCTCTTATGCTTCCCCAGGCTGTCTAAGGTAAGGTCCGTCTCAAGTCCCAGAGGATCAAAGGCTTTCGTATGATAATAGTCTACCTGTGCCGCAATGTCCTCTATGCCGATGCCGCCTACCCGGCTTACGGTTCCGGAAAAATATTTCGTAATCACTTCCTCGGAAATGCCGATGGCTTCAAAGATCTTGGCTCCCTGATAGGATTGAATGGTGGAAATCCCCATTTTGGATGCAATCTTCACAATTCCGTGAAGAACGGCGGAATTGTAATCGTTAATGGCGGCATAGTAATCCTTGCCGAGCAGATTTTCCTCAATAAGCTCTCCAATGGTGTCCAGTGCCAGATAGGGATTGACCGCACAGGCACCATAGCCCAGCAGCGTGGCAAAATGATGCACCTCTCTGGGTTCGCCAGATTCCAGAATCAGAGCCAGGGAGGTCTGCTTCTTTGTATTTACCAGATGCTGATGAACGGCGGACACGGCCAGCAGGGAGGGAATGGGCATATGGTTCTCATCCACACCCCGATCCGACAGCACGAGAATATTGGCCCCGTCCTTATAGGCCTTGTCAACCTCCACAAAGAGCCGGTCAATGGCCCGGTCAAGCCGTGTGCTCTTGTAATAGGTAATGGGAACGACTGCAACTTGGAAACCGTCCTTTTTCATGTGCTTGATTTTCAGCATATCCGTATTGGTTAAAATCGGATTGTTAATCTTTAAGACCTGGCAGTTTTCCGCCTTTTCTTCCAGAAGATTTCCTTTCTTTCCCACATACACGGTAGTGCTGGTTACGATTTCCTCCCGGATGGCGTCAATGGGAGGATTGGTTACCTGGGCGAAAAGCTGCTTAAAGTAATCAAAGAGGGGACGCTTTTTCCCGGAAAGGACCGCCAGAGGGGTGTCCACGCCCATAGAAGCGATTCCCTCTCCGCCGTTTAGAGCCATGTTCCGAATGGAGTTTTTGTATTCTTCATAGGTATAGCCAAAGGCTTTCTGAAGCTGCTTTCTCTTGGTGGAATCGTAAGTTTCTACCGAAATATTGGGAATCTTCAGGTCTTTCAGCTCCACCAGGTTTTGATCCAGCCATTCCCCGTAGGGCTGGTTGGTGGTGTAGATCTCCTTTAATTCCTTATCCTGGAGAATCTCCCCCTTAAGGGTGTCTACCAGGAGCATTTTTCCCGGATGAAGCCGTTCCTTTAATACGATCTCTTCCTCGGGAACCTCCAGAACTCCTACCTCGGAGGAAAGGATGAGATCGCCGTTTTTCAGCACATAGTAGCGGGAGGGCCTTAAGCCGTTCCGGTCCAGGACTGCCCCCAGACGATCGCCGTCGGAAAATACAATGGATGCAGGGCCGTCCCATGGCTCCATCATGGTTGCGTAATACTGATAGAAATCACGTTCATCCTGGGAAAGGGTCTTGTTATTGCTCCATGGCTCCGGAATGGCGATCATGACGGCCAGGGGCAGATCCATTCCACTCATAACGAGGAATTCCAGGGTGTTGTCAAGCATGGCGGAATCGGAGCCGTCGGTATTGACCACCGGAAGTACCTTGTGAAGCTCGCCCTTTAAATGGCCGGACTCCATGGTTTCCTCTCTGGCAAGCATCTTGTCCGCATTGCCCCGGATGGTGTTGATCTCGCCGTTGTGGACCATGAAACGGTTGGGATGTGCTCTCTCCCAGCTTGGATTGGTGTTGGTGCTGAACCGGGAGTGTACCATGGCTATGGCAGATTCGTAGTCCTGGTCCTGGAGATCTCCGAAGAATGTGCGGAGCTGTCCCACCAGGAACATGCCCTTGTAGACGATGGTGCGGCTGGACATGGATACCACGTAGGTGTTGTCGTTGCTCTGCTCGAATACCCGCCTTGCTATGTAGAGCTTGCGGTCAAATTCCAGGCCTTTCTCTATGTTTCCCGGCTTTTTGATAAATGCCTGGACGATATGGGGCATGCATTCCCTGGCCGCATGGCCTAAGACCTGGGGATAGACGGGAACCTCACGGAAGCCCAGAAGCTCCAGGCCCTCTTTTTCCACGATGATCTCAAACATCTTTTTTGCCTGGTTCCGCTTTAGTTCGTTCTGGGGGAAGAAAAGCTGGGCGATGCCGTATTCCCGTTCTTCTCCCAGGGAGATGCCCTCTTCTGTGCAGACTCTTTTGAAGAAGCGGTGGGAGATCTGAAGCAGGATGCCTACGCCGTCTCCGGTCTTTCCCTCTGCGTCCTTTCCGGCACGGTGCTCCAGGTTTTCTACGATGCGGAGGGCGTTTTCTACGGTTTTGTGGCTCTTTAGACCTTTGCTGTTCACGATGGCACCGATGCCGCAGTTGTCGTGTTCAAATTGCTGCCGATACAGGCCCTGGGGGTGTTTTCTTTCTCTCTCTTTCATAATGTTTACTCCTCTATTTTAAGTTCCGCCATATACAACCAATACACCTTTACTTAGAAGTAATTTCCGGCCACAAAAGCGTGTGTCCGTAAATTCTTCTGTGCATTGTTTGTATATGGCTGTTATATTTTTTAGTTCCGCCATATGCAAATCATAGCCAAATTACGCATTCGGGACGCCGCCAGGCAGAAATTTATCAATCTGCCCTGCTCCGCCCGGAGGGCTAACACGCCTGGCAGGTTGATAATTTTCTGCCTGGCGGCTGGCTTTGGAATGGGGTAGGTTCCTCTGCTTTACTGCTTTATATGCTTTTTAGAAGCTGCTGGGATATTTTTATTCCTCATCAGCTTGCTGTGGTGTATTTGAATTTTTGACTGTATAGAACTGCCGCATGAATCAGTCCCCTGAATAATGGGTGAGCCCGGTTGGGTCTTGATTTTAGCTCCGGATGGCCCTGGGTGCCTATGAAGTAGGGGTGATCTTTTAGTTCCATCATTTCTACGATTCTTCCGTCCGGGGATAAGCCTGACAGGATCATGCCGTGTTCCTCAAGTCTCTCCCGGTAGGCGTTGTTTACCTCGTAGCGGTGGCGGTGGCGTTCGCTGATCTCTCGTTTTTTATACAGGCTTTCGGCCAGGCTTCCCTCTTTTAGGATACAGGGATAGGCTCCCAGCCGCAGGGTTCCTCCCAGATCGATTACGCCGTCCTGGTCCGGCATCAGGGTGATGACGGGATGCTGTGTGTTGGCATTTAATTCTATGCTGTTGGCATCGGGGTAGTTCAGTACGTGGCGTGCATATTCTACGATGGCCATCTGCATTCCAAGGCAAATGCCAAGGAACGGAATTTTCTTTTCTCTTGCGTACCGGATGGCTGTGATCTTTCCCTCCGTTCCTCTGGTTCCGAAGCCGCCGGGAACAAGGATTCCCTGTACGCCTTTTAACATCACGTCTGCATTTTCGCCCCTTAACTCTTCGGAATCAATCCACCGGAGCTTTACGTCCGCCCGTTCGGAGATCCCTCCGTGCTTTAGTGCTTCTACCACGCTTAGGTAGGCGTCATGAAGCTGAATGTATTTTCCTACGATGGCAATCTCGACTTCGTGTATGGGATTTCTAAGGTTGTGAACCATGGCTTTCCAGTCGGTGAGATCCGGTTCCGGACAGGGCAGCTTCAGGGATTCGCACACGACCCTTGCCAGATGTTCTTCTTCCATGGCCAAGGGTGCTTCGTAGAGGTATTCTACGTCAATGTTTTGTAGTACATGCTCCTTTGGCACATTGCAGAAAAGTGCAATCTTGGCTTTCAGCTCCTCGGGGAGCGTGTGCTCGCTCCGGCATACCAGAATGTCCGGCCACAGGCCCATGGACTGAAGCTCTTTGACGCTCTGCTGAGTGGGCTTGCTTTTCAATTCCCCGGATGCTTTCAGATAGGGGATCAGGGTTACATGGATTAAAATGGCGTTTTCATGGCCGATCTCGTGCTGGAACTGGCGGATGGCTTCCAGGAAAGGCTGGCTCTCGATGTCTCCTACCGTTCCCCCTACCTCGATAATAGCGATCCTGGTCTGCTCTTCTTTTTCCTGGCGGTAGAACCGGCTTTTGATCTCGTTGGTGATATGGGGAATCACCTGGACGGTTCCTCCGCCGTAATCTCCCCGCCGTTCCTTGTGTAGCACGGACCAGTAAATCTTTCCCGTGGTTACGTTGGAATTCTGATCCAGGCATTCGTCGATAAAACGTTCGTAATGCCCCAGATCCAGGTCGGTTTCCGTGCCGTCGTCGGTCACAAAGACCTCCCCGTGCTGAATGGGGTTCATGGTCCCCGGGTCCACATTGATGTATGGATCGAATTTCTGCATGGTCACCTGATATCCTCTGGCCTTTAAGAGCCTGCCCAGAGAAGCTGCGGTGATTCCCTTTCCCAGACCGGAAACCACGCCGCCGGTGACAAAGACGTATTTTACTGCCATTTTCCTTATCCCTCCCAGAATTTTGTAAGGAAATATCTTGTTGCTTTTTTCTGTGTTTTGTGTGCACAGCCGCCCGTGAAAGTCTGCGGGACCGCTTATGGCTACACACAAAAAAAGGGGCCAGAAACCCATATGGGCTTCTGACTCCTTTGTCAGAGTTTTATTTATCGTCTTATTATGAACTTTTTAGATGCGTTTGTCAATTGGTTTTTTGAAAAATTTTTTGTTTTACGGTACAGGCTGGATACGGCGAAACTGTAACTGCAAAAGTCGTCATTCGTTACAGTATATCAATATATTCCCCCGCAAGAGCCTTATTCATACTTCTCACCGCACAGAACTTTCCGCACATGCTGCAGGTATCGCTGTGATCATCCTCCGGCAGACGTGCAGCCCGGATTGCTTTGGCCGTATCCGGATCCAGGGCACAGGCAAACTGAGCATCCCAGTCCAGTGTGCGGCGGGCTTCGGCCATTTTATCGTCCCTGTCCCTTGCCCCGGGAATCCCCTTTGCGATATCCGCCGCATGAGCCGCAATTTTGGAAGCGATAATCCCCTGCTTTACATCCTCCACATTGGGAAGTGCCAGATGCTCCGCCGGCGTCACATAGCAAAGAAACGCCGCACCGTTCATGGCTGCCACTGCCCCGCCTATGGCGGCCGTAATGTGATCGTAGCCCGGTGCAATATCCGTCACCAAAGGCCCCAATACATAAAAGGGAGCACCCATGCAGATGCTTTTCTGCACTTCCATGTTGGCTGCCACCTGATCAAGGGGTACATGCCCCGGCCCCTCTACCATAACCTGTACATTGTGGTCCCATGCACGCCTGGTCAGCTCCCCCAAGCGTACCAGCTCTTCAATCTGACATACATCCGTGGCGTCCGCCAGGCAGCCGGGACGGCAGGCATCCCCCAAGGAAATGGTTACGTCATGGGCTTCGCATATTTCCAGAATTTCATCATAATACTCGTAGAACGGATTTTCCTCTCCGGTCATGCTCATCCAGGCAAATACCAGGCTTCCTCCCCGGCTCACAATGTTCATCTTCCGCCTGTGCATCCGAATCTGCTCGATGGTCTTCCTGGTAATCCCGCAATGCAGGGTTACAAAATCCACCCCGTCTTCCGCATGAAGCCGCACTACGTCTACAAAGTCCTTTGCCGTCAAATCAGCCAGATCCCTTTGGTAATGAATGACGCTGTCGTAGACAGGAACCGTCCCAATCATGGCAGGGCATTCAAGGGTAAGCTTTTGACGGAACGGCTGCGTATTTCCATGACTGGACAGATCCATGATGGCTTCCGCCCCCAGCTTAACCGCACTCATTACCTTTTCCATCTCAATCTTGTAATCCTTACAGTCTCTGGATACGCCCAGGTTTACATTTATCTTGGTGCGGAGCATACTGCCGATTCCCTCAGGTTCCAGGCACTTATGATGCTTATTTGCCGGAATGGCAGCCTTTCCCTCCGCCACAAGCTTTATAAGCTGTTCTACAGGCATTTGTTCTTTTTGGGCCACCCTCTCTATCTGCGGAGTTACAATCCCTTTTCTTGCTGCGTCCATTTGTGTCGTATACGAATTCATCTTTTTCCTCCATTTATCCTTTTTAATTGTGGTATGTTGTGATTCCAAACATATGGTTCAGAGGGCCGTTCCCCATCCCGAGATTTGGACTGTGCTTCAATGCTCCGGTCAAATATGCCTTTGCCGTCTCCACCGCCTTCCGAAGCTCCATCCCCAGTGCCAGTCCGCTTGCAATTGCACTGGAAAGGGTGCAGCCGGTTCCGTGGGTATTGGGATTATCAATCCGCCCGCCCCGAATCCAATAAGCCTGTCCTTTTTCATAAAGCAGATCATCCGCCGTATCTGACAGATGCCCTCCTTTGCAGAGGACGCTTACGTGCCAGTCCTCATAAAGCTTTCTGGCCGCCTGCTCCATATCCTTGTGGGTTCTTACGGTTAATCCGGTTAAAACCTCTGTCTCCGGAATATTGGGAGTAATCAGCTCCGCCAATGGAAATAGTTCTTCCTTAAGGGCCGCAACCGCCGAATCATCCATCAGCCGAAAGCCGCTGGTTGCCGCCATAACCGGATCCACAACAATATGCTTCCCCTGATACTGTCTTAATTTTTCTCCAACAACCTGGATTCCCTCTTTTGAGGGCAGCATACCTATCTTAATGGCATCCGGATAAATATCGGTAAAAATCGCATCCAGCTGGCTGCCAAGAAACTCCGGGGGCGTTTCCATCATCCCATATACGCCGGTCGTATTCTGGGCAGTCAAGGCTCCTATGGCATTCATGGCATATACGCCATAGGCCGTCATGGTCTTGATATCCGCCTGGATACCGGCACCTCCGCCGGAATCACTTCCGGCGATTGTCAATGCTGTTTTCATCCTCATCCTCCTTGCTAACAACATGATTTTCTATTGCGGCAAAAAGTGGTACCCCCAATCTGCCGCTTTATTTTTGTTTTATCACTTAAAGTGTTTGATTTAAAAATTCTCTGACAGCAGCCGTTTTGTTTTCCGCCGCAAACAGGGCACTTACAACTGCCACTCCTGCAATCCCTGTTCCTGCAAGCTGGGTGGCATTCTCCCTGGTAATTCCGCCAATGGCAACAACCGGGATTGTAACGGCCCTACAGATTTTTCCAAGCTCTTCCCTTGAAAGAAATGCTGCATTTTCTTTTGTGCTGCTTCCAAATACGGCTCCGCAGCCAATATAATCGGCTCCGGCATTCTCCGCTTCCAGGGCTTCTTTTACATTGTGAGCACTGGCTCCAATGATAAATCCCCCGCCCAACAGTTCCCGTGTCTGCCGAATATCCATATCGCTTATTCCCAGGTGAACCCCCGAAGCCCCTGCCGCTTTCGCAATATCCGGCCGGTCATTGATAATAAGCGGTACGCCATATTGATCACACAGCTTTTTTAGCTCTCCTGCTTCCTGCACAACGAAGCTCTCATCTGTCTCTTTTTCCCGAAGCTGTACACAGGTAACGCCTGCTTTCAGCAGTTCTTCCAGGGTATCCTTAAGGGTTTCACCCTCTTTTAACCAACGGCGATCTGTTACCGCATACAGGCGTAAGGTTTCTGCTTCAATTCTCAATTTTTTTCTCCTATTTGAAGTTCCGCAATACCCTCTCCAGCACCACTTATCTAGAACAATTTCAGGCCACAAAAACACGTGTCCTTAAATTGTTCTGGCACTGTCGGGATATTGCTGTTTGAAGTTCCGCAATATCCTCTCCAGCACCACTTATCTAGAACAATTTCAGGCCACAAAAACACGTGTCCTTAAATTGTTCTGGCACTGTCGGGGTTTATTGCTGTTTGAAGTTCCGCAATACCCTTTCCAGCACATGACAGCACTAAAGGGTAAAGTCGCTATCATGGCAAAGCTCTTCTACCGCATCAAACAGATAAGCGTGGAAGCTTCCGATTCCAACTGTCCCCAAACTGTGCATTTCTGCCCTCCTGGCACTCTCTTTCCACAGTTCTCCGGCCCTCCATGCCGCCGCATAAGGCCCATATCCATAGCCGCAAAACAGGGCACACAGGGCGGACAGCATACAGCCCCCTCCTGTAAGACGACTCATCCGTTGTGAACCGCCGGCAATGAAGCGAGTGTTTTTTCCGTCGAAAACCACATCCTTTTTTCCACTTATAAGAACTGCACAGGAATAAGTTTCGCTCAATTGCCTGCCCAGCATCCGAAGCTTTGAATCCTCAAGATCTATCTGGCTTTCCACTCCTCCTGCAATCCTTTTTGTGAGCATTTCCGGAAATTCTTCACCCGTCATTTCCGTTTCTCCAAAGGAATTGCTATTCTTGTTTTTCATGCGAAGCAAGGTGCAGGCCTCTTCCTGGTTGCATCGAATGAGTGAGATCTTTACTTGAGCAAGAAGCCGTTCCAGCCCTTTCTGACGAAATCTGCTGGCTCCAGCACCTACGGGATCCAGCACCACCGGGTGTCCCAGTGCGTTTGCCCGTTTTCCTGCTAAGATACAGGCTTTAAACTTTGTCTCATCCGGAACCCCAATATTCAGAAGTGTGGCCTGGCAAAAGGAGGTGATCTCTTCCACCTCCTCCGGGTCCTGAGCCATAATGGCACTTCCCCCTGCCGCCAACAGCAGATTGGCCGTATCCTGCATCACAACCGGATTGGTCAGGCAGTGAATCTTGGGACCGTTCTTTTTATACTGATCCATCCTGTTATCTTGCCCCCTGTACCTGCGACAGGACTTTGCCCTTTTCCAATACGGTTACCAGCAGGTAAGCCAGAACGCTTCCGGCTGCCGTGGAAATCAGGAAGGGAACTACATAGACAAACAATCCCGCCGGTTCTGCCCCCATAAGAAGCTTTGCTACCGGATAGGCTGCCAAGGCTCCCAAAATTCCCGTTCCGGCTGCTTCCGCCAGACAGGTGAAAGGGACATTCTGAAACCTTGCATAGACCATGCCGCAGCAGAAAGCTCCCACCATACTTCCCGGAAATGCCATCAGGCTTCCGATCCCCATCAGATTCCGGAGCAGGCTTGCACAAAAGGCAATCCCCAGGCTCCACCAGGGGCCAAGAAGAATGGCCGCCAGTACATTTACCATATGCTGGATTGGGGCACATTTGCTTCCCGCTACCGGAAAACTCACCAGGCTTCCGGCAACTGCCAGGGCTGTCAGAACACCTGCCATTGCCAATTTCTTTGTTGCGTTGTTTTGATTCATAATACAATCACTCCTTTCCTTAAGTTGCACATGCTTTTTGTGCATAAAGGTATGCCCTTAGGGTGTTTCCTTAGTTTGCACACGTTTTTTGTGCATAAAGGTATACTACTTGTCCGCATAAGCGGCACTGGAGTTCTGCCAAAATTCCGGAAAAAAAACAGGCAGTTCGGAAACTGCCTGTTCTTAAGGAGCCTTGTTACGGCACCCTTTCCTAGTGCAACGAGCATTAAATTATTGGCAATTTGACTTACTTTATCCAAAACTTAATATTCGCTATACCAGTGATACAAAAAGAGGTGCCGCAGGCACCTCCTTACATCATTAACTATGTATCCCTACGTTGGCATTATCCAAATCAGGTTGTGGGTCGGAACAATCCAGTTCCCTCTCAGCCGGCTTCCAGCCAGCTCCCCATTTCCATATATGTTGTTGACAAAAAGCATTATACCCCCTTTTTCTGAATTTGGCAAGGCTAAAATCGTCATTTAGTCATTCAGGTGTAGAACGGTGTAAAACCGGTTACTTTTCACACCCTCGCCAATTCCCCGTAACAGATCAGGCGGGGGGGGGGGGGGGGGCGGGTTGGGGCCCCCCCCCGGCGCCCCCCCGGCCCCGCGCGCCGGGGAAGGGGGGGGGGGGGGGGGGGGG
>CAOJBY010000042.1 GCA_948330435.1 uncultured Lachnoclostridium sp. | reverse complement strand
ACCTCCATAATCAAAAACTTTTTTTTTTGTTTGGGGGGGGGGGCTCGGTTGGGTTTAATATCCATGCTACTCCCCCCCCGACAGTCCCCTCCTGGCTTTCCAGGGTGATTGGTGGAAGGAGAATGAAGTTTGAGAGAACGATGGGTTGAGGCACCTCGGATTGAGGGAAATCAGGAGATGGCTAAGAGGCTGGGAGTGAGTCCGCTGGCAGTTCGGATGATTCGGAACCGGGCGGGGATGAGTGAGGAGGCGGTTCGGGATTATCTTTTTGGGGAAATGGATAGTCTGGCGGATCCTTTGCTTATGAAAGGGATGCGAGAGGCTGTTTGTCTGCTTCGAGAGAAGCGGGATGTGGGGGCATCCATTCGGATTATTGGTGATTATGATATTGATGGAGTGAATGCCACACATATTTTGCTTACAGGCCTTAAGAGGATTGGGGCTAAAGTGGATACTGTAATTCCGGATCGAATGAAGGATGGGTATGGGGTGAATGAGAATCTGATTCAAGAGGCTTCTCTTGCTGGAGTTGATACGATTGTTACTTGTGATAACGGGATTGCGGCAGTTCTGGAGATTGCTTTTGCCAAGAGCCTGGGAATGACGGTGGTGGTGACGGATCATCATGAGATTCCTTACAAAGAGGAAGAGAATGGAGAGCGAATGCCCTTTCTGCCTCCGGCAGATGTGATTGTGAATCCGAAACAGGCGGACTGTGATTACCCTTTTAAGTGCCTTTGTGGGGCGGCGGTGGCCTGGCGGTTTGTGCAGGCCCTTTATGAGGCGGAAGGGGTTCCGAAGGAGGAGGCTTTGGAGTTGGCGGAGTTTGCGGCGGTGGCTACGGTGGGGGATATTATGGAGCTCTTCGGAGAGAATCGGATTCTTGTGCGGTATGGGTTAAAAAGGTTGGAGCAGACGAAGAATCCCGGCTATCGTGCTTTGATTCGGGTGAATGGACTGGAGGGGAAACGGATTACGGCTTATCATATTGGATTTGTGATTGGGCCCTGTATCAATGCCAGTGGGCGGCTGGATACAGCAAAACGTGCTTTGGAACTTTTGGGGGTAGATGATTCCAGGAGGGCAGAAGAACTGGCAGGTGATCTGAAAGCCCTCAATGACAGCCGAAAAGCTTTGACAGTAAAAGGAACAGAAGAAGCCGAAAAGCAGATTGAAGAAACCGACCTGAAAATGGATCGGGTTTTGGTGGTGTACCTGCCAAAGTGTCATGAAAGTCTGGCCGGCATTATCGCAGGGCGGATTCGGGAACGGTATTATCGTCCCTGCTTTGTTCTCACGGATGGGGAAGAAGGGGTGAAGGGCTCTGGACGATCTATCGAAGGATATCATATGTTTGAGGAAATGACGAGGGTGCGGGAGTTGTTTACCCGCTATGGCGGGCATCCCATGGCGGCAGGACTTTCTATGGAGTCGGATAAAGTGGAGGAATTCCGCCGTCGGCTTAATGAGAATTGTACTTTGACAGAGGAAGAACTGGTTCCGATGGTGAATTATGATGCAGTACTTCCCATACAGTATGCAGGGGAACGGCTGATAGAAGAACTGGAACTTTTGGAACCCTTTGGAAAGGGAAATGAGAAACCTCTTTTTGCGGCGGGAAATTTAATTGTGAAAAGTGCCCGGATTATCGGGAAGAATGCCAATGTACTGAAACTTATTTTGGAGAATGGAAAAGGAACCCGGATGGAGGCTATAAGCTTTGGAGATGTGGAGGAGGAGCTGGAATACATAGAGGGTAAGGAAAGGATTTCCATTCTCTATTATCCGGAAATGAATGAATATATGGGAAGACGTACGGTCCAACTAGTGGTTACGGCTTACCGTTAGCACATGCCGTAAAGTGTTGTCAAATGAAAAAAACCGTGCTATAATTAGTTCCATTAATGAACAGGGGCGGGTACTCTGTTGTTTTGTATGTCAGCTATTATAGAGTAAGGGGGCATAAAGGAATGAAAAAACTGGAAGAATATGTAAGAAGTATTCCGGATTTTCCGGAGAAAGGAATCATTTTTCGTGATGTGACTTCCGTGCTGCAGGATGCAGATGGCCTGCGTTTGGCTATTGATTCCATGCAGGAATTTTTAAAGGACGTTGACTTTGATGTGGTGGTAGGTGCTGAGTCCAGAGGATTTGTGTTTGGAACCCCCATTGCTTACAACCTGCATAAGCCTTTTGTGCTGGTACGTAAGAAGGGGAAGCTGCCCTGTGAGACTGTTTCCAGGGAATATGATTTGGAGTATGGCAGTGCAGTGATTGAGATGCACAGGGATTCCATTAAGCCAGGGCAAAAGGTGGTTCTGGTGGATGATCTCATTGCTACAGGAGGAACCATACAGGCCGCTGCGGAACTGGTGGAATCTCTTGGTGGCGAAGTTGTGAAGATTATCTTTCTTATGGAACTTGCCGGTCTTAAGGGTCGGGAAAAGCTTGCTAAATATAATGTGGAGTCTGTGATTCGTTACGAGGGAAATTAAGTAAGAGTATTTGTTTGGAAGCAAGGTAGAAACAGGTGGTTAACAGATGGCAGAATGGAAGATTGGCGTAAAGGATCGGGATGGAGATCTGACCAGAGCGGATGAGAATGTAAAGACCATGCAGGATTTTACGGATCCGGCAGAACTTTACCAGGAACTTATCAAGAGCGTGCGGAAGTATCATCCTTCTACGGATATTTCCATGATTGAAAAAGCATATGGGATTGCCTCTGAGGCTCACGAGGGGCAGCTTCGTAAATCGGGTGAACCTTATATCATTCACCCTCTTTGTGTTGCCATCATTTTAGCGGATCTGGAACTGGATAAAGAAACCATTGTAGCAGGACTTCTTCATGATGCGGTGGAAGATACCGTCATGACCACAGAGGAGATTGTAAAGGAATTCAGTGGTGAGGTTGCACTTCTGGTAGATGGAGTTACTAAGTTGGGTCAATTGTCCTATTCTAAGGATAAGATTGAGATTCAGGCAGAGAATCTGCGGAAGATGTTCCTTGCTATGGCAAAGGATATCCGTGTAATTTTGATTAAGCTGGCGGATCGTCTGCACAATATGCGTACGCTTCAGTATATGAAGCCGGAGAAGCAGAAAGAAAAGGCCCGTGAGACGATGGACATCTATGCTCCCATTGCCCAGAGGCTTGGTATTTCCAAGGTGAAGAATGAGCTGGATGATCTGTCCTTAAAGTACCTGGAGCCGGAGGTTTACTACGAACTGAAAGAACAGATTTCCGATAAGAAGAGTGCAAGGGAAGCCTTTGTACGGGGAATTGTAGATGAAGTCAGGCATCATATGGAAAATGCGGAGATTGATGCTCATGTGGATGGCCGTGTGAAGCACTTTTTCAGTATCTATAAGAAGATGGTGAATCAGAATAAGACATTGGATCAGATTTATGATTTGTTTGCAGTGCGTATTATTGTGGATACGGTGAAAGACTGCTATGCGGCCCTGGGTGTGATTCATGAGATGTATACCCCCATTCCAGGACGTTTTAAGGACTATGTGGCGATGCCGAAACCCAATATGTATCAGTCTCTTCATACGACGCTCATGGGTCCCAACGGACAGCCTTTTGAGATCCAGATTCGTACCTTTGATATGCACAGGACGGCTGAGTATGGAATTGCTGCCCATTGGAAATACAAAGAGAGCAGTGACGGCAAGAAGACAGTGGACCAGCAGGAAGCGGAGAAGATGAGTTGGCTTCGACAGATTCTGGAATGGCAGCGAGACATGTCTGACAATAAGGAATTTATGAATTTGCTGAAAAGCGATTTGGACCTTTTTTCTGAGAGTGTGTATTGCTTTACTCCTTCCGGAGATGTGAAGACTCTTCCCAGCGGTTCCACGCCCATTGATTTTGCCTACAGTGTGCACAGTGCCGTAGGGAACAGGATGATTGGGGCCAGAGTGAACGGCAAATTAGTTACCATCGACTATACCATTCAGAACGGCGACCGTATAGAAGTACTGACTTCCCAGAATTCCAGAGGTCCAAGCCGTGACTGGCTGAACGTGGTAAAGAGTACCCAGGCAAAGAATAAGATCAATCAATGGTTTAAGCATCAGTTCAAAGATGACAATATCCAGAAGGGCAAAGAACTTCTGACACAGTACTGCAAGGTAAAATCCATTAATATGTCCAATATTATGAAGCCGGAGTTTCAGAATCTGGTTATGCGCAAATATGGATTCCGGGACTGGGATTCTGTTTTGGCGGCCATTGGTCATGGAGGCTTAAAAGAGGGTCAGGTCATCAATAAGATGACTGAGGAATATGAGAAGCTTCACAGGAAAGCAGTTACGGATGAAAAGGTACTGGAAGCAGTCACAGATAATAAGGACAGTAAGATTCGCATTGCCAAATCAAAGAGTGGCATTGTAGTAAAAGGTCTTACGGATGTGTCTGTACGGTTTTCCAAATGCTGTAGCCCGGTTCCGGGGGATGAGATTATTGGCTTTGTAACCCGGGGGAGAGGTGTATCTATTCACCGGACGGATTGTATCAATGTATTGAATCTTCAGGAATTGGAACGCCGTCGGTTGATTGATGCGGAATGGCAGGATGTAGGAACCGTCTCTTCCGGGGAAAAGTATGCCACGGAGATTAAGATATATGCCAGCAACCGGACCGGACTTCTGGTAGATATTTCCAGAATCTTTACGGAACGGAATATTGATATGACCAGTATCAATGTGCGGACCAGCAAGCAGGGAACGGCTACTATCTCCATTACCTTTGACATTGGAGGAAAAGAAGAACTGCAGCGGATTGCGGAGAAGCTTTACCAGGTGGAGAGCGTGCTGGATGTGGAGAGGGCTACTGGTTGATAAAGGTAAGAAAGGATGACAGGGCAGAATGAAGATAGAGACGCTTGTTTTGGGAGATGTGAGAACCAACTGTTATCTCCTGATTGAGGAAAGAACCAGGGAAGCTCTTGTGATAGACCCGGCAGATCGGGTGGATGTGATTGCCCGAAAGACTATGGACGAAAGTCTGACTCTGAAATCCATCCTTTTAACCCACGGGCACGGGGATCATATTCTGGCAGTGAATGAATTGAAAAAAGAATTTGGTGTAAAGGTATATGCCGCAAAAGCGGAGGAGGCATTGCTTTTGAATCCGGCCCAAAATCTGTCACAGGCTTTGTTTGGAGTATCTGTTGTGGTGCAGCCAGATGTTCTGCTGGAGGATGGGCAGGAATTTGAGGAGGCCGGGATCCGGCTTCGGATGCTTCACACTCCAGGACATACCCCAGGCGGATGCTGTTATTATCAGCCAGAAGAAAGGGTCCTTTTCAGTGGGGATACGCTGTTCTGCGGTTCCATTGGACGAACGGATTTTCCGGGAGGGAGCTTGTCGGAACTGATATGTTCTGTAAAGGAGAAGCTTTTGGTATTGCCGGAAGACGTGAGGGTTTATCCGGGCCATGAGGAAATGACTACGATTGGTCATGAGAAGAAATACAATCCGTACATGGGATAGGAAATGAGCAAAAATCATGATTGAGGTTAAGATAAACAAGGAAAGCTTTGCGTACGATGTCCATTCCCTGATCAAAGCTTTTTATCCGGAGGAGGAAGTAAATGTCCGTGAAAAGGAGACGTTTACAGAGGAAGCTGCTTCTCAGATGTCGGTGAGGGTAGGGGATAAAGAAATCGAATTTGTGATATACGAGAATCAGGCTCTTCAAAAGAAGAGCCGTGTTTGTGTAGAGAATCGGGAGAGAAAGCTTATAAAAAATCAATTAAAGCAGTTGATTTATGGAGCACTTTCCGATTATACCGGCAGGACATTGCCCTGGGGAACCCTTACCGGCATTCGACCGGTGAAGATTCCCATGTCAATGCTGGAACAGGGAAAATCCAATCTAGAGATTGCGGATTATATGCGGCAGACTTATTTTTGCAGCAATGAAAAGACAGCACTGGCAATCTCCATTGCCAATAAGGAGCAAGAGGTGCTTAAAAGGCTGGATTATGAGGATGGTTACAGCCTTTATGTAGGAATTCCTTTTTGTCCAAGCATTTGCCTGTATTGCTCCTTTTCCTCTTCTCCCTTGAAGCTGTGGGAAAAAAAGGTGGATACTTATCTGGAAGCACTTTTTTTGGAACTTTGTTTTCTTGGAAAGGCTTATAAAGGCCGGAAGCTGAATACCATTTATGTGGGTGGCGGCACACCTACAACACTCAGTGCATCACAGTTAGATCGCCTGATGAATGTTCTGGAGAAAAGTTTTGATTATGGACACCTTAAGGAACTAACAGTGGAGGCGGGAAGGCCGGACAGTGTAACGCCGGAAAAATTTCGGGTATTAAAGTCCCATGGTGTTACAAGGGTTTCAGTGAACCCGCAGACTATGAACCAGGAGACTCTGGATATCATTGGACGAAAGCATACGGTGGAACAGACGAAAGAAGCTTTCTATATGGCACGGGAGGCGGGCTTTGACAATATCAATATGGATTTGATTGCAGGTCTTCCGGGGGAAGAATTGCCACAGGTACAGCATACCCTGGAAGAACTCCGAATTTTGGGACCGGATAGTATTACTGTTCATTCTCTGGCAGTGAAACGGGCGGCACGTCTTAAGCTGTTTCAGGATGAATACCGGGAGATGGGGCTGAAAAATAGTCAGGAGATTATGGATCTGGCCTATTTTAGTTGCGTGGAGCAGAAGCTTTATCCCTATTATCTGTATCGCCAGAAAAATATGGCAGGAAATTTTGAAAATGTGGGCTATGCGAAGGTTGACAAAGCAGGAATTTACAATATACTGATTATGGAGGAGAAACAGACGATTCTGGCTGCGGGAGCAGGTGCCGCTTCTAAGTTTGTCTTTGGTGCGGATCATATTGAGCGTGTGGAGAATGTAAAGGACGTTGCTCAGTATATCAGCCGAATCGACGAGATGATAGAGCGCAAAAGAAGCTTTTTAGAAGCTAATGGTTTGTAAAATAAGGTGAGACAATGAGTGAGGCAACATTGAGAAAAGAGACGGCGGATGGCTGGGCTATGTTCGAGGAGGACACCACCGAGGAATTAAAACATGGCATTTGTGTCAGTAATCTGGCATACAGTGTGGGAAAACAGCTTGGTCTTTATGAGGATCAGTGCCATGAACTAGCAGTGGCCGGGATACTTCATGATGTTGGAAAGCTGAGAGTTTCCAGCTATCTCTATGGCAGAAATGAAGACACTTTGAATATTGAAGAAATGAAATATGTGCGGATGCATCCGAGGCTGGGATATGAAACACTGATACGATATGATTTTTCAGATGAAATTCTTGAAACCATTTTGTATCATCATGAGAATTATGACGGATCCGGTTATCCCGAGAATCTGACGGGAGAGAGGATCCCCATGGGGGCAAGGATTTTGAGAGTTTGCGATACGTATGCGGCACTTATTTCGGATCGTCCTTACCGAAGAGCTTTTGATAAGGATACGGCTATAGAACTGATGATAGAGGAAGTAAAAAACTTTGATATGAGAGTGTTTTTAGCCTTTCAGACGGTGATTCACGATGAGGAATTACAGGAGAAATGGGCACTAAGGGATTTCCGCATTGGTATTGCGGAACTGGAATAGGAGGATGAATATATGATTACACAAGCCCCGAGAGGTGTGGAGGATTGGTACGGCGAACGGATGTACAAGCGTGCCTATGTAGAAAAAATAGCCAGAGAATTGGCAAGAACCTACCATATGACGGAGATTATTACTCCCATGTTTGAGCATACCGTGCTGTTTCAGAGGGGTGTAGGCGAAACTACGGATGTTGTGCAAAAGGAGATGTACACTTTCACAGACAAGGGGGATCGAAGTATTACCCTAAAGCCGGAGGGAACCGCAGGGGTAATGCGGGCATTTCTGGAGCACAATATGTATGCCAATCCGGCTCCGGCCAAGCTATATTATGTAACTCAGGCTTTTCGCTATGAGAAGCCCCAGAGTGGCCGACTGCGTCAGCATCATCAGTTTGGCGTAGAGTTTGTAGGGGCAAAAAGTCCTTTGGCGGAGCTGGAACTGATTTCCTTAGTTACTTCTTTTATTAAAAAGCTGGGACTTAAGGATGCGAAGCTTCATATTAATAGTATTGGATGTCCCAATTGCAAGAGGACCTACAACGATGCCCTTCTTTCTTACCTGAAAAAGCATGAGGACAAGCTGTGCCCCACCTGTCGGGAGCGGATGCAGAAGAATCCCTTGCGGGTGATTGACTGCAAGGTTCCGGAATGTAAGGAGATTGTAAAGGATGCTCCCAGAACCATCGACTATCTGGATGAGGAATGCAGGATTCATTTTCAGGAGCTTCAGAGCCTGCTTAACCAGATGGAGATTCCTTTTGAGGTGGATACGGGAATTGTTCGGGGACTGGATTACTATACAAAGACAGTATTTGAATTCGTGAATCAGGATGGTTTTACCCTCTGCGGCGGCGGGCGCTATGACGGCTTGATTCATGAGATTGACGAAAAGCAGGACATCCCTTCCGTTGGCTTTGGAATGGGGATTGAGAGGATTCTTTATTTTCTGGAAAAAGAGGGTGTGGAGCTTCCTGCTATGGAGACCCCGGATCTCTATGTTGGAATCCTGGGATCAGAAGCCAGAGCGAAAGCTTATAAGCTGGTGAATGAGATTCGTAAGTCCGGATTGATTGTAGAAACGGATTATATGGACCGCAGTGTGAAAGCACAGATGAAGTATGCCAATAAGATTGGTGCGAAAAAGGCTGTAATCATTGGTGAAAATGAACTTGAGAAAGATGGGGCCAATGTAAAGGATATGGCAACCGGAGAGCAGACGGAGGTGAAGCTTTCCGAACTGCCAAAATTGTTTATAAGATAAAACAGCAGGCAGCATTTGACGCACAGAAAGATTTACGGACACATGGATTTGTGGCCGGAAATCTTTCTGTGCATCGAATGCCGACTGCGGAACTAGAATGGAGGAAATGAGAGATGTTTCAGTCAAGAACACATACCTGCAATGAACTCCGCATGGAGCATGTGGGAGAAACCGTAACTCTGACCGGATGGTATGAGAATCTGCGTAAGGTCAGTAAGAACCTGGGATTTTTGATTTTGCGTGATTTCTATGGAACCACTCAGTTTGTCATTGAAACCGAGGAGATGATGGAGAAGCTTTCCGGAGTCAATAACGAATCTACCCTGTCTGTCACAGGTGTGGTACGGGAGCGCTCCAGCAAGAATTCCAATTTGCCCACAGGAGATATCGAGGTGGTTCCGGATTCCATAGAGGTCTTGGGAAAATGCCGTTACAATGAGCTGCCCTTTGAGATTAACCGTTCCAAAGAGGCAGATGAGAATACCCGTCTGCGTTACCGCTACTTGGATCTGAGAAACCCGGCAGTAAAGGATCGCATTATTTTGCGGTGCAATGTGGTTGCAGAACTCAGAAAGAGCATGACCGAGCATGGTTTCCTGGAGATTACCACTCCCATTCTCACCTGCTCCTCTCCCGAGGGTGCAAGAGACTATCTGGTGCCATCCAGAAATCATCCGGGAAAATTTTATGCACTGCCTCAGGCACCTCAACAGTTTAAGCAGCTTTTGATGACCTCGGGCTTTGACCGGTATTTCCAGATTGCCCCCTGTTTCCGTGATGAGGATGCCAGAGCAGATCGTTCTCCGGGAGAGTTTTATCAGCTTGATATGGAGATGGCATTTGCCACACAAGAAGATGTCTTTACTGTACTGGAAGATGTACTTCCACCCATTTTTGCAAAGTATGGTACTTATGATAGAGCTTCAAAAGCATCCTTTAAGCGGATTTCTTTCCATGATGCCATGGAAAAATATGGTTCCGATAAGCCGGATCTTCGAATTGACCTGACCCTGACAGACGCTACCGAATGTATGGAAGGTTGTGGCTTTGGTCCTTTTGAGGGACAGAATATACAGGCCGTAGTATTTAGTAAGTTTGGTGCAACCAGAAAAGTCATCGACAAAATGTGTGCTGACGTGGAGGTTCAGACCGGAAATAAGGTATATTGGTTCCGCCTGGATGAAAAGGGAGAACTGGTAGGCGGTATCTCCAAGTTCCTGGTAGAGAGAAAGGATGCGGTGGCAAAAGCCCTTTCCTTACAGTCGGGAGATTTTGTAGGATTGGCGGCTGGGAAGAAAGGAACGGCCCAGAAGACAGCCGGTGTATTTCGAAAGGTCTTGGGAAATACAGTTGAGGGCCATATGAATAAGGAATGCTATGAGTTCTGTTGGATCGTGGACTTCCCCATGTATGAGATTGGGGAGGAATCCGGAAAGCTGGAATTCTGTCACAATCCCTTTTCTATGCCCCAGGGCGGCATGAAAGATCTGCTGGAGAAAGATCCCTTAGATATCTATGCGTATCAGTATGATTTGGTTTGCAACGGCGTGGAACTGTCCTCCGGAGCTGTCAGAAACCATGATCCGGAGATTATGGTGAAAGCCTTTGAACTGGTTGGTCTGGGTGAGGAGGATGTGAAAGCGAAGTTCCCGGCTATGTACAACGCATTCTGCTACGGAGCTCCGCCTCATGCCGGAATTGCCCCTGGAGTGGATCGCATGGTTATGTTGATTGCAGGGGAGGAAAGCATTCGGGAGATTATTCCATTCCCCATGAACAAGACCGCCCAGGATGTAATGATGGGGGCACCTGCCAAAGTAGATCCCCAGCAGCTTAAGGATGTGCACATTGCTTTGGACTTGCCTGGGGAGAAGACGGAGGATTTGACTGTTTAGAATTTAAAAAGGACAAAGAATGCAGTTGAAGAAATATACCGTATGAAAAAAATGACCAAAATAATCTGAATGACCAAAATACAGGGCATACCAATAACAAAGGCGGTATGCCTTGTTTTATGCCGGAAAATCTGCATTCCCAGGATGGAACCGATACTTCCTCCGAGAATTGCCGCAAGAAACAGGGTTTTTTCCGGAATACGCCATTTTTTATGGCGGGCTTTCTGCTTATCAATTCCCATAAGTACAAAACCAAGAACATTGATAAAAATCAAAAAGAAGAACATAATATTCGTAATGATAGTGAATTTCATGTATAAACCTCCAAAAATGATATTACACAGACAGTATAACACGAAATGACAGATGAAGCAAAAAAGTACTTGCTTTTTTACATAGGCTCGCATATAATGGAGCATGTGTTGAAAAGACAAATGTTCGTCATGGAAAGACAAGTGAAAGACACAAGAAAACAATATTATGGAACGAAACTGGAATGAGGAGGAACCAAATGTATTCTTTTGAGGAAGTAAAAGCAGTGGACAGTGAGGTAGCTGCAGCCATTCAGGCAGAGATGAACCGGCAGAACAGCCACATTGAATTAATTGCGTCAGAAAACTGGGTGTCCAAAGCTGTTATGGCAGCTATGGGAAGTCCCTTAACCAATAAATATGCGGAAGGTTATTCCGGAAAGCGATACTATGGTGGCTGTGAGTGTGTGGACATGGTGGAGGATCTGGCTATTGAGCGTGCAAAGAAGATCTTTGGTTGTGAGTATGCGAATGTACAGCCCCATTCCGGTGCCCAGGCCAATATGGCGGTAGAGTTCGCAATGTTGGAGCCGGGAGATACCATCATGGGTCAGAATCTGGCACATGGCGGGCATCTAACACATGGAAGCCCGGCTAATTTTTCCGGAAAGTATTTTAAGGTAGTACCTTATGGAGTCAATGATGATGGTGTGCTGGATTATGACGAGATTCGCCGCCTGGCATTGGAGTGTAAGCCGAAGCTTATTATTGCAGGTGCAAGTGCTTATGCCAGAACTATTGATTTTAAACGGTTTCGGGAGATTGCGGATGAAACAGGTGCTTATTTAATGGTGGATATTGCTCATATTGCCGGTCTTGTGGCAGCCGGACTGCATCCAAGTCCCATTCCCTATGCACATGTAACGACTACAACCACTCATAAGACCTTAAGAGGTCCCAGAGGCGGTATGATTATGTCTGATGCAGAGACGGCCAAGAAGTTTAACTTCAATAAGGCCGTATTTCCGGGAATACAGGGCGGTCCCCTTATGCATGTGATTGCAGCCAAGGCTGTGTGCTTTGCGGAAGCCCTGACACCTGAGTACAAGGAATATCAGCAGCAGATTGTAAAGAATGCTCAGGCACTTTGCAAAGGGTTGATGGATCGGGGCATTAAGATTGTGTCTGGCGGAACGGACAATCATCTGATGCTGGTAGATCTGACACCCTTTGATCTGACCGGCAAGGAAGTAGAGCATCTTTTGGACGCAGCCAATATTACGGCCAATAAGAATACCATCCCCAATGATCCCAAGTCTGCGTTTGTTACCAGTGGTGTTCGAATCGGAACACCGGCAGTAACGGCAAGAGGCTTAAAAGAAGTGGATATGGAGACTATAGCAGAAGCGGTAGCCATGATGATCAAAGAAGGAGAAGCAGCTACGGAGAAAGCAAAAGCTTTGGTAAAGAGTTTGACGGATAAGTATCCACTGAATATGTAATTTTTATAAAGAAGACTTAAAAAGCAAGGTGCTCTGGCAGGTATGTATTCCTCTGCCAGAGCACCTTGCTTTTTTAGAGAAAAATTGTCGCAGAAGACCATATTCTGCGACAAATCATTTCATAAAATTCATTTTTAACATTATACCCAGTTATCAATGCTTTTGCAACACAAAATTTAGAAGAGGCACCAAGTATTTTTTAAGCTTAGCGGAATCTGTGCCGTTGCGGTAAACTTAGAGAAAACGGAGGTATATGTTTATGACAAAAGAAAAAGAAGCTCATACCTTTACGGATTATTGTGAAAGCTGGCTTACCGTAAAGAGTTCCCGCCTGAAAGCGTCAAGCTTCGCAAAATACAGAGCAGAAATAGAGAATCATATTAAGCCCTATTTTAAGAACAAGCACCCCTGTGAGATTACGGCAGAGGAGATAGATGCCTTTACCCGAATGCTGCTGTATGAAAAGGGCCTGTCCACAAAAACGGTCCGTGCCGTCCTGACGCTATTTCGTTCTGTTTTTGCTTATGCGGAGAAAAGAACGGGACAAAAGTTGCCAAGGCTGGAAGTTGTTTATCCAAAGGAGTATAAGAGAACTGCCCGTGTATTGGATGAAAAGGAGGAGGAAACCCTTGTGAAATTCCTGGCCAGGGAAATAAATCCGGATAAATTTGGTATTTATCTGTCTCTGCGCACAGGGATGCGGATTGGAGAGGTGTGTGCGTTGAGATGGCGGGATATTTCCTTTGCTTCAAATACCATTTCCATTTGCAATACCGTTCAGAGAATCAAGAGCTTTGAGGAAGGGCTTCCGGCAAAAACGCAGATTTCTATCGGGTCCCCAAAAAGCGAAAGTTCTTTTCGAAAGATTCCTCTTATGCCGGATATAGCACAGCTCTGCATGCGGTTTTATAAAGGAAGGCCGGAAACCTTTGTCCTTACGGGCACGGAGCAGTGTATGGAGCCAAGAAAGCTCCAAAGGCGCCTGAAGAAATATACGGACGCATGCAAGCTGAAAGAGGTTCATTTCCATACCCTCCGGCATACTTTTGCGACCCGATGCATTGAGGTTGGCTTTGATGTGAAAACCTTAAGTGAAATACTGGGGCATTCCAATGTCAGCATCACCCTGAATCAATATGTTCATCCCAATATGGATTTGAAGCGGGAGAATATGAGCCGCTTAAAAGAGGGCATTCAGCTTTAAAAAATGGTTGTTTTTGATAGAAGCACTTTCTTTATTTGTCGCAGAATATGGTCTTCTGCGTCATGGATGAGAGAGTGTTTTTTTATTTCCGCAGGTGGCGGGCCAAGGAGACATACCGGAAGCCCATTTGGAACAATTTTTAGAGTTCAGGTTTCTGCCGGGAGGATAAGAAAGGAAGGTAAATGTGGAAAATCTGGTAAATCTTTGTATGGATTCCTACGGCATGGAACAGCAGAAAGGAAGAATTTATCATTTGTATTCCACTGTGCCAATTACATTTTGCTCTCTTCCGGAAGCGTTTAAGAAAATGGAGGCATTATATGATGACATTGATTTTCCACAGGCATCCACAAAGATTCGGAGCTTTTTGGTGAATAGGAGGAGAAGGGAAATAAAGGAAGCAGAACACGTCATAGAATCCGAGTGGATGGAAAGAAGAAAAAGGGAAGTAAAGGGGGTGGCAGCGTTGGAGAAGGTGCTTGCACACAGAGGGACGGGAGCTACTTTTATCATCCGTGTGAAATACAGGCAGAATTCCAGCTGGCAGGGAGAGGTTACCTGGGTGGATGGAAAGAAAAAGGAATACTTTCGAAGTGCTCTGGAGCTTATGAGACTGTTGGACAGTGCATTGGGATCGGAGGAGGAGCAGCAGTAATGTCATAACTGCTATTTTAAAAATTCCACAGTGAGGGGGCCCTACGGAACGTATGGAAGAGAAAAGAGTGATACAATTCGAGCTGCTGGGCGTATTTTCTTACGGTGACGAGAGCGATCGGAGGACAAATGAACATGGATCGGCCTTAAAGGCAGGTAAAAAGACCCTGTCTTTTTTGCAGTATCTCATTGTAAATCATGAGCGGAACATTTCTTCCGAGGAGCTGATCGAAAGGTTTTGGACAGAAAAGAGCAATGCTCCCGGCAATGCACTGCGCCATATGCTGTTCAAGGTTCGGAATCTTTTAAAGAGTATATTTCCGGAATGTGAGGAACCACTTTTGACGCTTCCCGGCTGCTATATCTGGAATCCGGATATTTGTCTTAGGCTGGATACGGAACAGTTTGAGGCGACCTGCCTGGAGGCAAGAAAAGAATCCGGAGAGGATCGGCTTTCCCAGCTTCTTCTGGCAGCTTCTCTCTATAAAGGAGATTTTCTGGCCGCAAACGATCATGAATGGGCCATGTCTCTTAGGCAGTATTACCGTGCACTCTATCTGGATGTGTGCAAGGCCGTGCTTCCTCTGATGGAAAAGAGGGAACGGTGGATGGATATGATCGGTATCTGCGAACAGGCATATCGGGCGGACTTTTCTATGGAGGAGTTTACTGCTTATTGGATGCGGGCACTGATCGTTTTGAACCAGCCGGAGCAGGCGGTAGAGAGGTATGAGGCATACCGGGAAAGGATGTTAAAGGAGTTGGATCTGCCTCCCGGCAAGTATATAGAGCAGATCTATACGCTGGCGGCAGGGCTTCGGAAAAAGGATATGGGGATTCCCGATATCTTTAAGCTTGTCTGTGAGGGCGAAGCGGAGGAAAAGGCCTTTTTTTGCACCTTTGAAGTCTTTCAGAGCATCGTAGCTCTGGAACGGCGTCATCTGGCCCGTACCAGGGGGAATTCGGCCCTGGCAATTGTCAGCCTTGGCCGGGATGCGGTCCCTGTCACGGATGCCAGAAGACTGGAACGCATTTTGCAGGAGAGCCTAAGGGGCGGTGATCCTGTGGCCAGGCTGGAGGCAGGATCCTACATTCTGATGCTGACGGGGGCCAGTACGGAGAACGCCCGTCTTGTGCTGAACCGGATAGACTGTACCTTTCACAGGACCTATCGTCATTCAAGGGCAAGCATTACTTATCGCATTACGAACATAGCATTGGACAAATGACCCATTCAGGTCCATTATCCGGATAAAAGAAAAATAGTGATCCGTTTTTCGGAAAAAATAACGGGCTGCTAACAACGGCCTGTTATTTTTAGTTTGTAGGATGAATGGAGGGGTGGTGATGACGATATAGGGATTCAAGGGAAAATGCTTCCCTGTCACAGTCGGGAAGCGATAGTCACGGTTCGGACGTATGATAAGGGCATCATGAGCGGCTGCCTGCAGCATCCGCGGTTGGGAAAAAAGGAAGAGTTTCAGAGTTTATCGCAGATGGTGCTGCTCTTAAACGGCCTGCTGGATTTGGAGAATAGCCCGAATCACCCGTTACCCCTGATTCATTCGGAATGCGACAACAGGAAGAATATCGCGGTGTTCCGCATTCAGATACTTTTTCGTGAGCATTACACATGGCAGGGAAGACTGGTCTGGCAGAATGAGAACCAGGAATTGGTATTCCACAGTGCCTTGGAATTATTGGAACTGCTGGATGAGGTTCTTGAGGAGTAACAGGGGGTGAAAGGGTTTGAAGCATCAGAGCAGGAAAAATAGGAACAGTGGAAAATAAGGCAGATATTTGAAAGGAGGATGTTAAGGATGAAGACAAGAAAAAAAAGGAGATTCTGGGCAAAGATTTTGGCTTTTATGCTGATCGCCAGTATGATGGTGGGCAGCATGACTACGTCCAGTTTTGCGGCCGCCATTGATACGGAAGTTACCGATGTGGAAGAAGATGTGGACGAGGCTGTTGTGCCGGAAACGGAGGAGTCCGAAGTACAGTCCGAGAGTGAATCGGAGCCGAAAGAGGCTGAGGAAATAGAGAGTACGCCGGATATCGATCTTGAGCCGGAAGAGATTGAAGAAACAGAGAATACGCCGGACGCTGATTCTGAACCGGAAAAGGTTGAGGAAACAGAGAATATAACAGGCGGTGCGTCGGATGATGGGGAGAATGCCTCAGACAATGAATCTCAGGATGACAGCACGATAACTGAGATTACGGAAACGGATACGGAGGCTGAGGAAGCAGCCAGACCCCGAAAGGCTATGGCAAAAACCAGGAGTACTTCATCTGGAACTATTACAATTAATGTAAGGGTTTATGATACAAGCACTTGGACTACCTATGATGTTGGAACGGATACGGTTTCTATCGGGAATCCCGAACTGATTCAGAGTGCTGCTTATCAAATCCCCCAATTAAGCCACTTTGTTGATTCCAATAAGTTTGGGAATGTTACAAAAGTTGTAGGTAACTGGTATTTTCCTTCACATGATACCCAGCCGGGTGTGAATGTTGAATGGTCCACGAATGCTGGTACGAAAACAATGACCTATTGGGTTACTTGGTATAAGCCGGGAAGCGGTTCAGGCGATAAGCCGGGTTCTGAGGAAAATAGTGAAACTGTCGGAGGAGGCTCAAAAACTCCATGGACTAAAAAGATAATTTATCATTCCAATTATCCAAATGGTACAGATTATGAATATAGTGTTACTTATACGATAAAGCCCTATATTTCATCAGGTGATGCTAACGGAAACTTAAAAACATTTGCGGCAACTGGTTTCAGCATACCAGATGGCTATAAACTAAAGAGTCCCGTTTGGAATACTGAGAAAGATGGCAATGGTACAGGTTACGCATCAGGTCAAAATTATTACTTTAAAAAAAGTGATAAGAGAGATCTTCACTTATATGCCCAGTATGAGCCGGACGGTGCTATAGTAGTTCAGCAGGTAACACTCACTTACAAGGATGGAAACGATGTAATTGGAGAAAGAACATATTCTAAGGGTGATGAAGTTACTGTCATTGATCAAAGTAACAAAGATGATTATACATTCAAAGGATGGTCAGAAACGAACGGTGGAATGGTAAAGTATAAGGCTGGAGAGACGTTTTTAATTAGTGAAGATAAAATTCTCTACGCTATATGGGAAAAACTACCCGATAAACCTGTCGATAATGGCGAGGGAATTACCGTTACGAAGACTCGTTATTCTATCAATGGTGATACAAATGCCACTACTGCAAAACTAGGCGATACAATTGTTTGGAAGATTACGGTTGTAAATAATTCCAATGTAGAGAAAACTGTTACGTTAACCGAACTCCTGGTAGGGGCTACGCTTAGTGAAGATGTATTTACTCTTGCACCAGGTGATCCTAAAACAGTTACCGCAACCTATATAGTTACAGATGAAGATATTGCCAAAGGAGAGAAGCTTTACAATATTGTTAAGGCTTCCACCGGAGAGCAGGGAGATAAGGAGAATACGGAAGCGAAAGATGATGGCACGGAGGTTGTGGTAACGGTAACCTGGATGGATGGCTACACAGATACCCCTATCAAGACAGAACAGATCGTTAAGGGTACGGATTACACTGACTTATATCCAGAGGAGGATCCGAAACGGGACGGATATAGGTTTACTAAATGGGGAGATCCGGTAGAAGATGCTGATGGAAATATTACAATTACAGCAGAATGGGAAGCACTTTCAACTACGTTAAACGTCACAAAGACGGCCAATAAAACCGAAGTCAACCCAGGAGATACGGTAGTGTACACGATTACCGTAGAGAATACCGGAACAGTTGCTGCTGCTAAGGATGTAAAGGTTACGGATATTCTGGATGGAAATTTGAAATTTGTCAGTGCAGAACTTAACGGCACAACAATTACTGGCAATGGAAATGGATATGAGATAGGAGACATTCCGGCAGGCGGAGCCATAACACTGACAATTACGGTAACGGTAAAGGATACGACAATCGCTGGAACTGAGATTTCCAATACGGCAACAGCAAGCTATACAAATAATCCGAAAGATACTGATCCATCAGGTGAAGTCAAGGTCACTGTTACGGATACTCCAGATGATGAGACAGTAACTATTACACTCAGCTATGTATATGTGGATGGAGATGGTAACGAGACAGAGCTTCAGACAGAAGTTAAAGTTCCTGTAAAAAAAGGAGAGGACTATGATGTAAGCGATCGAGTTCCTGATACGATTACCAAGGATGGACAGTCTTACAAAAAAGATTCTGTGGATGGCGATTTGACAGGAAAAGCGGAGGAAGATAAGACGGTTAAGGTTACGTATGTGTTAGAGGAAACGGAAGAACCAGATCCCACCCCGACACCAACACCAACACCAACTCCAACGCCCGGTCCGACACCGCCAACGCCTGGACCCACTCCGACACCTGGACCAACACCTGGTCCTGCACCTACCCCTACCCCTGGCCCGACACCCGGCCCGGCACCAACGCCCACACCGGCAGCGGTAGTGCCTATCGCACCCACCGTAATACCGGCGGTAACACCGGTGGCAGCCCAGCCCGAGGTAGAACCGGAAGCGAACATTGAGGACGTACAGACACCGCTGGCAGAGGAGAAGGTACCCCTTGAAAACGAGGAAGTAGTGCTTGACGAAGAGGAAGTACCTCTTGCAGCCGGAAACGGCAGAAAATGGGCATTGATCAACTTTGCACTGATGAATCTGGCAATCTTTGAATCCATCATGCTTCTGATAGGCTATTTTGTAAAGACGAAGAATGATAAGGACGAGGAGGAAGAGGAAGAAAAGAGAAAGCTGAAGAAGAAAGGAATTGTTCGTATTCTGAGTACTCCGGTTGCAGTGATTTCTCTCATCGCATTCATTCTGACAGAGGACATCACACTGCCCACAGGATTTGTGGATAAATACACCATTCTCATGGCAATTATCGCAATCGTACAGACGGTTATGGTGGTACTCTCCAATAAGAAGTATCAGAAAGAAGAGGAAGAGGCATAAACCAACTGTAGATCGTAAAAAACAAAAAGAGTAATAAAAAATCAGTGTCGGATGATTCCGGTGCTGATTTTTTATCACAATTCAGATAAGAAGCAGAGGGCATTTCCTAAAATACCAAACCCTGTCAGCTATCCCGAAGTTTTGAAAAACTGTAAATGTTTGTAAAAGTATATTGAATTTTTGCATGACTATGTTAAACTATGTACATGATAAAAGAAATCAGTAAAAAGAAGACGCTGATTTCAGAGATTCCACAGGAAGACAATTCCGTTTTCCTATTCCCATGATGACAAAAAGCCAAAAGCGAGAGTGATGCCTATGATTGTTATTTTCTGGTCTTGCAGGATAAACTAGAAAACCGTATAATGAAAGGAAAACAAATTGAAATTTAAACTGAATAAAGTATTCCGCTTTCGAAGGCGTGTCAACAGGAAGTATAAGGACGTGCTGTTCCGCTTTATTTTTCGAGACAAAAAGGATCTTCTGTCCCTGTACAACGCCATTAATGGAACGAATTATCAGAATACGGAGGATTTGGAGATCAACACCCTGGAGAGCCATAGAGTATTGTCTGGCTCATGGAATCCTGGCGGATATTTTGCGGAAAAGTCAGATGGAGGTGCGTAGTATGCTGTTGGAAGAATACGATGAAAAAGCAGAGCGGGAGTATCTCAAAAAGGAAAGTCTGGAAGAAGGCATAAAGCAGGGAATAGAGCAAGGTATAGAGCAGGGAATTACTCTTGGAGGCTTTGAAATGCTGGCAGGTTTAGTGGAGGATGGAACCTTATCCATAGAGCAGGCGGCAGAACGTACAAAGGGCAAAATAGAAGAATTCATTCTGTGGTATCAGGAAAGATAAAGATTTAAAGCAATAGAAGGAGGAACATCTTATGCTATTTATTGAATACCCCAAATGCAGTACCTGTCAAAAGGCAAAAAAATGGCTGGAGGCCAACCACATTGAGTTTGAATCCCGCCATATTGTAGAGCAGAATCCCACGGAAGAAGAATTGAGAGACTGGATTAAAGAAAGCGGCCTGCCCCTCAAGCGTTTTTTCAATACCAGTGGTATGAAGTATCGGGAACTGGGACTTAAGGATAAGCTGGGAACTATGAGTGAGGAGGAGCAGATTCGTCTGCTTGCTACGGACGGCATGTTGGTAAAGCGTCCCCTGATCATCGGAGAGAGAATCCTTACAGGCTTTCGTGAAAAGGAGTGGAACGAAGCCCTGCTGTAAACTTGCGGAAGCCGTTTTATGCCCATAATACTTGTGCAGAATGAATAAACATGCAAAAGAAAGGCTGCCAATATTGACAAAAATTACAATTAATGGCACAATAGAGGGAGAGAAAAGTTGAGTGCACTCCTGGTGCAGACGAAAGAAATCCCAGGAATGCATGGAATTCTGTGGGAGGTATGGATATGGACAAGTATGGAATGATTCGTGAGATTCTGAAGAAAAGTACCTATACAGTGGCCATGTGTGGTACGGATATGATGAAAGAGTCAGGAATGCAGAGTATGCGTGCACCTGAGATCTCCTATAAAGTGGAACGGGAATATGGATATTCTCCGGAAGAGATCTTTTCCTCCGTGTTCTACACAAACCGCACAGAGACATTTTTCAAGTACTATAAGAGAGAGATGCTGGAGCCTACCCTGGAGCCCAGTGAGGGATTTGCGGCTCTTGCGGAGCTGGAGAGGAAAGGACAGCTTCAGTACTCCATTACCAATAATGTCTATGATTTGCCGGAGAGGGCGGGTTGTAAAAAGGTACTGAATCTTCATGGAACAATCTTTGACAATGAGTGTCCTCGTTGCGGGAAAAAGTATCCCATGGAGTACATTCGGGATTCCAAGAAGATTCCTCTGTGTGAAAAGTGTCAGATCCCTGTGCGGCCCAAAGTCATGCTTTTTGGTGAGCAGGTAGATAACCAGCTTATGACCCGTGCGGTAAATGAGATTTCGAAAGCAGATGTACTTTTGCTTCTGGGGACCAATTTCAATTCCGGCCTGTGTGATCGATATGTCCAGTACTTTGAGGGAAGTAACCTGATCCTGATTAACAGCCAGGAGCATTTCAGAGATGAGAATGCGAATATTATTCTCCGCGAAGAGGTAAAGACGGCATTGCCAAAGATTGTCCGAGGAGAAGAAAAAGAGGTATAAAGAAAAAAGGAAGGGGCTGCCCTGGCAGTCCCTTTTTATCTTATAGAAAAGTTTTTAAAATTTCCCCATAAGATAAAATTTTAGAAAAAAGTAAACAACAAAAGGAGAAACTAAATATTATGAAATTACTGGAAGATCGGATTTTGCAGGATGGAACGATCCTTGGAGAGGACATCCTAAAAGTAGACGGATTTATCAATCACCAGGTAGATGTGGATCTGATGGAAGAACTTGGAAAGGATATGGCAGGGCACTTTCAGGGACAGGGGATTACAAAGGTATTCACCATAGAGTCCTCAGGAATTGCTCCGGCTTTATTTACGGCCAAATATCTGAATGTGCCGATGGTAATCCTCAAAAAGCAAGTATCAAAAAATCTCCGGACAGAAGTGTGGCAGACAGAGGTAGCTTCCTATACAAAGGATGTCTCCTATGAGTTGACACTGGCAAAAAACTATATCTCAGACACCGATCACATTTTAATCATAGATGACTTTCTTGCCAATGGCGAAGCGGCAACAGGGGCTGTCCGTCTGATACGAAAAGCCCACGCAACCATTGCGGGAGTAGGAGTTCTCATTGAGAAAGCATTCCAACCCGGGCGGAGCAAGCTGGAAAGCCAGGGAATCCAGGTATATGCCCAGGCAAGCATCCAAGCCTTTAAAAACGGGCAAATTATATTTTAGATTTAGACCAGGGTGTATCGAAAAGAAATTACGGAACTATAAACAGTAATATCTTTTTGATGCACAAATCGATTTCAAGACACATGGATTTGTGGCTGGGAATTGATTTAGACCAGGGTGTATCGAAAAGAAATTACGGAACTATAAATAGAAAGAAGGAAAAAGAATCAAATGAAACTAGCTTCACTGGGATTGGAAAAACGTGATCTGTCCAGACTTGCGACCGCCGTGGCGGGCATGCTGGTCTTTTCCATAGGAATCAACATCTTTGTAGTGCCTGCAGAACTTTACAATGGGGGAGTACTGGGAATCAGCCAGATTATCCGTACTCTGCTCATCCGTTATGCCCATCTGAATCTGGGAAGCATAGACATAGCGGGTATCATCAATCTGTGCTTAAACATCCCGCTATTCATATTAGCCTACCGTTCCATCAGCAAGGTATTCTTTGTGCGCACTCTCATATGCGTCATCAGCCAGACCATTTTTATGACGGTAATTCCCATTCCGGCCATTCCCCTGGTAGAAGACACTCTGACAGCCAGCCTGATCGGAGGAATCGTTGCCGGAGCCGGCATAGGAATCGCTCTCCAAAGCGGCGGTTCCAGCGGAGGAATGGACATCTTGGGAATCTACTTCACCAAACGCCGTCAGGACTTCAGCGTAGGCCGTCTGTCCCTGACCGTAAACCTGTTCATATACCTGGTCTGTGCCCTGCTGTTTGACATCACCGTAGTCATCTACTGCGTGATTTACACCGCCGTAAGCACCCTGATCATGGATCGCACCCACAGCCAGAACATCAGCACAGAAGTATTCATCTTCACAAAAGAAAACCCCGAGCAAATCATGGACTACATCCTGAAAGACCTGATCCGTGGTGCAACCTACTGGGAGGCGAAAGGCGGCTATACCGAAAAGACCACCAACATCATCTTCACCGTAATCTCCAAACACGAATTCTCCGCCCTGAAACGCAAGCTAAGGTCACTGGATCCCCAGGCTTTCGTAGTAAGCAAAGAGCACGTAGGAATAGAAGGCGAATTTGTAAAGCACCTATAACCTTAAGGTACCTGCAGTGTACAAGGGGATACATGCCCCGTTCCCAGTTGTCTTCAATTCTATTCTTGGCAAAACTATCATTATATAAATGAACGCAGAATTCGCATGACTCAACAGTCAGGGAATGCCGCAGAGAAGAACCGCAGGCTTTTCCAGAAAGGAAAAATCCTCGGGTGTTGTGTTGGGGCATGCCGACACCATGGCCCCAACAAAAAAAAAAAAAAAAAAAA
>CAOJBY010000041.1 GCA_948330435.1 uncultured Lachnoclostridium sp. | reverse complement strand
CTGTTTCGGCGGGGTTTGCTATTTATGACACAATGCAATATGTCAAATGTGATGTTTCGACAATATGTATAGGTCTTGCTGCAAGTTTTGGAGCCTTTTTATTGGCAGGAGGTACAAAAGGAAAACGTCTTGCTTTGCCTAATGCAGAAATTATGATACATCAGCCTGCTATTCATGGAAATGGGATTCAAGGGCAGGCAACCGATATAAAAATTACATCTGACCACATACAAAAAAGCAAAAAGCGATTAAATACCATTTTATCAGAAAATACAGGTAAAAGTATTGATGAGATTGCTATTGCAACGGAACGTGATAATTATATGACGGCAATAGAAGCAATGGATTTCGGCTTGATTGATAAAATTATTGAATAAGATTATAGGTTTTTCCAGACTACTGCTATCATGGTGCAGTAGCAGGCAAGGCCGCCCACTACATTGGTAATTGGTTCTGCCGCTAATACGCCGTAGATTCCCAGATTACAAAGATGCGGCAGCAGCAATATCAAAGGTACTCCTAAGATTGCTTTGCGGAACAGGGAGAAGAATACGGCCTGCTTTGCTTTTCCCAGGCTTACGAATACGGTCTGGCCTACGTATTGGAATGCCATGAAGAAAAACAGTACAAAGTGCCAACGCATGGATACTATGGATACTTCCAGCAATTTTGGTTCTCCGTTGAATAGCTTTACCGCGGTCCCCGGGAACAACATAAGTACTGCCCATATCCCCGCTGCATATATCAGTGTTACCCGGCGAATGAAGCGGATTCCCTCTTTTACCCGCCCGTTTGCCCCTGCACCATAGTTATAGCCAAGTACGGGCTGTGCTCCCTGGGTAAAGCCCTGCATCGGCATCTGTACTACCTCCCGCACGGAGTAAATGATCGTCATTGCTCCCACATAGAGGTCTCCCCCATAAAATTGCAGGGATGCATTGCAAAATATCTGTACCAGGCTGTTGGTTACGGACATGGTAAAGCCGGAAAGTCCAAGGCCTATGATTTCCTTTACCAGTTTTCCCTGAAGCCGCAGAGTTGACAGGCGTAGGTGCAGTATGGCTTTTTTGCTGCACAGAAAGCCTAATACCCAGGCAGCGGATACCAGTTGGGACAGAATCGTGGCGGCTGCCGCCCCTCTCACGCCCAGATTCAGGGCAAAAATGAAGATCGGATCCAGGATGAGATTCAGGACGGCTCCGATGACCACGGTAAACATGCCTGTTTTGGCAAAGCCCTGGGATTCAACAAAGGGATTCATGCCCAGTCCCAGCATTACAAAGATATTTCCGACCAGGTATACGTCCATGTAGGCGTTGGCATAGGATATGGTCTCATCACTGGCTCCAAACAGGTATAGAAGAGGTGTTTTGATAAAATAGCCCATGATTGTCAGAATGATACCGAATAACAGGAGGAGCGTCAGGGAATTCCCCATTATCTGTTCTGCCTTTTTTTCATCTCCCCTGCCCCTCTCAATGGAACACAAAGGAGCACCCCCGCTTCCGCAGAGATTTGCAAAGGCATTTATGATTGTTATGATGGGAAATGCGACGCCTACTCCCGTCAGGGCCAGCCGTCCGTCCCCCGGCATATGCCCCAGATACATGCGATCTACGATGTTGTACAGGACATTTACCAGTTGAGCCAAGATCATAGGCAGAGATAAGCGTACAATACTTTCCGCCATGCTTCCTTTTGTAAAATCGTGTTTGTCCCCGGAACCTGCGGGCATAAAAAGACCTCCCCAACCTCTTGTTGTTACTATTATATTACAAAAGTAACCGCCAGGGAAGATTTTTGATATTGTTTTGCCTTTTATAAATACAGTATTTATGGTATTCTGAAAGAAATGGATCGGAAGCAATCTGACTGAAAGGATGATGAAACTTATGAAACCAAAACTCATAGCTCTTGATATCGACGGCACTTTAACGGATGATCGCAAGCAGATTACACCGGATACCCGGAACGCTCTTCTTGAAATTCAGGAAAGCGGCGTATGTCTTGCATTGGCTTCCGCCAGGCCGGCTCCCGGTCTCTATGAGATGGCAGATCAACTTAACCTCAAGATGCATCAGGGTATCTTAATGGCTTATAATGGCGGAAAAATCGTGCAGGCTTCGGACGGTCAGATTCTTTCGGAGATTCATATGGAGGAGGAACAGACACGGGATCTCCTGCGTTATCTGGAAACACTGCCGGTTACAGTCATCCTTGATGACGGCATTCAGTTCTATGTGACGAACGCAGACGGATACAAGGTGGAATATGAGTGCAAAAATAACGGGATGACGTGTGCGGAGGTGACAAATCTTGCGGATTTTCTGCATTTTTCACCGATTAAGCTTTTGCTTTCGGTAGACCCGGATCGGATTTTTGAAGTGCAGCGTACTATAGCGGCCCATTTGGATGACAACCTGCTTGTAGTGCGGACTGCACCCTTTTATCTGGAAATTATCCCTGCAAAAATCAATAAGGGAACGGGATTGTGTGATATCTGCAATTATCTTGGGATCTCCCCGGCGGATACGGCAGCTTTCGGCGATTCAGAAAATGATATTCCCATGCTGAATGCTGCGGGCTGCGGCATTGCCATGGGGAATGCGGAGGCAGCGGTAAAAGAGAGTGCTGACCGGATTACCCTGTCCAATAATGAGGACGGGATCGCTTATGCGATTAAGATGTGGCTAGCGGGCTGATAAAGTCCGCCCTCCGGCTTTTCCAATATTCAGTGCAGGCAAACTATCCTGACACTGGACAAAAGGGAATGTCGCAAAATAAGCCATCAGCTGTCCTATTTTGCGACAGCCCCTTGATCTCCTCCCGTCTTATGCACCATGCCCTGCACAGCCATGTTTATCCTCCCCGCAGTGATGCTCTCCACAGGAATGGCCATGCTCATGTCCATGATGGTTGCACTGCACATTGGGGTTAAAGGACAGATTGCCTGCCAGATAGGCTTTCACGGCATCATCTGCTGCTCCGCTTACTCCGCCGAAAAGCTGAATTCCGGCTTCCGCCAGGGCAGCCTGTGCTCCCCCTCCGATTCCGCCGCAGATAAGTGCATCCACGCCCTCGGATGTAAGGAAGCCTGACAAGGCTCCATGGCCCTGTCCGTTGGTATCTACTATCTTTTCGGCTGTTACTTTTCCGTCCTCAATGTCATAGAGCTTAAACTGCTCCGTGTGTCCGAAATGCTGGAAGACGGATCCGTTTTCATAAGTTACTGCAATTCTCATATTGTTTGCTCCTCTCCTGCACATGTTCTCTGTGCATCGCATTTTACACTTTTTTTGACAATAACGGTAGGCTGATCCATCGCAAAGCCGATAATTCCCGCCTGCAATCAAAAGCATCTTTCCATGGACGATGCTGTCAGCTATCTTTTCTCTTGCAGACTCGTAGATCTCGGTTACCGTAGTTCTCGATACATCCATCTGTCTGGCACACTGTTCATGGGTCAGCTTCTCCAGATCCACAAGGCGAATCACCTCATACTCGTCAATGCTCAGAATTACCTGTTCCCCACAGAAAACTCCCTGGGGCATAAATCTTTCATAAGCCGGTTCCATACAGATTCTTCGGCAGCGGGTTGGTCTTGCCATCGTATCACTCCGTTCTGTTTCCGTTATATGTCGAAAATATTATAACCCTGTTTTCGGACAAATGCAAGAAGATCTCAAATTCTTTCGTATAACGTTTGATAAATCGTTGTAGTTCAGACGTGCGGCAGCGGAGCGGACAGACAGGACTTTCCAATATCAGGTGCCCGGCTGTTCACGAACATGCTGTTTGATTTGGACGGACATTACCTTAAAATAAAAACAGTTTTCTCGAAAGTTTCACAGTAATGTCCGCCCAAAGCAGACGGCGTGTACGTGAACCGTCCGAACACCGATATGGAAAATCCTGTCTGTCCGCTCCGCTGCCGCACGTCTGAACTGCAACAATAAATAGCCGGACCAATTACGAAGAATGTTTTTTCAATACGGACTACTAGTTGTTTTTTTTATAAAAAATCTGTATACTATGATATAGAAATATTTTTAAAGGATTCCATCTCTTAACAAGGGCATACACATCTCTTGTTAAGAAATGGTAAATAAGGCTTATGAACACAGAAACGAGACCAACAGAAGAAAATACGCAGTTAGATAACCCAGTGGAGCAGGAGGAATCAATCCCCGAAAAAACAAAAAAGCATCCACTCACTTTACCATTGCTTCTATGCATACCCATACTCTGTATGCTGGCGGCTTATATGGCCGGTGTCTTTTACTATCAAAGTCATTTTGTCAATGGTACTATAATAAATGAGATGGACGTATCCAAAATGACGATTTCCGATCTGGAATCACAGATTCAGGGCTATACCCTTAAGGTTGTACAGCGTCAGGCTGACGGAACCTCCCTGGAGGAAGAAATCTCCGGACAGGATATAGGTCTTTCCTATTCCTCCACAGAATCTCTTCAGGAAATTCTGCGGACACAAAATAACTGGCTGTGGTTCTTAAATCAGGGACAGACGCATGAGATCGAGAGCTTCGTAAGCTATGATGCTGATTCTCTGGAAACAGTCATTGATGATCTAAGGGGTTTTGACAAAGACTTTGTAACCCCGCCGGAAGATGCATACATAACGGATTATGATCCGGAGCATGAATTTGAAATTGTAGAAGAACGCCAGGGAAATCAATTGAACCGCAAAATGACCCAGGACGCCATTCATAGTGCTGTGGAAGATCTGGCCCAAGCAGTCGATCTAAATGAATGCGGCTGTTATGAAGAGCCGGGGATTACTGCGGAAAGTGAAGAACTTAAGAATACCTTTGCCAAGCTTCAGGGCTATGCAGGCACGACCATTACCTATACCTTTGGAAGTCAGAAAGAAATATTGGACGGCAGCACCATCAGCAGCTGGCTTGACATAGACGGTTCTCAGGTGACTCTGGATCAAACTAAGGTAGAGGAATATGTCTCCTCTCTTCGCAAGAAATATGACACGATCTTCCACCCCCGGACTTTCCAAACCAGCTACGGAACGGAAATCACTATAAAAAACGGTGATTACGGCTGGTGGATGGACACAGAACAGGAGACCATCGAACTGACCGAAATGATTGAACGAGGGGAAAGCGGAGAACGGACTCCCGTTTACCGGCAGACTGCAGCCTCCTATGATACCCCGGATTATGGAGATACTTATGTGGAGATCAATCTGACCGCCCAGCATCTGTTTCTTTATAAGGATGGACAGAAAGTTTTGGAGTCCGATTTTGTATCTGGAAGTGTCATCCGGGGATACAGCACTCCTGGGGGAATCTATGCCCTGACTTACAAGCAGAGAGATGCAACTCTGACAGGTGAAACCTATCGGACACCTGTTTCTTTCTGGATGCCCTTTAACAATAATATCGGTATGCACGATGCTACCTGGCGGAGGGAATTTGGCGGAAACATCTATATCACAAGCGGTTCTCACGGCTGCATCAATCTGCCTTATTCCGCTGCAAAAGAAATTTATGGGTATATCGAAAAGGGGACTCCTGTCATCTGTTACTATCTTCCGGGCACAGAATCTGTTCCGGAGGTAATGCTGCCGGAAGATCCCAACAATCCGGCAGCCGCACAGGCACAGGAGGAGATGGTTCCGGAGACAGTTCCTCAGGAGACTGCACCGCCAGTACCACAGGAGACAGTGCCACAAGACGCTATACCTGCAGAGACTGCTCCACAGGAACCCGCACCGGAGACGCTGTCTCAAGAATAATGTAAAATTGCTTATTTCTGCGAAAAAATTAGGGGTGTCAAAAAATAAGACAGAAGACTTTTCCGAAATCCCATGTCCGGCTGTTCACGAACACAGGATATGGAAATGGCTGATGTCTTTTTTTGCGAACTCCCTCTTTCCATTTGCTTTCCCACTGTTTAATCCTCATAGTGCCCTCTACAAGAAACAATCTCCACCACATTATCATGAATCCTATATACTAATCTATTTACATCATCAATTCTCCGACTCCAGAATCCACTTAAGTCTCCTTTCAACGGCTCTGGTTTTCCAATGCCATCAAAATTTTCCCTCTCAATATCTTTCAATAGCATATTAATGCGTTTTAATGTCTTCTTATCTTGTGTCTGCCAATACGTGTAATCCTCCCATGCCTCATCGAACCATATCTTTTTCATTCATCTACCTCAACAATGTCATGTTCTACGCCTTTTCCTGCATTGAGAGCTTCCACACCCCTACGCAAATGTGCCATATTACTTTCCGAATAAAACGGATCAATAGATACCTCAAATGGTATCCTTTTTTCCCTTGTCATTTTTTTCGCAAATATAGTTATTGCAGTAGTCATATTCATCCCAAGTTCCTGACAGGTCTGTTCCATCTTCTTTTTTAGTTCCGCATCCATGCGGATATTTACCAATGTCTGTGCCATATTAACACCTCTTTCTTATACCTTTTTCTTATACTTTACTATAGATTATCACAAAATAAAGATACTATCAATATACCATATTTACAAAGCTCATATTTTTTCAGCGTCTTGGGTGAATAGCAAGCCGAGAATCCCGTTACAATATAAATCAACCGGCCAGATTCCTCCAGCCGGTTACACATCTTCCTTTAACCAGAAACCGTCTTCTTTAGTATTACACCTGTTCTTCCGCAGCCCCCGCAAACTCCGGCTTCGCCTCCAAAATCTCCATAAATTCCTCCCCGGTAATGGTCTCTCTCTCATAGAGAAACTTCGCAATCTCATGGAGTTTGGACAGATTCTCCGTCAGTAGCTTCCTTGCCTTTTCATGCTGCCCCTTAACGATCTCCACCACTTTCTTGTCAATCAGTGTCGCCGTCTCATTGGAGCAGGCCAGAGAAGTATCTCCGCCCAGATACTGATTATTCACCGTCTCCATCGCCACCATGTCAAACTCCTCCGTCATCCCAAACCGGGCAACCATGGCCCTTGCAAGCTTGGTGGCCTGCTCGATATCATTGGAGGCTCCTGTAGTAATAGAGTGAAAGATCAGTTCCTCCGCCACTCGCCCGCCTGTGTAAGTGGCAATCTTATTCTCCAGTTCCTCTCTGGTCATGAGGTTATGCTCCCCCTCCTCCACCTGCATGGTGTAGCCCAGGGCACCGGAGGTTCGGGGAATAATGGTAATCTTATGCACCGGAGCAGAGTGATTCTGCAAAGCCGCCACAAGGGCATGCCCCACCTCGTGATAGGACACAATCAGCTTCTCCTTGTCAGAGAGCACCTTGTTTTTCTTCTGGTAGCCTGCGATAACAACCTCAACGCTCTCTTCCAAATCACTTTGAACCACATACTTTCTGCCCTGACGGACAGCCCGAAGAGCACCCTCATTGATCATATTGGCAAGCTCCGCACCGGAGGCTCCTGCTGCCGCACGGGCGATAGCATTGAAATCCACATCCTCCGCAAGCTTAATCTTCCTGGCATGTACCTTTAAGATATCCTCCCTGCCTTTCAGATCCGGAAGTTCTACCGGTACCCTGCGGTCAAACCGTCCCGGACGCAAAAGTGCCGGATCCAGTGATTCTGGGCGATTGGTAGCTGCGAGAATGATAACACCCTTACGCCCGTCAAAGCCGTCCATCTCCGTAAGAAGCTGATTCAAGGTCTGCTCACGCTCATCGTTACCGCCCATTCCATTGCCGTCACGCTTCTTTCCGATGGTATCAATCTCATCTATAAACACAATACAGGGAGCCTTTTCATTGGCCTGCTTAAACAGATCCCGAACCTTGGCTGCACCCATACCCACAAACATTTCCACAAATTCCGAACCGGAAATAGAGAAGAAAGGTACCTCCGCCTCTCCTGCCACCGCCTTTGCAAGCAGCGTCTTACCCGTACCGGGAGGACCTACAAGCAGGGCACCTTTTGGCATAGAAGCACCAATCTCCGCATATTTGTCCGGATTATGCAGGAAATCCACAATCTCCGTAAGAATCTCCTTTGCTTCATCCTCACCGGCCACATCAGAAAACTTGATTCCCGTGGTAGATTCCACATAAATCTTGGCATTGCTCTTCCCAAAGGTCATGGCATTGCCCATGGGACCGCCCATCCGCTTGGTCAGACTACGCATCAAAAGCTGTCCGACAGCAATCATAATGATAAAAGGCAGCAGCGAAACCAGAAATGACATCAGAGGAGACGGCTTCTCCACAATCTCTGTCCCAAACACAGCCCCGGCCTCATGAAGACGGTCTACCAGACCCGGGTCATTAAAGACACCCGTCTTATAATAATTCGTAGACTCCGCCGTATCCGAAAATATAATCTGGTTATCCTCCACCTGAACCTCTTTGATCTGCTTTGCATCAATCATATCCAAAAAGGTATCATAGCCTACCTGGGTCACCTTGGGAGCCAAAGCCCTTGGAATAAACAGGGTATTCAGCAGAACCATAACCAACAGAACAATCACATAGTAATACAAAAATGGTTTCTTAGGATTTTTTACTTCCTTCACTGATCTTCTCCTTTTGTAAGCCAAATGATATTTGGGCCAAAACGTATTTTGACCCTGATATCATAACATTTAGTTAAAAGGCAGTGTACCACTTAAAGTACCACGAATCAATGACAGAAATATAAAACAATTCTTAAATTTTTATAATTGATTTTACAGACTCTCCTGCCGGATACTGTCAATAATATTCTCCCCCTTGATCCGATTTCTCGCATACATCATAGTAGCAAACACCACCAAAAACACACTGCACACTGCAATCAGGATACTGGTAACCGGAACATAAAAGCCCGTATCCATACTTCTCTCCACCACCCGATAAATCTGCCAGGTGACAAAGATCGACACCGGAAGCCCATAGAGGAGTGCCTTGCACCCATAGAGGACACATTCATAATTCAACATCCGCCGAAGCCCTGTGGGCGTCATTCCCACGGAACTTAAGACCGCAAACTCTTTCCTCCGAAGCAGCACCCCGGTAGAAATGGTATTAAACACATTGGCCACGGCGATCAGAGAGATCAGTGTTATAAACCCATAGCTAAACACATCCATAGTCATCATCAGGTTCTTCTGTGTTTGCCTGCTCTCCGCCTCATTCATCACAAAGAAATAACTGTCATAACTGCCGTCCAAAGAAAGCTCCTCCAGACGCTCCGCCACCTGTTGGTGATTCTTTGCCTGAATATAAAGCTGCATGCTTCTCAGATCTTGCTGATAACCATCCTCCTGTCCAATCAGACGGTCAAACATACCCTCGGAAAGAATCACGGAAAATCCGCCGCCCCATTCCCCATAGAGATTCAAAGGTGCTCTCTCTGCAAATACCCCTGGGGTCACCTTTGTGGAAAACTGAAAATCCTCCTCGTTCTGCTCCATCCCCGTTTTCTCCCGGGCTTCTGTGAGAGCCGCATAGTCTGTCATCCTCATCTCAATCTCCTGCCCCGGCTCCTTTAAGATGTCATAGAGCCGGTAACGCTGCTGCTCCGGAATATATCCCTGCAACTGGTTCAGAGCAATGACCTTACAAGTCTCCGGATTCAGGTATTCCTCTTTTGGAAGCCCCAGTTCCTCCACATACTCCTCATAATCCTCATCCGTCAAAATCAGAATCCTGGAATCATAAAGCACAAGCCTGCCATCCTCCTGACGGTGCCCTTCCATATTTCCGTATCCTGCCATATCATCATTCAAAATTTCCCGGTAGTCCTCTGTCACCTGTTCGGGATCAAGATATACGTCCATGTTGCTGCCCCCTACATAGAGCACCCTGTCGACACCGCTTATATTCCCCGTCTCCTCCAGGAGCCTTTTCGCCTCCCCTTTATTTTCACCTTCCTCAATATACACGGAAATATCATATTCCGGCGTACTCTGTACCGTACCGACACTGCTTTTCAAATAAGTTGAAAAAGAGCTTGCGGAAATAAACAGCACAATGCTGATAAAGAGTGAAAAGATCGTTGTTCGATACTGCCTTTTACTTCTGGAAAAATGCTTCCCTGCGATCATCCCTTCCAGGCCAAAAAAACGGTAAGCAAGCTTTCCCTTCCTTGCAATCCTCCTGGGCACCCGTATATCCCCAGCCTGCCGAATGGCCTCCATAGGCGACACCCTGGCCGCACGCCTGGAGGGAATCCATGCGGAGATCAGCACCGTAATAAGAGCCGTGGCCCCCGCAATCAGAACCGCCGGCCAGGACACATGAAGATGCATCTTCCCGGCAGAAGCATAGATATAATAAAAGGCATTTCCTGTAAACTGCAGGGTAATCCCGATTCCCCCAATACCACTTACAATTCCAACGGGAATCCCCACAGCACTCACCAGAAGAGCCTCACAGATCACCATGCCCCGAAGCTGCTTCGGCGTCGCCCCGGTAGAAGCCAGAAGCCCAAACTGCCTGGTACGGTCACTGACCGAGATGGCAAAGGAATTGTAAACCAGGGAAATCCCCCCTGTCATAATCAGAAGAATCAAAATCGCCGCCAACCCATAAAGCATCTGCATAAAAGGCCGGTTAGAGGAAGTCCCCTGATAGCGGAGCAGCTCCGAATTGTAGGTACCATAGGAATTCCCTGCCATATGCTCATCCGTAAACCGGTAAATATCCGAAGACTTGTGAAGCCTGTAATAGCAGGCAAAACGGCTGCCCTCCAAAGGATTTTCATCTCCAATGGTAATGGCATAGTAAGCCGAACTGTTGGAATCCAAAAATCCCGGACTTTCCACAATCCCCACCACCGTATAAGTGCGTGTCATCTCCGGAACCAGCTCCTCCGCCAACACAGGGTCCTTAAGGCTCCCTTCCTCCATTTCCTTTCGGATGATGGGATTATACAGCGTAAGCTCACTGTGATCCTCATCCGTGGTAAAGCGTCTGCCAATCTCCAACGTCAGCGTATCCCCCAGAGCAATATCCGCCTTTCCGATACTCATAGCCGTAGAGCTCACCACAAGCTCACTGCCATTCTCCGGCAAACGCCCCGTCCGCAGCCGTAGGGGCAAAAGACTCTGATCCGCTTCCATCCCCAGAACAAAAAGATAAGGAGCACGCCTTGTACTCATCTCCTCCTCTTTCACACCGGGAAGCACGGCATAACCGATCTCCTGAAACGCCGCAGACTCCTCCACCTCATCCGACTCCCGAATCTCTCCAACCTGCTGCCCGGAAAGCTCATAGACAGCCCCGTGCCAGTTCCCCGCCTGCAAAATAACCGACTCAATCATATAATGCTGCAGACTGGAAATAAAAGTCGTAACAGCCGTCAGCATAGCTGTAGCCAGAATAATCCCGATAACCGTCACCAAAGTCCGCATCCTGTTCTTCTTCAACGTCTTAATCGTCGTCCTCGTAAACACATTCATCGGCGGATCACCTCATCTCTGGCAATCCTTCCATCCTCAATAGAAATAATCCGATCCGCCTGCAAGGCCAGATTCTCATCATGGGTAATCACAACCAGAGTCTGCCCATACTTCTGATTGGACAACTTCAAAAGCTCCATAATCTCCTGACTGTTCTTAGAATCCAGATTTCCCGTAGGCTCATCCGCCAGCACGATTGCCGGTGCATTCATAAGAGCCCTCCCGATAGACACCCTCTGCTGCTGTCCTCCGGAAAGCTGATTGGGAAGATGCTTCTTCCTCTCCTCCAGACCAAGGGTATGCAGAAGCTCCTTAAGTCTCTTTTCATTCACCTCCCGGCCATCCATCAGAACCGGAAGCATCATATTCTCCTCCACATCCAGCACCGGAATCAGATTATAAAACTGATAAATCAGCCCAATCTCTCTCCGCCGAAAAATAGCAAGCTGCTCCTCATTCTGACTATAAACATCCTTCCCATCCAGAAACACATGTCCCGAAGTAGGCCGATCCACCCCGCCCAAAATATGAAGCAGCGTAGACTTCCCGGACCCCGACGGCCCAATAATCGCCACAAACTCCCCCTGCTGAATCAAAAAAGAAACGTCATCCAGAGCCCGTACCTCATTCTCACCTTTCCCATACACCTTCGAGAGGTGCTCCACCTTCAACAACTCCATACAATTCCTCCTCAACCTATCCTTAGAGCGTGTTTGAAAATTCATTCCCGCCATCTGCACGCCCCGTTTTACGGTATTCCAGCGGATTCTTCAAGATTCTTTACCCTCAAAGGTCCCCAAGAATCCTCCCTTACAATCATGAAGTATACCGAATCACAATGACATTCCAGTGACTCAATTATAACAAAATTGTCACATACCCCCTCAATTCATATTCCAGCTTACGAATACTCTCCAACAGTCTCTCCCGTTCCCTATCCCCCAATTCAATAAACCGACACCCATAAACAAACCCAGAAACTCCATACTCCTCAATCCGCACAACCTGACAAAACAAATTCCAATCCTCCTCCCCAGCCAGGAGCCTAACCTTCAATAAAAGCTTATCCCCATTACAGCACTGACATGTTGTTCCAATCCCCGCACCCCCAGGGCTAATATTCAGCACCCTCGCCGGCACCTCCCCCATTCCAAAACGTTCCATAGGAATAATCACCGCTTTCAGATTCGTCTCCAAGCGAAAAAAAGCCCTTTCATTTTTCACCCTGACAAGCTTCAGATCCTCTTTCCGCCAAAAAAAGTCATGCTCCGACGCAATCTCCCCCTCTATCGGAGCCATCTTCGCCTGACTGCTGCCATAGCCACCCCGCACCATGGAAACATTCGCCTGTCCCCTTACGGAACCCAGATTCTTTTTCTTCTCTTCCATTCCCACCAATATGTCACGAAAATTCACGGAATTTCTCCTCTAAACCATGTATTGAACCTTTGCTCTGTCACTTACCTTTTATATGATATTTTTGTAAAACCGCATAAGAAAGCATGCACCTCCCTGCATACGATTCTCTGCTTTCAAGGTTCCGTTCTGAGCGCATACAATCATCCGAGAAAGAGCCAATCCAATCCCTACACTGGAATCAGAAGCATCCTTCCCCTTATAAAAACGCTCAAAAAGATGGGGCAGATCCTCCGGATCAATACCAGAACCATTATCCTCGATCCGAAACTCCGTATACAAATGATTTTCCGACACATGAATCCACAGTGTTCCCCCCTGGCCTGTATGCTCCATACAATTCTTCAATATGTTTCCAAGGGCTTCCATTGTCCATGCCGCATCTCCCATAAATCCGGCCTGCTCTTCTATTTCCCGTACAACGGTCTGTTCCCGCAGCTCCATGGGAATCCCCAAAGGCTCAAGGGCCTTCTCCACCAGTCTCCCCGCATCTACACGCTCCTTTGCAAACACAGCGGTTCCTGCGTCTATCTTGGAGATTTTAAGAAGCGCATCCACCAGCCAGTCAATCCGTCCCAGAATCTGTACTCCCTGGTATGCCAGACGACGCTTCTCTCGCTCATCCCCTGTCTCCTGAATCCGGGTCAAAAGCAAATGAAGCGATGTAAGAGGCGTTCGAAGCTGATGAGAGATATCCGCCAGGGAATCGCTTAAATAGCGTTTCTCCTTAAGCAGCGTGTCAGACTGCTCTGTCAGACGCAACAAAAGCTTTTCCACCTCATTGGCCAATATGGCAAGCTCTCCCTCCTGATAGTTTGTAAAATTCAAGTTACGCTCACCATGGAGCATCCGATCCGCATCTGCCGAAAGACTTTTAAGGCGATCGAATCGCTTCTTTGTAAAAATGAGCCAGGCCAAACACATGGCAAAACTGCAGAAAACCATACAGACAATGCCCGCATGATTGTCCGGAAAGAAAAAAAAGCCCATACCGCCAGTGAAAATAAGTAACACCAGTGAGACTACGATTTGATTTTTAATTTCACGATTCCGAAGAAAGCCCATATTATCCTTCCAGTCCTGCTAATTTGATTTTAATCCCCCAGCTTATACCCCATGCCCCGAACCGTCCGGATGATCTGGGGATTCTGAGGATCTGTCTCTATCTTTTCCCGAAGGCGTTTGATGTAGACGGTGAGTGTATTGTCGTTGACAAATTCACCCGCCGCATCCCATATTTCCTCCAGAAGCTGATTCCTGGTAAGTATCATACCCTTATGGTTGAGGAAAAACAGCAGCAGGCGGTATTCCAATGCAGACAGAAAGCACTCCTTTCCTCCTTTTGTCACCAGGGCACGCACCGTATCCACACGCAGATCGCCGTTCTCCAATACAGCCTGCGTCTTTCCGCAGCGGCGCAGGACACTTCGTATCCGGGACACAAGCTCCCTGGGACGGAAGGGTTTACTGATATAATCCTCCGCCCCCAGCTCCAATCCTGTCACTACACTGTATTCGTCCCCGGAGGCTGTCAGGAAAATCACAGGCAGATCTCCGTTTCCCTTTACAGCGGAGCAGACTGCGAAACCATTACCATCCTTCAGGGATACATCCAAAAGCAGCAGGTCAAAGCTCTCCTGCTCCACCGCCTTAAGGGCCTCCCTCTGCCCAGATGCAGTCCTTACTTGGAAGCCCTCTGCCCCCAGTACGGCACTCAAATTTTCCACAATGTTTTTGTCATCCTCTACCAGCAGTATTTTTGCCATTGCTCACAAATCCTCTCTCTATACACCGAACCCGCATTTTGCACTTGCCCGCCTGTATTCTGATTTCTTCTACCATAACATAAGCTGCCATTTTTCTCAACAAGTGCTTGCAAATGCGATCCCCTTGTGTTATGATCTATCCGTTATTAAAAAATTGATTTGAAGGAAGGTTTAACTATGCAGAAGTATTTGAAAAGTGACAACAACATATTGAAACTGACAATCAAAGGTACAAAGGCCCTCATGATATGCAGATAACTTACCCTATCAGGTAAAGTCTGTCCCTGTACAGCTGATATCTGCATCTATATTATTTACAAGCCGCACCTTTGAGGTGCTTTTTTTGTACCCATTTATCCCCTTATATTGGCTCATGTACATCCGGCTGGCAGTCAAACCGTACATCAAAGGCTCTCACCTTATCCAATATAAGTAAGGATTCCGCAGGAGTCAAACGGACATGCCAGTACAAGGTGAGCCCTTCGGGCGAGAAGGTGGCCTGGGCCATATCCGCTTGGCTCGTTGCCCGCAGGAATAAATCATAAAAATCAGCTGATTTTTCCAAACAACAAGGAGAGAAACAATTATATGAAAATAATAAACGGCGCTTATGCCAACGCAGCAATATTTACAGACGACATAGAAAGCCACGCAGAGGCCCAGGTAAAACTCATCTGCGACCAGGAAGCAGCCAGAGGCAGTTCCATCTGCCTGATGCCGGATATCCATCCGGGAAAAGTCGGCCCCATCGGGCTTTCCATGACCGTAACCGGCCAGGTCCTCCCTCAGCTTTTAGGCGTGGACATCGGCTGTGGAATAACCTGCATCAAACTGAACAGACAAAAAGCGGAATTTCAAAAACTGGACGCCATAATCCGTCAGCAGATACCGGCCGGATTTGCCATCCGTAAGGATGTCCACCCTATGGCCCTGGAATTTCCCTACGAAGCCCTACGCTGCTTCCGGCACATCCAGGAGGACAAAGCCCTGCTTAGTCTCGGCACCCTGGGCGGCGGAAATCATTTTATTGAACTGGACAAAGGCCCCGACGGGTCCCTCTACCTAATCATTCATACCGGCAGCCGGCATCTGGGCCAGGAAACAGCCGAATACTATACAAAGCTGGCTTCCAAAAAGCTCCGGAAGCAGGGAAAAAACATCCCCTATTTTCTGAGTTATCTGGAGGGCGATGATAAAAACGCCTATCTGGAGGACGCGGTGCTGCTTTGGCAGTATGCGGAATTAAACCGGCAGATCATAGCCAGGGAAATCTTAAAAGCCATGAAATGGAAGGCAACGGACCAATTTTCCGTGGCCCACAACTACCTGGACGCCTTCGGCGTTCTGCGCAAAGGCGCTATTTCCGCCAGGGAAGGGGAACGGGTGATCATCCCGGTAAATATGAGAGACGGCGTGATTCTCGGTATTGGAAAAGGAAACGCCGCCTGGAACTTCTCCGCACCCCACGGCTCCGGACGACGGCTTAAACGCACCGATGTAAAGAGCCGGCATACCGTGTCGGAATTTAAAAAGGAAATGAAAGGCATCTACAGCACGTGCATAGGAAGCGACACCTTAGATGAAGCGCCCTTTGCCTACCGCGCTGTGGACGATATATTGAAACAGATCGGGGACACCGTGGAGGTTACGGAGGTATTAAAATCGGTCTACAGCTTCAAGGCAGGAAACAGAAATTAAAATTGGCAATATTCTTCTATATACAATGGCGTTGGAGGGATATTGTGGCACTGAAATGGAGAAATAAAATATGATCATACAAATCAGCGCAGGCCAGGGTCCCTGCGAATGTCAACTTGCCGTGGCAAAGTTATACGAAGCGCTAAAGCAGGAATACAAAGATCTCACACTACTGTCAAGCACCAAGGGCGCCCGCAAAGGCTGTTTCGATTCCATCCGCTTCCGGACCGGTGAAAATCTGAATCATCTGGAGGGCACCGTGCTGTGGATCTGCAAAAGCCCCTTCCGAAAGAATCACAAACGGAAAAACTGGTACGTGGACGTAAGCATCCTCCCGGAGCAGACCGAAATTGCAAAGGAACAGCAATACCGCATGGAAAAATTTCACTGTGGAGGAAAAGGCGGCCAACATGTAAATAAGGTCGAAACAGGAGTACGCATCATCCATCTCCCCACCGGCCTTGTGGCAGAATCTACCGAGGAACGCAGCCAATTTCAAAACAAGCAGCACGCCCTTGCAAAACTGGCGGCTCAATTAAACCGGTTGGAACAGGAACAAAAGGACCGTCAGACAAATACCGCCTGGCAGGAACATAACCGCATCGTCCGGGGAAACCCGGTGCGGATCTATGAAGGAGAACATTTCAAACGCAAGCCAAAGCCTCTGTAGCGAACTGTCGGGGCTTTGGCCCTCACGGCAAACAAAAGCTCAGGCGGGTCCCGTCCGAACTCTTACCACCGCAGCTAATTTTATGCGATTTCTTTATATCCTGACATTGACTGTCAAGTTTTTTGCGTTATACTAAAAGCAGATACCCCATGACAATTGCAAAACAGACATGCCGGCACGAAAACCAATGAATGCCTGAGTGTCATACGAAACGATGAGGAAACACCTATGCAGGAAAGCAGATTATTTCAAATATTATACCACCTGCTGCAGCACGGCCAGGCTACAGCTCCCCAGCTTGCCAGAAAGCTTGAAGTGTCCGTCCGGACCATTTACCGCGACATTGACGCCTTAAGCGGCGCAGGCATTCCCGTATATACGGAAGCAGGCCGGAACGGCGGCATTTATCTAATGGAGGGGTTTGTACTGGATCGCACTCTACTGTCCAGGCAGGAAAAGCAGGAAATACTCTCCGCCCTCCAAAGTCTGGCCGCGGTGGGACATGATCTGGGTATCCTTGAAAAGCTGACCGGGCTTTTCGGGATTTCCTCGGAAAACTGGTTTGAGGTGGATTTTTCCCGGTGGTGGGAACCGAAACGGCAGAACGACACCTTTACCCTATTGAAATCAGCCATTCTCCGCTGCAAATGCGTGCGGATTTCTTATGCCAACTCCTGCGGCGCCTTAAGCGAACGGACGGTGCATCCCTTAAAACTGGCTTACAGAAGCGCAGCCTGGTATCTTAAGGCGTATTGTACCAGGAAACAGGATTACCGGATTTTTAAGCTGAACCGTATTCTGGATTTGGAGGTCTTGGAGGAAGGCTTTGTCCCTCAACCATTTCCGGAATCAGAGGAGACTTCAAAGGCTGTCTGCACCCATTTCAAATTCCGCTTTCCGAAAGAGCTGGCATACCGGGTTTATGATGAATTTGATCGGGATTATGTTACCCAGGAGGAAAACGGGGATCTTCTGGTGTCCGCTTATATGCCCGCAGACGCCTGGCTAACAGGCTTTCTTTTGTCCTTCGGGGATCAGGTGGATGTGATTGAGCCGGCTTATTTAAAGGATATTTTGGCGGAGCAGGGGAAATTAATTTATGAAAAATCCAAAACATGACATTAGATGTCAGGATTTTAATTTTATACTGTACCTGACAGTTACAACATAACCTATCTTTAAAGTCTAATGAAAAGAATGGAGAATCAATATGGGACGACCAACTACAAAATCAGATCTATTAACTGCCGCTGCTGTCAACTTTGAAAAATTAAACGAGCTTATTTCCTCCCTCACCGAAACCGAGCGAAATACTCCCTTTGATTTTTCCGGGGATGAGAAAAAGAAGGAAAACCACTGGAAGCGTGACAAAAACATCCGGGATATCTATATCCATCTCTACGAATGGCACCAGCTTCTTCTGCGCTGGGTTGCATCCAACGAAAGCGGAGATCCGAAGCCCTTTATTCCACGTCCTTATACCTGGAAAACCTATGGCGACATGAATGTGGCTCTCTGGAAAAGGCATCAGAATACGGCCCTTACGGACGCAAGGGATATGTTTTACAAGTCTCATGAGGAGGTCCTCCGCCTGGCGGAGCGCTATTCCAATGAAGAGCTGTTCTCAAAAGGCGTTTACAAATGGGTGGGAGGAAGCTCCCTGGGTTCTTACTTTGTCAGTACCACATCCAGTCATTATGACTGGGCGATGAAAAAGCTGAAGGCGCATCGGAAGAATTGCAAAAGTCTGGAGAATTAGTTTTTCAATTGCTTCACAAACTTATATTCTAAAATCGGAGGGGCTGACGCAGGTAAACCGGCAGGATCTCGATGTACTGGTAGATCGTTGCACGAATTCTTGAGTAGATTGTACCGGCTGTTTGCAAATGCCTCTCCCAAAAATTCATTTTCTCCACGGCCGCTTTCTCCCAAGCCACCCTTTCTCCCTCCAATATTGCGTATCTGCCGGATTCCAACCGCTTCTCTGCGCCAATCGCATAATGTGGAAAAAGCATTTTGTCTTGAAAGAAGGCTTCACCCTGCCGTGATTTTTTCGGATTTCCTGTGCCAGTGCAGTTGTCCTCGCATCAATGCGCCTTTTAAGCCCCGGCTTTACCTTCACCCAGGATACCGCCGCAACGCCTACGCCGTACCGGTAAGTCTTTGCAACGCCCCAGAAAAACATGCTGTCGGCCATATCCTTGTTGGTGCTCCTCATCCCACCCCCTGCGGCAGTTGAAATGCAGACCGCCTGCTTTCGGAACATCCCCTCTTCCGGACGGTGCACCATCCAGCGATACCCGTAATGATCCAAAAAGCTCTTCATCGCTCCCGTCACATGATATACATAGACCGGACTTGCCAGAATGAGCACATCCGCATTATCAAGAGCTTCTGTAAAGGGCTTCAATGCTTCGTAATGGGGGCACATTGTCTCTGACTTTTCAAAGCAGCTGGTGCATCCGATGCAAAAAGCTCCGAAATCCCTTGGCAGGAAAAATTCTGTGATATCACCTTTCAGTTTTTCCGCAAGCATTCTTGCGATGTGATAGGTGGAACCCTTGTGGCTTTGGCCGTGTATGATAGTGATCCGCATATTTGTCTCCTTAATGATTTTTCTTCTTAGGTTTTCTGTATCTTCTGCCCTTTGTTACTCCATTATCCTCCAACAAACGGGCTTCTGTCAATTCTCCCAGCAATGTTCTCATTCTCCGTTCTCTAACATCAAGAATATTCTCAAGCTCACTGGCCCGATACCATTCTCCCGGCTCCATGAATGACAATATCCGTTCGTATTGCATTCGTGTTTTTCTAATTCCTCCAAAAATTCTTCCCGATTATCAAAGTGAAAAATGGAAACATGATTTTTTCCAAGATAATCTATGGATTCCTCTTCCATTTCCCCTGCAATTTGAGCACAATATCCAATCGATACGCCACTTTGAATATATTACACAAGTGCTATTGCAAATCTCTTTGTCTCTTCCTCACTCATTCTTGTATCAAATAAAATCTCATTTGGTATATTAAGTGCTATCTGACACATAACCTATCCTCTTCTTTTCTATCATTGACACATTTTAAATAAGTAATTCTTCTAATCTTTGCAACATTTTTTTCGCCGATGTGTTAAATGCTCCTCTTACCATAATCTGCCCATAAATAATGAAACCACACGAACCAATTGGAATGATCACTCCTTTCGGACCATTTACGAAGATGTAAAAAATACCAAACAAAAAAAGTAATCCTGTCAAACAAAACCAAACAGTTAAGACTATACGTGAAATCGGTTCAACACATGCTTTTAGGATAACAACAGATATATCCTTTTTCTCTATAATATTTCCATATATCATAGGGCGGCAGCGATCTTTGGCATACCACTTGCGTATATGTGCAATTCGAAAGGAAAAATATTCAATCTTCCCAACAAATTCTATTCCATCCGGATATGAAAATGCAAGCCTTTTAGCATCCGTTATCGAACTTAAAATATGGTATATCTCTTCGGGTGTCTTTTTCGTTTTTACTTTATATTCTAATTCAGGCATTATCTGCATAAATTACAATTCCTTACCCCTTCACAATCTTCAAATCATACCCCAAAGCCCTGACCATACTGTAAAACAGCTTCAAAGACGGACTATGCTCCTTATTCTCGATCCGTGAGATCGCCTGCTGCTTATTCCCTGTCAGCTTTGCCAGCTGGCTCTGGGACATCTTTTGTGTTTTTCTTAAGCTGACAACCTCATCAATCAGCTCCTTCTCCTTGTCAGAAGCGGTAAAGGTCGGTGCCGGCATATCCTCCTTCTGCACCAGAGGAATCTCTCCTCTTTCAATCTCGACTGCTTCTAACAGCCCCTGCATGGTATTGTCAAAAAAATCTCCCATTGTTATCCCTCCTTCAAAACTTTTACTACAGCTTTAAACGCCTTTTTCTCGTCCTCCGTCAAATCATCTTTCTCATTCTTTGCATATACATTGATAAAGTAAATCGTTTCTTTGATCTCGATATCTACATAAATCACCCTTCCGCCGCCACGCTTTCCGGTGTTCCCCACAGGGATGCGAATTTTTCTTATCCCGCCTGTTCCCTGAATCGCATCACCGGCTTTCGGATTTTCTAACAATATCGTTTCCAATTCTCTTAAATTCTCGTCGTTCAGTCCCAACTCCTTCCATCGATTCGTAAATATCGGCACTTCGATAAAGGTCCTGTTCATATTTCCTGATTCCTTTCTTGTTTTTAGTATACAACATTTTTGTTGTAATGTAAATAGGTTTCTTATTTTTTAATTCAATGGGAACAATGGGAAAATTAGTAAATAATAATTGACAGATAACACACAGAAGCATACGCTCTGCCCGTAAGGGACACAAAGAGCAGCTCAAAAAAATGATTATTCAAGAGGACGGGCAGAAATGTTTTTCATCCTCCCCGCCACATGGCCCATCTGCTGTGTCAACAGCAAACTTCCATATATGGTTCTACGGCATAAAAGGGACGCCCCGCCTTTCGGAGCATCCCTCTTTCGCATCGTTCAAATCCTAACGCCTGTTCTAAATCCCGGATTCGTGGGGCTGTCGCAAAATAAGACAGAAGACTTTTCCAATATCCAGTGTCCGGCTGTTCACGAACACAGGATATGGAAATGGCTGATGTCTTATTTTGCGACAGCCCCATAGTGTCTTAAAAATACCTAGACGCTATATTAGATCTCCAGATAAGAATCCGCATAAAGATTATTATTCTTAATAATATCACAGGACTTAATGGTCTCCATCAGCCGCAGATCATTCGGATTCACAATCGCAGATGTCAGACCATTCATCATAGCCATAGCAACCATAGCCGAGTCCATAATCGGACGAATGTGCTTGGGCATACCGTTGGAGTTGTTGGACAGACCGCCGGTGCTCTGCATACCCATATCGGAGATCATCTTAATGAACTCCAGAACCTGCATCTGCTTATCCTGCATACCCTTGATAACCAGGAACAGCGGGTCAAACCACATATCCTCGTCAACAGCCATGCCATGCTCCATACCACGCTCCATCATGGTCTGCATGTACATCATACGCTCATCATTATCCTTGGCAATACCCTCACCGTTGCAAAGAGCAATTACAATAGCATCGTTAGCTGCCGCCAGATCAATGTACTCAATTCTACCTGCTGCATCAGCAGAATTTACGATGGGTTTTCCTTTTGCACGGTTGTAAACGGAAATACCGGCCTCGATAGCCGCCACATTGGAGGTATCCAGTGCCAGAGGAACATTGTCAAAGTTACCCTGCAGAAGCTCAACGGCCCACTTCATCAGCTCCGGTCCATCGTTCTCAGCCGGTCCGATGTTTACATCCAGGTAGGTTGCACCTGCATCCAACTGCTGTTTTGCACGCTTTAAGATCGGCTCTGGATCTCTCTCGGTGAATGCACGATTGATTGCCGGTGCGGTTGTAGAAAGTCTCTCGCCAATAACAACAAATTTTGCCATAGTTCTTCTCCTTTTTTCGCTTCACCGCTGTCCCAAAAAATCAGAACAGCGGTGATACCTTTCTATTTTCAATCTTATTTTTAATTTAGATCTCTCCGTTGGCCTGCATGTCCTTTAAGAACTTCACAAGCTGAACAGCCTCGTTGGGAGCTACGATTACTTCCCATCCCGGAAGCTTTGCCTCAATGTCTCCTTTCAGAACAGCTACCTTACCGGGAATGATAAGCTTTCTGCTCTTTACCTTCGGCTCCACATTCTCAATAATGTACTTGGAAACGGAAGTAGAGGACAGCTTGCCTGCCGCCCATGCGGTCAGTACGGAAAGTCCGCCTGCGTCGCTGATTACCAGATTACAGGGAACGCCGGAACGCTCCAGTTCGCCAGATACAACGAAATAGGTCAGAGCAAAGTCAACAGTGGTCAGACATACGGAATTCTCATCTGCACCGTTGAGGGCATAGATGCCCGGCTCTACCTTCATGGGCTTCTGCGGATCGGTAAATACGTTCTGACGCAGACCGTAAAGCGGAAGTGCCTGTGCATAGTTCATGCTCTCCATTACAATGATGGAGCCGTATTTTACGGTAAACAGGGAAGCCAGAGCTGCCTGCATAGCGGAATCTCCAGGTGCCAGTGCTCCTACATTTACGATAGACGGATAGCCAAAGGTACGATCCGTATTCTTAAGAGCCGCCCGGCGAATCTGTACGGTGGTTGCAAATGCATCCTTAATGGAAGCAGTTCCCACGTTCAGAACCAGGTTCTTGTTGCCCAGCTTCTCGATAGCAGCAACGGTGTCATACAGCTCATTGATGTCCGCACCACGAACACCCAGAACCACGCCCGCCTCGGTGGCAAGCTTGCTCATTGCCTCATAGTTGGAAGCGTCAGCACCGTCTAAGATAGGCTTGCTGTCCTTGCATACGTCCAGAGCAGCCTTTGCCACATCTACGTTGGTGCAGTTCAGAACAAGCGTCTTTCCACTCTCCGCAGCTTTCTTTACGAACTCCGCATAACCCTCCGGCGTGCAGTCGCCGCAGTAATCCAGATACAGCATCTCCACGTGCATACGCTCGCCGATACGGTCGTAATCAACCACCTTTGCAGCCTCAAGCTTGGCGTCCATATTTTCCTCACAGCAGGAAATGGAAACCGCATAGCGGGATTTGCTTACATAGGTTTTCTCATGACGGAACAATACGGTCTCGCCGCCCAGTGTGTACTCTGCATCGCCGGTTCCCACCTTGATGGTCTTCATTGGCGGTGCGGTAGCCTCGGACAGAGTTGCCAGTGCGTCGTCGGACATGTGGGGACACTTGGTAATGTCAACTGCCCCCTGTGCCACTTTCATAGCAAATGCCATACAGGTTGGGCTTCCACACTCCTTACAGTTTGTCTTCGGTGTTAATTTAAAAATGTCTAAGCCTTTTAATGCCATGGTAATTTCTCCTCCTTCCCTCGATTTAAACCAGTTCTTTGATTAATTTCGAAATCGTTGCAACTGATGTGGGATGTTTCAAAATTACCGCATTGGAACCGGACGCCAATACTGCTGCAGCCGTTTCTACTTCCATATCAATGCCACGCTCTTCCTGTGATCCCCATTCCGGCATATCCGCTTCCGAAGCCATTGCCTCTTTTACGCTCCATGCTTCCTCCGCAACCGGAGTGATGATGGGCATCTGAAGCTGTGCGTCATTCTGGGACAGAGCTGCCGCCTTGATACGATCCATTGTAGATACTACATACTCAAAGCCGTAGCCTGCTGCTGCGGAACCTACGTTCATTACAACATTGCCCTGGTCTACGCCAAGCTGTCCGATAAGTACGTTAAGCTGCTTTGCAAGGTT
>CAOJBY010000040.1 GCA_948330435.1 uncultured Lachnoclostridium sp. | reverse complement strand
CCGACTTCTCGGAGATCACCAAGAAGGAGCCGGAGAAGGCGCTGCTTGTTTCCTTAAACAAGAACGCCGGTCGTAACAATCAGGGTAAGATTACCGTAAGGCACCGCGGAGGCGGTTCCAGAAGAAAATACAGACTCGTTGATTTCAAGAGAAGGAAAGACGGAGTACCGGCGACGGTTATCGGAATTGAGTACGATCCTAACCGCACTGCTAATATCGCACTTATCTGCTATGCAGACGGCGAGAAAGCTTATATTCTTGCACCCCAGGGCTTAAAGGATGGGATGAAAGTTATGAACGGACCCGAGGCCGAGGTAAGAATCGGTAACTGCCTGCCCTTATCCGAGATTCCTGTTGGTACTCAGATTCATAACATTGAGCTGCATCCTGGCAAGGGCGGCCAGATGGTTCGTTCCGCAGGAAACAGTGCACAGTTGATGGCAAAGGAAGGAAAGTATGCAACCTTACGTCTTCCCTCCGGCGAGATGAGAATGGTTCCTCTGAACTGTAGAGCAACTGTCGGTGTAGTAGGAAATGCAGAGCATAACCTGATTAACATTGGTAAGGCCGGTCGTAAACGTCATATGGGTATTCGCCCAACAGTTCGTGGTTCTGTAATGAACCCCAACGACCATCCACATGGTGGTGGAGAAGGAAAGACCGGTATTGGTCGTCCGGGTCCCAGCACACCATGGGGCAAGCCAGCTCTTGGTTTGAAGACAAGGAAGAAGAACAAGCAGTCTAACAAGTTAATTGTAAGAAGAAGAGATGGTAGAACATTCAAGTAAGGAGGAAAACCCATGGCTCGCTCATTAAAAAAAGGACCATTTGCAGATGAAAGCTTACTGAAAAAAGTAAATGCGATGAACGAAACAGGTGAGAAGACAGTGATCAAGACCTGGTCCCGTCGTTCCACCATCTTCCCGCAGATGGTTGGTCATACAATCGCAGTGCATGACGGAAGAAGACATGTTCCAGTATATATCACAGAGGATATGGTAGGACATAAGCTGGGAGAGTTTGTTCCCACCAGAACCTACAGAGGACATGGCAAAGACGAGAAGAAATCCAAACGTTAATCGTTCAATACTTTTGAAAGGAGACTCATCCAATGGCTAAGGGACATAGAAGTCAGATAAAGAGAGAGAGAAATGCCCAGAAGGATACAAGGCCATCAGCAAAGCTGTCCTACGCACGTGTATCCGTTCAGAAGGCATGCTTCGTATTAGATGCCATTCGTGGCAAGGATGTACAGACAGCACTTGGTATTGTTATGTACAATCCCAGATATGCTTCTACACTGATTGAGAAGCTGTTAAAGTCAGCAATTGCAAATGCTGAGAATAATAACGGAATGAACCGTGATAACCTTTATGTAGCAGAGTGTTATGCAAACAAGGGACCGACAATGAAGAGAATCAGACCGAGAGCACAGGGACGGGCTTACAGAATCGAGAAGAGAATGAGCCACATTACAATTGTGCTTGATGAGAAATAGGAGGTAAAGCATGGGACAGAAAGTTAATCCGCACGGCTTAAGAGTCGGCGTTATTAAAGATTGGGATTCCAGATGGTATGCAGAAGATTCCTTCGCTGATTATCTTGTAGAGGACTACAACATCCGTAAATTCCTGAAGAAGAAATTATACAATGCAGGCGTGTCCAAGATTGAGATTGAGCGCGCTTCCGACAGAGTTAAGGTTATCATCTACACCGCAAAGCCGGGCGTTGTCATCGGCAAGGGCGGTTCCGAGATTGAGAAAGTAAAGGCAGAACTTGCGAGCTACACAGACAAGAAGCTCATTGTAGATATCAAGGAGATCAAGAGACCGGATCGTGATGCTCAGCTTGTGGCAGAGAACATTGCACTTCAGCTTGAGAATCGTGTATCTTTCCGTCGTGCTATGAAGTCTACCATGTCCAGAAGCATGAAAGCTGGTGCAAAGGGAATTAAGACTGCGGTTGCAGGCCGTGTAGGCGGAGCAGATATGGCCCGTACCGAGTTCTACAGTGAGGGAACCATCCCATTGCAGACCTTAAGAGCAGATATTGACTATGGATTCGCAGAGGCAGATACCACCTACGGCAAGATTGGCGTAAAGGTATGGATCTACAAGGGTGAAGTACTTCCTGCGAAGGGAAACAAGGAAGGGAGCGATAAATAATGTTAATGCCGAAGAGAGTAAAGCGTCGTAAGCAGTTCCGCGGCTCCATGGCAGGCAAGGCCTTAAGAGGCAACAAGATTACCATGGGCGAGTTCGGAATCGTCGCTACAGAACCCTGTTGGATTAAATCAAATCAGATAGAGGCAGCCCGTATTGCCATGACACGTTACATGAAGCGTGGAGGTAAGGTTTGGATCAAGATTTTTCCGGATAAACCGGTAACAGCAAAGCCGGCTGAGACCCGTATGGGTTCCGGTAAAGGAACTCTGGAGTACTGGGTAGCCGTTGTAAAGCCAGGCCGTGTAATGTTCGAGGTCGCTGGTGTACCTGAAGAAACAGCTCGTGAGGCGCTCCGTCTTGCAATGCACAAGCTGCCCTGCAAGTGTAAGATCGTTTCTAAAGCAGACTTAGAAGGCGGTGATAACAGTGAAAATTAATAAGTATGTAGAAGAATTAAAGGCAAAATCTGCTGCGGAATTAAATGAAGAATTAGTAGCTGCGAAAAAGGAACTGTTCAACTTAAGATTCCAGAACGCGACAAATCAGTTGGAGAACACAAGCAGAATCAAAGAGGTTCGCAAGAACATCGCCAGAATCCAGACTGTTATCGCACAGAAGGCGAATGCATAATATTGCGGAAGGAGAATTGTCGTGGAAAGAAATTTGAGAAAAACCCGTACAGGTAAAGTAGTGAGCGACAAGATGGATAAGACCATTGTTGTGGCCGTAGAAGATCACGTAAAGCATCCACTTTACAAAAAGATCGTAAAGAATACCTATAAGCTGAAGGCACATGACGAGAACAATGAGTGCCATATTGGTGACACGGTAAAAGTTATGGAGACAAGACCTCTGTCTAAGGATAAGAGATGGAGACTCGTTGAGATTATAGAGAAAGCGAAATAATATAATACCCTTCGGGTATACCTGTATGCTAGAAAACAAGCAAAAAACAAGGTAAGGAGGTTATCAGCATGGTACAACAGGAAACCAGACTGAAAGTTGCCGACAATACTGGTGCAAAGGAACTTCTTTGCATTCGTGTATTGGGCGGTTCAACCAGAAGATATGCAAGTATCGGTGATATCATTGTTGCCAGCGTTAAAGATGCAACACCAGGCGGAGTTGTTAAAAAGGGCGACGTGGTAAAGGCCGTAGTGGTTCGTACAGTAAAGGGCGCTCGTCGGAAAGACGGTTCTTATATCAGATTTGACGAAAATGCAGCAGTAATTATCAAGGATGACAAGAACCCCAGAGGAACACGTATTTTTGGACCAGTAGCGAGAGAGCTTCGTGAAAAACAGTTTATGAAGATTGTTTCACTTGCTCCGGAAGTATTATAGGAGGGTGCCAGATGTCAACAGTTAAGATTAAGAAAGGTGACACCGTAAAGGTGATTGCCGGTGCAGACAAGGACAAAGAGGGCAAGGTAATTGCCGTCAATCATAAGAAGAACACTGTCATTGTAGAAGGTGTGAACATTATTACAAAGCACACAAAGCCTTCCGTTGCAAACCAGAACGGCGGAATTGTCCACCAGGAGGCCCCCATTGCCATTTCTAATGTAATGTACAGTCTGAAAGGCAAAGCCACCAGAATCGGTTTCAAGATGGATGGGGACAAGAAAGTCCGCTATGCGAAAGCAACTGGCGAAGTGATTGACTAATTAGGGAAGGAGGTTTAGGAAGTTGAGTAGATTAAAAGAGAAGTATACGAATGAGATCGTAGACGCAATGATGAAAAAGTTTGGATACAAGAACATCATGGAAGTGCCGAAGCTTGACAAGATTGTAGTCAACATGGGTGTTGGCGAGGCCAAGGACAATGCTAAGGTCCTGGAATCCGCAGTCAAGGACATGGAGACCATCACAGGCCAGAAAGCTGTTCTTACAAGAGCAAAGAACTCCGTTGCAAACTTCAAGATCAGAGAAGGTATGGCAATCGGATGCAAGGTAACCCTCCGTGGCGAGAAGATGTACGAGTTTGCGGATCGTCTCATCAACCTGGCGCTGCCTCGTGTACGTGACTTCCGTGGAATCAATCCGGATGCATTTGATGGAAGAGGAAATTATGCCCTTGGTATCAAGGAGCAGTTGATTTTCCCTGAGATTGAGTATGACAAGGTAGATAAGGTGAGAGGTATGGACGTTATTTTCGTAACGACCGCCAAGACCGACGAAGAAGCTCGTGAATTACTGACATTATTCAACATGCCGTTTAGAAAACAGTAATATAGGAGGGAAATTTCATGGCTAAGACAGCAATGAAGATTAAGCAGCAGCGGAAACAGAAATTCGCAGTAAGAGAATACAACCGCTGTAGAATTTGCGGTCGTCCGCACGCATATCTGAGAAAATACGGAATCTGCAGAATCTGCTTCCGTGAGTTAGCATATAAAGGACAGATCCCTGGCGTAAAGAAGGCAAGCTGGTAAAGGAGGCAAATATCAATGGCATTGACAACGAATGATCCCATTGCAGATATGCTTACAAGAATTCGTAATGCAAATACTGCAAAACATGATACAGTTGACGTTCCCGCTTCCAAGATGAAGATTGCGATCGCAAACATCCTGGTAGATGAGGGATACATTGCAAAGTATGACCTTGTAGAGGACGGAAACTTCAAGACCATCCGTATCACCTTGAAGTATGGAAAGGACAAGAACGAGAAGATTATCTCCGGTCTTAAGAGAATTTCCAAGCCGGGTCTGCGGGTATATGCGAATAAGGAAGAGCTGCCCAAGGTACTTGGGGGGCTTGGAATTGCAATTATTTCCACCAACAAGGGCGTAATTACTGATAAAGAAGCCCGTGCTCAGGGTGTTGGCGGAGAGGTACTGGCTTTCATCTGGTAGTTGGCTGAGAATTTTTATAAGGAAGCACCATGATCACAAGGAAACGCACTGATCACTGGGTTCGACTGTTGTCTCACCAAGTGTTCAGGCGGGCGTTCACACTAAGCTCAATAAATTTCGCTAAGTGTTCACAGCCAGTGTTCAGGTGCAGATTCGCACTAAGTTTAGAAGGCACTTGCAGCTTGCCTTCACTAAGTGTTCATACTGAAAACAGAGAGAACAAAGCATTCTCTCCGAGAATTTAAGTTATTAGGAGGTAAATTGGTATGTCACGAATCGGAAGACTGCCGGTTGCCATTCCTGCGGGTGTCACAGTTGACATTGCAGAGGGCAACAAAGTGACCGTAAAAGGTCCCAAGGGAACTCTTGAGAGAGTATTACCCGAAGAAATGGAAATCAAATTAGAGGACGGTCATGTAGTAGTTACAAGACCAAATGATTTAAAGAAAATGAAATCCTTACATGGTCTGACAAGAACCTTGATTCATAACATGGTAGTGGGTGTAAGCCAGGGATATGAGAAGGTTCTGGAGGTGAACGGTGTCGGTTACAGAGCTGCCAAGTCAGGCAACAAGCTGACATTGTCCCTTGGATACTCTCATCCGGTAGAGATGATTGATCCGGAAGGCCTGGAGTCTGTAGTAGACGGTAACAAGATCACCGTAAAGGGAATCGACAAAGAAAAGGTTGGCCAATACGCAGCGGAAATCAGAGATAAGAGGAGACCGGAACCTTACAAGGGCAAGGGTATCAAGTATGCTGATGAAGTGATCAGACGTAAAGTTGGTAAGACCGGTAAGAAATAAGTAAGGAGAGTATAAGAATGGTTAGCAAAAAGACAAGAAGCGTAGTTCGCCAGAATAAACATAGAAAAATACGTAATCATATCAGCGGCACTGCTGAAAGACCGCGTCTGGCTGTGTTTAGAAGTAATAATCATATGTATGCTCAAATTATTGACGATACGGTCGGCAATACTCTTGTTGCAGCCTCTACCCTGGAGAAGGATGTAAAGGCGGAGCTGGAGAAGACGAACAACGTTGATGCGGCAGCATACCTGGGAAAAGTAATTGCTAAAAAGGCCCTGGACAAAGGTATTAAGGTAGTTGTCTTTGATAGAGGCGGCTTTATATATCAGGGTAAGATTCAGGCATTGGCAGATGCAGCCCGTGGGGCTGGATTGGAATTCTAGGAAAGGAAGGAAAAGACACATGAGACATGAGATTATTGATCCGAGCCAGTTGGAATTAACGGATAAAGTAGTGTCAATCAAGCGTGTAAGCAAGACTGTCAAGGGCGGTCGTACCATGCGTTTCACAGCTTTGGTAGTTGTGGGAGACGGCAATGGCCATGTCGGAGCAGGTCTTGGAAAGGCCACCGAGATTCCGGAAGCAATCCGCAAGGGCAAAGAGGATGCCATGAAGAAGCTGATCACGGTAGCGATTGACGAGAACAACAGTATCACACATGATTTTATCGGAAAGTTTGGCAGTGCATCCGTACTGTTAAAGAGAGCTCCGGAAGGTACCGGTGTTATCGCAGGAGGTCCTGCTCGTAATGTGCTGGAACTTGCCGGCATCAAGAACATCCGTACCAAGTCCTTAGGCTCTAACAACAAGCAGAACGTTGTTCTGGCAACTATCGCAGGACTGAAGGCTCTGAAGACTCCGGAGGAAGTTGCGAAGAATCGCGGCAAATCTGTTGAAGAGATTACGAACTAGGAGGAAACAGACATGGCAGATAAATTAAAAATTACCTTAGTGAAATCTCCGATTGGTGCTGTTCCCAAGCAGAAAGCAACGGTTGAGGCCCTGGGTCTTAGAAAGCTTCACAAGACCGTTGAGATGCCTGATAACGAGGCAGTCAGAGGGATGATTTGGCACGTAAGACATTTAGTTAAGGTAGAAGAAGTTTAGTTAGGGACTTTAAATAGGAGGTGTCACAATGGACTTATCAAACTTACAGTATGCTGAAGGCTCCAAGCAGAGCAATAACTTCAGAAGAGGCCGCGGACACGGTTCAGGAAATGGTAAGACAGCCGGTAAGGGACATAAGGGACAGAAAGCTCGTTCCGGAGCGCCAAGACCGGGCTTTGAGGGCGGCCAGATGCCCTTATACAGAAGACTTCCGAAAAGAGGCTTTACAAATCGCAATTCTAAGATTATCGTTGGAATCAATGTAAGTGCTCTGGAAGTTTTTGAAAATGATACAGTTGTTTCGGTAGAGACACTGTTGGAGCAGGGCATTGTTAAGAATCCCCGTGATGGTGTTAAGATCCTTGGTAACGGAGAACTGACAAAGAAGCTGACTGTTCAGGCAAATGCTTTCTCAGAGGGCGCAAAAGCCAAAATTGAGGCTCTTGGTGGAAAAGCTGAGGTGATCTAATGTTTAAAACATTACAGAACGCATTTAAAATTAAAGAGATCCGGCAGAAGCTGCTGTTTACCTTTCTGATGATCATGGTCATCCGGCTGGGTTCACAGCTTCCCGTTCCGGGTGTCAACAGAACTTTCCTTGCTCAGTGGCTGGCCCAGAATACCGGTGATGCATTCAATCTCATTGATTCCTTTACCGGCGGCTCCCTGGCAAGTATGTCATTATTTTCGTTAGGTATCAACCCCTATATTACGTCCTCCATTATTATGCAACTCCTTACCATTGCCATTCCAAAGCTGGAAGAGATGCAGAAAGATGGAGAAGACGGAAGAAAGAAAATCCAGAATATTACCCGGTATGTGACCATTGTATTGGCATTGATTGAGGGAGCAGCCATGACTATCGGTTTTGGTGGACAGGGCTTGTTGGAGAATCCTACCTGGTATAATATGGCTGTTGTAGTAATTACACTGACCGCCGGATCCGCATTTTTGATGTGGATCGGTGAGCGTATTACTCAAAATGGTGTTGGCAACGGTATTTCTATCGTACTCTTGGTGAATATTGTTTCACGTATTCCCGATGACTTTTACCGTTTGTATACCATGTTCATTCAGAATAAAAGCGTGGCTAAGGGTGTCCTTGCAGCAGTGATTATTCTTGCGGTCATTCTGGTAACAGTAGTTTTTGTTATTATTCTACAGGATGGAGAGAGAAGAATTCCCGTCCAGTACAGCAAAAAGCTTCAGGGAAGGAAAGTGGTAGGCGGACAGAGCACTCACATTCCTATGAAAGTGAATACGGCGGGTGTTATTCCTGTTATTTTTGCATCATCGCTGATGTCGTTCCCCGGCGTGATTGCGTCTCTGCTTGGAAAAGGCGGCGGAACGGGAGTGGGAAGTAAGATTTTGAGGGGCTTAAGCTCCGGAAGCTGGTGCAATCCACAAGAGCCGGTTTACAGTCTGGGACTTCTGCTTTATATTGTACTTGTGGTATTCTTTGCATATTTCTACACTTCCATCACTTTTAATCCGATGGAGATTGCGGATAATATGAAGAAGCAGGGTGGCTTTGTACCTGGTATTCGTCCCGGTCGGCCTACAACTGAATATTTGACCAAGATTTTAAACTATATTGTTTTCATTGGTGCAATCGGCCTGATTATTGTATGTGTGATTCCAATTTTCTTTAACGGTGTATTTGGAGCCAATGTATCCTTTGGAGGTACTTCCATCATTATTATCGTTGGTGTTGTATTGGAGACCTTAAAGCAGATTGAGTCACAGATGGCGGTACGCTATTACAAGGGCTTTTTGAATGATTAAGAAATTAAGGATGTATATTAGCCTGTACGGAAAGCTCCGTACAGGCTATCAAAGGTTATAGTAGAGCGATTCACACAGGAGGAACGTGATGAAAGTTATTATGTTGGGGGCCCCGGGTGCAGGAAAAGGCACACAGGCAAAGAAAATAGCTGACAAATATCAGATTCCCCATATTTCCACAGGGGATATTTTCAGAGCAAATATAAAGAACGGGACAGAGCTGGGGACAAAGGCCAAGGCTTATATGGATCAGGGACTTCTGGTACCAGATGAATTAACCCTGGAGCTGATTATGGACCGTTTTCAGAATCCGGATTGTGCAAATGGGTATGTGTTAGATGGTTTTCCAAGAACCATTCCTCAGGCGGAGGCCCTTACGAGAGCCCTGGAGGAAAAGGGTGAGAGTATCGACTACGCAGTGAATGTGGAAGTGCCGGATGAAAATATTATTAATCGAATGTCGGGACGGCGTGCTTGTTTATCCTGCGGTGCAACCTATCATATCGTACATATTCCTACAAAGGTAGAGGGAATATGTGATCGCTGCGGCGAGAAACTGGTTCTTCGGGATGATGACAAGCCGGAGACAGTGGCAAAGCGTCTTGGCGTTTATCACAGCCAGACTCAGCCTTTGATTGAATATTACAGCAGTCAGGGAAAGCTGGCTGAGGTAGATGGAACTCAGGATATGGAAACTGTGTTCCAGGCAATTGTTAAAATTTTAGGAGCATAAATCATTATGTCGGTGAGTATTAAATCTGCCAGAGAAATCGAACTGATGCGGACAGCGGGAAAGCTTCTGGAGGAGGTCCATAACGAGCTTGCGGATTTTGTGAAGCCGGGAATCTCTACGCTGGATATCGATCGCTATGGGGATCGACTGATCCGAAAGAGGGGCTGCATTCCAAACTTTCTCAACTACAACGGTTATCCGGCATCTATCTGTGTTTCGGTAAATGATGAGGTAGTGCATGGAATTCCTCATAAGGAGAGAATACTTCAGGAGGGGGATATCGTGAGCCTGGATGCGGGGCTTATATACAAGGGATATCACTCTGACGCAGCCAGAACCCATGCAGTGGGAAAGATTAGCCCGGAAGCAGAACAGCTAATTAAAGCCACAAAGCAGAGTTTTTTTGAAGGAATCAAATATGCCAAGGCAGGGCATCATCTTCATGAGATATCCAATGCCATCAATGATTATACGGATACTTTTGGATATGGAGTGGTTCAGGATCTGGTAGGGCATGGAATTGGTACAAAGCTTCATGAGGACCCCCAGATTCCTAATTTTCGTCAGCGGCGGCGTGGCGTGAAGCTGATGCCGGGAATGACCCTTGCCATAGAACCGATGATCAATGCCGGAGGTTGGGAGGTAGTCTGGCTGGACGATGACTGGACGGTTGTCACAGAGGACGGTTCCCTATCCGCCCACTATGAGAATACGGTACTGATTACCAATGGCGAACCAGAGATTCTGACCCTTTCCTCACCTATGTGAGAAAAGCGGAGGAAGTGAGGTTCATATGGAGCGTATTGTACCGGGCATGTTTGCCAGATCAAAAGCAGGACACGATAAGGGGAGCCTGTATCTCATAGTGCAAGTGGAGCCTGAATATGTATATTTAGTTGATGGCAGGCAAAGGCCATTGTCAAAACCAAAGAAAAAGAGATGGAAGCATATTCAGATCATAAAGCAAATGCCGGAGCATTGGAATCCGGACCAGAAGAACGATGACGATATCAAGCGGGCTATCAAACGGTATGAGACAGAGCTCGCACAGCCTAAAATCTGATCAAAGTGGAGGAAAGAGATGTCAAAAGCAGATGTAATCGAAATTGAAGGAACCGTAGTGGAGAAGCTGCCTAACGCCATGTTTCAGGTAGAATTGGAGAATGGCCATCAGGTGCTGGCACATATCAGCGGAAAGCTCCGCATGAATTTTATCCGGATTCTTCCAGGAGATAAGGTTACCATTGAGATGTCGCCGTATGATTTGTCCAAGGGGCGGATTATTTGGAGAGATAAATAGATCATTTAACAACATAAGAATCCAACCTTATTATAAAGCTGAGGGGTTGGATTCTTTTTCTTATGAATTTTCCGTATTTTGTTAAAAAAGTGCTTGCATTTTGAATACATGGGTGTTATACTGTTTGACGTATGGTCTCCAAGGGATTATTGTGCCTGTTTTTATGCACTTTTTTAATATTCCGAAAGAGACAGCAACAAGAAATGCCTTGTTTTCCAGGCATTTGAAGCTTTCAAAACCCAGAAAGCCTTTGATGCCGGGAGAACGAAAGATGTGAAAGGAGGATTTTTACGATGAAAGTAAGATCATCTGTAAAGCCTATTTGCGAAAAGTGCAAAATCATCAAAAGAAAAGGCAGTATCAGAGTAATTTGCGAGAATCCAAAGCACAAACAGCGGCAGGGATAATTTAGCAAACAGTGATCCCTGTGAAAAAATATATTTGTGCGGCTGCATTGAAGACTTAACGAATGGATTCAATGATTACAATATATTTGACCAGGATTATTCACAATGATATTGCTTAAAACGGAGAAATGCGTGAGGCGGAGTATCTGAAAGGCCGGGTCTTTATTCGGCTGGATATGGAAGTCCATATCCCATTTAGGAAAGTGTCATCGGGCACCTATTAAAAAACGCCCGGAACTAATTGTTTAGTATGGAGGAATAATCAAATGGCTCGTATTTCTGGTGTAGACTTACCAAGAGAAAAACGTGTGGAGATCGGTTTGACCTATGTGTACGGTATTGGCCGTGCCAGTGCAAACAAGATCCTGGAAGCAGCAAAAGTAAACCCGGATACCCGTGTAAGAGATCTGACAGACGATGAGGTTCGCAGAATCAGTGCCGTAATCGATGCGGATTATCAGGTAGAGGGTGACTTGAGACGTGAGATTGCCATGAACATCAAGCGTTTGCAGGAGATCGGATGCTACAGAGGTATTCGTCACCGTAAGGGACTTCCGGTACGCGGTCAGAAGACTAAGACTAACGCAAGAACAAGAAAAGGTCCCAAGAGAACAGTAGCAAATAAGAAAAAGTAGGTATTGACATTAAAGAAAGAAGAAAGTAGGTTAGTTTAAAATGGCGAAAGTTACGAAGAAAGTGACAAAAAAGCGCGTAAAGAAAAACGTTGAACGCGGACAGGCACACATTCAGTCATCTTTTAACAATACAATTGTTACCCTGACAGATACTGAAGGAAATGCTTTATCATGGGCAAGTGCCGGTGGTCTGGGATTTAGAGGTTCAAGGAAATCTACTCCGTATGCGGCACAGATGGCAGCTGAGACAGCAACCAAGGCAGCATTAGTACATGGACTTAAGACAGTAGACGTTATGGTAAAGGGACCGGGTTCCGGTCGTGAAGCAGCAATTCGTGCACTTCAGGCTTGTGGTCTTGAGGTAACCAGTATCCGCGACGTGACTCCGGTACCACACAACGGATGTCGTCCGCCCAAACGTAGAAGAGTCTAATTAGGAGGTACAAAGTAATGGCAGTCAATCGAGTTCCGGTTCTGAAAAGATGTCGTTCCCTTGGTCTGGAGCCGACAGTTTTAGGAATTGATAAAAAATCTACAAGAGAATTAAGAAGAGCGAACAGAAAGATGTCTGAGTACGGACTTCAGCTTCGTGAAAAACAGAAAGCAAAATTCATCTATGGCGTTTTGGAAAAGCCTTTCCGCAATTATTATAAGAAAGCCGATAGAATGAAAGGCATGACTGGTGAGAATCTGATGATCATGCTGGAGTGCAGACTTGATAACGTGGTATTCCGTCTGGGGATGGCGAGAACCAGAAGAGAAGCCCGTCAGATTGTAGATCACAAGCATATTTTGGTAAATGGAAAGCAGGTTAATATTCCCTCTTACCAGGTAAAAGTAGGCGATGTAATCGAAATCAAGGAAAAATGCAGAGGATCTCAGAGATACAAGGATATCGTAGAGGCTACCGGCGGAAGATTGATTCCGGAATGGTTAGACTCTGACTTAGAGGCATTAAAGGGAACCGTAAAAGAGCTTCCTTCCAGAGATGTAATTGATGTACCGGTAGATGAGATGCTTATCGTCGAGTTGTATTCTAAGTAATCCGGAGTATAACACGTAGCATAACACCACCCAACTAAAATATAAAGGAGGGGCCTTTTAGTGTTCGATTTTAACAAACCGAAAATTGAGATTGCAGAGATTTCAAATGACAAAACCTATGGGAAATTTGTAGTTGAGCCGCTTGAGAGAGGTTATGGTACAACACTTGGTAATTCATTAAGAAGAATTATGCTATCCTCTTTGCCAGGTGCCGCAGTAAGTCAGGTAAAAATCGAAGGTGTTCTCCATGAGTTCAGTTCTATTCCAGGAGTCAAAGAGGATGTAACTGAAATCATTATGAACATCAAAAATCTGGCAATTCGTAATACCAGCGATTCGGGCGAAGCAAAAATAGCCTACGTTGAATTTGACGGCGAAGGTGTTGTGACGGCAGCGGATATTCAGGCGGATCCTGACATTGAGATCATGAATCCTGATCTGGTGATTGCTCATTTGAATGGCGGTGCGGACAGCAAATTGTATATGGAACTTACCATTACAAAAGGCAGAGGTTATGTGAGCGCAGAGAAGAATAAAAATCCGGATCTTCCTATTGGAGTGATTGCGATTGATTCTATCTATACTCCCGTAGAACGTGTCAATATGACTGTTCAGGATACCCGTGTGGGGCAGGTTACCGATTTTGATAAATTGACGCTGGACGTGTACACCAATGGTACCTTGGTTCCCGATGAAGCAGTCAGTCTGGCAGCGAAAGTTTTAAGTGAGCATTTGAGCCTGTTTATTGATTTGTCTGAGAATGCCAAGACCGCAGAGATTATGGTAGAAAAAGAGGACAATGAGAAAGAAAAGGTTCTTGAGATGAGTATTGATGAGTTGGAACTTTCCGTTCGCTCTTTCAACTGTCTCAAGAGGGCAGGTATTAATACCGTAGAAGAACTTTGCAACCGTACTTCTGAGGATATGATGAAAGTTCGTAATCTGGGCCGTAAGTCTTTGGAAGAGGTTCTGGCAAAGCTAAAAGAACTTGGATTGCAGCTAAATCCAAGCGACGAGTAATGGAATTAAGCCCTCTCCAGTAAGACCGAAGAAGCATGGAGATGTGGTTCCACGAATGGAGGAAATGAAAAATGGCAAAGTATAGAAAACTGAGCAGAACTTCCAGCCAGAGAAAGGCTTTACTGAGAAATCAGGTAACAGCACTTCTTCAGCATGGAAAGATTATTACGACTGAGGCAAAGGCAAAAGAGGTTCGTAAGATTGCCGAGGGTTTGATTGCACTCGCAGTAAAGGAAAAGGATAACTACGAGACCGTAACAGTAACCGCTAAGGTTCCCCGCAAGGACAAGGACGGCAAGCGTGTAAAGGAAGTCGTAGATGGCAAGAAAGTTACCGTGTTTGATGAAGTAGAAAAGACCATTAAGAAGGATCAGCCTTCCAGACTTCATGCAAGACGCCAGATGCTGAAAGTCCTTTATCCAGTAAAAGAGGTTCCGGAGAAAGCCGCGGGAAGAAAGAAAAATACCAAGCAGGTTGACATGGTTGCAAAATTGTTTGATGAGATTGCACCCAAGTACGTAAACCGCAATGGTGGTTATACAAGAATCATAAAGATTGGCCAGCGTAAAGGTGACGCTGCTATGGAAGTAGTATTGGAACTTGTATAAATAGTAGAGTAAGATTTTAGTAAAAGAGTTGTTTATCAAATAAGTCTGCTGGCTTTTTTGTGGCAACTCTTTTTAATTATAAAAATATTTACAGATATGAGTCCGAAGATTCTTGCACTTTAACAGGGTAAATAGTAGAATAGAAAAGAATGGTTGAACAAAGGAAGATTGTTGATTTGTGTAATAACAGAAAGGAAGCGACAGTATGATATCTGAAGAGTGCTATGAGTTTGGAAGTAAAAGTTCGATTATACGTGAGATATTTTCCTTTGGCCTTAAACGTAAGGCAGAAATAGGTGCAGACAGAGTTTATGATTTCAGCCTGGGCAATCCGAGCATTCCTGCACCGAAATCCGTAAAGAAAGCGATTCTTGATCTTATGGAGCAACCACCGGAAGTGATTCATGCATATTCTCCCGCACCGGGAGATGCATCCGTCCGCAGAACCATAGCACAGTCCCTGAACCGGCGTTTTGGAGAAAGCTTTACGGAGGAAAATATCTTTATGACCTGCGGAGCTGCGGCCTCTTTGAATATCTGTATAAAGGCTTTAGGCAATCCGGGAGACGAGTTTATCACTTTCGCTCCATTTTTTCCAGAATACCGCTGCTGGGTAGAGGGAATCGGGGCAGATTTCAAGGTGATTCCGCCCCATATGCCGGATTTCCAGATAGACTTGGAAGCTCTGGAAAAGGCCGTTACGCCTAAGACAAAAGGCATTATTGTGAACTCTCCTAACAATCCCTCCGGCGTGGTTTATACGGAGGAAATGTTAAAGGGTCTTGTAGGGATCCTGAAGAAAAAGTCCGAGACATATGGCAGTCCTATTTACCTTATTACAGATGAGCCTTATCGTGAGATTGTATATGATGGTGTGACAGTGCCTTATCTTACAAAATATTATGACAATACCTTGGTCTGCTACTCCTACAGTAAGTCCCTGTCGCTGCCAGGAGAACGAATCGGGTATATTGTGATTCCGGACCAGCTGGCAGATTATAAAAGAGTATCTTCGGCAATTGCAGGAGCAGCCCGGGTCTTGGGTTTTGTTTGTGCACCTGCCCTGTTTCAACAGGTAGTGGCACGATGCGTGGAGGATACGGGAGATATTGAAGCGTATAAGAACAATCGGGATCTGCTTCTGAATGGCTTGACAGAACTTGGTTATACTTGCGTTCCTCCTCAGGGGGCATTTTATCTCTTTGTAAAGTCCTTAGAGGAGGATGCATATGCATTCTGCGAAAAGGCAAAGAAATACGATCTGTTGTTGGTTCCCAGTGATGATTTCGGATGCCCGGGATATGTGCGGATCGCTTACTGTGTGGCGGAAAAGATGATTGTGAATGCTATGCCTGCTTTTAAAAAGCTAATGGAAGAATATCGCCTATTTTCCTGATAACACTACTCCTCAAACCTCGGTATGTCCTAAGGAATCCACCATGCTTCGCATGATACCCCCCCTTAGGACAAATACCTCACAGACCAGAGAGTTAAATTTGTTCTTTGCGTGAATAAAACTCTATCATATCTGCGTCAACTTTTCGGTCATAATCACCTGTAAGTATATGCTTCATTTCATGCTGATAAGCCTGCATGCGTCGTTCAAAGGTTAAGCGTGAATTAAGGATGACCGTGTAAGAGTTGTCTGCATTTAGAACGGTATATCCCGCAACGGTGACCGGTAAATCATATTCCAGTGTATTAACATCCGGTGTCATTTGAATCCCCCCTTACACGATCTATCATTTGTTTTACAAAATCAATATCTTCTTTTTTGACCTTTCGGGAAGCATCAAAAAGGACTTTGTACTCGGGATTTTTAAATAAGAATTGAGCCATATCCCGGGCGTCATCGTTAAGATAGTACTGGCTGCCGTTTTCTGAAAGAGTGGCAGTCTGGCCGATTCTTCCTAACAGATAATCCACATTTACATGGAAGAAATCGGCGATCTTTTCAAGGGTTTCGAAATCCGGCTCCCGTGCACCGGTCTCGTACATACCTATAGTACTTCGGGAGATACCTAATTTTTCGGCGGTTTCTATTTGCGTCATTCCTCTGGAAATTCGTAGTTCTTTAAAAACATTTTGAAAGTTTCCCATGCTTTTCTCCTTATATGGTTATACTTGCTGTTCGTTACAAGCCGACTATGGGGAAAGATTGTTTTTGTTTGGACTTATTGTATCACAAATTGTGACTATAGTAAAGAATAAATGACACGAAATGTGATTAATATAATTGACAGATAAGTGAAGACATGCTATATTGGTTTTGTCACATAATGTGATAATTTGGAGGTGAAAAATATGAAATTGAAAAAATTAAAGGGTATTTGAAATTTTTTTAAAGAAAATGTCACGAAATGAGACAGAATGAAAGAAGCATGAGAAATAGGAATGGGAGGAAAGAAAATTGAAAATTACAAGAGACTTTTTTGCAAATTATGATTATCTGGAAAGCCGAATCAAATCAATCAAACGCAGGCTACGCTATTTTGAGACCCATCCCCTTACAACGGAGCATGGAATTGTAAAGGGATCCATGAATCGATTCCCCTATACGGAATGTCATTTTGTTGTTTCGGGGGTCCGATCAAAATCAAGGGAGGAGAGGGAAAATGCGGTAAATCAGCTAGTGACAGATCTCAAACGAAATGAATGTGTATTTGAGGACATGAAGCTGGATATAGAATCATTTTTGGAAAATACGGAGATTCTCACCATGGGCGAGCAGACGGTCTTAAGGCTTAAATATGTCGATGGCTTTACGGACGAGCAGATAGGGGAGGAATTGGGGTATGATAGAAGTACCATTTCCAGAAAGATTGATAAAATTGTTAGAAAGTGTGATGTTGCACACCATTCACAATACTAATGTGGTAATATGATATCAGTGAAAAGTATAATTCACAGACAGAGAGGCATCGGAGGAGAAAAGGTTCCACCGGTGCTTTTCTGTTACATAAAAAAAGAAAGGCAGGAGATGCAGGATTGATTGAAGTAAGATGCGGAGGCTGCGGACGGCTTCTGGGAAGATTTCATGGCAAGGGTCATGTAAAGTGTCCGAAAGCACTGTGCGGAGGAATGAATGTGTTTGATACGGAAAGGGAAGAATACAGCTTTATTCCAAAGGACCCAGGTGCAACTGAAAAGGGAAAAAGGAGGTGAGGAAGACGTGGGATTTCACTGGGAAGAATTTTATAGAATTTTTAAGGAGAAGTTGGAGGAGATGATTGCCTGTACGGTGCAGCCGTATGTACCCTCTGGTGAGAATCCCTTTCCCTGTGTGGATGCAAGGCTAATTGAGAATCCGGGAAGTGGTTATGATCTGGAAGGAGGAGAAGGGGCATGCAGTCCTTTGATTGAAGTGAGAGTGTATTGTGACCAGACATTGGGAGACTCCGGATGCTGTACAATCAGCGATGCGGCCAGAAAGCTGATGCTTTCCTATGGATTCCAGTGCAGGAACGGTCCGGGAAAGGCAGAGGAACAAAGTCCCGGCATTGTACGCTGGGCAGACCGCTATCAGCGGATCTTCGGATCTGACGATGAATTGGAGCAATATAATTGAATGACACCGGGAAGCCGGTTCAGATAGTAACTGTAAACGGAGCGTAATCGCTCTTATTTTTATGTGAGAAAAAGTACACAGACAGAAAGAGAGGAAAAAATTATGGCAGAAGTAACAACGAAAGCAGTAAGTACCATTGGTACGATCCTGGAGGTAAGTGAAAACGGAACAGATTGGGAGAAGCTGTGCAAGATCAAGTCCTATCCTGCACTGGGCGGTGCTCCGGAGCAGCTGGAGACAACAGATCTGGAGGATGAGGTGCAGACCTTTGTTCCCGGTGTGCAGACCATGGAAGCGATGGAGTTTACGGCAAATTACACGCTGGAAGCTTATACGGCAGTAAAGGCCAAGTCTATGAAAGCACTGCATTATCGCCTGAAGATGGGCAAGGATGGCAAGGATGGAGTGGCTTCCTGGGACGGACAGCATACGGTGTATGTGAGTGAGGGTGAAGTAAACGGAATTCGTCAGATGACCATATCTGTATCACCATCTACAAAGATCGAGATTGTAGGAGTACAGGCTGCATAAAGTAAGGGGGCGGCTTTTATGCCGCCTCCTAAATCATAGGGAGAGGAATGAAATGTTCCATAATGAATCCTATTTGGAATTTTGAAAGGAAAAAGAAGAGATAAGGACAGGAGGATTATTAAAATGGCAATGGTAAAAATCAATCAGAAAAACTATGAGGTTCCGGAACTGACCTTTCGTCACTCACGGTTAATGGAGCAGATGGGGCTTCCCGTAGAAGGGATGATGAGCAGGAACTATTTGTTTTCTGCGGTGTCGGCGTTTACAGCGATTGTGGCAAAGTGTGAACCGGAGCAGGCGGATCATCTGGTGGAGCAGCATATTCTGGGCGGCGGCAAGCTTGAGGATATTTATAAGGCATATGCAAATGCAGTGCAGGAAAGCGGTTTTTTCAAGAAGCTCCTGCATCTGGACGGGCAGGAGAGCAATCGGAAGAAAGGGGCAACAGCAGAAGCAGATCCGTTGAAAGGAGAGGAAGAGAGCCAGTAACTTTCTCCAGTCTGATTGACGATATCTGGATGCCGGCCGCAATCCGGTTCGGTATCCAGATGGATGTGTTTTGGGAATTGAATCCAAAATATATGTATCTGTATCAGAAAGCATATTTGCAGGAGAAGGAGGAGCAGGTTCGGTTTTTGGATGTGGCGGCTTATTATCAGGGGCTATATGTTCAGATGGCAATTGCGTCCTGTTTTTCCAAAAGAGGAAAATACCCCAAAAGACCGTTGTCCATGGAGCCGAAAGAGGAGCCGATGTCCGGGGAAGAGAAGTTCCGGCTTTGGGTGATGGAGTTTAATAAAAGATTTGAGGAAGATGAATAAGGCTCCTTTACCTTTTATTTCAGAACTGTTATAATGAAGCAATGAAAGGCGGTGGAGGTATGGCAATTATTATATGCCCGATGTGCGGAAGACAGATTGCTGATAAGGTTCGGGAGTGTCCAGGATGTGGGTATCCATTGGGATATATGATGGCTCAGGAAGAAGCTAAGACGCAGGAGGAACCCAAGGTTCAGGGGGATACACGTACGGAATTAGAGAAGCTGGTAGATGAGATCTGTGCCCGAAATGACAATATGTATTATGCCATTAAGGAGTTGCGGCAGGCTACGGGTATGGATCTGGGCAGTGCTTCTGATTTGATGAAAAAGAAATACAGGGGAGCTTCCGAAAAAGGAGAAAAGGAAGCTTCAAAACGAAAGCACAGGATTTGATGATTTATAGATTTTAGTCATGCGGGTGCTTGTATTTAAAATGGATGATAAAACACTTGCCATAATGGCAGGTGTTTTTCTTATGCCCGAACGTCTCTGAACGTCAGTGCAGGACGAAAGGAGAGTGATGTTTGTGGCAGCAGATGTGAAGCATATAAAAGCACAGATAGATATATCTGCGGCAAAGGCGAATGTGGAACTAAATAAGTTGGCAAATAAACTGGAGAAGATATCTGTTTTAGCAGACTCCTTGGATGTGGCGGAAAAGGTTACTCTAATGACAGATGCATTTGGCGAACTGGGAGTTGGGTTGGCGGCACTAAATGGTGTTGGAGATATTGTAACAAGATTTTCTGAATTTAAGAATAGCCTGGATGAAGTAAAAAAGGGACTTGAATCGCTATTTGGCAAAGAAACTGTAGAGATAGTAACTAGTTCCGTAAAAAGCTTATTTAACCCATTAGCGGCACATATAGGGGAATTCATTTCTTATATTTCAATCGGAGCAGGAACGGTTGGGGAATCATTTTCAGTAGCATTTGGCATTAGTGCTGGAGCTGCAGCAGGTATAGCGGCGGCTATTGCCGCAGTTGTACTTGTTATCGTTGATCTGTGGAATACCAGCGAACAATTTCGCGATGCTGTTAGCCTGGCCTTTACTATGGTAAAAGATACTCTTTCAGATGTATTTCAAAAGGTAGGAGATGCAGTAACACCATTATGGGAGAGTATCAAAGGACTTGGAGCAGCCCTATATGAGTTGTATGAATCCAGTGGTTTAAAGGGCCTTGTAGAGATTCTGGCATCTCTGACTGTGATATTGGCAGGAATTGTAGGGTCAGCAATGATTGAGACACTAAGCAGCATGTTATCGGGCATGGCTAGAGCAGCACAGGGAGTAGTGGATGTTATTACGGGCTTGGTGGAGATTATTACAGGGATTTTTACATTTGACGGAGAGAAAATCTTGGAAGGATGCTCAAAGATAGGTGAAGGCATAGTTGAAATTTTTATTGGAATAGGTGAGCACCTGTATGGAGCAGTTATTGAGATAGGAAAAAACATTATTTCCGGATTATGGGAGGGCATAAGCGGAGAACAGGGAACTCTGCAAAAGGGCGTTGGAGATGTCTGCCTGGATTTGGTAGAAGGGTTTCGGGAGAATCTGGATATTCACAGCCCCAGCAAAGTACTGGCAGAGATTGGAAGCTATGCGGTTTTAGGTCTGGCAGAACCATTTTCAGATTCGGGAATGATTATGGAGCAAATTCGTGTATTTTCTGAAACGTTGATGAACATTTTCCGAGAACATCTTAGTCCGGAGAACTTTACTCTGATTGCAAAAACTGTATCAGTAGCTTTTGCCAATATTACAATGTTAATAATGCAGAAGTGGACTTTGATGTTGAATCAGACCCGGCTTATCTGGCAGCAGATGAATGTAATGGTTGCACAGAACCTTGCTTTATTGAAAACAAATGTAACTGCCGAAATGACAACCCTTAACATTAGCTGGGCCACAAGGTGGAGAGGGTTCGTATCTACGGTCCGTTCGGCCAGTGCGGAAGTTCGGTCTGCAGTATCGGCTTTGAATAATAGCATACAGGGAATGTGCAGTTCCATGATGACGACGATTCGCTCCGTAAAGACGGCTGCGTCCTCTATGACAGTTGTATCCGTTCGCACACATTCGGTCAGCAGCTTTGCATCCGGTGGTTATCCGGAAACCGGTGAGTTGTTTCTGGCCCGTGAAAACGGGATGAATGAGATGGTAGGTCGAATTGGAAATCACTCCGCAGTTGCAAATAATGATCAGATTGTAGAAGCAATTCGTGGAGCCGTAATGCAGGGAATTCGTGCAGACGGACAAAACATACTTCTAAGGGAACAGAATACGCTGCTTCGGGCAATTTTGGAGAAAGATACGGATATATCCCTGGATGGGCGTTCACTGGTCGAAGGAATCGACAGAGCGAGAAAAAGAATGGGGCTGAACTTTCAGCCAGCATAATAGAAAAGAGGTGATGTAAAATGTCAGCATTTTTGATTGTCAATGGAATGCCGTTCCCTACACCAAAACGGGGATTTAAAATAACAGTATTGACCAATGTGGATTCCGGTGTAAATGCATTCGGGGCTGTTGTAGGGCAGGTGATTGGAAGAAATCAATATAAACTGGATAGTATGCAGTGGGATGGACTGGATGCGGCGGTGTGGGAAGGGATGCTGAAGGCATTGGAACCATATTATATACCGGTGACCTTTGAGGATCCGCAGACCAGGAAACAAAGAACCGTTATCATGTACCCTGAAGATAGATCCGGAGAACCATACTGGCTGGACAAGGATAAAAAAATAAAACTATATCGTAACTGTCAACTAAATCTGATAGATTGTGGGTGGGAATAATGCAGAAAGTAAGTAAAGCGTATAAAGAGGCGATGAAACGCCCGCTTCGAAACAGGGCTTATATTCATATTTCCATTGGGGTGATTAACCAGGATGCACAAAAAACAGCTTGTGTGGACGTTCCGGAAAATATGCTTACTGAGTATTCGAACTTTACTAAGCCCTTTGACAATTATGAAATAGATTCCATTTATGCAACGGCGGAACAGGGATTTGCAAGGACAGACGGAAGTATGGTGTTTCTTCCGAGAAATGTTCGGGAGGCCTTTATGAATAATGGTCTTGTGACAGAGGGCGTGCTTGGGAGCATTAGCATCCGGTTTGGAATGAAACATTTGGATATCAAGGGTCTGACTATAGATTTTGGGGAGGCTTATCCAACAGCATTTACTATTGAAAGCGATTTGGGCATAAAGGAATATACAGGTAATACATTGGCCTTGTGGAGTACGGAGGATGTATTTACGGGAGTCTCATTTCTCAGGATAACACCATTGTCTATGGCAAACGGGCAGGCACGGCTGAGAATATACAAGTTCCTGTGTGGAGTAGGAAACGTATTTACCAATAAGGATATAAAAAGCTATTCCTTTAAAGATTACGTGTCCCCTATTTCCGACCGTATACCAAGTCAGGATATGTCTTTGACGGTGTACAACTATTCTTTCCGGTACAATATAGATAATCCTGGGAGTGCCATTCATTTTATGGAACTGGGGCAGGAAATCCGTGTATCCTTTGGATATGACGTCACTGGAAAGGGAGATATTGAATGGCTAGGGAGCAATGAAGTTTATTTAAAGACTTGGGATGCAGATGACAAGGAGGCAAAGTTCACTGCTACAGATCCCTTTGATAATATAAAAAGCACCTATTACAAAGGAAGATATCGAAAGGAAGGAATTACAGCTTTCGATTTGGCACAGGATATTCTGGAAGACATGGGACTGGAGAAAAATGAGTACTCTGTTGATCCATATCTGAAAGGTATGCTTATATATAACCCTGTACCAGTGGCTTCTCATGTGGAAGCATTGCAGATGTTAGCAAATGCCTGTCGATGTGTTTTGTTTCAAGACAGGAGCAGAAGAATACGAATAAAATCTTCCTTTACGCCCGACATGGCCGCAGGTGCAAATCAGCAGGCGATTCACAGCCATGTGGAAAATGTGCTGGGCAATCGTGTAAGGACAACCTATGCAGCAGCATTTCGTGGTTTTGCAAGAACAGATGGTTCCATGATTTTTCTTCCTAGGAATCAGGATAATATTTTTGATGACACAGGTTATATAAGTGCTGCCGTGTGTGATGAGAATGGAAAATTTGAGGAGAATCCGATTGTTGAAATTATTTTGGAGAGTACCTATAACAGCTATGGAATGGGCCTTAACTTTCGTTCTGTCGCACCGGAAGAATTTATCATTCGTACATATAATGATGAAAAACTTTTAGGCGTGTTTGAGGTTGTGGAAAATAAAGAGACGGAATGTATTTTAAATCAGAACTTTGAAGGTTTTGACAGAATGGAGATCGAATTCACAAAAGGGTATCCAGATTCAAGGATTGTTTTGGATTGGATAGATTTTGGAGATGTTACCGATTATGTACTGGAATATGATAGGGATTTGACGGCGTCACCAAGAGGCAGAAAGCAGGAGCATTTGAAATCTTTGTCTGTGATATGCACGATTTACAGTGAAAGCACAAAAGAGGCGGGACAGATTTACAGTGAGGAAATGAAGATTTCTCCGGATGAGAATGTGAAAATTGTATATTTTAACAAAGCTTCTTATGAAATTTCGGCAGCATTTGTTATGGAACAGGAAGGAGGAGAGGTAACATACTGTGATATGCTTCCAGATGGAACCGTGATCCGAATTGTGGAAAGCTCTGATTTTTATGCAAAATTATGTTTTGATTCTGTGACAGCAGAACAAATGGTTCATGTAGCTGTAAATGGAAAGGAGTATCAGACCAATGAAAGCTGCCATACAGTCCGGCACAATGGGATTGGTGAAGAGAAGACTTGGAAAAATGAATTGATTAGTACGGTGCAGCAGGCAAAAGAACTGGAAGAATGGCTGGCAGAGTATTACCAGGAGCCGATTGAATATGAGGTGTCTTATCGGGGAGATCCCCGAGTGGATGCGAATGATCTGTTTTTTCTGGAACTTAGGAACAGAGAGCAAGCCATGGTTCGCTGCTATCAGAATGAATTGGAATATAATGGTGTATGGAGTGGAAAAATGAATGCAAGAAAGGTGGTGAAAATATGATTTGGGAAAGGCCGAAAACAGATTGGACTGGTGATGACAGGTTTGATGCACCAAATTATAACCGTATTAAGAATAATCTTCTGTTTCTCCACGAGATGGCAGAGATGCTTTATCAACCTTTTGAGATTGGGGATATGGGTCCAGATAAAGATTATTCAAGTTTTTATTATGCGGATGAGATTAATATGCTGGCCAATAATCTGGAACAGATACATTTTAATATTTATCCGGTTGAAATAGGAGAAAAAACAGTATATGTTCAGAATCAGGCTTTTATTGGGTTTGAAGATTTGAACCGGATTGAATCAGCAATTTTGAGAATCTATACATTGTTGAAAAGTCAGAAAGAGAATAAATCCAGGCTGTCATTTCGCCTGGGAAACAGGAGACATCCTGTGGCAAACTAAGGAAGGAGTGAAATATTAATGTCAGAATTATTAACAAATTTTAAAGATGATATTCTTGCTGAATCTATGGAGGGAAGACGGCGTTACCAGATGATTACCAATGAGGACGGAACGGTGTCCTTTGTGGATGTGACAGAATATGAACAAGTGGGAAGCGAGTTTGGTCAGGCAGAGATCAATGTGATTCATAGAGCGATAAATAATAAGCTTGATTCAGGAGAGGTGATTGATCCGTTAGCGGCGGAAGAGGCAGGATTTGCAGCAGATGCTAAGTTGACAGGGGATGCGTTACGAGAGGTAAGTGCGAAGAT
>CAOJBY010000039.1 GCA_948330435.1 uncultured Lachnoclostridium sp. | reverse complement strand
AGGAAGAAGCGAAGCGGATTCCGAATGACTGACTCTTAAGCGTACGTCATAGGAAGAGGAAGAAGAAGGAAGACCAAGATGTAGGAGATAAATCAGTATATAGTTTTGAAGGTATATGAAGATGCGGGAGTGCATAGAATATATCTGAAGAGAAGAAGTAGAAATGATCCTCGATAGCTCAATGGTAGAGCACTCGGCTGTTAACCGAGTTGTTGTAGGTTCGAGCCCTACTCGGGGAGTTTGAAAACCCTGTAAACAACATGGCTGTTTACAGGGTTTTTTATAAACATTTTTATGGAATATATGAAAATGCCAGAGTGATTTTGGGCAAAATATTAATCTATTCTTTCAAAGGAATCTTCATCAAGAATGGTAATTTGGGGTTCAATCCATGTTTTCCGATAAGTAGTTGGGGTGATATTCTCATACTGCTTAAAAGCACGAGTGAAATTACTGACATTCCCAAAACCAATCTCTTCAGCGATTTTTTCAATGGAGTTATCAGTGGAACGCAAAAGTTCTTTGGCACGGGTAATTCTTGTATGGATAAGGTATTTACTGGGAGAAATTCCAATAAAACGTTTAAATTGCTTTTGCAAATGATATTTATTCATAGCAAATCGCTCTGCCAGAGAATCCAAAGTAATTGCTTCATAATAGTTTTGACTGATATAAGATTCAGTTAGAGAAACAATTTTAGGAATGGGTATGTGAGGAGGTTGTGCTTTAGTGGCACGAATACATTCAGTTATAATATTGGTTGCATTAGAACTGGCAAATATATGGGAATAAAAATAGAATAAAATTTACTTGCAAAAATATTCGATGTGTGATATCATTTAATATGTCGCTGATAAGGCACAGTAGAAAATAGCCCCGAGGGGCAAAGAAGGCTCCTTGGTCAAGCGGTTAAGACATCGCCCTTTCACGGCGGTAACACGGGTTCGATTCCCGTAGGAGTCATTTTTGATATTGACGTATCAAAAGGTTTTTGCTAGAATATAATAAGTACATGGCGACATAGCCAAGTGGTAAGGCGTGGGTCTGCAACACCCTGATCACCAGTTCAAATCTGGTTGTCGCCTCTCAGAAAACCTCGAAAATGTTAAATTTTCGAGGTTTTCATTTTTTATAACACAGGTGTCGCCGATCATCCATTCGGTAACTTCTTTGGAAGAATTCAATGAGGTACTTGCCACGGATGTGGGCGGCGGTGTTGGTATTCATGTAAGAAAAGGAGAACCTAATATTGTACTCTATGCAGGAAGCGAAAAGGTTGATCGCCATAGAATGGATTATGCACTCTCACTCCTGCATTTCGACAGTGAATATAAGCCGGAAACCGTGGGGGATAATACCCCAAAAATGAAACAGCTTAGGGAGATTACCTGTGAACTGTTGTTTATTGAGATTGTTGCCGTCGGCTTTTTGGGGATTGCATCTGTGTTGTTAAAAGACTTTAAACAATTTTCTCTGGTCTATCTGGTGATTGCACTTTTTACTGCAACACCGGTTTTTCTGTCAGCCAACACTGCGATTAAGATGGACTGAATTATTTATCATCCGTTTTATCATGTGTATATGGGGTTGAAAAACGCATTTTTCGGTATGCCTGTTACAAACTCGGTTTATTATATCTGTGTAGTGTGTGTCATTATTCTGTTTTTCGGAATGGTCGAAGCAGCACTCTGCAAAGAGATGTCTTTTCTCCTGCCTGTAGCGGTGGCCACCGCACTGAATATTTCCGATTCCATTGACCTTTCATCATTGGGAGAATGGCTTTCGACAATCAGGGAACCGTCCGCCAATGTGATCGGTGTGGAGATGGACAAAGAGGGGATCAAAACAATTTTATCCGGTGATGAATTGCCGCTATGGCGGTAGGCAAAGATATGGTGATTCTTGCAGTTCGTTGTGCCGTCTGGTTTTTGTTTTATTTTTTTATATCCGGACACCGGAAGAAATAGTCATTAAATTGTCATCTTTATTTGCTATAATATGATCATCAGTATACAAGGGCAGTGAAGAAAGGACGGAAAACTGGACATGGTTGATTTGTATTATATTGAGGATGATCCGGATATTGCATTGATTGTAAAAGAATATCTGGAACAGAAGAACTTTAAGGTAACAATCTGTGTAACGCTTGCACAGGCGGAACAGGCATTGAAAGAACATGTTCCAACACTTGTTTTGCTGGACTGGAATATGCCGGATGGACGGGGGGACAGCTTATGTCGGTGGATTCGCAGGAACTGGAAAGAGCTGCCCATTATTTTTCTTACTGTCAGGGGAGACTGTGCAGATATTGTTGCGGGCTTTGGGAACGGTGCGGACGATTATATCGTGAAGCCTTTTGAACTGGAGGTGTTACATTCACGAATCCTGGCATTGCTCCGCAGAACTGGTAACGTGGCGGAACAGTATCTTTCCTGTGACGGAATCAGAATGGACTTAAACCGCCATACGGTTTCCTGCTGTTCGGAGGAAATTCCTTTAAGCGAGGCGGAATACCAATTGCTTTTGTACCTGATGCAGAATAAGGGAAAGACGGTTACCAGGGAAAAGCTTCTGGAGCAGGTGTGGGATGCAAACGGGAATTATGTGAACAATAATACATTAACTGTTACCATGAAACGTCTGAGAGACAAGCTTTACCAACCGATGTGCCTGAAAACTGTCAGAAGTGTAGGCTACCGTATGGAGGATACCTTATGAGCGGACAGAAACATATACGGGTCACCTTGGGGTTGGTCATATCTGTCAGCCTGGTTGCTGCGGCTATTTCTGCCTTGTTAGCTTCTTACCATTACAGCCGGCTTCAGTTTGAAGTGCTGAATGCTATCTGCGGCGAAGTAGTGGAACAGGAGCCGGAGACAAAAAATATCATTTCTGTAGCATTAAAGAAATGTACGGGAGGAAATCCTGACGGTGTGGCAAAAAAAGATGTGTTGTCTGCATTGGGATACCGCAGCTCTGATTTTTCGGGTTCTTCCTCCCTACAGAATATTTTGTTTGCCTCAACGGGCTTTGTGATGGGAATCCTGCTTTTTGTTGTTACTTTTTTGCATCGGAATAAAACGGAAGCCACACGGATTTGGGCTCTGGAAGAATATCTGGAACAGGTGAATACCGGCAGGGCTGCAATTATGCCCACTTCCGGGGAGGATGATTTTTCGAAACTGGAAGATGAGATCTATAAGACGGTGACATTCCTTTATCAGACGAAAGACAGGGCGGTACAGGCAAAGAATAATTTTGCGGAGAACCTGTCCAATATTGCCCATCAGATCAAAACCCCGCTCACTGCCATTTCCCTTTCTGTCCAGATGCTGAAGCAGAACATGGACAATAAACATCTGGAACAGGTAGAGAAACAGCTTTTGCGGCTGACTCATCTTGAGGAAGCCCTGTTGGTTCTATCCAGGATTGATGCCGGAACCTTACACTTACAAAGGGATGAGATAGATGTCTTTACACTTCTTGTCCTTGCAGCGGATAACCTACAGGAATTGTTTGTGAGTTCTCACACTTCTGTTGATATACCGGAGCAGGGGGAAATGCTGATGACTGTGGATCTGGACTGGACCATGGAGGCGGTCATGAATCTGATGAAAAACTGCATGGAGCACAGTCCCGGGGGAACGATTCACTGCTCCTATGGACAGAATCCGCTCTATACGGAAATTCAGATCCAGGATGATGGAGAGGGATTTGCAAAGGAAGATATTCCCCATATCTTTGAACGATTTTACCGGGGGCGGAATGCATGTGAGGGCGGTATTGGAATCGGACTGGCTTTGTCAAAAGAGATCATTGAACGCCAGAACGGAACCATACGGGCAAAAAATGTACCCGACGGCGGTGCTCTTTTCGAGATCCGCTTTTACAGTCACTGAGCTGTAACTTTCATTTGCTATACTGTTTATTGTAAAAGCTCATGGGAGCAGATGAAAGGAGAAAGTTTAAAATGGAGATTTTGAGATGTGAGGGAGTGAAGAAAGTATACGGTTCCGGCGGAAACCAGGTGACAGCCCTGAACGGGATTGACCTGTCGGTGGACAAGGGGGAATTTGTGGCAATTGTCGGGGCCTCTGGCTCCGGAAAGTCCACCCTGATGCATATTCTGGGCAGTGTGGATAAGCCCACGGAGGGAAAGGTTATGATAGACGGAATCGACCTTTCCAAACTGAACCAGACAGAGGCGGCCATTTTCCGCCGGAGAAAAGTAGGGCTGGTATATCAGTTTTATAATCTGATACCAACCCTCACGGTACGGAAAAATATTCTCATGCCTCTTGCTCTTGATAAGAAAAAACCGAGTCGGGAATATTTCGAGAAAGTTGTGAATTCCCTTGGTATTGCTGAGAAGCTTGAAGCTTTGCCGAACCAGTTATCCGGCGGCCAGCAGCAGAGGGCGGCGATTGCCCGTGCCCTGATCTACCGTCCGGCCCTGCTTCTGGCGGATGAGCCTACCGGGAATCTGGACCAGAAGAATACCAAAGAGATTATTGATATGTTGAAGATCTCCAACCGCAATCTGGACCAGACCATTTTACTGATTACCCACGATGAAAAGATAGCTCTGGAAGCGAAGCGTATTATCACAGTTGAAGACGGGTGTATTGTCAGCGACGAGTGGCGGAGGTAATGGATATGTGGAAAGATTATTCATCAGGTTATATAAAAAACAACCGTACCTCCAGCTTGGCTGTCAGGATAGCGGCATTTATTTCGGCCCTGTTCTTGTCTCTGCTGTGCGGAATCATGTTCAATCTGTGGAAATATGAGGTTGAACGAATTGAACAGGAGGAGGGTGGCTGGCACAGTCGGATCCTGGGGGAGTTTGCAGAAAAAGACATAGAGGCCGTAAAGAATTTTGCCAATGTAAAGGATGCAGTAGTAAACCAAAAGGGAATTCGAGGAACGGAACCGACCTTAGATATTTATTTTAGTGACAGAAGCTCTGTTTTTTCGGATACTCCTCATATTGCGGAACAGATAGGAGCCCCGCCAGAAAAAATCATTTATAATTATCAACTACTGGCCATGTACCTGATTCGGGATTCCGGTGATACGGCTCCAAGACTGCTGTTTCCAATGTACTTACTGATAACATTTGCAGCCTCATTCTCGCTGATTGTAATTATCCACAATTCTTTTGCAGTATCCATGAATGCACGGATTCATCAGTTTGGGATTTTTTCAAGCATTGGGGCTACGCCAAAGCAGATTCGGACATGTCTTTTGCAGGAAGCGGCTGTTCTTTGCACGCCTCCGATACTAGCGGGAAATCTGATTGGGATTGCAGGCAGTATGGGCCTGATTCATCTGACAAATATTCTGTTGGAAAGCAATATCCCGGGACGGCATGAATCGGTACCTGGCTATCATCCGTTGGTTCTGGTATTTACTTTGCTTGTAACGATTATCACCATATGGATCTCCGCATGGCTGCCGGCCAGAAAGCTAAGCAGACTGACACCTCTTGAAGCAATCAAAAATACGGATGAATTGCAGTTAGGACGCAGAAAAAATTCTTATTTACTTACGAGACTGTTTGGAGTGGAGGGGGAGTTGGCCGGCAATGCGTTGAAAGCACAGAGAAAAGCCCTGCGGACAGCTTCTTTATCGTTTATAACTGCGTTTCTGGCATTTGCGATGATGCAGTGTTTCTTTACACTTTCCGGGATCAGCACAAGGGAGACCTATTTTGAAAGGTATCAGGAAGTGTGGGATGTCATGGTTACCGTGAAAGATACGGACGTGGAGGCTTTTGAAGAAACGGACAGGATCCGGAAGATCAAGGGGCTGGAAAGTGCCGTTGTATATCAGAAAGCGATGGCGAAGCGGATGATTACAGAGGAAGAAATGAGCGAGGATATGAAATCCTTTGGCGGATTTTCCCATGCTTCCGGGGGACTTGTGACGCAGACGGATGGCGGATGGCTGGTAGATGCCCCCATCGTGATACTGGATGATGAGAGTTTTCAGGCTTACTGTGAGCAGATCGGGGTTACACCACGGCTTAATGGGGCGGTCATATTAAACCAGATTCGGGATGTGACAAATCCCGATTTCAGGCATCCCGATTTTATGCCTTATGTAAAGGGGGAAAATGATACAAGTATTTTGAGGCGGTCAGACAGCAAGGATGCACAATACGGCAAAACCGAGGAGATGGCAGCAGAGATACCAGTCCTTGCTTATACGGAAAAAGTCCCTGTTTTAAGGGAGGAATACGCAACGCTTAATTATTATGAACTGGTGCATTTTATTCCGGTATCTTTATGGAAAGAGATAAAGGAACAGATCGGAGGGGCGGAGGAAGACACCTATATCCGCATCCTGAGTGGAGAAAATGCGTCATTGGAAGAATTAAATATGCTCCAGGATGAGACCTGCCAGGTGATCGGTGGAAAATATACCATCGAATGTGAAAACCGCATCCAGGAGTACGAAACGAATAACAAACAGATACAGGGAATGATGGCAATACTGGGGGGCTTTTGTATCCTGCTTGCGATCATTGGAACAGGGAATGTGTTTTCCAACACATTGGGATTTGTGCACCAGAGGAAAAGAGAATTCGCAAGGTATATGTCGGTAGGGGTGACGCCGAAACAGCTTAAGAAAATGTTCTGCATAGAAGCTCTGGTGATAGCCGGTAAACCGGTTTTGGTCGGCCTTCCCATTGTAGTTCTTGCAACGGGGTATATGCTGAAGATGAGTTATCTTGAAGTGGGAGTGTTTATGGCAGAGGCACCATATATTCCGATTCTGTTGTTTATGTCGGCTGTCTTGGGGACAGTGGCGTTGGCATATTACCTTGCATGGCGGAATGTACGCAAAATCAGTCTGGCGGATGTCCTCAGAGATGATACAATGATGTAGCTATTTCAACTCGAGAGTTCACGTTACATTCCTGGGAAAAAAGTGATATGATAAAAGAAACTGGAATGCTGCTTCGGAGGCATGCACAGGAAATTGCCGACCTGGCAGAAAAGACGGAGGAGGAATTGAGACATGAGGCTTTTGCTGGAACCTTTGTGTCCTTTTCTACCGGAAGCGGTCTGACTGTAGTGCTGGCAGTGATACCCTTGTTTGGGGTGATCTTTGTATAGGAAATCATATCTCGAAAGCTTTGTAGCGGTTTTTTGAATTTCCTGTTGACAGATAAATATCTATATGATATGATTTTGATATCAAAAAGAACGGAGAATATAGATATGCAGGAAAAGATTTTAAATCATAAGGAAAATGGCCTTGCCATGTTGTTTCTGATTATCCTGTTATATGCAGCGGGAGTCGGATGTGTAGTTTTAGGGGCCAGTTTGTCAGATGACGGTGGTGGAGTTTTGGCAGTGCTGCTGATTGTCATAGGGGTTATCTGGATTACCGTTGGCTGGATCCCGCTGTTTGGACTGAAGATTCTGAAGCCTCAGGAAGCCCTTGTTCTTACGCTGTTCGGAAATTATATGGGTACTTTGAAAAAGGAAGGATTTTACTATGTGAACCCATTTTGCAGCAGTGTGAACCCGGCGGCCAAGACAAGGCTGAACCAGAGTGGAGATGTAGACGGTGGTTCCGGCAAACCATTGATGATCTCATACGGACAGGCGGCACTTAGCAGCGATGGTTGTAATAAGAAAATTTCTTTAAAGGTCATGACACTGAATAACAGCAGGCAGAAGATCAACGACTGTCTGGGGAACCCGGTAGAGATTGGCATTGCCGTTATGTGGCGTGTGGTGGATACGGCAAAGGCTGTGTTCAATGTAGACAATTATAAAGAATATCTGTCACTCCAATGTGACAGTGCTCTTCGGGATATTGTAAGAGTGTATCCCTATGATGTAGCACCCAATGTGGACACCACCGGAGACGGAATTGCAGATGAGGGAAGTCTTCGGGGATCCAGTGAGGTAGTTGCATCTCGCATCCGCAATGAGATTCAGCAGAAGGTTGCAGAAGCGGGCCTGGAGATTCTGGAAGCACGGATTACTTATCTGGCCTACGCACCTGAGATTGCAGCCGTCATGCTGCAGAGACAGCAGGCATCTGCCATCATAGATGCAAGAAAGATGATTGTAGACGGAGCTGTGGGCATGGTGGAGATGGCTTTGGAGCGTCTGAATGAAAAGCAGTTGGTAGAATTGGATGAAGAGCGTAAGGCGGCAATGGTGTCCAATCTTCTGGTAGTTCTGTGCGGAAATCATGACGCACAGCCGGTGGTAAATTCCGGAAGCCTGTATTAACATGGCGGATGCACAGAAAAAACAGATTCCCCTTCGCCTTTCTGCAAAGCTGTACGGTGAAATTGCCGCCTGGGCAGAGGACGATTTCCGATCAGTCAATGGGCAGATAGAATATCTTCTCTCCGAATGCGTACGCCAGAGGAAGAAGAATGGGAAGTATGTCTCAGAGGAATTGGATAAGCCTTTGGACATTCATATAGAATAACGTGTAAAATATTTTGCTATAACAATGGTGGTTTTGGCGATTACCAGTCAAAACTGCCATTGTTTTTTGACGGCAATAGCTTGCGAAAGCTTTCTAAATGGGCTATAGTAGAAAAGAAATAAAACATTAGGAGACAAATTATGAAATTTAAAGATAAGTATCTGGCGGGAGAGATTCCTTTTGAAGAGATTGATATTTATATAGAAGCCTGGGGGAACAGTGATGAGACCTGCACGCTCCGTGAATATCTGGGCTTAAATGAAGAAGAGGAGGATGTCTGGATCTCAGACAGTGATGAGGCACTGATGGAGTTGCTGGACAGCCAGAAAAAGTGATAAGAGTATGGTACAAGTATATGTAACCGAGATTCCGATCCATAGCAGAGGAGCGAAAGAGCAGTCCGAATGGGCACACAGACTTCTTTATAAGGCTCTTGAGAGACAATATCCGGAAGTCTGTCAGCCCGTTTTATTAGCACGTGCTCCAAAGGGGAAGCCGTTTCTTTTGGAATATCCGGGGATCCATATAAACCTTTCCCATAGTGGAGGATATGCTGCCTGTGCCATAGGGGAAAGGCCCGTTGGAATTGATGTTGAGTGCTGGAGGAATCGAAGACACCGGGAACTTGTGGTAAAGAAGTTTCACTTGAAGGAACAGAAAGCATACCGGGCGGCAGAGGAATCACAAAGAGGACCTCTGTTTCATAATTTGTGGGTACTGAAGGAAAGCTTTATGAAAGCGGAGGGCTCAGGGCTTTTAATACCACTGGATACCTTTTACATGGAGGAAATCGGAAAGGGCATGGGCCGGGTAATACAGCATCAAAATAATAAGGACTATTATTACAAACTCTATTCGGTAAGGGATAAAGAATTTAGCCTTGGGGTTTGTTCTGAGGAGATGGATTTTTGCAAAGAGCCGACCTGGATACTGCTTTAAATCGTTGATATTAACTCTGGCTTTTTAACTGTTAGTTTGATAAAATAGATGCGAGGTGATGAAAGATGGGACGAAAAAGGAGACGGAGAATTCCGATTGTATTGATTGTAGCACTTGTTTTATGCCTGGGAATGGTGATCTTCTGTGGAAGCCAGCTGGCAGGTATCTTCCTGGAGTATAAGGAAGGCACGGATGAATATGATGATCTTCGGAAGTATGTGGAGGAGGAGCTTCCGGAAGTGGCTTATGGAGAAAGGGAGGATGCCGATACCGATGAAGAGGGGGAACGTCGGCTGCGTATTGACTTGGAGGCATTGCGATCTGAGAATAAGGATGTGGTTGGCTGGATTGAAATTCCGGATACGGAGATTAGTTATCCTTTGATGCAGGGGGATGATGATGCTTATTATCTGAAGCATACCTTTAGTGGGAATACGAATAGTGCCGGAAGCATCTTTATAGAGGCCTTAAACAGCCCGGATTTTACAGATTTGCATACGATTATCTATGGGCACAATATGAAGAACGGATCTATGTTTGGCGGACTAAAGGAATATCGTTCTGCATCTTATCTGTTAGAACATCCGCTGGTTTATATAGATCTGGAGGATGGAACCCATGCGTATGAGATTTTTTCATGTTATGAGATATCCTCAGACAGCGATACCTATACCATTGGTTTTGCGTCAGAGCCGGACGGAAAGTATGCACAGTTTGTAGATATGATTAAAGCTCGTTCTGAGTATGATACGGGAATAGAGGTGTCCAGAAATGATCGAGTGATTACGCTTTCTACCTGTACAAAGAGCGGAACAAAACGTTTTGTCATTCATGGCAAAAAGATTTATTAACGGAAGGAAAGGATTACTGTGACTACAGAGGAACGGATTGCCCAATTAAAAGAATATGTGCTGGGGGGCAATAATATCGTGTTTTTTGGAGGAGCCGGTGTTTCCACAGAGAGTGGAATTCCGGATTTCCGAAGTACAGACGGATTGTATCATCAGGAGTGGAAGTATCCGCCGGAGACGATACTGAGCCACAGCTTCTTTGTACAAAATACGGCGGAGTTCTATCGGTTCTATAAGAAAAAGATGCTCTGTCTGGATGCCAGGCCAAATGCCGCCCACAGGAAGCTGGTTGAACTGGAGGAGCAGGGAAAACTGATGGCGGTTGTAACACAGAATATTGACGGGCTGCATCAATTGGCCGGAAGCAAGAACGTATATGAACTTCACGGATCTGTCCATCGGAATTACTGCCAGAAGTGTAATCGCTTTTATAACGCTGAATATATGCTGGAGGCAGAGGGTGTTCCCCGCTGTGAGTGTGGAGGGCTTATTAAGCCGGATGTAGTGCTCTATGAAGAAGGTCTTGACAGCCATACGATTCAGGGGGCGGTGGAGGCAATCTCTCATGCAGATCTGTTGATTATCGGCGGAACATCTTTGGCGGTATATCCTGCAGCCGGACTAATTGATTACTTTACAGGTAAGCATCTGGTAGTGATTAACCGGGCGGCAACACCCAGAGACGGGAATGCAGATTTGCTTATACAGGCGAATATAGGAGAGGTGCTAAGTGGAATATAAAGTGGGGGACATTGTAAAGCTGAAAAAGCAGCATCCCTGTGGAAGCTCTGAATGGGAGATTCTCCGGGTAGGTGCAGACTTTCGTTTGAAATGTCTGGGGTGCGGTCATCAGATTATGATTGCAAGGAAACTGGTGGAGAAGAATACCAGAGGACTTCGACGGGAAAATTAAATATTAAATTATGAAAACACCTTGAATTCTCGCGGGTTATGCAGAATTTAAGGTGTTTTCTTATTTAAAAATGTTATTTTTGACTTTTTAAATATTTTTAATTGACATATTTATTGTTTTATTATAAAATAAATTAAAAGTAATTATTAATATAATATTAACAAATTAAAAAGGAGAAAGGATTATGGGCAGACGTGTTTTCCTGGCATTTGATATAGGGGCAAGTAATGGACGTGCGATTGCCGGAAGTCTGACAGAGGACGGAAAGCTTTGCCAGGAAGAGATTTATCGTTTTTCCAATGGATTTTTGCGGATGAATGGCAGGCTTTATTGGGATTACGTTCACGTTTATCAGGAACTTCTGGAAGCACTTCGAGAGTGCAGATGCAGGGGATTGGAATTGGCATGTATTGGAATTGATGCCTGGTCTCAGGATTATGCTTTTTTAAATGAGAATGGATTGGTGATAGGACTTCCCCGCTGCTATCGGGAGCCGGAACTTGATCGCCATGGGGATGATATAGATTCTGTGCTTGGGGATCCCAGAGAGTTTTTTCTCCATTGTGGACAGGTAAAACATAGAATCTCAAGCTTGCGGCAACTCTATTATGACTGCACATACCAGCCTGAACTGGTGAAGAATGCCAGGGGATTTCTTTTTATTCCTTACCTGTTTGTTTACTTATTAACCGGGAAAATGGCATATGATGATACATTGCCTGCTATTGGAGAACTGGGAGATACAAAAATCCGGGGATTAAGCAAAAAGACGGCTGAATTTTTGGGGATAGAGACAAAAGTGCCGATTCGTTTCCAAAGCGGTACGATTCTGGGGCGTACCAATGACACGGTGCGGGAGGAAACAGGATACGAGAGAATACCGGTAGCCTGCATTGACAGCCATGATACCAGTAGTGCTGTTTTGGCCATTGGAGAAGAAAAGAACTTCTTATATGTGAGCAGCGGAACCTGGTCCATGTATGGTGCGGTAGTGGATGGGATGCGGCTGGATGAAGAGATATACAAAGCGGGACTTTGCAACAGCCCAATGGGCGATGGCAGAATTGCTCTTATGGGAGGGACGGCCGGAATGTTCGTGATTCAGCAGTGTATGCGTCAATGGAAAGCACAGGGACGGAGGATTTCTTATCAACAGCTTACCGACTATGCACTGGCTCATAAGACAGATAAGTATTTTTCCTTTGCGGACATTTCGGATTCGGCGGTAGATATGGAGACAGAAGTTCTAAGAGCAATAAGTTGTGCCGGATTTGAGTGCCCAAAGGATCCCTTTGAATTATATGAAGTTTTTGCTAACTCTCTGGCAAGATTGACGGTAAAGGAACTGACAGAGACGGAGAAAGCTATAGAAGAAGATTTTGATCGAATCTATCTGGTAGGAGGAGGCTCCCGGGCAGAAGCTGTTAACCAAAGAATTGAGGATGGCAGCGGCAAGGAAGTTTGCTCCGGACTTACGGAGGCGGCAGCGGCAGGTAATCTGCTGGCACAGATGATTGCAGTTGGAGAGCTGAAAGACTTTGCGGAGGCACGTATTGTCAGCAGAAATAGTTTTTTTGCACCATAGAACATAAAAAGAATGGAGAACTAATGGAGAGAATACAAGAGAAAGAGACAAAATACAGGGAAGCACTGAATAAAGCGGAACTCTTTGACTGTAATGTCTGGTGGGATCCTCTGACGGATAATAATCTGAAGAATTATGCGGATTTTGAGGAACTGCTATCCGCCTGTGAGACGGAAGGCATCCAAAGAGGGATTGTGACTGATGTTCAGGCGGCCACACTGGATAACCATACAGGGAATGAGAGACTCCGCAGTCTGCTAAAAGGTCACAAAGGGTGGTATGGAGCCTTGGTGCTGACACCGGATATCTGCTTTGACGGTAATGAGAAAGAGTATATACAGGGCTTTCTGGAAGACGGTTTTCGGGTGGCCCGAATGTTTCCAAAGAACTTCGAGCATTCCATGGAAGAATATGCCATAGGAAAGATTCTGAAGCGGCTGGAGGAATTGAGCATACCGTTAATGGTGTGGCATGATCAGGTAAGCTGGAGAGAGATGGATCGGATCTGTTCGGAGCATCCCCGTCTTAATCTTATTGTAGAAGGACATGATGTAAAGTTCCTGTACCATTCCAGAGAATATTTTGCACTGATGCAGAAGCATGACAACTTTTATCTTGAAAGTCACAATCTGGTGTTATTTCGGGAGATAGAGAATCTGTGGGACTTAACAGGGAAAATGCATGTGCTGTTTGGAAGCTATTTTCCTTATGGAAATCCTCACTTTGCGGCATTTCGCATACTGAATGCAGATATTCCAGAGGAAGCGAAAGAAGATATTCTGCATGGTAATGCCGGACGGCTGTTTCCAAAAGGAAAGGAGGAAATCCTATGATTATTGATTCGCATATACATGTGGGTCCAATGGCAAGGCAATACGTCAGGGATTATTCCATAGAGGGCCTGCTGGCCCAGATGGACAGGCTGGGTATAGACAGATCTGTCAGCTGCAATACTTATACCCTTTGCGAAGGGGATCTGGAATATGGTGCAGAATATGGAAGCAGGCTGTATCAGGAAACGGGAGGACGGATTCTCAGCTATCATTACTACACGCCGAAATGTCAGGCAAGATCTCTGAATGTAATGGAAAAATACGTGGAGGATCCGGCTTATGTAGGAATTAAGATTCACCCTGCGTTTGTGATGACACCGGCGGAGGATGAGTCCTTTCGACCGGTCTGGGAATTTGCAAAGGCTCATGGACTGCCTATAATTTCTCATACCTGGGACATAACCTCCAACCCAAAACAGATTTATGCTTTTCCCGATCGGTTTGAAAGATTTATTCAGGAATATCCGGAAGTGAAGTTCATTATGGCTCATTCCGGCGGGCGGCCAGGAGGAATTAGGGCGGCGGCAGGACTAGGCAAAAGGTATAAGAATGTAATGTTTGATATTGCCGGAGACATCTGGTGCAATGGAGCCTTGGAATATCTTGTGGGGGAGGTAGGGGCGGAACGGATTCTGTATGGAAGCGATTACAATATGATGGACCAGCAGATGATGCTTGGTGTGGTTCTGGGTTCTAAGCTTTCCATAAAGGAAAAAGAATGTATCCTGTGCAGCAATGCAATAAGGCTGTTTGAATTTTAAGTAAAGGAGGCGATTTTGTGCGGCTTGTCACCTACTATCCCTGGGAGGAAGAAAAAGAAGTCCTCTTGAAAGGATATATATTGGATGCATCTGAGCAGATACAGGCAGGTCTCCAAAGACCGGCAATTCTGATTTGTCCGGGGGGAGCATATCTTCGGATTTCCGATCAGGAGGCTGAAGTGGTGGCTTTGAGATTTGCAGGATATGGTTACCATGCGTTCGTATTGCACTATTCGGTGGGACGGACATGCTCTATGGAAAGGGTGTTGACGGAGGCGGCTAGATCCATGGCATATATTCGAAGTAATGCCAAAGAATGGAATCTGGATCCCGGGAAAATTGCGGTCTGTGGATTTTCGGCGGGAGGGCACCTTTGTGCATCCTTAAGCACACGCTGGGAATTGGCGGCTCAGATAACAGGGATTTTGCCTGCAGAGATCCGACCAGATGCGGTAATTCTGGGATATCCGGTTACTGATTTGACAATACCGTTACCTCCTCTGCCATTGGCGGCATTTTCTGAGGAAAATGCAGATCCCAAATGTCCGGAAAAATCAGTACTTCCGGCTTTTCAAAGCTGTATATTTAAAGACGGGGAAGAATGGAGCATTCGTCTGGGACGGGGAATGTGTCAGGCACTTTTGGGAGAACCGGAACCAGAAGAAAAAAGGCTTCACGAGGAAAGCCCCTGCAATTACATAACGGCAAATACACCACCTACATATCTGTGGGCCACCTGCAATGATGAGATGGTATCTCCGGGTAATTCTCTGCAATATGCAGCGGGTCTGATGGCTCATGGCGTTCCGGTGGAATTTCACCTGTTTATGGAGGGACCCCATGGTCTGTCCCTGTCAGATGCCACAAGTGCACCAGATCCGGCTTACGTCAATCCGGCGTGTGGGCAATGGGTTCCCATGGTAAGAACCTGGCTGGAGAAGGTTTGGAATAAAAATAAACCATATAAGGAGTAAAGGTTAATGAGAATCGGCTGTGTAAAAGAGATAAAAAACAACGAGTTTCGTGTGGGCTTAACGCCGGATAACGTGAAAAACTATGTGAATGCAGGACATGAAGTCTTCATAGAACGTGACGCAGGGACAGGATCCGGATTTTCCACAGATGAATATCGGGGAGCCGGGGCAATCATTCTGGATAAGGCGGAAGAAGTCTGGGATAAGTCCGAAATGATTGTGAAGGTGAAAGAACCCTTAAAAGAAGAATATTCATATTTCCATGAGGGATTAATCCTTTATACGTATCTTCATCTGGCGGCAGACAGAGAATTGATGGATGCTATGCTGGAGGCAAAAGTGAAAGGTGTTGCATATGAGACCTTGATTGAACGGGACGGGAGTATACCACTGCTGGCCCCCATGAGTCAGATAGCCGGGCGTCTCAGTATACAGGAGGGAGCAAAGTATCTGGAAAAGCCCTTTGGAGGATGCGGAGTCCTGTTGGGAGGAGTTCCGGGAACTCCGAGAGCCAATGTAGTGATTATTGGTGCGGGTACTGTAGGAACAAATGCCTGTAAGATAGCAGTAGGTATGGGGGCAAATGTTACGGTAATTGACGTTAATCTTTCCCGGCTTTCTTATCTGGATGACATCTTTGGATCCAAAATCCAGACTCTGATGAGCAGCGATGGGACAATTGAGAAAGCTGTGGCCAAGGCCGATCTGGTGATTGGTTCCGTGCTCATTCCGGGAAAAGCTGCTCCGAAGCTGATGAAAAGAGATTATCTGAAGAATATGAGGCCGGGCAGTGTGATTGTGGATGTGGCAGTAGATCAGGGGGGATGCTGTGAAACTACCAAAGTAACCTATCATGACGCTCCCACTTATGTGGTGGACGGGGTGGTGCACTACTGTGTAGGGAATATGCCGGGGGCAGTGCCGCGTACCTCGACAATAGCACTGACAAACGCTACCATGTGTTACGGGCTTCAGATTGCCGATGGGGGATTAGAGGAGGCGTGCCGGAAAAATGAAGTTTTGTATTCATCGGTGAATACTTACCAGGGAAGCATTACTTGTAGAAATGTGGCGGACAGTTTTGGAATGGAACATAAAGAGATAAAAGAACTTATGGGTTAAAAAACAGTACTGAACATGATTTGAATTTTCTGTGGAAAATGCAAATAATTAAAAAACAAAGGAGGTTTTACAATGAAAAAGATGTTAACAATGCTACTGGTGGCGGTTATGGTATTAAATCTGGTTGCCTGCTCCTCGGGTGGAGAGACGAAAGAAAATACAGATACACCGGCTCCGGCAGAGGAGGCGGAAACAGCGGAACCGAAAGCAGAGGAGCCCCAGGAGGCAGAGGGTAATAAGGGGTCTTACAAAATTGGTCTGATGCTGTATGCAAGTTCGGATGAAGCAACGATTACGATTATGAATGGTGTAAAGCGTGCGGCGGAAGAAGCGGGTGTGGAACTGGTTATGGGGGAGAACGGTGGAGATCCCACAAAGACGGCTGCACTGCTTCAGACCATGTTTTCTCAGGATGTAGATGCCATCATTGATGCTACATGGGATGCTTCTGTAGGAATCACAACTTCCCAGCAGTGTAAAGAAAAAGGAATCCCTCTGGTGACCTGTGATGTGGAGTATGATGATTATGCTCATTTGGTAGGTGCCAACAATTACGGTTCAGGCCAGGTAAACGGGGAGTATGTGGCGAACTGGATTGAGACGAACTGGGATGGAGAGGTTGAGTATGTTCTGGCAATGTATTACTATGCAGGCGGTGAGGGTGTAAAAGCACGGCTGGATGGCTGTTTTGACACACTGACCGAAAAAGGCCTGATGCCTGCCGAGGAAAATGTTATCTGGCAGGATAACAGCGGAACAACTGAGAAATCCAAAACCATTACCACGGACTTTTTAACGGCACATCCGGATGCGTCTAAGATCTATATTATTACCAATAATGATTCAGGAGCTTTAGGGGCATACAATGCGGCACTGACTATGGGAAGAGAAGCGGACTGTATGATTACATCCTACAATGGCGACTCCTTTGCTCTGGAGCACCTGGCAACGGTAGAGGAAAGCTGCTGGAAAGGGACGGTTAACTTTAATCTGGGCGGATATGGTGATTTGGCAATTCCGGCACTTCTGGAGATTCTGGAAACCGGAGAGGATAATATAGACCATGAACTCAACACGGTCTCCTTTGTAATTGATCGTGAAAACGTAGGAGAATATTATACAAAATAAAAGATGAAAGAGAATTGATTCCGCTTAACGATCAAGCAACCGGCTGTGGCAGAGCAGGCTTGTGCCGCAGCCGGTTTTTGTATCATCCATACAGAGAGATATGAAGGAAGGAATGTGTGAGTTATGTCAAATCCACAAATTTTATATATGAAAGGTATCCACAAATCGTTTCCCGGAGTCAAAGCTCTGACGAATATTGATCTGGAACTGGAACGAGGAGATGTTCTGGCACTTTTAGGAGAAAACGGTGCCGGCAAATCTACTTTGATGAAAGTGCTCTCCGGGGCATATCAGGCAGAGGAAGGAGAAATATTTTTTGAGGGAAAGCCGGTTAAGATAGCAGGACCAAAGGCTGCCATTGATATGGGAATTAATGTGATTTATCAGGAACTGAATAATTCAGATGTTTTATCTATTGCAGAAAATATTTATATGGGTAATCTGAAAACGAAAACTGGGGGCATCATTGACTACCGGGCGATAGAGGAGGATACAAAAGCGTTATTAGAGAGAGTGGGACTGGGTCATTATGAACCTTTTACACCAGTAGAGAATCTTTCCATTGCAGAAAAACAAATGGTTGAAATTGCAAAAGCACTTGCCAAAAACACTAAAGTATTGGTACTGGACGAACCCACAGCGGCTTTGAATGATGAAGAGATCAGTATTCTTTTTGGACTGATTCGCCAGCTATCATCTGAGGGAACGGCGATCATCTATATTTCTCATCGCCTGGATGAGGTGTTTGAAATTTCCAATAAAGTTATGATTATGCGGGACGGATGCCTGGTAAAGACATTATTGACTCGTGATACGAATAAAAACGAATTGATTACATTGATGGTCGGCAGGGAAATTAAGAACGTTTATCCACTTCGCAAAGGAGATCATATAGGCGAGGTTGTGTTGGAAGTGGATGGACTGTCCTCTACTTATGTGAAAGACATCAGCTTTTGTGTCCGAAAGGGAGAGATTCTGGGACTGTTTGGCCTGATGGGTGCGGGACGAACGGAAACGGTAGAGACAATTGTCGGAGACCGGAAGATGACGGATGGTGAGGTTCGTATAGAGGGAAAACCAGTCAGGATTATGTCGCCTAAGCAGGCGAAAGAACTGGGGATTGGATATATTCCGTCGGACCGGAAAGCAGAAGGCCTTTTTTTGCATCACAGTGTAGCTAGAAATATATCGATTAATGTATTACCGCAGATTTTGGGACCAGGGGGACTGGTGAATTTTGGAAAAGAGGGCCGTTTAACGAATAAATGGATACAAAAGTTAAAAATAAAGACACCTACATCACAAACGCCGGCTGAAAGTCTGTCCGGCGGAAACCAGCAGAAAATTGTGGTGGCAAAGTGGCTGGCAGCCCAGCCAAAGGTTTTGATTCTGAATGAACCTACCCGGGGGATTGACGTAGGGGCAAAACTGGAGATTTATAATCTAATGAATGAGCTTTCAGAACAGGGAATTTCTTTCATTATGGTCTCATCAGAACTTCCGGAGGTTATGGCAATGTCTGACCGTATTGTGGTACTTCATGAAGGCAGGCAGAAAGGGGAACTGATGCGGGAAGAATTTTCACAGGAGAAATTGCTGTCTACGGCCATAGGCGGCAATTAATAAGCTTTTAAGGAATGGAGGAAAAGAGGATGCAAAATAATATGACTGGGAAAAAAACAGGCCTGAAAAACAGCATGCTGAGCTTTCTTAGAAGCTATAACTGCAGCCTGCTCATTGCACTCATTGTCTTGTGTGCGATTATGGCTTTTCTGTCACCTTACTTTTTGACCATGAATAACTTCATGAACATCGGCCTGGCGGCATCTGTTACAGGTACAATGGCAGCCGGTTTGACTGTTTATATGCTTATGGGGGCATTGGAACTGTCCCAGTATGCCACGTCGGCTCTCTGCGGCACTTTTCTTGGAGTACTGATGACGAGTATGGGATGCAATGTCTGGATTGGAATTTTGGGAGCACTGGCTATGAGTATTCTTTGTGGCTCCGTAAATGCCATATTGCTGACGGTGGGACGAATTCCGCCCATTATCGTAACACTGGGAACCATGAATGTCTATCGGGCATGTGCATATATACTTACGGAGGCCAGGAATCTGCCCTTGACGGATCCGGTTCTGCGCTTTATCGGCCAGGGAAAAATTCTTGGAATTCCCACTTCTATGGTGGTAATGCTGCTGGCATTTTTCATCGCTTGGTTTGTATTAAAATATACTACATTTGGCCGTCAAGTCTATGCGGTGGGGGCAAATCCCAGGGCGGCACATCTGTCTGGTATAAATGTAGACCGCACGCGGTTTATCGGTATGCTTTGTGCAGCATTTGCATCCGGTGTGGCAGGGATTCTTGGAGTTGGACAGAATATGACGGCTATTCCGGCATCCGGCGTAGGTTCTGAGATTGATATTACTACCTCCGTTTTAGTAGGGGGTCTGGGTCTTACGGGCGGAAAGGGAAATATCGGCGGAGTATTTTTGGGAATGATGATCTTAATGGTCATTAATAACGGAATGACATTGCTGTCTATTCAATCTTACTACCAGCAATTGGTTCGAGGCCTGGTCCTTTTGCTTGCGGTTTTGATTGACACCGTTCGGGGAGGTGGCTTTAAGTAATATGGATAATAAATATTTGTTGAAAATGCAATGTTCAGGAGCCGCATTTTCGAATATGTGCGACAGATTTGTAGATAAGGGTTATAAAGGGCCGGAGGCGGCATTTCCCTATGAAAAACAGTGTGAACTTTTTGCGAAAATGGGCGGTGTAGGAGCTATGAGTTATGCCATGGATGAGAATTCCATGGATCCGGTTAAGCTGAATAAACTGGTGACGGATTACGGAATGCGGGTGGGAACCATTGCTCCGGATAACTGGATGAACCGTAAATGGCGATTCGGGACATTCTCTGCCAGAGACCCGAAAGTCCGGCGGGAGATTGTGGAACTGGGGAAACAGGCGATGGACTATGCAGCGGCATCTGATGCGTTGGATATTATGTTCTGGATGGCACATGATGGCTATGATTATCCTTTTCAGGCGGATTATACCCTCCAGTGGGAGTATATGGCAGAGTGTATTCGGGAAATTGCCGCATACCGTCCGGATGTGAAAGTGACTCTGGAATATAAAAAATATGAACCACTCACATACCAGTTTGCCGGTGATGTTTCAAGGGTTCTGCTGCTATGTGAGAAAGTCGGATTGGATAATGTAGGTGTTATCGTGGATTATGGGCATGCCCTTTTCGGGATGGAGAACCCTGCCGAGTCTGCAGCCCTTGCAAATGCTTATGGACGCCTGGATATGATTCACCTGAATGACAACTATGGAAGAGCGGATGATGATTTGATCTTTGGAACGGTAAGTCTGTGGCAGAGCCTGGAATTCTTCTGGAAGCTGGATGAGATAGGCTATGACGGCTGGTATATTATGGATAACTGGCCGGCCCGCATGGATGGCTATGAAGCCACCTGCGAATTTATTGCACAGGCAAATACCATTATGCGTATTGCACGGGAACTTCCAAAAGAACAAATTCACGAGTACCAGAAAGAAAATAACGTACCGGCGATTATCCGCTTGTTGCGGGAATATACTCTGGCATATGGAAGAGAATTTTGATGAATTCCAAAGGGGATATCGAAAAATAAATGATTCGATATCCCCTTTATGCAAAATATAAAAACTACACCAGCCTTACATCAACTCCGGCTTTCTTAAGATCGCTTATGGCTTCTGGGTCAGCACCAGTGTCGGTGATGAGCATATTGACCTGTTGAATCTCTCCCATCTGTACAAAACTGACATTTCCGATCTTTGTATGATCCGCTACAACAATGCACTCCTTTGCACACTCTAAAACCACTTGATTAATCTCGCTTTCAAAGGGCATTGCATTGGTGATTCCCATTTTTGCATCAATTCCGTCTACAGAGATAAAAAGTTTATCCAGATTAAATTCCCGAATCTGCTGAATGGTCTGTATGCCGAAAGTTGCACAGATTTTACGGTTCATGGCACCACCTAAGACAACAACCTGAACATTTTCAGAACTTTGCAGTTCCAGAGCAGTATACAGACAATTCGTCACTGCAATAAAGTCTATCTCCGGATTGACGAATCGGGCAATCTGTCTGGTGGTGGAGCCGGTGTAGATAAGAACGGAATCTCCCGGCTGAATCAGAGAGGCGGCATACTTGCCGATGCGTTCTTTCTCTGCCTGGTTTTTGATATACCCATAATTTAAATTTACAGGAAGTGGGTTGGTACAGGCAATAACTTTTCCGAATAATCTCTTGCAGACACCAATTCGCTCAAGATAAATCAAGTCGTTGCGCAATGTTACGCTGGATACGTCAAATTGTTTGTTAAGCTCACAGATGGGAACTTCCTGACGCTCCGTAATGATTTGTTTTAACATATCTCTTCTTTGTGAAATGTCCATTTCATACCCGCCTTTTGTAAAGATAAATTTTGAAATTCCATATCTTTTTTAACTTATTAAATAAGTATGCCTTATTTTAAATAGAAAGTCAACAATATTAAAAATATTTAAAATCTTCTTTTTTAATATTTATAATTGACATATTTTATATTATATTATAGAATAAATTAAAAGGTAATTATAATATATATTAATAAAATAATAACATCTATTTAAAACAAACGAAATAAAGGAGGAAGTATGAGAACGATTAAGTTTGGCATTATTGGATGTGGATTGATGGGAAAAGAATTTGCGGGAGCAGCCGGAAGATGGTCTCACTTAAACGAAGAATGTCCGGCACCGGAGATTATTGCTGTCTGCGACGCCAATCCGGCGGCACTGGATTGGTTTACTGCCAAAGTACCGTCTGTCCGCTATGTGTACACAGATTATCAGGAACTGTTGAAGAACCCGGAGATTGAGGCTGTTTATTGTGCAGTACCTCACGTGCTGCATAAACAGATCTATGTAGATATTATAGAATCCGGAAAGCATTTCATGGGCGAAAAACCTTTTGGCATGGATCAGGAGGCGAATGAGGCTATTTTAGAGGCATGCAAACGCCATCCTAAGTCCATTGTACGCTGTGCCAGCGAATTTCCTTTTTATCCGGCCTGTCAAAAGCTGATTGCATGGATACGGGAAGGACGAACGGGAAAGATTTTGGAAGTTCGGGCGGGCCTAAACCATTCCAGCGATATGGACCCTATGAAACCAATTAACTGGAAACGGATTATCTCTGTAAACGGAGAGTATGGCTGTATGGGAGATTTGGGAATTCATACGGAACATGTTCCCTTTCGTATGGGCTGGATTCCGAAAAATGTCTGTGCCAAACTCTGTAACTACATAACAAAGCGACCGGACGGAAAGGGTGGCATGGCTGCTTGTGAAACCTGGGACAATGCTACGCTTATATGTACGGTACAGGACCAGAAAGGTGAAGAGTTTCCCATGACCCTGGAAATGAAACGGATGAAGCCAGGGGCAACAAACGAATGGTATCTGGAAGTTTACGGCATGGATGCATCGATTCGCTTTACTTCAGACGATCCCAATGGGTTCTATTTTACCCAGCAGATGGGAGCAGAACAGGCATGGTGCCGTGTGGTAGTTGGAAATAAACCTCAGTTTTCTACAGTGACGGGGACAATCTTCGAGTTTGGATTTGCGGATTCTATTTTACAGATGTGGGCCTCTTTTTTAAAGGAAATTGATGGACAGACAGTAGATTTTGGATGTTTTCTTCCGGAAGAGACAGCGATCTCACATGCTCTGCACACAGCGGCACTGCGTTCCCAGAAAGAGGGGGCTCTGGTGGCGGTCTGACAAAATAATGCGAAGGAGGTTCCGGCCATGGATCCAAGAATTTCGATAGGTATTGACAATTGCTTTGCCATTAAGCGATGGGTGACCCCGGCAGAATGGGGCAGGGTAATTCGGGAAATGGGATTACGATATGTGGAATGTGTTGCGGATCTGGAGATTGAGCCGCTTTTAACTCCCAGAGAATGTCATGACGAGTGGATAGACCAGGTCATGGAACAAAAGGCCAGGTATGGTGTGGAGGTTGTTATGATGTATTCCAATGACTCCACTTATGATACGGTGGGATTCTCCCATCCGGATGAAAGAATACGAAATCACTATGTGCAGAACTGGTTTGGAGAGTTTCTGCGTATTGCAGGGGCTATTGATGCGGCTGTAGGTTATTATGTACAGGGTATCCCGGAAGAGATTCTTTACGACAGGTTTCGTTACGGGCAGGCGGTGGAACACTATAAGGAATGCATGGATCATGTAAGTCAGCTTGCCAGGAATAATGGGGTAGATACCCTTGCGTTGGAGCAGATGTATACACCTCACCAGCCGCCCTTTACCATTAAAGGAATGAGAGAATTGATGAGGGAAATGTACCGGAAAAACAAGTTTCCTTTGTATATGACAGAGGATGTGGGACACCACTGCCCGTATTACCTGCGTCCCACAGAAGAAAAACTGGAAAGAGCGTTTCCCCGTTACTGTAAGGATGGCTATCTGCCCATATGGCTGGGAAGTAAAAGAGCACAGAAGTTGTATGCTAAGGAACGACAAGCAGGCTGCGGCTTTCTGCGAAAAGAAGTTATCAGAGAAATATTGAAAGATGTAGAGGAGAATGAATACCTCTTTTCTGATGTATGTGATACAGACTGCTATGAATGGATTCGGGAACTGGGGGCCTACTCTCCGGTTATTCACATGCAGCAGACGGATGGGCTTCACTCTTCTCATGAGGCGTTTTCTCCGGAAACCAATAAAAATGGTATCATTCACCCGGTGAAAGTGCTACGGGCATTAAAAGAGTGTTATGATCGTCCGCAAGATCCAACGCTGCCGCCTCGCTGTGATCATATATACCTGATTCAGGAAATGTATTTAAGTACAAAGGACATTGGCTATCAGGGCCTGTACCGGCTGGCATGGAGTACGGATTATCTGCGGCACTTTATACCAAAAGATGGCATGCGGCTCAGTGAGCTTCTTGCATACAATGAGACAAGCAATGAGGAAGGAGATGATAATTATGTTGCATAATGTAAGTCGTTCTTTAAGTGATTTATTAGGAAAGGATTATATGGATGCGGTAAAAAATGCAGCCATAGAGGTGTTGGGGATAGACAGTGCCATAGCGGAGGAACTTGCGGAAACAAAGGTTGATTTTTTCCCGCCGGAATTTGGTGAACGTTGTGACAAACTGGCTGCCAGAGTGGGAGAACAGGTGATTCCGCCACTTTCAGTAAAATTGGAGGGAGCACCTACGGAATCTTTCCGCAGGGCTACCAATGTAAATGCGGCACCGGTGGGCGGAATCGGATGTGTGCGGGTAGGTCAGGATGGCAGAAGCTATATTGCAGCCAAAAGCGAACATTATCATATTCCTCTGGGACATAGTTTCCCGGGCTACCAGTTGATTACAAAGGCAAGACAACTGGGCATTCCGAATGCGACACATAACAATACCAGAGGATATATTACCCGCCTGATGGAACGGCAGATTATCATGGACATCAATGGAATTGATAAACCGGACGAGAGGCTTCAGGAGATTCTTAACTCAAAGGAAGCAAAAGTGCTGAACCGCCTTATTAACCTGGAAACGGGCTCTCTGGCTGTTGAGGCGGCAATAAAAATGATTCTGACCCGCTTCTATCGTCTTGATAAAACTTTTGATGCCCCTAAGTATCATGGAAAAATTCCGGTATTTTTGGTTGTGGAGGATAATAAGGAGGGTCTGGAAGCTAATTATCATGGTACAACGGTATTGGCCCAGACTTTGCGGGGTATGTGGCCGGAGTTGTGTACCCGTTTTGAGGAGGCCGGAATATATCATGTAGTCAGTGTAAAGAAAAATGATACGGCAGATTTTGAAGCAAAGATAAAGCGGTATAACGAGGGTGATTATAAGACGGCAGGCTTTCTGCATGAAATTATTTTAATGAATTATGGAGGGATCCGTCTTAAGCCGGAATATCTTCAGAAAGCCTATGAACTTTGTGAGGAATATGATACACCTACTGTGGCAGACGAGATACAGTCCTGTATGTGGTATGAGGGAATGTTCCTGTTCAAACAGTACAAGTTAAAACCTGACTTTGTAATTATTGGCAAGGGATTCCCGGGAGGGGAATATCCCGCTTCCAAGGTGATTACTTCTTATGAAATGGACAGCCTGAACCAGTTTGGCGCATTGGTAACCAACGGACAGGAAGAACTGGCAAGCCTTGCATATCTGATTACGATGGAATTTGTACGGGAGAACGGAAGCGAAGTTGCGAAAGCCGGGCAGAAAGTGGATGAGGCCCTGGCTGGATTGGTGGCAGAATTTCCGGATCATATTACCTGCGTAGAGGGACAGGGACACCTGGCAGCTATTCATTTTTCCGGTGTGGAGGAGGCTGCAAAGTTTGCGAGGGCAGTAAATGGTATGTGCATTGATGTAAGTGCACAGCTTTACAAAGCGGATTGTCCGCCTGCAGTGCTGTTAAAACTTCCGCTGATTGCCGATGACATAGTTCTGCAGATATTGATAGAGAAATTTTCTATGGCTTTAAAGAATATTTAGATAAAGAAAGTAAGAGACGGAGAGCTGCGGCTTTTCGTCTCTCTTTTGCTACGGCTTAGAGTATAATTATCATTGGCAAAAATAAAGGGAAGAGATCGAAACCTCTTC
>CAOJBY010000038.1 GCA_948330435.1 uncultured Lachnoclostridium sp. | reverse complement strand
AATGTTGGCAGATGGAATGTTGACACTTGAAAAAATTGCGGAATATGCAGGACTTCCTCTTGACGAAGTAAAAAAATTGAAAGCAGAACGGACAGCATAGTAAGACCATAGGCCGGGAATCTAAAAACAGGTTCCCGGCCTTATTTTTTTGCCCTGAAATGTAAATTTTCTATGAATTTGATTAAAAAGTCGAATCTTTCACTCAAGAACTGATATAGATGATTATTTATTAAAAATGTTTGGTTAAAAATTCCAGTTTACCGAGCTGTCGCCCCTCAAAACGAGGGGCCGCTGCAAAATAAGCCAGAGCGGTCCCGTCCGCCTGCACCCAATTCACCTTGTGGCCGTATACAGAAAGAGACAGATATCCTCCGGTATGCTAACATCCCAGAGGATATCTGTCTCTTTCTATGCATGGCTCATTGCTACAGGAATATCCCAATAAACTGACTGGCAAGCACCACCATCACAAGTGCAATGGGATAAGTCGCCGCATAAGCCGAAGCCACGTCATCCGTCTCCGTCACACGAATCAGCGTTCCAAGGGCCGGCGTACTGGTCATCCCGCCGCAGATCGATCCAAGTGTATTAAAGATACTAAGCCGCAGCACTTTCGCCGCAAACACATACCCCAGCAGCATGGGAATCAAGGTCATTAAAGCACCATAGAAGAACAGCAAAGCCCCATGTTCTTTCAAAATCTCCACAAATCCGGCCCCCGCCTGTGCTCCTGCACCCAAGAGAAACAGAGCCAGTCCAAACTCCCGAAGACATTCTAAAACATGCTTCTCTACCTTAACACTCAGCTTCCCAATATGTCCAAAATGCCCCAGAATCAATCCGGCAATCAAAGGCCCGCCAGAGGTTCCAAGTGCAAACACCGCACCGCCTGGCAACGGAATCTCAATCTTCGCCAGAATAATCCCAAAGGCAATCGCCAGAGAAAAAGGAAAGAATCCCATACTGTCCGCATAGAACAGCTCTTCTTTCTTTGTTTTGTGGTACTCTTCCTCGCTCACATTGGCCGCCGCTTCATACTTGGCACGCTCCGCCTCCATATCCGTCTTCAGAAGCTTGGGAACAAGCTGCACAAACAGAACTACGCCCACAACGCCAAAGGGATAAGCAATTCCATACCCCACAGATGCCGCATCCGATCCGGTCGCTTCCAGAGCCGCCGCAAGACCTGGTGTACTGGTCAGAGCACCCGTCATCATCCCTAAGCTTATATCCACCGGCACGCCAAACACCTTAATCACCGCCACACAGGTAAGAGCACCTGCCGCAATCACAATAATTCCCAGTAAAATATAAGAAGTAGCATTCAACTTAAAATTCCGGAAAAACTTAGGCCCCGCAATAAATCCTACCGAAGTCACAAAGCAGATTAAGCCCAGTTCCCGAACAAGTGACGGAATCTCCACTCCAAAATGGCCGAAGACCAGGGCTACAAGCAAAATGCCCGCAGTCCCCAGCTCCAATCCGCAAATCTTAATACTTCCTACCAGATAACCGATAACAGCAATGAGAAACACCATCATCAGCGTATTGGAAAATATATTTTCCTGAAACCACGTAACCAGTCCCATTACATACTTCCTTTCTGATTATTTCCGCAGGCTGCCATACATATTATTTGGGCATCCCAAAGGTATACTTTGGCAGAAGCAGTGGAGAAACCTCTCCTGTATGCAGATCCGCTTTCTCTAGTTCCCCTGCATAAGCCTGAATATGATCAAGATTCATGGTCCCAAGCTCCACCTCTTTACACTTCGCCGCCGCAGCCTTACCCGCATTTCGGCCAAACACAATAATATCCAGCAGAGAATTACCCATGAGACGATTTCTTCCATGAATACCTCCCACAGCCTCACCTGCCACCAGAAGATTGGGAATCGCCTTGGTAAAGCCCTCACCGCCGATCTCCAGGCCGCCGTTCTGATAATGAAGCGTCGGATAAATGAGAATCGGCTGCTTTCTCATATCAATGCCATAATTCAAATACATCCGAAGCATAGCCGGAATCCGCTTCTCAATGGTTCCCTCGCCGTGAATCATCTCAATCATGGGCGTATCCAGCCAGATACCAAATCCGGTAGGTGTGGGCACACCCTTACCTCTCTCCTTGCACTCCCGGATAATGGAAGCCGCAGACACATCACGAGTCTCCAGGGGATGCATAAAAGCTTCACCCTCAGCATTAATCAGCATAGCTCCCAGAGAACGCACTTTCTCCGTTACCAGAGCACCGAAGATCTGTGCCGGATAAGCAACGCCCGTAGGATGATACTGAATGGTATCCTGGTACAGCAGAGGAGCTCCCGCACGATAACCCATCACCAGACCATCTGCCGTTGCACCATAATGGTTGGATGTGGGGAAATTCTGATAATGCAGCCGTCCCGCACCGCCGGTAGCGATAATCACCGTCTTCGCCTTTGCCACCTTGTACTCGCCCGTCTCCATATTTTGAAGCACAGCACCGGCCACCTGACCCTTGTCATCCTTAATCAGCTCCACCGCTGCGGTAAAGTCCGCAATGGGAATCTGGCGGTTCCACACCTCGTCACGAAGCACACGCATAATCTCCGCACCGGAGTAATCCTTGCAGGCATGCATACGCTTTCTGGAGGTTCCGCCGCCGTGGGTGGTTACCATTCTGCCATCCTTATCCTTGTCAAACATCACACCAAGCTCATTGAGCCACTTTATGGCATCGGGAGCTTCCATAACCAGACGACGTAAAAGCTCCGGCCTTGCGGCAAAATGTCCGCCGCCAAAAGCATCCAGATAATGCTGCTGGGGAGAATCGTTCTCCTTATCCGCCGCCTGGATTCCGCCCTCAGCCATCATGGTATTGGCGTCGCCGATACGAAGCTTGGTCACCATCATGACATTGGCACCAGCCTCATGTGCTTCAATCGCTGCAGAGGAACCCGCACCGCCGCCGCCGATGACCAGAACATCCACGTCATAAGCCACATGATTTAAGTCAATGGGCACATCCTTGATCCGGCTGTTGGAGTGTAACAGAGTTCCCAGTTCAAAGGGCACTTTCTCACCCTTGTTAGGCCCTACTTTTAACTCCTGAAAGCCCTCCTGACGATAATCGGGATGAAATTTGCGGAGAAGCTCATCTTTTTCCTCGGCTGTCATTCTTCTTGGCTCCATACCGATCCGCTCGGCTCTGGTAGCCTCTACCTTTTTGATTGATTCCAACATTTCTGCTGTAAACATATACGCTCCCCTCCTATTTCTCAATATCCCTGTTGTTGTAGAGTTCTTTCATTTCCTCAATGGGCTTTTGCATCACCTGTTCAATGAGAGAATCGAACTCGCCGTTTCCAATCGCCGCCACACGCTCGGCCAGGTGCTCGGACTTGGGAGCAATGTATTTTCCGGTAAGGCGTCTTGCCAGTACGCCCACCATGGGATGGGAAATGCCCGCCGGACAGCGTGAGGTGCAGATGCCGCAGCCGATACAGTCGAAAGATTCCTCCGCACATTTCTCAAAGTCGCCCCTCTGAGCGTATGCAATGTACTGCATGACATTCAGGCTCTGAGGACATCCCTTGGTGCAGGCGTTGCAGCCGATGCAGCTGTAGATCTCCGGATAAAGCTCCATCATAATCTTCTGCTTTGCTTCTACCTCATTGATATCATAATTTCTCTTATCCGTGGGGAAGAAAGGCAGGGTCGCCACATACATTCCCTCCTGTACCTGGGTCTGGCATGCCAGACAGGTTTTCAGCTCGTTATTTCCCTTGATTCTGTAAATGGTGGCACAGGCACCGCAGAATCCATGACGGCAGCCGCAGCCCCGGACTAATTTATAGCCTGCATATTCCATAGCGGTCATAATGGTTAATTCGGCCGGTACGGAATACTGTTTTCCAAAAAAATATACGTTTACCATTTCCTGCATTTTATTTTTACCAGTCCTTTCTTAGTACTCTGGAGGCAATTCGTCTATTTCATCAAACCTAAACACCGGCCCATCCTTGCACACATACTTGGAACCAATGTTGCACCGTCCGCATTTTCCGATTCCGCACTTCATGCGAAGCTCCAGTGTGGTGTAAATCTGCTCCTTGGTAAAGCCCATCTCCGTAAGCCCCGCCAGTACGAACTTGATCATAATGGGCGGCCCGCAGACAAGCACCTTTTTGTTGGTGGTAAATCCAATCTCCTTTAAGTAGGAGGGAACAAAGCCCACATGGCCGTCCCAGCCCTCCTGCTCCCGGTCGATGGTCAGATAGACGTCCACGCCATCAGTCTTGCACCAAACCTGCTGAATCTCCTCTAGCTGCACCAGATCGTCCGCAGAACGGGAGCCGTAGAGAATCTCCACCGTCCCATAATTCTCCCGATTGTCCAGCACGTAATTGATCACGGAGCGAAGCGGTGCCAGGCCGATTCCTCCGGCGATAAACAGAAGATTTTCCCCCTTAAGAGCCGTCTCCACAGGAAATGCATTTCCGTAGGGTCCCCGGACCGTGATCTCATCCCCCGGATTCATACCGTGAAGCACATCCGTGAGACTTCCGCACCGCTTGATGGAAAATTCCTGAAATTCCTTGTTGGTAGGGGAGGAAGTAATGGAAAACATAGCTTCTCCCACCCCTGGTACGGACACCATGGCACACTGGCCCGGCATATGCTCAAAAAGCTTCCTGCCGTCCCGTCCTACCACACGAAAGGTCTTCACATCCGGAGTTTCGGTACGGATATCCGTAATCACACCGATCATGGGGATCAGCATATCTTTATGATTTCCTCCACAGGTACACTCGCCCATTACGCTTCACCTCCCATTTTCTTAATTACCTTTACAATATTTAAGGAAGCCGGACATTTGCTCACACAGCGGCCGCAGCCCACGCAGGAGAACATCCCGTCGTTATTGGCCGGATAGTACACCAGCTTGTGCATAAAACGCTGGCGGAACCGCTGCATCTGACTGGTACGCATATTGCCGTGGGCCATCATGGTAAAGTCAGAGTACATGCAGGAATCCCAGCAGCGGTAACGCTGCACGCCGCTTCCCGTGTTAAAGTCTTTGATATCGTAGCACTGACAGGTGGGGCACACAAAGGTACAGGTGCCGCAGGCCAGACAGGGCTTATACATCTCCTCCCACAAGGGAGAGTCAAACAGCTCCATGGTTCTTTCCGGCGTAAACCAGGAAAGGTCAAGGTGGGAATAGGGAAGCTTTTCGATAATGGCCTGAATCTGCTTCTTCTCTTCCTCCACAGCCGTGTCATCCCCGTCCGTAAATAGTTCCTTTACGCTCTCGGTCAATCTCTCGCCCTTTTCTGTCAGGGCTTTCCAGTACAGATCCTCACCTACAAACCAGGCTGCCACGTCAGATGCCGGATTGGCTGCGTCAATACCGAAGACCTTACAGAAGCAGGTTTCCTCCGGCTCATGGCAGGCAATAGCTACCACCGTGCCGTGCTCCCGGCGTGCCCCGTAGAAGCTGTCCACCGGGTCATTTAAAAATACATTGTCCAGTACCTTTAAGCCCTGCACGTCACAGGCCCGCATGCCAAATACCACAAACGGCTCATCCGTAAGCTTCGCCGGATCGATGGAAAGCTTTCCGTCCTCATTTTTACAGTTGTATAAGGTCTCGCTCTGAGGAAAGAAACAGTCCTTGCCGGATTTCACGGTTTTTAAGGTATCCAGATCTACCTCACAGTCCTCGGTCCAGAGACCATAGTTGGTCTGATCGGCTTTCCGAACAGGAAGAAACAAATCCTGTGTCCTGGCCATTGCCGCAAATAATTCCGGCAGACGGTCTTTCTTTATCTGATACATTTAGTGCTTCCCTCCTCTCTCGGTGACAACACTTGGCTCCACGTCCTCGAACGTGTAATTGGTAAGAGGTGCACGGCTGTCCGTATCCTCCCCTGCCTGATAGGGTCCGTAGAACTCGTTGATATCCTTGATAAACTTCCGGTTCAGGAGGTGAAGCGGAATTCCCTGGGGACATACCCGGCTGCACTCGCCGCAGTCCGTACACCGGCCCGCCACATGGAAAGCCCGGATCACATGGAACATCTGCTCCTCAAAGGTATCCACATTGGCCTTTTGTGCCGAATCAAACTTGTTGCTGTCAAAGACGCATTTTAAGCAGCTGCAGGCCGGACAGGCGTTCCGGCAGGCGTTGCAGCGGATACACTTACTAAGCTCATTCTGCCAGAATGCAAAACGCTCCTTTGGCGTCATGGCTTCCAGCTTCTCCACCATCTCAAAACGGTTGCCTTTCGGCCCGGCTTCCTCCCCCTCCTGGGCACCAATCAGTTCGTCGTACACCTGATGGGTCTTGCCCTTGCAGACGGTACAGCGTTCCAACAGTGCGTCGTCAAAGGGGAATTCCTTTTCCCCGTAAATGGTCTGAATCTTCAGCGTATCTCCATCCTGGGAAATGGACTCAATTCCCTTGATGCCTGCATTTTTAATCTTATCAATATCTAAAGTTCCCTTGCAGCCCACGCCGATGATGTAAGTCTTTTCCCGGTTTACCCGGTGCTCCTTGATGAGCTGATTGAAGCTGTAGGTATCGCAGGGCTTTAAGAATACCAGGGTATTTCCCTCCATCTTCCCTGCCTGGATCATATATTTGCTTAAGTTGGCTCCGCAGAAGCCGTCGTACACGAAGTCCGCTAATTCCTCCGGGCTGTTAAAGTAGGCAGGCTCCGGATTGTAGCCCAGATCTCCCTGCTTCCATCCAAGAACACGTACCACGGTTCCGTCTGCCAGGAGTTCCTTTGCTCTCTCAACTAATTGTTCTTGCATCGCAAATCCCCCAATCTCACATTTTCGCCCAGGGAATGAATCTTGGCTACAAACTCATTCATGGTGGTGGAGAACTTCACGCCCTCTGCTGCGGACACCCATTCCACACGGGTCCGGCCATTTTCCACACCCAGGTAATCCAGCATGGAGAACAGCAGGGTCATTCTTCTTCTCGCATAATAGTTGCCCGTTGTATAGTGGCAGTCCCCCGGGTGGCAGCCGCACAGGATCACGCCGTCGGCTCCACGCTGAAACGCCCTTAAAATAAACATGGGATTTACACGGCAGGAGCAGGGCACACGGATGATCTTCACGTCCGCCGGATAGGCAAGCCTGCTGCTGCCGGCCAGATCGGCTCCCGCATAGCTGCACCAGTTACAGCAGAAAGCTACGATCTTAGGCCGAAATTCTTGTGTTTTTTCTACTTGCATATCGCATCCACCTCCGCAAGAATTTGTCTGTTCGAGAAGCCCTGGAGATCCATAGCTCCCGACGGGCAGGCAACGGTACATGCACCGCAGCCCTGGCAGAGTGCACTGTTTACCATAGCCACTCTTCTCGTCTCACGAATGCCGTGATCATTGACCTCTCTCTCCTCATAGGAAATGGCTCCGTAGGGACATACCTTTTCACAGGAGGAGCAGCCGTTACAGAGAAGCTCGTCGGACTTGGCCACGCAGGGGTTGGTTACCAGGTGATCCTTGGCCAGAAGCCCTACTACCTTTACGGCGGCGGCACCGGCCTGGGCCACGGTCTCCGGAATGTCTTTCGGTCCCTGGCAGACGCCGGAGAGGAAAATACCCGCCGTGGGAGATTCCACCGGACGCAGCTTGGCGTGGGACTCGGTTAAGAAGTTGTTGGTATCAATGCTTGCGGTGAGCATGGTGGCAATCTTACGCACGTCGGGATTTGGCTCAATGGCCGTAGCCAGAACCACCATATCCGTCTCCATGAGAATCCGCTTGTTGTCGATCAAGTCCACACCCTGAACCAGAAGCTTGTCGCCCTTTTCGGCCACCTTTCCTACCTGGCCCTTGATGTAATTGACACCGTATTCCTCTACGGCTCTCCGGTAGAACTCGTCAAAGTTCTTGCCCGGAGTACGCACATCTATGTAGAATACCGTCACCTCCACATCCGGATATTTGTCACGGATGAGCATGGCGTGCTTGGCCGTGTACATACAGCAGATCTTGGAGCAGTAGCTCTTTCCCCTCTTGTCCGCACACCGGGAGCCTACGCACTGGATAAATACCATAGATTTGGGCGGCTTGTGATCGGACATACGCTCCAAGTGTCCCTTGGTGGGGCCTGCCGCATTCATAATACGCTCCAGCTCCAGGGATGTAATCACATCGGGGCTGGTGCTGTAGGAATACTCGTCAAACTTGTCAAGCTTGATGGTGTCAAAGCCTGTGGCAACCACGATGGCTCCGTAATTCTGGGTTACAATCTCATCTTTCTGCTCGTAGTCAATGGCTCCTGCCTGGCAGACCTTGGAGCAGACGCCGCATTTTCCAGTCTTGAACTTGATGCAGTTCTCACGGTCAATCACCGGCACATTGGGGATTGCCTGGGCAAATGGGGTATAGATGGCACTTCTGGTGTTAAGCCCCCGGTTGAACTCGTTGGGCGTCTTCTTCGAGGGACATTTCTCCTGGCAGACGCCGCAGCCGGTACACTTGCTCATATCCACGCTTCTGGCTTTTTTGCGGATATCCACCTGGAAGTCTCCCACAAAGCCGGATACCTTTTCCACCTCGCTGTAGGTGTAAATGGTGATTTTTTCATGGGCCGCAGCTTCTACCATCTTCGGTGTCAGAATGCAGGCCGAGCAGTCCAGGGTGGGAAATGTCTTGTCAAGCTGGGACATTCTTCCGCCGATACTCGGGGTCTTCTCTACGATGTCTACCTCATAGCCTGCGTCTGCGATATCCAGAGCTGTCTGAATACCGGCGATTCCACCGCCGATGACTAAGGCTCTCTTTACCACTCTGCTGGTGCCTGACTGTAAGGGGGCGTTTAAGGTTACCTTTGCGATGGCCGCCCTTGCCAGAATCACCGCTTTTTCTGTTGCTTCTTCTATATCTTTATGAATCCAGGAACAATGCTCACGAATATTGGCGATCTCTACCATGTAGGGATTGATGCCTGCACGCTCTGCCGCCTGACGGAATGTATTTTCATGCATTCTCGGGGAGCAGGAGCAGACTACAATGCCTGTCAGGTTTTTCTCTTTGATTGCCTCACGGATCTTAAGCTGTCCGGCTTCGGAGCACATATACTGGTAGTCCTCTGCGTGGACAACCCCCGGCTCTTTTGCCGCCGCTTCCACCACCCGGGCAACGTCAACGGTTGCCGCAATGTTGGTGCCGCAATGGCAGACAAATACTCCTATTCTTTGCACGTGATTCACCTCCAACCTTTCTACGTATTTGTTCAGTTATTTGTATCTACTACTTGCTGTACTTCCGAAATGCACTTGCAAGGAGCTGCTGCGGCAGTTCTTCGTCGAGAAGCTCCGGTACCTCATTCGGTGTCAGATAATTGCCACCTCTCTCACGAATCACCATTAAGCGGACTGCTTCGATAAGCTTCGCCGGCTTCACGTCTCTGGGACAACGCTCCACGCAGGCAAAGCAGGACAGGCATTTCCAGATGCTCTTTGACTCCAGAAGTGCTTTTACATCTGCGTTCTGCACGTAGGAGACAAACTGATGGGGACGGATGTCCATTTCCTCGTAGGCCGGGCAGGAGGCGGAGCATTTTCCGCATTTCATACATTTCTTTGTGTCAACGCCGCTGATCTCTTTTAAGAGTTCCGCCTGTTCTTGTTCTGTTCTATGCATGTCTTCCTCCCCCCTTATTCCTTAATGAGACCTAAGGCTTCTGCAAGAAGCTCCGTAATGTAGTGAACAGGTACTTTCTCCCCGCTGCCGCTGTTCTTTAAGTTGTAAAGACACAGGGGACAGGCGGTAATGAGTTCCTCTGCTCCCTTATCTACAGCGGATTCCATCACACGATCCACCAGGCTGCCGGCCAGTGCTTTCTCTTTCAGGGATATGTAACCGCCGCAGCACTCGTTCCGGTAGGGGTAAACCACCGGCTCCGCACCCAGGGCACGGATAAAGTCCTCCATGATGGTGGGATTTTCCGGATCGTCAAAGGCCATCACGCCGCTTGGACGAAGCAGCAGGCACCCGTAGTAGGCACCGATTTTTCTGCCTGTCAGAGGAGTGACCACTTTTTCCTTTAATGTATCAAAGCCTACACGGTCCCTTAAGACCTCAAGGAAATGAAGTACTTTCGTCTCTCCCTCGTAGGGGGTGTCAAGCTTTAAATAGTTGTTGGCTCTGGTCCGGATATCCTCCACATTCTGCATATCATCGTTCACACGCTTGATGACGTGATGACAGGCGGAACACAGGGTTACCAGATCCTGGCCTTTTTCTTTTGCGTCGTTTAGTGCACGCACCGCAGACAGCTTTGTGGCAATCTCGTCGGAAGCCTGGGGATAGACGGCACCGCAGCACTGCCACTCCTCAATCTCCTCCAGAGTAAAGCCAAGGGCCTCTGCTGACATTCTGGCATATCGATCCAGGTCCTGGGCCTTGTTTTTCAAGGTGCAGCCCGGATAATAGCTGTATACCATTTGGCAAAACCTCCTTTTTCTTTGATTCATACCCGTTAATGCCTGTAAACTGCCCCAGGGCACTTCGGGCATACGTGATGTCACGATTCACCGAACTTCCCTAGGGATTTTCTGTGAATCGTGATTTTTATGTTCGAAAATTGCTTCTTACGATTATAACATATCTTTTCCGAGAAGTCATTTTCCAACTATATGAATTTACTAAAACCATGAGTCTGATTGTGACAGTTCACTCAGAGATCCGCAGCTCTTTATTCATCCTTGCTGCATACATCCTTAATAAATGCCTTTAAGGTGTCCGCAGAGCGAACCATCTGCTGCTGCTCCTCGTCTGTCATGCTGATTTTCAGAACCTTGCCGATTCCGTCACTGTTTACTACACAGGGCAGGCTGATGCAGGAATCCGCCATTTCGCCATACTCTTCTCCCAGTACATGGGCCACGGGAAGTACGGTATTCTGATCCTTGATGATGGACTCTACAATACGCAGGGTTGACATTGCGATTCCGTCAAAGGTTGCACCCTTTAAGGAAATAACGTCCGCACCGCCGGAACGTGCTTTCTCTGCAATCTCCACTTTTTCTCTCGCCCGTTCTTCCGGATCCTGAGAAAGAAAATGGTCTACCGGCTCTCCTGCCACGTTCACACCGCTCCAAATGGGAACCTGTGCATCTCCATGCTCGCCTAAGATATAGCCCTGGATATCACGGATATCCACACGGCAACGCTCGCTGATCAGATAACGGAAGCGGGCCGTATCCAGAGAGGTTCCTGTACCAATAACACGACCGGTGGGAAGTCCGGTCTCTTTCTGAATCAGGTATGTATTTACATCCACCGGGTTGGCTACTACGATAATCAGGGGATTCTTTGCATACTCCATAATGTTTCTGGCAATGCTCTTTGCCACGCCGGTATTGACCTTTGCCAGATCAAGACGTGTCTGGCCCGGCTTTCTGGGAACACCTGCCGTTACGATAATGGCCTTTGCATTGGCACATTCCTCATAGCCGCCCTGACGCACACGTACCTGGCTGTAGAATGCGGTACCGTGGGAGATGTCAAGGGCTGCTCCCTTTGCACGATCCTCATCTACGTCGATGATAACGATCTCGCTCACCTGCGTCTTCAGCATCAGCGTGTAACAGACAGTTTCTCCTACCTTACCTGCACCAACTACAACGATTTTGTTTGCTGCTTCCTGACTCATACTTTTACCTCTCTCTTTCCTTTGATTTCTGTTACGGATTTCCTCCATGTTTCGGGGCTGATTGATAATTTTATATCAATTGATGACATTATAACACGTTGTTAAACAATTAACAACCCCTGAAAAGGATTATTTTGAAGTTTTTCAAAATCCGAAATACCACATAAATCCAAAAGAATCGTCTTTTCCTTTCATTTGTTCTCCGTGTTTTTCTAATTTTTTCTATTTTCGAGTTTTTATGATTTCTTTCAATACCAAGATGAATTGTTAAATTCTTAACTTTTAATTCTGGGGATTGGAGAAGCCCTGACCTTTGCCGATAATGTTCTGAAACCTAACTACATGTTACGTTTCTTCTGCTTAACTATTATTTCCCGGAAATCTCCACCTGCTCTGCACCAATCTCCGTAAGGAAACTCTTGTCATGCTCCACCAGGAGCATAGTCGGACGGTAGGTTCGGATAAGCTGTGCAAGCTGCATACGGGAAAAAATATCAATATAGTTTAAAGGCTCGTCCCAAATATACAGATGTGCCCTGGTGAGAAGACTCGCCGCCAGCACCACCTTTTTTTTCTGCCCCTCGCTGTAACAGCTCATATCCTTTTCAAACTGTATCCTTGGGAAATCCAGCTTGCGAAGAAGTGCCAAAAAGAGATGCTTCGAAAGTTCCCTTTCTCTGGCATATTCCAATAATTCCCCGGAAAGACAGCTTACATCCTGAGGCACATAGGAGATCACCAGGCCGGAGCCAACAAAAAGTTCTCCCTTGTTCTCGATCTCTTCTCCCTGAATTATTTTCAAAATACTGCTCTTACCACAGCCGTTTTTGCCTTTCAGAGCTAACTGTCTGCCATTTTTCAGTTCAAAATTAACATCTCGACAAACAGATTTCTCTTTGTAGGAGAGGGACAGTTCCCGGGCCTTTATGAGGCATTCCTTGTGATAAGTTAGGGGAAACAGCTTCAATTCCTCTACAGTCTCCAGATTGTTTAAAAGCCCCTCCTTTTCCCGAACTGCCTTTTCCATGCGGTGCTGGGTATTTTTAGAGCGTTTCATCATTTTTGCCGCTTTGTGGCCGATAAAGCCCCTATCCGGACGCAGGCCCGCCATGCGTGTCCCAAGCTTTGTTTTTTCTACCGCATTGGACCACCCCTCCGCCTGGCGTGCGGCCTCCCTTAGATGAGAAATATCCTTTTTCAGCCGTTCGTTTTCTGCCAGAGCGTGGGCGTCCTTTTTGGCTTTCTGCTCCTGCCAGGAGGTAAAATTCCCCTGCATTATGGTTATGGTCTGCCGTTCCAGGACCAGTACATGATCCACACACTGGTCAAGAAACCATTTATCATGAGAAACCAAAAGAAAACCTTTCTTTTTTCTTAGATATTCCGCTGTTTTTTCTCTGCCTTCCATATCCAGATGATTCGTTGGCTCATCAATCAATAAAAACCGATTTTCTCCTGAAAACAGCAGAGCCAGTAAGATTTTTGTCTGCTCACCTCCGCTTAACGTATAAAAGCTGCGGCTTAAAACCTCCGGGTCCACACAAAGCTGATCCAACTCCCGGCAGACTTTCCAAAGTTCGTAATTCGGATTCAACTCCTCCAGTAATTCCATTGTAGTCCGAGATGATCGGGCCGGATTCGGTAAAGTATATGGAAAATATACACACTCTACAGGTCCCGTAATCGAACCGGAATATTCATAGGCTCCGGTTAAAAGCTTAAGAAACGTTGTCTTTCCCTTTCCGTTTCTTCCAATCAGGCCACATCTCCAGTCTGAATCAAGTTGAAGATTCACATGCTCAAATATATTGTCATAGCTGCCTTCGTAGCAAAAGGTCAAATCATTTATCTTGATCTGTGCCATATCAATCACTTCCTTTCTCTATGATCTGTTTCCTGCTTCAATATAAAGTACTGTTTTCAAAATACTGTTTTTGTTGAAAGGAAAAAACATAAAAAAGCACGAAGAAATAATCCTCCGTGCTGCAAATATCTATCTGCTGTTTTTCTACACTGAAAGAATTTCATTTCTGCCGGACATCTCAAGTGCAGCCGCTTCCGCCGCTGTGCATCCAAACGCTCTTTACTTACCATTGTTTAGCAGAAATAAATAATCATCCTTTCAGCTCCTTTTTGGGATAACTCAAATCTTACTGGACGCTGCACATCCGTTTCATAAAATATTTACCGTATTTTTATTTAAGATACCAGACATCAAAGCCGGTTGTCAAGTGCCTTTTACTATAATGCCGGGTTGCTTATTAATAGACAGCACCCGATCTCCAATACGTTTTACCTCGTCTGGCCGATGGGATATATAGATGATTCCTACGTCCTGATTTTTCAGTTCCCGAATAACAGTAAAAAGCTGATCCGTCTCCTGTGCCGACAGAGAAGCTGTGGGCTCATCCAGGATCTTCAGTCCAGAAGTGCCCTCCTGCTGTCCTCAGAAGAAAACCGTATTATCATCACCTATGAGGATAAGCTTTATAAAATATCCCTGACGGACATCCGGCAGTATCTGGTTGACAATTCTTTTATGAACAGCCAGTTTGCCTTTGCCTGGAAAGATTCGGAGCATAACAACGTGATCAATCCCTTTATCAATTTTATCTCTCAGGTGGACTGGGGTACTAGAGGTTCATAAACATGGAGCAGGACAGCCGTTCATCATGGCTGCCCTGCTTCTTTCCTAATCATTTTATTTTTCAAATTTCTACTTCAAATGGTTCTCCAACCTGCACATAGTCATCACTGATCCGCCCGTCTTCCTCCGGCAGTGCCACAGCGTAGAGGGTCATGATCACAGTTCCTCCTTGTGCATCCAGTCTTCCGTCGTCAATGACTTCTTCATTCTGCATGTAGCCTGACTTCCTGTCCTGTGTCCGCACACCGAATTCTACCTGATTTCCCTGTGCATCCGTTGCCTTTACCATCAGAATATAGCTGGTGGGACCGGAAAGGTCATAAGGAATTCTCTGCTCCAGATCATTCATGGCAAGCTCTTTTAAGGTTACGGTTACGCCGTCCGGCAGCTCAAAGGATTTTCCGATCTCTGTCCGCTTTGTGTCTGCCATAAGCTCTGTTCCGTCTGCCGTGAAAGCAAATTCCCATTTCCCCTTTACTCCGTCCTCAAAGCCAAGCTGATCAAAGACGAGCCGAAACTCATTTTCTCCAGAAAGATCCATGTCAGCTGCTTCAAAATTCGTCAAGGCTCCCAGAACCATCTGCTCTTCATCCAGAAAACCGGCACTTCCTCCCGCACCGCCTGTCATGAGCTTTCCATTGATATACAGGCTTCCATTCGGTGTCAGATAGCCATCCATAGGCTTCCCGTCCTCACGCTGCAGGGTGTAATTAACCACCAGTTTTTCCTCCGAAACCACTGCTTCCTGCAGGGTGATCACATACCCCTTATCTGTCACAGAGGTATTGACCACCTCCTTGTAATCGGCCAAATCCTCTGAAATTCCCAATGCACTGCTGATGTTCCATCCTATCTGCTTAATGGCTGCGTGAACCTCGTCTCCGAAAGCCACGGTTCCTGCAATCAGCATCAACGCTGCACAGGCTGCCACGGATGCTCTGGAAAAGGTATTCCTTTTGGTACGCTTCTCCTTTTTAATCTCATTTAACATGGTATTTTTATATCTTTTCATTTCCATATCACCGGGGCACTCCCACAGGGATTCCCCATGTGCTCCAAGCTCCGTCTTGATCTCGTTTGCCAGTTTGTAGGCTTCCCTATCCATGCTCATGCCCTCTTCCTTTCTCCAAATTTGCTGCGGATCTTCTGTTTTCCACGAAATAACCGCACATATACATTGTCTCTGCTGATGCCAAGTGCCTCACCCGCTTCCTCCGGTTCCTCCTGGTCTATGAAAATCCGGCGGAACAATTCCTGGTCCCTGGGCTTCAGGCATCCTAAAATCTCCTCTGTCTCTTTTGAAAGCTCCTGCTCGGTAAGTGCCTGGAAAGAGGGTTCTTCCCCGGGTATCTCCATGTCCTCGATGGGGACGGTCTGAAGCTCTCGTTTTATCTTTCGCAGGGTGTCGATGGCTTCTAAGCGGGCCACTCCTGCTATCCAGCTTTCAAAGCTGCCCTTGCTCTCGTCGAAGCTGTCGATATTCCTCCAGATTCCAAGGAAAATGTCGTTCATACATTCCTCCGCCCGATCCGGAGCCGTAAAGAGCCGCTTCCTTACGATGGCATTTAAGAGACCTCCGTAAGTGTCGATGACATAGAGGATTCCCTCTTCCTTTCGTTTTTTTATGAGATCTATAAAATTGTGTTCATTTGCTTTCATAAATGGTTACCTCAAAAAACAATTTCCGTAAGCTTACGTGGTGCCCGGCCGCTGCACCTTATCGGATTAAAAAGCTCTTGCTTTCTTAACCCTTTCACCTTATACTTCGTTTTTCAGATAGAAAATCTTACAGTTTTTGTGATTTTTTTATTTATATGTAAAAACAGGCAGCAAAATAAAGTGCCACAAAATAAGATCATCAGCTTATTTTGCGGCACTCCCATATGTTTTCTAGCTTATTGCTTACTTTTTACATACTTTTGATTCCGGCTGTTGGGCTTGTCCGGGTAAGCCCCATATAGTTCATCATTTCTTTTTTGCTCCATGGTTCAGAGCAAAATTCTGTCAGCTTAGCCAGCCGTTCTATCTTGTTTTGTGAAAGATACTTATGGGTATCTTGGGGGGTATCTTGGGCAGGTACAGTTGGGCCCACTGTCGCCGTTGCCGCTTCCGTCAACGGAATAATCGTCCGGTACACATCCCCCTGCACAAACTGCGGTTCCGCACCAGAATACAGCCGTGTATATTTATATGTATTTCTCATGCCAGAGCCCAGTTCATCTGCAAGACCGATTTCCGTAAAAATACGGTCTTTCTCTATTACCATTTTTGCAACATAGGCATCCGAAAAATTGCGGTGAGCCAAAAGATTTGAGACAATTTCCCTCAAAATCTTGTCCCTGGAACTGACACTGATAATTCCATCCATGGTAAAAAGATCATTGAGATGCTTTTCGCCGAAAGCTATCAGGCAATCGTAGCTGTCCATGAGATTGGTAAGAATCACATCCCTGTCATCATAGCGATCCACATTGAACATGCGGAAGATCGCATCTGTCTTATGGTGTGCCAGAACGGAATAAATTAGATTATCCGGACCAAACAAGAGGATAGCCGCCAGAGTAATCCCCTCTTTGCCCGTATTACTGTCAACTAAAATAAGATTCGCACTGCGTAGAAGTTCTTCATCTGACATGCGTGAGCTCTTTTGTGGATTTTTTAAATTCAACGGTTGTACTTTCACCCTGCTTGAATAATTTGATTTTATCTGCCATTTAACTTCAATAGTACAGGAAAATTATATTATAATGGCTATTTGAAAAACACCGCCCGGGCTCTTGCACCCGAACGGCATTTTCTGAATGTTGTATAGATTCTTAAACCTGACACATATACCACTATGCATCCTCTCGATATACTGCTTTTACAGCAGCATATAATCAAAGGTCCGCTTTAGATACTCGCTGTACCCTGCTTTCTCCACTGCCTCCGATGCAAGAATCGAGATGCTCCCCAGCTCCTTATCTCCCAGCATGTAGGTAAGCTTCCCGATCTCCTGCCCCTCCTCCACAGGGGCAGTCAGCTCTTTGACACAGAGCCATTTCTTTTCAATGGCGGTCAGATCCTCTCCAGTTGTGCTTAAGTAGGAAAAGGTTCCGTCATAATTACCCTTTACCTCTTCTTCCACGCCAAAGCGTATGGGAACCACCACATCTGGCTGCTCCTCCAGGTCCTGATACAGACTGCATTTGGCATAGCCGTAATTTAGGAGGGCCGTGGCATCTGCAAAACGTCCCTTGGGGTCGGGTGCTGCCATAACTACCGCAATCATTTCAATGCCATCTTTTTCTGCCGTAGCGGAGACACAGTATTTCGCCATGCTGGTTGATCCGGTCTTTAAGCCTGTGGCATAAGGGTACTGGCGAATCAGCTTGTTGGTATTGGTCAGCCCAAATTCTTCTGTCCCCCGCTTCGTTGTATGGGTAATGTTTTCCATCCAGACAGTAGAATAATTATGTATTTGGGGATATTTTGTGATCAATTCCCGGGACATGAGGGCGATATCATAGGCCGTAGTCATGTGGCCGTCCACGTCCAGACCGCAGCAGTTTACAAAGTGGGTGTCTTTCATACCAAGCTCCGCCGCCCGTTTGTTCATCATTTCCACAAAGAGTTCCTCAGTACCGGCAATGTGCTCCGCCATGGCTACCGATGCATCATTCGCTGATGCCACGGAAATACATTTGATCATGGTATCTACGCTTTGAGTCTCCCCCTCCTCCAAAAAGACCTGAGAGCCCCCCATAGATGCCGCATAAGCAGAGGTAGTCACCGAATCCTCCAGCCTGATCTTTCCCTGAGAAATGGCATCAAATATCAAAAGCAGTGTCATGATCTTTGTTACACTGGCAGGATGTAGCTTTTCATGGGAATTTTTTTCCAGCACTACGGTTCCCGTGGAGGCCTCCATAAGAACTGCAGAGGGCGCTGTAATTCCGATGCTGTCCCCGGTTGCCGACATTATCTCATCCCCCGGATTTTCATCGGCTGTTACCCCGGTTGTTTCGCCATCTGTCTTCTCTGCCTGGGCTATTCTTCCCAGAATGGACTCCGCCACTTCTTTCCCGGGCAGCTTTTCTCCCGGTGCCGCCTTTTCCGGCAGCTCCTGTGCTGCACTTTGTGGCTGAACCTCTGTCCCCTTTACTCCCTCTGCCGAAGTGCTTTCACTTTGCTGCTCCTGTATTTCCTCCGAAGAACGGATCCCATCATTTTGCCCCTGCACTCCATCGGACGGTATGCTCTCCTGTCCCTCTGTTTCTTCCATGTCTTCTCCCCCGGATGCCTGTGCCAAAAGTGCCGGAGTATGCAGGCCAAGACATAGAACAAGCAGGAAGATACCAATTTTCTTCATAAAAATCCCTTTCTATTATTTACGATTACTAATTGTAATGTAATAGAAAGGGAAAATATGTCAGTTTTGTAGAAACACTTTACTTGTACAAGCTTACTTCCTATCCTCCAACTCCTCATAATCCACATGGTGTCCCACATACTTGTAAGCCGGACGAACAATCTTGCCCGCATTGGCCAGTTCCTCGATCCGATGGGCACTCCAACCGGAGATACGGGAAATGGCAAAAATCGGAGTGAACAGTTCTGCCGGAAGTCCCAGCATACTGTACACAAAGCCGCTGTAGAAGTCTACATTGGCACAGACAGGCTTTAAGAGCTTCCGCCCGGACATCAGGCACTCTCCGCCGATTCGCTCTACCCTCTCATACAACTCAAACTCCCTGGTCAGTCCTTTTTCCTCGGAAAGCTTTCTTGCGTATTCCTTTAAAATCATGGCTCTGGGATCCGATTCCGTATAGACGGCATGACCGATTCCATAGATAAGCCCTGCCCTGTCAAAAGCTTCCTTGCGGAGAATCCGTACCAGATAAGACCGAAGTGCTTCCTCATCTTTCCAGTTGCTCACATGAGACTTAATATCCCGGAACATCTCCTGTACTTTCAGGTTGGCACCGCCGTGCTTCGGTCCTTTCAGGGACCCCAGAGATGCCGCTACCGCAGAGTAAGTATCCGTACCCGTAGAAGAAACTACATGGGTAGTAAAAGTAGAGTTATTACCGCCGCCGTGCTCTGCATGAAGCACCAATGCAACATCCAGAACCTTTGCCTCCAATTCCGTATAGGTTCCGTCTTTCCTAAGAAGACGTAAGATATTCTCCGCCGTAGAAAGATCCGGCTTGGGATTGCGGATAATCAGGCTCTTATCCAGATGGTAGTGACGATATGCATGATATCCGTACACGCAGAACAGAGGGAACTGTGCAATGAGCCTTAGGGACTGCTGCAGCACATTGGCGATGGAAATATCCTCCGGATTCTCATCATAAGAATAAAGTGTCAGCACACATTTCTGTAAGGTGTTCATCATATTGGAGCTCGGAGCTTTCATCACCACATCCCGGACAAAAGTGTCCGGCAGGCTCCGGAATTCTCCTAACAGTTCGATAAACTCACCTAACTGCTCTTTCGTGGGCAGCTTGCCAAAAAGCAAAAGATATGTTGCTTCCTCAAAAGCAAAGCGGCGGTTGGCAAAGCCCTTTACCAAATCCTGTACATTGACTCCCTGAAAGTAAAGCTCACCGTCAATGGGAACCTTTTCCCCGTCCACATAGCCAAAGGAAACCACGTCCGAGATCTCTGTCAGACCTGTCAGGACACCTTTTCCGGAAGAGTCCCTGAGTCCCCTTTTTACGTCATATTCCTCATAAAGCTTACTGTCGATCTGGCCGGATCGCATACTGTATTCCACCAGCTTCTCCAGTCTCTCATCCACATGTACTTCTTCTTTTTTCATAACACATTCCTCCTATCTACAGTTGCTACGCAACAGTACTAAAGGGTAAAGTCACTTCGACACACATGTAATGAGAGAAACTTTCATTCGAAAGGGCACTCATGAAAGTTCCTCTCGTGCGTCTCCTCGACTTTACCGTCCAGCAGAAAATATTTCAAGGAAACACTTGACATTTCTTAGCTGGACTATTTGAAGTCCCGTAATATTCTTCCCTACCCCATCAGCCACCCAATCAAAATTCCTAACAGGGCACCCATAAGTACCTGCAGGGGTGTATGGCCTACAAACTCTTTGAGCTTCTCCTCGGTCAGCTTCTTTCCCTCCAGGGTTTTGAAGCTGTCCAGGATCTGGTTGAGCAGCTTTGCCTGCTTTCCTGTTTCAAGACGCACGCCCATAGCATCGTGCATAACAATGATGGCCAGGATCGCCGTCACCGCAAAGACCGGGGATCCAACACCATATTCCTTTCCCGCAGAGACAGCCATGGCACAGACTGTAGATGCGTGGGAACTTGGCATGCCGCCAGAGCCAATCAGACGCTCCGGATCAAACCCCTTGTTTACCCAGGCGTGGATCAGAGTCTTCAAGACCTGAGCCACAAACCATCCCGTGACTGCACTTATTAAAAGTGTATTTCCCATCAATGTTTCCAAGCCGTTCATCTCTTATGTATTCCTTTCTGCTGCAAAACATCTTTGTCCATTATAGCGGATCTTTTTCCGTCTGGCAAGCACATGTAAAAATCCTAAAAGGGGCTGTCGGGAAATAAGACAGAAGACTTTTCTGATGTCTTATTTCCCGACAGCCCCTTTAAAGTTTATCAAAAAATCAGGCTTCTCACCCCGTATGCATCTTCTTAATTACCTTAAGCCTTGTAAATTCCTCTCTCTCTTTCTCCTCCAACGCATTTGCAATCTCACTCACCAAAGTCTCATATCTGGGAATCGTGATATTCTGCAAGGCGTTGGCCCTCTTCTGGGCTTTCTTAATATTAGCCGCCAGAAGATAAGCGGAATTCTCCACCATGGAAAGCTTTACCGTTAAGTCTTTTACCTTTTCAAAAGACACACGGGCAATATCCAGGGACTCCCTTGTGCTGTAAAAAGCATAGGCCGGCGTACGGGTAGCCGCATCATGCCGCACCAGGGGAATCTCCGTTCCCATAATGCTTCGAAGCTTCACCTCTATGGTATCCTCTATAGGCACATTCCGGGCAACATCCGAAACAAAATTATTGCCCAGCTCCATATTGGCTTTCTGCAAAGCTTCATAAGCCGTCCGGAACGTGGTGCGGATCTCCATCTGAATATCCTTGGCCTGCTCTACCAGACTCATCAGCTCCCGGATGAGAATATTCCGCTTCTTGTCCATGAGCTCATAGCCCTGCCGGGCCAGTACCAGAGAATTCTTCGCCAATATTAAATTGCCTTTGGTAGGAAATGATTGATTATCCATCTAATTCCTCCTGCGGCTTATAGTACTGATTCAAAATCTTCGTATCAACTCGATCCAGCTCCTCTCTCGGCAGCATTCCAAGAAGCTCCCAGCCAATATCCAGGGTCTCCTGAATGGTCCGGTTATCCTCCGAACCCTGGCCTACAAAACGCTCCTCAAAAGCCTTACCGAAGAGCAGATATTTTTTATCAATGGGTGACAGCTCATCCTCGCCGATAACCGACGCCAATGCTCTGGCATCTCCCACCTTGGCATAAGAGGAAAATAACTGGTTTGCCAAAGCCTGGTGATCTCCTCTTGTATATCCCTCACCGATACCATCCTTCATCAACCGGGACAGAGACGGCAGCACACTGATGGGCGGATACACGCCCTGGCCGTGAAGTGCCCGATCCAGTACAATCTGGCCCTCCGTAATATACCCTGTCAAGTCCGGAATGGGATGGGTAATATCATCATTGGGCATAGTCAGAATCGGAATCTGTGTCACAGAGCCATTTACTCCCTGAACGATTCCGGCACGCTCATAAATGGTAGCCAGCTCACTGTACAGATAGCCCGGATAACCCTTTCTGGATGGAATCTCTCCCTTTGAGGAAGAAACCTCACGCATAGCCTCCGCAAAGGATGTCATATCCGTCAGAATAACCAGAATATGCATATTGCATTCAAATGCAAGATATTCCGCAGCCGTCAAAGCTACCCGGGGCGTAATCAGACGCTCCACCACCGGATCATTTGCCAGATTCAAAAACATGGTTACATGCTCGGACACGCCGCTTTCCTCAAAAGCACGGCGGAAGAACTCCGCCACGTCATGCTTCACACCCATGGCTGCAAACACAATCGCAAATTCCTCGTCAGAATCGTCTCCCAGGGAAGCCTGCCGCACGAGCTGAGCTGCAAGCTGATCATGGGGAAGTCCGTTTCCGGAGAAAATCGGAAGCTTCTGTCCCCGAATCAGAGTTGTCAGACCGTCTATGGCAGAAAATCCCGTCCGAATATAATTCCTTGGATACTCCCGCATAACCGGGTTCAGGGGCTGACCGTTTACATTCCGGTGGATATCGGACTGCACCTCTCCCAAACCGTCAATGGGCTGGCCAATTCCGTTAAAAGTACGCCCCAGAATCTCCGGAGACAAGGCAATCTCCATGGGATGGCCCGTAAGCTTGGTGTGGGTATTCCGAAGAGACATATTGTCCGTGCCGCCAAATACCTGAATCACAGCCTTATCCTTGTAGCACTCGATAATTCGTCCCAGCTCTTTTTTCTTACCATCTATGGTAATCTCCACAATCTCTTCATAGGAGGCATCCTGAACACCCTCCAATGCAATCAGAGGGCCGTTAATCTCACTTAAACCTAAATATTCAATTGACATACCAATTCTCCTATTCCAGTTCCGCAGAATTCGGACAGTGCACAAAAGAATTTCCGGCCACAGATGCATGTGTCCGTAAATCCTTTTGTGCACTGCCCAGATTCTGCTGTTCTAAGCATTCTTTTCCAAAACCCGGTCATAAAAAGCGTCAATTTCTTCCCGATAGCCCTCAAAATCCTCCAGCTGATTGTTGGGTACATCATACTTGATGGCAATCACACGCTCAAAGATATTTTCCGACTTGAGCACGGACATAGGCATGCCAAGAGCAATCAGGGCTCTCGCTTTATCATAAAGATACAATATCGTCTGCATCATCTTCATCTGCTTTTCCATGGGCACACAGGTATCATCGGGATGGAAAGCGTTCTGCTGAAGAAAGCCCAGACGCACCACTCTTGCAATCTCCAGAACCAGCTTCTGATCATCCGGCAGCACGTCGCTTCCGATGAGCTTTACGATCTCCATCAGGCTGCTCTCCTGATTTAAAAGTACCATAATACGGTTCCGGCAGTCCATAAAGTCCTTGGACACATGATCCTTATACCAGGGTGCCAGATCCGAGATATACTCACTGTAGCTGGTCAGCCAGTGGATGGCCGGGAAATGTCTCGCATAGGCCAGAGACTTGTCAAGTCCCCAGAAACAGCGGACAAACCTCTTGGTATTCTGGGTAACCGGCTCGGAGAAGTCGCCGCCCTGGGGGGACACGGCTCCGATGATGGATACACTTCCCTCCGTACCATTTAGATTCAGCATCAATCCGGCACGCTCATAAAATGCCGACAGCCGGGATGCCAGGTAAGCCGGGAAGCCCTCCTCCGCAGGCATCTCCTCCAGACGTCCGGACAGCTCACGAAGAGCCTCTGCCCATCTGGAAGTGGAATCCGCCATAATTGCCACATCATAGCCCATATCCCGATAATATTCCGCCAGTGTAATTCCCGTATAGATACTTGCCTCACGGGCCGCCACAGGCATATTGGAGGTATTGGCAATCAGGGCCGTCCGGGCCATCAACGGATTGCCTGACTTGGGATCCACAAGTTCGGAGAACTCCTCCAACACCTGAGTCATCTCATTGCCTCGCTCACCGCAGCCAATGTAAATAATAATATCCGCATCCGACCACTTTGCAATCTGATGCTGGGTCATGGTCTTTCCTGTTCCAAATCCTCCGGGCACGGCTGCTGTCCCTCCCTTGGCAATGGGAAACAGGGTGTCCAGAATCCGCTGTCCCGTAATCAGGGGCTTGGAAGCCGGATAACGCTTTCTGGTAGGACGTGGCACACGGATAGGCCACTTCTGCAGCATAGTGAGATCCTCTTCCGTTCCGTCGTCATGCTGCAGCACGGCGATGGTATCTGTAATGGTATACTCTCCGTCCGGCATTACCTTTACAATGGTTCCATCCATCTTCGGCGGAACCATAACCTTGTGCAAAATAGCTGTGGTCTCTTGAACCTCGCAGATAATAGAACCGCCGCTTACATGCGTCCCTGGCTCTACCGTCATATGGGCTTTCCACAGCTTCTCCATATCCAGAGAATCCACTACCGTACCACGGCTGATAAAAGCTCCGCCCTCCTTGGCAATCTCATTTAAGGGACGCTCTATTCCGTCATAAATATTATTCAAAATTCCGGGAGCCAGCATGACGGAAATGGGGGCTCCGGTGCCCTCCACAAGCTCGCCCGGCTTGATTCCGGTGGTCTCCTCATACACCTGAATGGTGGTCTGGTCTTTATTAAGGCCAATGACCTCTCCCACCAGCCGATCCTTTCCCACATAGACCATCTCGGCCATCCGAAATTCCGTATTGCCTTTCAGGTACACGACAGGCCCGTTAATTCCGTAAATAACACCTGTTCTATTCATTTGCCGTGCCTCCTCTAAGCTTAAAGTTTTCTTTCGCCTCTGCAAGCTTTGTCTCAAAGGAATTGTCAATCAAAATATTTCTTCCCGGAATCACCGCCCGGGTACCTCCTACAAAGGAATAGCTGCTGACTGTCACATGAGCCCCTGCCTCTACCTCCAGGCTCATTCTCCGTTCTGCGTCAGAGGGGTCGATATACAGGATAACCTCTTCCCCCCTGGCAAATGCAAGGGCTTCTTTGAGCTGCTTTACCAAAAGCCGGTGGTATTCCGGGCTTTCCGCAAAACGAGCCAGCCGATCCTTCATTTCCACAAATAATTTCGCCTTCAATTCTTCCTGAAGACTGCTTATGTTTCGGCGGATCTTTACCTGCTCCTCCGAAAAACGCTTGTTATTCTCACGAATCAGACGCTCTGTCTCCGTCTTGATCTCCAGATTTTCCTGGCGTTTCCTGTCTTCCTGATATTGCTGAAAAATTCCCTCCATGGTATCCGTGTATTCCTGAATCACACTATTATAGCGGCCCCTTGCCTCCTCCATGGAATATTCTGTAAAATGCTGCAGCTTCTCTTCGATTGTCAAAGGCTTCACCTTCTTTCCAAACTGTGTAACGATTCAGAACAGTAGCAGTATGAAAAAACAGACTGTGCAAGTTTACTTGCTAAGGGCTGATTTTTCATACTGATATTGGGCAAAACGCCCATCAACCTCAGACAGAAACTGCGTAAGCAGCGGATAGTCTGCACAGCAGACGGGTCTGTGGTCTGCTGTTCTGAATAGTTGCTAAACTATAACTACACTTTTAAACCTATGGCCTCGTTTACATAAGAGGTAATAAAATTCTCCCCTCTCTGCGTGCCATGGCGGTCAGGAATCTCAATGAGCAGAGGCAGACTTCGGCTCAAACGTATCTCGTCAATCAACTCCGGATACTCCCGGCCAAACTTCTCGGTCAGAACGACAATGGCAATCTCTTTGTCCGCCATCACCCGGTCAAGGGCAGCCTTTAACTCCTCTTTTCCCTGAACTACCGTACCCTCAACACCGGCCAGACGCATACCTGTGCAGGTATCTATATTGTCGCTTATCAAATACATTTTCATAGGATCTTCTGCCTTTCCTGTTTGCATACAATATATGACATTTCACCTAGTGTACTGACCGGATTATATTTAGCAAAATTACGCAGGATATTTGTTCATCTGCAAGGCGAATTTTCGACGGCGTAGCGGTGGCTACGACTAGAAAATTCAACGTAGCAGATGGGCAAATAGACAAGTAAGTTTGGCTGAATATAATCAGGTCAGTACACTAGTCTGGCCGGCTTTACAGCTTACCCAAGATCATAAAGGAAATAATCAAACCATAGAGAGCAATACCCTCTGCCATGGCTACGAAAATCATGGACTTACCAAATATACTCTGATCCTCACTGATAGCTCCAAGGGCCGCACTTGCGGAAGATGCAACGGCAATACCGGAACCAATACCGGAAAGGCTGGTTGCCAGTCCGGCTGCAATATATCCAAGGCCTGTTGCCAGTCCGGAATTTGCTGCCTCCGCTGCCTCAGCCGCATGAACATTGCCGCCATAAGCCAGAATCGATGCCAAAATCAGAGTACTGAAAAAGAAGAAACAGTTACAGGCCAGAGACCTCTTATAACGCTTCCGGTTCTTCTCTCCCAGGAAATATGCTCCAAAAGGAACTACAATACTTAACACCAGTGCTGCTACCAACATTACTTTCACTATCATTGACATAACAATTTCCTCCTATTTTGAGTTCCGCACACCCTATCCCATGCACCCTTATATAGAAGAATTTCCGGTCAGAAAAGCATCTGCCCGTAAATCCTTCTGTGCATGGAACAGGGTGTGCTGTTTTTAAGTTTAGGCTTCTTTCGCCTTTTTCATTATTTCGTAGGGCACAAATTCCCGGCCCGTTCCTTTATAATAACGGCTGAACAGCTCGTAATACTGAAGTCTCAATACCTGAATTCCAACAATCAGGCCCTCCATAGCACAGACAAAGATATTGCCCAGGACAATAACCAGCCAGTTGCCGCTTCCGCCCTCAAATCCTGCCAGCATAAGGACTACCTCCATCATAGCCGCATGGCTGACTGCAAAGGCACCTACACGGACAAAGGAAAGGGTGTTTGAGAAAAAG
>CAOJBY010000037.1 GCA_948330435.1 uncultured Lachnoclostridium sp. | reverse complement strand
GCTTACGGTATTGCCGTACAGAGAGGTATGGAGATTGCTGTTGAGGAGATCAACGCAGCAGGCGGCATCAATGGCGTTCAGATTGAGCTGAACTTCCAGGATGACGAGCATGACCCGGAGAAGTCTGTAAACGCATACAATACTTTGAAAGACTGGGGTATGCAGGTACTGATCGGAAGCGTAACCTCCAATCCCTGTATTGCAGTTGCGGAGCAGAGCTATAATGACAATATGTTCCAGCTTACACCCTCCGGAACCGCTGTAAAGTGCGTACAGTATGACAATGCGTTCCGTATGTGCTTCTCAGATCCCAACCAGGGTCTTGAGTCTGCAAAGTATATTGGCGAGAACGGCCTGGCAACTAAGGTTGCTGTTATCTATGACAGTTCCGATCCCTACTCCGTAGGTATCTACGAGGCATTCCGTGCGGAAGCAGCCAACCAGAACATTGAGATCGTATCCGATGCGGCATTTACCGCTGACAATAAGACTGACTTCTCCACCGCAGTTCAGGGTGCAAAGAATGCAGGTGCAGAGCTTCTGTATATGCCTTTCTACTACACAGAGGCATCTCTGGTACTGGCGGAGTGCAGCAAGCAGAGCTATGCTCCTCTGTTCTTCGGCGTAGACGGAATGGACGGAATCCTGTCCGTAGAGAACTTTGACGCATCTCTGGCAGAAGACCTGATGTACATGGCTCCTTTCGTTGCAAATTCCGATGATGAACTGGTTAAGAGTTTTGTAACCAAGTATCAGGAGAAGTACAGCGAGGTTCCCAACCAGTTTGCAGCAGATGCTTATGACTGCGTATACGTAGTAAAGGCAGCTGCGGAAGAGGCTGGAGTAACGGCTGATATGGATGCATCCGCAATCTGTGATGCTCTGAAGACCGCTATGACTTCTATTACCTTTGACGGTATCACCGGCAAGGGAATCAGCTGGGAAGCAAGCGGTGAGCCCAACAAAGCTCCACTGATCGTACAGATCAAGGGCGGCGAGGGTGTTGCACTGTAAGAAGTAAAGCAGAAAACATTGGAAAGTTTTGGACAGAGGGGCCCGCGGGGTTCCTCTGTTTTTCCTTTTTTCCACTTGTGTATGTCTGGTATCTATGCTATAATACAATGCAAATTGTGTAGAACTTTAAAGAATAAAGAGGTGTTATGTATGATGGGATTTATATCCTACCTGGTAAACGGAATCAGTCTGGGCAGCGTGTATGCGATTATCGCCCTGGGCTATACCATGGTATACGGAATTGCGAAGATGCTGAATTTTGCCCACGGTGATGTCATTATGATCGGCGGCTTTGTGACATTTACGGCAGTAAGCGGTATGGGGTTGCCACCTGTGATTGGCGTGTTGATTTCCGTAGTGGTCTGTACCGTGCTGGGAATGTTGATTGAGCGAATTGCCTATAAGCCCTTAAGGGGAGCGTCCAAGCTGGCCGTGCTGATTACGGCCATTGGAGTGAGCTATTTTCTCCAGAATGTGGCTCTTCTTATCTATGGCTCCAACACAAAGTCCTTTACATCGGTCGTAGCAATAGAACCTCTTTCTCTGGCGGACGGTGCAGTCATTATTTCCGGTGAGACAATGGTTACGATTCTCGCCTGCATTGTGATTATGGTTGTGCTGACTTCCTTTATTAAATACTCCAAGTCCGGCCGTGCCATGCTGGCGGTGTCCGAGGACAGCGGAGCAGCCCAGCTTATGGGCGTGAATGTAAATGCAACCATTGCACTGACCTTTGCCATTGGTTCCGCCCTGGCGGCCATTGCGGGAGTGCTTCTGTGCTCTTCCTATCCGGCACTGACTCCTTACACGGGAGCAATGCCCGGAATCAAGGCCTTTGTTGCAGCCGTATTTGGCGGAATCGGTTCCATACCGGGAGCTTTTATCGGCGGAATCCTCCTGGGCGTGATTGAGATCCTGGGAAAGGCATATATATCTTCCCAGCTTGCGGACGCTATCGTATTTGCCGTTCTGATTATCGTATTGCTGGTGAAGCCTACGGGTCTTTTGGGTAAGCAGATTCAGGAGAAAGTGTAGGTGGGACAGATGAAAGTGAAAGCATTGAGTAAGAATACAAAGAGTAATCTGATTACATACGGCATGGTGATTCTTGCCTATGTGGTGATGGAGATTTTAACAAAAGCCGGGATGGTTTCTAGCTTGCTTCAGGGACTTCTCGTACCCTTGTGCACCTATGTGATTCTGGCGGTATCCTTAAACCTTGTAGTGGGAATCTCCGGGGAGCTAAGTCTGGGACATGCAGGATTTATGTGTGTGGGGGCTTTTGCCAGTGCGTTTTTTTCCAATTATGTAAAGGATACAATCACCTTTGGCGGACTGAGGTTTTTCCTGGCCATTTTGATTGGAGCAGCGGTGGCGGCTCTGTTTGGCTTTGTGATTGGAATTCCGGTTCTTCGTCTGCGGGGAGATTACCTGGCCATTGTGACCCTGGCGTTCGGAGAGATTATTAAAAATGTCATCAATGTTATTTTCTTGGGACATGACAGCAAGGGTTTCCATATTTCCTTTAAGGACGCATTTTCCATGAATATGGAGCCAGACGGGGAGGTGTTGATTAACGGCCCTCAGGGAATTACGGGAACGCCCCATGATTCCTCTTTTCTCATTGGCATTCTTTTGATTCTGATTACGCTCTTTATTGTGATTAATATGGTGAATTCCCGCACGGGCCGGGCGATTATGGCTATTCGTGACAACCGGATTGCAGCGGAGTCTGTGGGAATCCACATTACAAAATATAAGCTTCTGGCCTTTACGGTTTCCGCATCCCTGGCAGGGGGGGCTGGTGTGCTTTATGCCCACAATCTTTCTACCCTGGCGGCTCAGCCCAAGAACTTTGGCTATAATATGTCCATTATGATTCTTGTATTTGTGGTGCTGGGCGGAATCGGTAATATCCGGGGTTCCATCATTGCCGCTGTGGTACTGACGCTGCTGCCGGAGCTTCTTCGGAGTCTCAATGACTACCGTATGTTGATGTACGCTGTTGTACTGATTGCAACCATGATCTTTACCTCCAGTCCGGGAGGGCAGGCTTTCCGGGAGCGTTATTCCTTAAAGAAGCTTCTTGGACAGAAGAACCAGGAAAAGGAGGAGTAAGTTATGGCATTGCTGGAAGTAAAAGAATTGGGAATCTCTTTCGGGGGCTTACGTGCGGTGGATGATTTTCACATGACCATTGAGCCGGGAGAGCTTTACGGTCTCATCGGACCCAACGGAGCCGGAAAGACTACGGTATTTAACCTTTTGACAGGTGTCTATAAGCCCACAGACGGCTATATTCTGCTGGACGGGGAGAACATTACGGGAAAGAAGACCATCGAGATTAACCAGCATGGAATCGCAAGAACATTCCAGAATATCCGTCTCTTTAATGAACTGACGGTTCTTGACAATGTTAAGGTGGGGCTTCACAACCATCATAGTTATTCAACCCTGACGGGCATTTTGCGTCTGCCTAAGTACTATAAGGTGGAAAAGGAGATGGACGAGAGAGCCATGGAGCTTCTGAAAGTCTTTGATCTGGATGAGGAAGACGCTTACAAGGCGTCCAACCTGCCTTACGGGAAGCAGAGAAAGCTGGAGATTGCAAGAGCCCTGGCTACGGAGCCGAAGCTGCTGCTCTTAGATGAGCCGGCTGCCGGCATGAATCCCCAGGAGACTCAGGAACTGATGAACACCATCCGCTTTGTGCGGGATGAATTCCATATGACCATTCTTCTCATTGAGCATGATATGAAGCTGGTATCCGGAATCTGCGAGAAGCTGACCGTGCTGAACTTCGGCCAGATCCTGACGGAGGGGGAGACCAGCGAGGTGCTGAATGACCCGAAAGTCATTACGGCGTATCTGGGAGAATAATCAGATAGTACGGAACTGGAATAGGAGGAATGAGTATGGCAATGCTGGAAATCAAGGATGTAGAAGTTTTTTATGGGATGATTCAGGCCATTAAGGGCGTATCCTTTCAGGTAAATGAGGGCGAGGTCATTGCTCTCATTGGTGCAAACGGAGCCGGAAAGACAACGATTCTCCACAGTATCACGGGACTGATAGCTCCCAAGAAAGGGCAGATATTTTTTGAGGGACAGGATATCACAGCAACTCCCGCCCATAAGATCGTGTCCATGGGAATGGCTCATGTGCCGGAGGGACGAAGAGTATTTGCTCAGTTAACCGTGCTGGAGAATCTGAAGATGGGTGCCTTTACCCGCAAGGACAAGGAAGAGGTGGAGGAAAGCCTGATTCGTGTCTATAAGCGTTTTCCCCGGCTGGAGGAGAGAAAGAACCAGATGGCGGGGACCCTCTCGGGAGGAGAGCAGCAGATGCTGGCCATGGGCCGGGCACTGATGTCCCGTCCCCGGATTATTCTGATGGATGAGCCTTCCATGGGATTGTCTCCCATCTTTGTCAATGAGATATTTGATATTATCCGGGAGGTAAGCGAGGGCGGAACCACCGTGCTTCTGGTGGAACAGAACGCAAAAAAAGCACTCTCCATTGCAGATCGTGCCTATGTACTGGAGACCGGCAGGATTGTGCTGGACGGCAAGGCGCAGGAGCTGCTGAACGATGATTCGGTAAAGAAAGCTTACTTGGGCGAGTAAGGTTTCAAAGACAATGTAACTTATCTTTCGGTGAGAATACTGCTGTGAAGCTGAAATGAGAAAGGGTATTTCCTGAGCCTTTGGGCTTGGGAGATGCCCTTGTTTGCTGTTCCGGAAATTTGAGAGGGTGGGAATATAAAGACACGTCCGTCTCGGGGTCCTCCCTGTGGTTGTATGCCAAAATTATATGGCAGGGTATATCTGGAGAAAAAAGGGAAAGAAGATGACGGGGCGAATGCTGGGGAGAATAGCAGGGAACTTCTGGGCTTAAAAGAAATAAAAGGACAGCAGGAGCAGGAAAAAAAGACCTTTTTGGGATATGTGCCAAATGAAAGGGTAAGAAAGAGCAGTGGGGACAGCTATGCGGATATTCAGCTGAAATTCACTTCCCAGGAACCGCCGGAGGAGCTATTGCGGATTCGGGATGAATTTATAAAAGTTTCTTTATAAAAAACCTTTCGTACCGTTGCGTAGCAACTTTTATTAAGGAGGAGAAAGAGATGGCAGACGGATTAGTAAGCATGAAAGATCAATTCAGTGGACTGGATATGGCGGCACTGGTGGGAGGTCCTTTGAAAGCGGCCTGTAAGGCACAGATGATGCTGGCGGCATCCACGGCGGACTTTATTGAGAGTGTTGGCCTTGAGGCACCGGATAAGGATGGAAAGAGACGGGTAAGAACAACAGCATTTTCTTTTACCAGAGCGGCAACCTCCGAAGACGGAAAAGGGATTGGAACAGAAGAGGTGTCTATGGAGGTGCCTTTCCTTTCCATTGTGAAAATTCCGACCTTAATGGTGGATACCGTGGATGTTGTGTTTGATATGGAGGTAAAATCCTCCACCTCTTCTGAAAACGAGAGCGATAAGAAAGGAGAGCTGGATGCAAAGGCTGGTCTTAAGATTGGACCCTTTAGCATGGATGTACACATTAAGGGATCCATTTCCTGCCATGAAAAGAATACCCGGAGCAGCGATAATTCCGCAAAATATCACGTGGAGGTTCACGCAAAGGATTCCGGAATGCCGGAGGGACTGGCCCGTATGCTTGATATCCTGGCAACGGCAAGTGCTCCCGTGGCAATTGAAAATAAGTCCGAGAAAAAGCCGACGGCCGCATAATTGAATGATGAAAGAAAGTCCTGTGTTTGCACTGGCGGATATTGGATATGTACATCGGGTGATTGTAGGCAATGACGACCCGGAGATGCAGCCTGACGAGGAAAAGTACCAACGTCAGCTTGCCTTTCTAAACCGGTGCTTGGAGGAATACCCCAGAGGAAGAATTATCGGCCAGGAGAAAAATTTTTATCTTTTAAATATTGGAGAGCATCAGGTTGTGATGCAGTATCTGGTTTATCACGTGGGGTTTAGACGGAAACCCCACTGGATCTGAAAACAGCAGCAAAAGGAAAAACGGAGGGAATAGCCATGTGTGATTTTGGAAAAAATTGGAAAAAATTTATGGAAATAGGTGAGAGTTACATAGACGAAAGCAGAGAGTATCTGGAACCGGATGACGGGGATGAGGGCAGTGAGATAGAACCGGAAGAAAACTTAAGCGGAATTGCAGATCTGAATGATGTGAGGGTATCACCGTATCTTTCTTCCTCGAGGGAAAATGTTGGAAATGCCGTATATCTGGATACCTGGTTTGACGGATTGTCTCCAAATCAATTTTTTGAATACTGGAAGCACTATGAGAAGAAGATAAAAGCACTGGTTCGGTATCCGGGGGGATATCATGAGTGGCTGATGGTCTCTACGCTTCCAGAACTGAAAGCCATGGGAGTTCCCATGTCGCTGATCCGAAAAATGATAATTCCCACAACAAAGTGTTCATTTTATGTGAATGGTAAGGAATGCTGGCATGGAAGAAGCGGGAGCGGGATCATGCACCGGGATTTGTTCAAGGCCATCGTTATGACGTATTATGAACCCATGGCATTTGACGGAAAGGATTATAAGAGTGATGGCGACGTGGACTACGGGGAAAAGCTTCGGGCTAATTTAATTGCCTTTTTTATGGTTTATTATCCGGAGGGAACTTATTTTCCTGAGGAAGTGAGAGAGTTCTTGGAGTAGAGGGTTACACCAGCGAATAATGCAGCAAAGGGGGCAAAGTATCAATATGCCACATAAAGGAATTGATGTCAGCCATAACAATGGTGTAGTGGATTGGGATAAGGTAAAAAAAGCCGGAACTGAATTTGCAATTATAAGGGCAGGATTTGGCGGCGATAGTGCAAAGCAGGATGACAAACAGGCAGAACGGAATATGCTGGAGTGCGAAAGACTGCAAATTCCATATGGGCTCTATCTGTATTCCTATGCATTGCGGCGGGAACAGGCATGCACAGAAGCGGTCCATGTGCTTCGTCTGGCCAAAGGCCGAAAGGTATCTCTGGGCATCTGGTATGATATGGAAGATGCGGATGGTTACAAAAAGAAGCATGGATTGGACGTTCGCAGGGAGGGACGGATGATGACGGACTGCTGTGAGATCTTTTGCAGCGAAGTAAAGGAGAAAGGGTATGAAGCCGGAATATATGCCAGCCTGGATTATTTTAAGAATATTTTAATTCAGGATCGGTTGAGAAAGTTTCCTTTTTGGCTTGCTCATTGGGGAGCTTCCCCTGTAAAAGACCTGTTAGGAGGGGGGGGTAAACAGTTGACTTTATGACGCTCTTGCTTTAAAATAAAAATAAAAGAGATTAGAGGCAATCTCTAAGTGTGAGTTGTGGTATTCCTTAGACAATGGTGTACAAAGAGGGGTATTGCAGAACTGGAATAGAAGCAGGAGGCATCATTATGGAAGTAAAGCGTATTTTGGTAGTGGATGACGATACAATGAACTTAAAGAGGACGAAGATGATTCTGGGGAAAGCCTACGATGTGAAACTGGTGGAATCCGGAAGAGAAGCACTTGAAATACTGCGGAACGAGAATTTTGATCTGGTACTTTTGGACATTGCAATGCCCGAGATGGACGGCATCGAGACCTTTGAACGCATGAAAGCTTCGGCCTATGATGTTCCTGTAATTTTCCTCACAGCATCGGGATATGAAGACGATGTAAAAAAGGCAATCAATCTGGGAGCGGCAAATTATTTGAAAAAACCATTTTTCCCACAGGAACTTTTGAAACGTGTTGCAAAGGAGTTTGATAAAGAATGAGAACAGAGGATCAGACTAGTATTCATCTGCTTCTGGCCATGATTGTTACGGTGTTTGGCGTAGTTCTAATTTTGATTACCCTTGCATTGTCATGGGAATTCTGGATGATTCCCATTATTCTGGTTGGTAACACGCTTGTATGGTGTCTTCATATCGGAAGATTAGGATCGGAATCATTTTACGAAAATCTGTGTGTCGGATTGCTGATGATCGGATTCTTTTTCTTTGGGGTGCATGAGAGCAGTCTGTATGATATTCCTGCTGTGGCCTGTATGGTAATCCTTGTTTTTTCTATGTTTGATAAAAAGCGACTGTTGTATATGATGGTCGCTTTGTATATGACAGTGCTCCTGTATCATTTTTTGATCCTGCACACCATTACCCGGGGTATGGCTTCTCGGGATATAATCCGCCTGGGGATTGATATGTGTGTAACGTTGGGAGCACTGCTCATTGCAAGATATCGAATCAAGCGGCGACTGTTTGCAAGAAAAGAGTATAATACGGCCATTGCTGAGTTGGAGAAATCAGGGCGGCAGAATGCGGTTTTTCTGTCAAATGTTTCCCATGAACTGCGCACGCCGATTAATATGGTGCTTGGAATCAGTGATGTTGTCCTTGGGAAAGAACTTCCTTACGAGCTTCGGGAGGATATGCGCTCTATTCAGCTTGCAGGAAAGCGGCTGTCCAATCAGATTAACAATATGCTTGATTACACAGAGATTGTGGAAGGAACTTTGAGATCTTTGAAACAAGAATATATGATCACTTCCGTACTCAATGATGTAATTACCATGACAGCCATGCAGGGGAATAGCAATCAGCTGGAACTGGTATTTGACATGGATCCCAGGATACCGGCCGTACTGATTGGAGACGCAGAAAAGATTTCTCATGTATTGAAGATACTTCTGGAAAATTCTATAAAATTTACAGAAAAGGGTGGTATTCATGTTTGTATAGAATGCCGGAAAGAGAGTTATGGCGTCAACCTGATCATTGACATTTACGATACGGGGATCGGTATGACAAATGCCCAACTCAATCAGATGTTTGACGACTTTTACCAGGCGGATTCCGGAAGCAGCCGTTTTGCAGGAGGACTGGGACTTGGGATTCCCATTGCACGGGGACTTTTGGAATCTATGGGCGGATTTATTCATTTTGCCAGCAAGGAAAATGAAGGACTGGAGGCTCATATTACCATTCCTCAGGGGATGGCAGATGATTCTCCGGCTATTGTAGTTTCCAATGCAGAGAAGCTGTGCATTGCCTGCTATTTCCGACCTGAAAAGTATAGTTGCGATGAAGTTAAGGGCTACTATGACAGGATGATTTTGCATCTGGTGGAGGGATTTGGCATAGAGGGTTATCAGGCCCACAATTTTGATGGGCTGATCAAGCTGCAGAACAGCCACAGGCTGACCCATGTATTTATTGCCCAGGCGGAATATGAGGAGAACAGCAGCTACTATGAGGAACTGGCAAACAAAATACGGGTGGTTGTGATTGCGGAAAGAGATTTTGTCTTGAGAAAAGACAGCGGGCTTTTGATGCTTCATAAGCCATTTTCTGCTCTTTCCGTAGCTAATCTTCTGAATGGAGATATGGAAGAATATGGATTTGTGGGAGCAGAAGACCGCAGGCCGTTTTCCTGCACAGGTGTTAAGGCTCTGGCTGTTGATGACGAAGAGATGAATCTTTTGGTGGCTAAAGGTGTTCTGGGCAGCTATGGAATCCAGGTAGAAACCTGCACCAATGGAAAAGAGGCTGTGGAGCGTTTGAGCAGAGATGACTATGATATGGTTTTCCTGGATCATATGATGCCAGGGTTTGATGGTGTAGAGACACTGCGGCGTATCCGTGAAATTAATAACGGAATGCATCAGGAACTGCCGGTGGTGGCATTGACGGCCAACACCATCAGCGGTGCGAGAGAAATGTTCCGCCATGAGGGATTTACGGAGTTTATTCCCAAACCCATAGAACGTTCTGTTCTGGAAAGGGTGCTGCGTAAGGTACTGCCGGAGGAATCCATCCAGTATGGAGTGGAAGCTTCGCCGGATCTGCCTCAAGAGTCTGTGATTGTCCGGCATAAGGAAGAGTCCACACAGGAGAAGCCGGTACATAAGGAAGAGCCCACACGGGAGAAGCCGGTACATAAGGAAGAGCCCACACGGGAGAAGCCAAAACGTGAAGAGTCCACACAGGAGAAGCCGGAACGTAAAAAAGCCGTACAGGAAGAATCGGCATCTCTGGATGCTTCGTCCATGGGAGTTTCATTTTTACAGCTTACACCTCTTGTGGAAGCGGGAATGAATGTGAGACTGGGACTGGAGTACTGCTGCGGCGAGAAAGAATTTTATCTGGAAATGCTTCAGACCTTTGGGGAACAGAGTGAGGTAAAGAAGAACGAGATCCAGAGCCTATTCGAGACCGAAAATTGGGAGGACTATGCCATCAAGGTCCACGCTTTAAAGAGTACTTCCCTTACCATCGGTGCAGAGGAGCTTTCAGAGAAAGCAAGAACTCTGGAACAGGCAGGAAGAAACGGAGACACGGACTACATCCGTGAACATCATTCCGAACTTTTGCAGATGTATGACAAGGTCTGCAGCAGTATTGCGGAACTGGAATAGGAGGCCATTTGGGTGTTGGAAAAATGGTTTGAAATTATCTTTGACCATAAGATCGGCTTGCGTGAACGCATGTTTCGTGTGGTTACGGGCATCTGTATGCTCGCATTGATTTTTATCCTGCCCTTGGGCAGAAATTTGGTGAATATGCTGCTGCTGGCGGCGGGTCTTACGATTATGGCATTGGTTGTAAGATTCAGCATTAAAAAAGATTGTATCAACAGAGGAGCTACGATTATCACCATCCTGCTTCTGGTGCTTTTTCCTGTCAGCTTTTTCACGGCAGGTGGATTTTACAGCGGAATGCCGGAGTGGTTTGTGCTCTGCTTTGTTTATATCAGTATTACCCTGGAGGGAAAACGGAAAGCCGGATTTTTCCTGTTCTGTACGTTGGAAACACTGGGATGCTATTATATGGCGTTTTATTATCCGGAGTTGGTCTCCAAAAATTCTCAGAGCCATTCTTTCTTTGATTCGGCAATCTCCGTTATTATGGTGGGAGTGCTGACCAGCGTAATGCTGATGTTTTTAAGCAAGCTGTATGAAGAGGAAAATAAGCTGTCTCAGCAGCAGAAAAAAGAGATCGAGGAACTCAACAAAGCGGAAAATCATTTCTTTGCCAGTATGAGCCACGAGATCCGTACGCCGATTAACACCATTATCGGATTGAACGAGATCATTCTCAGGGGAGATATTCCCCAGGATGTTGCGGAGAATGCAAGGAATATCCAGGGAGCAAGTAAAATACTGCTGACGCTTATCAATGACATTCTGGATCTGTCCAAGATTAAATCTGGTAAAATGGAGATTGTAAATGTTTCCTACGAAACAGGAGCACTTTTTTCAGAGATTGTCAATATGATCTGGATTAAGGCCAAGGAAAAGGGGCTGGAATTTCGGCTTCATGTGGATTCCTCCATTCCAAGTATGCTTTGTGGCGACGAGGTACGCATTAAGCAGGTGCTGATTAATCTGCTGAATAATGCATTGAAGTACACCAGTGAGGGTTCTATCACTCTTTCCGTCCGCTGTGAGCGTACGGGGCTTAACCGGGTGCGTGTGTGGTATACGGTGGAGGATACGGGCCAGGGAGTGAAAAAAGAGAGTATTCCCTATATTTTCAATGCTTTCAAGCGTGTGGATCAAGAGAAAAACCGTCATATTGAGGGTACGGGACTGGGCCTTAGCATTGTTCAGCAGCTGGTAGAGTTGATGGGTGGTGAGATCAGCGTCAACAGCGTTTACACCAAAGGATCTACCTTTATTGTTATGCTGGAGCAGGATATTATAGATGACAAGGAACTTGGAACCTTTACTCTGGCTTCCCGGGCAAGGGTTCATGAGGGAAAGCAGTATCAGCAGAGTTTTGAGGCACCAGAAGCCCATATACTGGTGGTGGATGACAATGACATGAATCTTATGGTGGTTCGCAAGCTGCTTTCAGAGACAAAGATTCAGTTGGATACGGTCCAAAGCGGTGCAGAATGTCTTAGAATGACGCAGGAACGGCATTATGATGTGATTTTAATGGATCATTTGATGCCGAACATGGATGGAATCCAGTGTTTTCACAAGCTGCGTACACAACCAGGAGGACTGTGTCAGGAGTCGCCTGTAATTGCTCTTACGGCAAATGCAGGAAGCGATAACCAGTTTCTTTACAAGAAAGAGGGATTCAGCGGCTATCTGGCGAAGCCAGTCAGTGGTGCACTTCTTGAGGCGGCCGTGCTGAGCGTTCTTCCGAAAGAACTGGTGAATTTGACAGATGAATCAGAACTCTCCGAGATTGGAAAGGATATTTTAATCTTCGAACAGACACAGCGGCTGTCGGTTATGATTACAACGGACAGTGTCTGTGATCTTCCGGAGTCTTTGCGGATGGAATTCGGCATTTCCATATGTCCGTATTATGTTTGTACGGATAAGGGGCGGTTCCTGGATGAAGTGGAGTTGAAAGCGGATGAACTTCTGCTACACATGTCAGAGGGACGGAGTGCCCATTCAGAGGCACCGGGAGTGGAGGATTACGAACGGTTTTTTGCGGAGAAGCTTACGGAGGCTCAGAATGTGATTCACATTACCATGGCAAAGCATGCCAGCCAGGGCTATCACAATGCCCTGGAAGCGGCCAAATCCTTTGAGAACGTGACGGTGCTTGATTCGGGACATCTTTCCAGCAGCCTTGGCTTGATCGTGCTGTATGCCGCTTCCATGGCGGAGCAGCATGCAACAAAGTCGGAGATTGTCAAAGCGGTGAATGAGTTGAAACGCTATATTTCTTCCGCTTTTATCATTAAGAGTACCCATTCTATGTGCCAGGCAGGACAGATTCCGAAGCGGATCCAGATTGTCTGTGATGCATTGCTTCTGCATCCCGTTATTGAACTTAAAAAGAGCAAGATGGTGGTAAGCGGCATGGAGATGGGAGATTTTCTCCACATGATCAAACGCTATGTGCGGAGGACACTATTAGAAACAAGGAATATTGATCGGAGGATTTTGTTTATTACTTATGCGGGGCTGGAGGATCGAAGCATTGCTTATATTCAGAAGCTGGTAAAGCAGTATTGTCCCTTTGAACGGGTTTACCTGCAGAAAGCTTCTTCGGCGATTGCCTGTAATTGCGGGTCCGGTTCCTTTGGGCTGCTGTTTATGAAGAAAAATGACATTTCCTCTAAGTTTTTGCAGGCTTCAAAGGCGGAGGAATAGGAGTGAGGACCAGGGGAAAGAAACCATGATGGTTAGTCTCTTTCCCCTGATTCCTTTTTGTGAAAAATTCTGCTCAGCACTGTGAATAAATTTTTGTTGCACTTTGTTGGGGATTGTGTTATGATACTTTTCGTCGGACAAAAATTGACAAACTCTGGAGAGTCTCAGGAAATGAGCGCCGAAGGTGTAACGCAGTTCTTTCGTTGGAATGGAAGAGCTGTCTATCTCTCAGGCAAAAGGACAGGGCTTTGATGCAGATGTTCTAACTCTTTGGAGGGCTGATGGTAAATCGGCTCTTATTTTTGTGCAAAGTTCTGCTTTTGCGGAACAGGTTGTGCCTGACGTGCTGACGGTACAGGCATATAACATCACAATGAATGGAAAAGAGAGGGAAAAATCATGTTGGAATTTGTGAAGAGTGCGAATGGGGTGATGTGGAGCTATGTGCTCTTATTCATTCTCTGCGGAACGGGAATTTATTTTACGATACGGCTCAAATTTATTCAGGTGCGTAAATTTGGCGAGGGGTGCCGGCTGGTGTTCGGGCATTTTAAGCTGAACGGGGAGAAGCGGGAGCATGGGGAGATGACTCCCCTACAGTCTCTGGCTACGGCGATTGCGGCCCAGGTGGGTACGGGAAATCTGACGGGAGCTGCTACGGCCCTGATTTCCGGCGGTCCCGGAGCTATTTTCTGGATGTGGGTGAGTGCCTTTTTTGGCATGGCTACGATTTACGGGGAGGCGGCCTTGGCTCAGGAATATAAGACCACGGAGAACGGGGAGGTTACGGGCGGCCCGGTTTATTATATCCGTCAGGCTTTTAGAGGGGCCTTTGGCAAGGCTCTGGCTGTGCTGTTTGCGGTGTTTATTATTCTGGCCCTGGGCTTTATGGGAAATATGGTACAGTCTAATTCCATTGGTACGGCTTTTGCAGGAGTGTTCCAGGCCCGGAATATCAATCTGTCGCCGGTTGTGATTGGCGTGATTCTGGCTGTTCTGGCATTTTTTGTGTTTATCGGCGGGACCAAGCGTCTGGCCGCGGTTGTGGAGAAGGTGGTTCCCTTTATGGCGGGCATTTATATTGTGGGAAGCCTGATTCTGATTGGGTTACATATTACGGCACTTCCGGGGGCGATCAGCATGATTTTCGTGGGAGCCTTTCAGCCACAGGCCGTGGCAGGTGCTGCGGCAGGAATTACGGTGCGGGAAGCCATCCGCTATGGTGTGGCAAGAGGACTGTTTTCCAATGAGGCCGGAATGGGTTCCACACCTCATGCCCATGCAAGGGCGGCTGCCAGGAATCCACATGAGCAGGGGCTGACGGCGATGATCAGTGTGTTCATTGATACCTTTGTGGTGCTGAATTTGACGGTGTTTTCCGTGCTGACCACCGGGGCCATGGATACGGGAGAGGACGGAATCGCCCTGACGCAGGCGGCATTTTCTACAAGCTTTCAGGGCTTTGGAGATATTTTTGTGGCAATCTGTCTTCTGTTCTTTGCCTTTTCTACGATTTTGAGCTGGCATTTCTTCGGAGAGGTGAATGTGAAGTACCTCTTCGGACCGAAAGCTGTAAAGGTGTATTCTTTGATTGTGGTAGTATTTATTGTAGTCGGCTCTACCTTGAAAGTAGAACTTGTATGGGAACTTGCGGACTTCTTTAACGGCCTGATGGTGATTCCCAATGCACTGGCACTTCTGGCACTCAGCGGCGTGGTGGTGAAGATTTGTAAGAAGTTTGGGACAAAAAAATAGGTCCGTGTTTAGGAAAAGAAGTCCAATGCGTATGCAATTGCATCTGCAAGACCACCGTCGTCTATGTGCTTTGCCACATAGTCGGCGGCTTTTTTTACCTCGGGCATGGCATTGCCCATGGCGATTCCGATTCCGGCAGCCTGAATCATTTCCAGGTCGTTCATGCTGTCGCCAATGGCAGCCGCATCCTGAAAACCGGCTCCATAGTGCGTAAGGACTCGTTCAACTCCTTTGACCTTTCCGTTTTCTGCAGGAATTACGTCGGCTCCCCCCAATTCGTCTCCCATATAAAAAAGCCTGAGATCCGGAAAATGGTTTTGAGTGGCTTCAATAATCTCCAGAGACTCATTCATAAAGAAAGAGAAGACGGGCTTGGAGCGAAGCAGATCGAAGTCTGCATCTCCCCTGGGCACCTGGGGTTCCGTCTCCCGAAAACGTGAAGCTTCATAGTGCTTCAGACTGGAGACATAGAATTCGTCCTCGGCGGAAGTGACCAGAAGATAGTCTTTTTCCTGCACATAATCAATTAATCGGTTTTTAAGCTCTTCGTTCATGGGATTTTCCCAGATCTTTTGACCGTCAATCACTACGATGGCTCCGTTAGCCCCAACAAGACCATCGGGCTTGAAGTTTTCCGGAAGATCCGGAAGAAGCTCATCCGAAAGTCCCCGTCCACTGGAAAGAATAACCTTGTGGCCCGCTTTCTGAAGCTTAAGAAGTGCCTCGGCAGCCCCTCTCGGAATGGAATGGCTGTAATGGCTGAAAATGGTATTGTCATAGTCGATAAAAAAGAATTTTCTCATAAGTACTCCTGTAATGCATGTTTTTTGTAATGACTCCATTATACTTTATTTTGAGTAAAAGGGACAGCGGAAAATTGTTTGTTTCTTTGATTGAAATTTTCTGAAAATATGTTATACTGTTAAAAGATATTTTTGTAACAAGGACAGTTAAGAAAAAGTCAGGAGATCCCAATTTTATGAAACGAGTGTTGTTAAAACTGAGTGGAGAAGCCTTGGCAGGAGATAAGCATACGGGCTTTGACGAGGTAACTGTGACCCAGGTGGCAAAGCAGGTAAAGGTTTTGGTGGATGACGGTATTCAGGTGGGGATTGTCATCGGCGGCGGCAACTTCTGGAGGGGCCGCACCAGTGAGAATATTGACCGGACCAAAGCGGATCAGATTGGCATGCTGGCTACGGTGATGAACTGTATTTATGTATCAGAGATTTTTCGTTCCGTAGGGATGGATACGGAGGTGTTCACCCCCTTTGAGTGTGCCGGTTTTGCAAAGCTGTTTACCAAGGATCAGGCTTTGAAGCATCTGAACCGGGGATGTGTTTCTTTCTTTGCGGGAGGTACGGGACATCCGTATTTTTCTACCGATACGGCTACGGCTCTGATGGCTATTGAGATTGAAGCCGATGTGATTCTTCTGGCGAAAGCGGTGGATGGGGTTTATGACAGTGATCCCAAGCTGAATCCGGATGCGAAGAAGTATGATGAGATCTCCATTTCCCAGGTGGTGGATAAACGTCTGGCAGCTATGGATCTGACTGCGTCCATTATGTGTATGGAGAATAAGATGCCTATGATGGTATTTGGGCTGAATGAGCAAGATAGTATTATCAATACGGTAAAGGGGAATTTTACCGGAACAAAAATAACTGTATAAAGTGGAGGGTATTTACTATGGACGAGAGATTAAAAGTGTATGAAGAGAAGATGACGAAATCTTATGACTCCATGCAGCGGGAGTTTATCAGCATCCGGGCAGGCCGGGCCAATCCCCATGTGCTTGATAAGATTCGTGTGGACTACTACGGAACACCCACGCCTCTGCAGCAGGTGGGCAATATTTCCGTGCCGGAGCCACGGATGCTGCAGATTCAGCCATGGGAGAAGAGTCTCTTAAAAGCCATTGAGAAAGCCATTCTCACCTCCGATATCGGCATCAACCCCACCAATGACGGTTCCATTATCCGTCTGGTGTTCCCGGAGCTTACGGAGGAACGCAGAAAAGAACTGGTGAAAGATGTAAAGAAAAAGGGCGAGGCCGCCAAGGTGGCTGTCCGCAACATCCGCCGGGATGCCAATGAGAGTCTGAAGAAGATGAACAAGGCAGGCGAGATTTCAGAGGATGATCAGAAAGATCTGGAGACGAAAGTGCAGAAGATGACGGACAAATACATTGCCGATATCGACAAGGCGGTGGATGAGAAGTCCAAGGAGATTCTGACCGTATAGGATTTAAGAGTTTGAAAGAGTGGGGGAGCTGTGGCAAAACAAGCATACGGATTTTGCCACAGCCCTATTTTTGCACGATAGCAATGTACACGATAGCAATGAGCAGTGCGAAAACAGGAAGGGGCAAAATCACCTGCTGGCAGGGGATTTTGACCATAACTGTTTTCATAGGGCGAAGCCCGTGAATGAGGGAAACGAAGTTTCCCGAGTGGCACTGCGGAACTGGGACAGCAAAGTCTGTCCAGTGCACAGAAGAATTTACGAACACATGCTTTTGTGGTCGGAAATTCTTCTAGGTAAAGGTGTGCTGGATAGACTTTGCGGAACTGGAATAGGAGACAACATATTATGAAGATACCGCAGCATGTGGCGATTATTTTGGACGGCAACGGCCGCTGGGCCAAGTCCAAGGGCATGCCCCGGAACTATGGTCACGCTCAGGGAAGCAAAAATGTGGAAACCATATGCCGGGAAGCCTGGAACATAGGGATCAAGTACCTGACGGTATATGCCTTTTCCACCGAAAATTGGAAGCGTCCCCAGGAGGAAGTGGATGCATTGATGAAGCTTCTGCGTAATTACATGAAAACCTGCCTGAAAACTGCCGAAAAAAATCATATGCGTGTTCGTGTAATCGGGGATAAGACAGGGCTTGCAGAGGACATCCGAAAACGAATTGATGAGCTTGAGGAAGCTTCGAAAAACAATGACGGTCTGAATTTCCAGATTGCCATCAATTACGGCAGCCGGGACGAAATGATCCGTGCCATGAAAAAAATGGCGGCGGATCAGGAAAGCGGTCAATTAAAGCCGGAGGATATTTCCGAGGAAACTTTCACATCCTATTTGGATACGGCGGATATTCCGGATCCGGATTTGCTGATTCGAACGAGCGGAGAGCAGCGGCTTTCCAACTTTCTTCTCTGGCAGCTTGCCTATACGGAATTCTATTTTGCTGATGTACATTGGCCTGACTTTACAAAGGATGAACTGATGAAAGCAATTGAGGCTTATAATGGACGTGACAGGCGTTATGGCGGGGTTAAGGAGGAGGCATAGTTGAAGTCGTTTTTTACCAGACTTGTCAGTGGAATCATATTGCTGGCGATTATGATTGCAGCCGGGATTTTGGGCGGATGGTTTTTGCTTGGTCTGACACTACTGATCTCTGTGATTGGATATACGGAGTTTGCCAGGGTGTTTCAGCTTGAACGGCGAATTTTTGGGATTTTGGGAGGGATGGTCTCCGTTCTTTATGTGCTACTGGTTGGAATGGGAGTAAACAGGTATGTGCTGGGGAGCCCGAGTCCTCTGGTCTGCCTGCCTTTGCTGTTGTTTGCATACCTCCTTTTGCTTATGGGGATCTATGTATTTACATTTCCCAAATACCGGATTGAGCACGTTATGTCTGCCTTTTTCGGTGTCATCTATGTTCCGGGCATGCTGTCTTTTCTCTACCTGGTTCGGATGTCTGATCTGTTCGGGTACGGAATGGGAATGTCTTTGTATTGGCTGATTTTTATCTGCTCCTGGGGCTGTGATACCTGTGCCTATGCGGTGGGAATGCTGATTGGAAAACATAAGCTGGCTCCTGTGCTAAGCCCGAAGAAGTCGATTGAGGGTGCCATAGGAGGAGTTGCGGGTGCGGCACTTCTTGGATTTCTGTACGGAAGCTTTTTTATGGCGGAAAGGGCGGGTGTCTGTGCCGCACTTTGTGGAGCCGGGGCCGTGCTTTCTCAGATTGGAGACCTGACGGCTTCTGCCATTAAGCGGAATCATGATATTAAGGATTATGGCCATTTGATTCCCGGTCATGGAGGGATCCTCGATCGGTTTGACAGTGTGATTTTTACAGCACCGGTAATATTTGTTCTGGCAATGCTGAGTTTGTAAAAGGTATACCTTTATGCCCTGAAAAGATGGGCAGATTAAGGAAACACCCTACGGGTATACCTTTATGCCCTGAAAAGATGGACAGATTAAGGAAACACCCTACAGGTATACCTATATGCCCTGAGAAAACGGGCAGATTAAGGAAAGGAATAGATACTACATGAAGAAAATTGCGATACTGGGCTCTACCGGCTCGATTGGAACGCAGACTCTGGAGGTTGCCCGTGAAAATGGGGATCTGGAGATTGTGTCCCTGGCGGCAGGATCGAATGTGAAAAAACTGGAAGAACAGGTTCGAGAGTTTCGTCCCAGGCTTGTGGCTGTCTGGAGTGAAGAGAGTGCGTTGGATTTGAGAAAGCGGCTTCGGGATCTGGACGTAAAAGTCGTATACGGCATGGAGGGACTGGTGGAGGTCTGTACCTGTCCGGAAGCGGAGATTGTGGTCACGGCCATTGTGGGAATGATTGGAATTATCCCTACCATGGAAGCCATGAAAGCCGGAAAGGATATTGCTTTGGCAAATAAGGAAACTTTGGTAACTGCCGGGCATATGATTATACCATTGGCAGAAGAAATGGGAGTGAAGATTCTTCCCGTGGACAGTGAACATAGTGCCATTTTCCAGTGCCTGCAGGGAGAGAACCGGGGGCAGCTTAAGAAAATTCTCCTTACGGCTTCCGGCGGACCGTTCCGTGGGAAAAACCGGGAGGAACTTCGGAATATTCAGGTGGAGGACGCCCTCCGTCATCCCAACTGGGCCATGGGACGGAAGATTACCATTGATTCTTCGACTCTGGTCAATAAAGGTCTGGAAATGATGGAGGCCAAGTGGCTCTTTGGTGTGGAGCCAAAGGATATTCAGATTGTGGTTCAGCCCAAAAGCATTATTCATTCCATGGTGGAATTCGTAGACGGGGCTGTGATTGCACAGCTTGGCACGCCGGATATGAAACTGCCCATTCAGTATGCTCTTTATTATCCGGAGCGGCGTTATCTGCCCGGGGAACGTCTGGATTTCTGGAAACTAACGGAGATTACTTTTGAAAAGCCGGATATGGAGACTTTTCAAGGGTTAAAGCTTGCCTTTGATGCGGCGGCGGCAGGCGGTTCTATGCCTACGGTGTACAATGCGGCCAATGAGCGAGCGGTGAGCAAGTTTCTTGACAGGAAGATTGCTTATCTGGAGATTCCGGAGATCATCGAAGCCAGCATGGCGGCTCATAAGGTGACGGTGAATCCCACGGTGGAGGAGATTCTTAATACGGAACAGACAGTATACGAATTTATTGAAAGCAGGTGGTAAGTTGAAAATCATACTTGCATTGATTATATTTAGTTTAATTATCATTATTCATGAACTGGGGCATTTCCTTTTGGCCAAGAGGGGAGGTATTCGGGTTAATGAATTTTCTCTTGGTATGGGACCGAGGATTCTAAGCAAGCAGATGGGAGAGACCCGTTATTCTTTAAAACTCCTGCCCTTTGGAGGTTCCTGTATGATGGAGGGAGAAGACGGATATAGTCCGGAGACGGATGCACCGGGCAGTATGATGGATCGGACGGAGGTTGTAGATGTACTTTCCGGGGAGAAGAACCGGAGGAGACAGGTAGTGCTGGTAAACGGAATTCCGGAGGATTCCTTTGCGGCAAAGTCTGTCTGGACTCGGATTTCCGTAGTGGCGGCCGGACCGATTTTTAACTTTATTCTGGCTTTTATATTGTCTTTGATTGTGATTGGAAGCATTGGCTATGATGCCCCGGTAGTGGCGGCTCTGACGGATGGGTATCCGGCGGCACAGGCGGGTATGCAGCCTGGGGATCGGATTGTTAAGATGAATAATACCCGAATTCATGTTTACAGAGAAGTCAGTATGTATGTGCAGATGAATCAGGGGAAGACTGTGGAGTTGACCTATGAACGGGATGGGAAGCGTCATACGGTGACGCTTACGCCCAAGCAGTCGGAGAGTGGGATGTACTATCTAGGTTTCCGTGGATCCGGAGTTCGGACGAAAGGGAATATTCTTAAGACCATTGGCTATAGTGCTTATGAGGTGAAGTATTGGATCTCTACCACGATTAAGAGTCTCGGGATGCTGATTAGTGGCAGTGTGGGGGCGGAGGATATCTCCGGTCCTGTGGGAATTGTGAATGCCATTGGGGATACTTATGAGAGCAGCCGAACGGACGGAGCTTTTTATGTTTGGCTGAATATGCTTTACATCTCTATTTTGCTTACGGCGAATCTTGGAGTTATGAATCTTTTGCCTTTACCGGCACTGGATGGCGGACGATTGGTGTTCTTGTTTTTGGAAGCGATTCGGGGGAAAGGGATTGATCCGGAGAAAGAGGGAATGGTGCACTTTGTGGGGCTGATGGTTTTGATGGCTCTGATGGTGTTTGTGATGTTTAATGATTTTCGGAATATTTTGATGTAGGACGGACGGGAGAGCCGGAAAATAAGCCGGGAGACTTTTCCATATCCTGTGTTTTCAATCTCTCTGATTTTGGGTTAGTTGTTTTTTTGAAGCAGATTAGGAATCTTCGGTTGGGGTCTGCTTTAGTTTTTGCTGGATGCCTTGAAAGTGTTCAGGGATGTCGGAGGGGGACAGGGTTTCGTGGATGGCACAGGTTCCGGCTTTTTGGGCGGTTTCATAGTACCATTGTTTGTAGTCCAGGATTGCCAGGGTTTCCTGGAGTTGGGCTATCTGGGATAAAACCTGTTCTTTTTGATGGCGGAACAGGGATAGCCGTTTGGGGATAGTGGAATCGCCCTCTTCGCACCATTCCATGAATTGCTTGATATCTTTGATGGACATTCCGGTTTTTTTCAGACATTCAATGACGGACAGGGATTCGAAGTCTCTGTCGCTGAACATGCGGATGCCGCCGCTGGAACGCTCTACAAAGGGCAGCAGGCCCTCTTTGTCGTAGTAGCGTAAGGTGGAGGGCGGAATGTTTAGTTTTTTTGCGATTTCTCCTACGGTGTAAAACATGGTGATACCTCGTAAATGATTGGAAAACGTAACGGTTTGGACGGACGGCGGCAGTGGGGGCGAGCGGAATTTTCCATATCGGTGTTCGGACGGTTCACGTACATACGGTCTGCCTTGGTCGTACATTATCTTGAAGCTTTTGAGAAAACTGTTTCTGTTCCGATAATGTCCGCCCAAGTCAGACAGCATGTTTGTGAACAGCCGGACACCTGATATCGGAAAATTCCGCCCGCCCCCACTGCCGCCGCCCGTCCAAACCATTATTGTTAAGCCGTTTTTTGTATGGTGTTTAGTCGATTTCTCTTGACTTAAAGTTAACTTTAAGTTTTATAATGTTATTACAGTTTAACTGATGTTATGATTATAACAGAGACTATGACAAGAAGTCAAATACTTGGAAAGGGGAATATGGTTATGGTTTACAGGGATTTTCAGGATATGAAGCTGTCCGCTCTCGGTATGGGAGCCATGCGTCTGCCTGTGGTGGACGGGGATGATGCCAGGATTGATGAGACTGCTGCAAAGGAGATGGTGGATTATGCCATGGAGCAGGGGATTAATTATTATGACACGGCCTGGGGCTATCACAATGGCAATTCGGAGCTTGTGATGGGAAAGGTATTGTCTCAATATCCCAGGGAGAAGTATTACCTGGCTACAAAGTTTCCGGGATATGACCTGTCGAATATGGATAAGGTGGAGGAGATTTTTGAAAAGCAGCTTGAAAAATGTGGTGTGGAGTATTTTGATTTTTATCTGTTTCACAATGTGTGTGAGATGAATATTGACGCTTATCTGGATCGGAAGTACGGGATTTTTGATTATCTGGTGGAGCAGAAGAGAAAGGGACGTATCCGGCATCTGGGATTTTCCGCCCATGGAAGTGTGGAGGTTATGAAACGTTTTTTGGATGCCTATGGAAGTGAGATGGAATTCTGCCAGATTCAGCTTAACTACCTGGATTGGAATTTCCAGAATGCTAGGGGCAAGGTTGAGCTTTTGAAAGAGTGGAAGCTTCCGGTGTGGGTGATGGAGCCTTTGCGGGGAGGAAGACTTGCGAAGCTTTCGGATGATGACGAGGGAAAGCTTCTGGCTCTTCGTCCGGAGGAAAAGATCCCGGCCTGGGCATTTCGTTTCCTGCAGACGCTCCCGGAGGTGACCATGATTCTTTCCGGCATGTCGGATTTGACACAGCTTAAGGAGAATGTACATACGTTTGAGACCGAGAAGCCTTTGAGTGAGCAGGAGATGGAGACGCTTCTTAAGATTGCCGACGGTCTTCTCGGAGGGACGCTGCCCTGTACGGCCTGTCATTATTGCGTCAGCCACTGTCCACAGGAGCTGGACATTCCGAAGCTTCTTGGCCTGTACAATGAGCATTGCTTTACGGGAGGAGGTTTCCTTGCTCCCATGGCACTCTCGGCGGAGCCGGAGGAGAAAAAGCCGGGGGCATGTGTGGGGTGCAGAAGCTGCGAGGCGGTCTGTCCGCAGGAGATTAAGATTTCCGAGGCTATGGCGGATTTTGCGGAGAAGCTGAGAGGATAGCATGACGGGAAGAAAAATTTGATTGACAGAAAAATAGCTAAATGATAATATGATGTTGAAAAACAAATGGTTTGAGCAAATACTTTATTTACAATTATTTCCATTGACTTTTTGGATAATATCGTATATAATATGATTGAACAGAGGTTCAGTGCCCAAGGATTATATTATCCTTGTTATGTGAATAAGGAGCGTTCACCATTAGATTATGCAGCTAATGTAAAAAAATCATTGCAATCATACAGACGTAGGGGCTGGAACCTACTTGAGAAAGTAGTAAAATAAATCTTGCTTGTCACAAGCTAGTCGGCGGACGACGATAAAACTGCATATTATTTTGAAATGTGGAAAGGGTTGTCTATGGCAACCCTTTTTTACTGTGCATTAGGAAGAAAAAATGGGAATAAGAATACAAGAAATTAAAATTTTAAAAGAAAGTTTGATAAAAAGAAATTTGCAATGTGCAGCACAAATTTATGATCGATATGTTGGTTGTGACATATTGGTGGTGTATTCAAGATCCAAGACGTTGCCTTATGAAGCTTATGAGTTTATGGCAGAATCAAGTCATTTTCAACATTTGGCAGGAGTAAAATATCCAAAAGGGGCAGAACTGTTCTATACAAAATGTCTAGCTGGTGATGTTACAATGAAAGATATTGTTCCCTCTGAAAATATGAAGACAACATCTTCTAAGATTGAAGTACTTCCCCAAGCGATTGATCTGTACTCTGCGAAAATATACAAGATTGGAAAAAAGGATTTGGAATCATTAAAAAACCGTTTTTCTATGGGAATTGGAAATTCACAGACGGTTATGGGATTGGATAAAAGGAATCAAAGGTTACCGATTCCGGTTACTGTGATGAACAGGAAAATTACGGATTTCTGTGCTTCGCCATGTTCCATTTTCTTGATAATGAAAAAGAAGATTGGTGTTGAAAAATATGATCAGCTTGTTTATGAAAAAACAAAAGATATTTTTTCAAAGATACAATTTTCAGATGACATAAAAAATAAAATTGACAGCACCTACATAAAGTAAATTTGAGCAAATATATACTCTCAATTTACTTTTCCCACTTTTTATGATACACTCTAACGTGACATTCAGGTTTTTCTGAAATAAAAATACCAAGGAGATGTGAAAATATATGAAACTAGGCATCGTGGGTCTCCCCAACGTAGGAAAAAGCACCCTTTTCAACTCACTAACCAAGGCCGGAGCCGAATCCGCCAACTATCCATTCTGCACCATCGATCCCAATGTAGGCGTGGTAGCCGTACCGGACGAGCGTCTGGGACTCTTGGCAGCCCTGTACGATTCAGCCAAAATCACCCCGGCTGTCATTGAGTTCGTAGACATCGCAGGCCTGGTAAAGGGAGCATCCAAGGGCGAGGGACTGGGCAATCAGTTCCTGGCAAATATCCGTGAGGTGGATGCCATCGTCCACGTAGTCCGCTGCTTTGAGGACAGCAACGTAGTTCATGTGGACGGCAGCATCGATCCCTTGCGTGACATCGAGACCATCAATCTGGAGCTGATTTTTTCCGATATTGAGATCCTGGAACGCAGAATCTCCAAGACCGTCCGGGGTGCACGGAACGACAAGACCCTGGCAAAAGAGCTTGAGCTTCTCAACCGCATCAAGGCATGGCTGGAGGACGGCAAGATGGCGGCAGGCTTTGAGACAGAGGACGAGGACGAGCAGGAGTGGCTTGCAAGCTACAATCTGTTGACCGCCAAGCCGGTGATCTTTGCGGCAAATGTGGCCGAGGACGATCTGGCAGACGACGGGGCATCTAACGTCCATGTACAGGAGGTCCGCCGGTTTGCGAAAGAATACGGCAATGAGGTCTTTGTAATCTGTGCACAGATTGAACAGGAGATTGCGGAGCTGGACGACGAGGAAAAAAGCATGTTCCTGGAGGACTTAGGGCTTAAGGAATCCGGACTTGAAAAGCTCATTCGGGCAAGCTACAGTCTTCTGGGCCTTTTAAGCTTCCTGACGGCAGGGGAGACGGAGACCCGGGCCTGGACCATCAAGAAAGGAACCAAGGCACCCCAGGCGGCAGGAAAGATCCATTCCGACTTTGAGCGAGGATTTATCCGGGCAGAGGTCGTGAACTATCAGGATCTCCTGGATTGCGGTTCCTATTCCGCAGCCAAAGAAAAAGGTCTGGTGGGACTGGAGGGCAAGGAGTACGTGGTAAAGGACGGGGATGTCATCCTCTTCCGGTTTAACGTGTAATGAAACAGAGACTTCTCATTGTAGATGATGAACCGGGAATCGTAGAGATCATGGTCAGTTACTTTTCCTCCCGGTATGAAGTGCTGACCGCTTACGGCGGAAAAGAAGCACTGCAAAAGCTGGCAAAGCAGCCGGATCTGATTCTCCTGGACATCAATATGCCCGATCTGGACGGGCTGACCCTTTGCCAGAAGATTCGGGAGCATATCGCCTGCCCCATTCTGTTTCTGACGGCAAGGGTAGAGTCGGCGGATAAAATCATCGGCTTTCAGGCCGGCGGGGACGATTACATCATCAAGCCCTTTGACCTGGACGAATTGGGGGCGAGAGTTGCCGCACACCTCAGACGGGAGCAGCGTCACAGGAATAAGGCGGCAGTCAGCTTCTTTGGCGACCTGGCCATTGACTATTCCGCCCGGACCGTCACGGTGTCCGGCGAGCCGGTAGCCTTATCCAAAAAAGAATTCGACATTGTAGAGCTGCTCTCCCTGAATGCGGGCCAGGTATTTGACCGGGAACGGATTTATGAGAGCGTGTGGGGGCTTGACGGCGAGGGCAGCAGCGACACGATCATGGAGCACATTCGGAAAATCCGGGCGAAGCTGGCGGCCTGTACGCTTCACAGCTATATTGATACGGTTTGGGGGTGCGGTTATCGATGGAATGGCTGAAAAATGCAGGACTTCGGAAATCCTTTCTCATCCTGTCTGTCTCCTGCGTCCTGCTGTCCCTCCTGCTGTTGGGGATAGTCTTAATGGCGTGCAATTCCATTAGCAGCACCTATCCCACTGGCGGGCTGTCTATTTCCATAGCAGATGGCTCCGTAGTCCGGCTGGAAGAACCCACACCATCCCAGGAACGCATCCTGTTGCTCCTGGATCTTATTGAACTTGCATCCTGCATCCTCATCCCAATGGGCGGTCTGGCCCTGTCCTGCATCTTATATTACCACATCAAGCTAAAACAGCCCATTGCCGCACTGCAAAACGGCATCACACGGATAGGAAATCACGATCTGAACTTTTCCATGCCGGTCCGTTCACAGGATGAACTAGGCCGCCTGTGCACGGCCTTTGATACCATGCGGGAAGAACTATTAAAATCAAATCAGGAGCTATGGCGGCAGGCAGAAGAGCGAAAAAGATTAAATGCCGCCTTTTCCCATGATCTACGCAACCCAATCACCGTCCTAAAGGGCACCATAAAATTACTCCGGCAGGGCACGGCAGACCCACAGGCCATCGACCGGCTGGAAACCTACACAGCCCGGATTGAGCAGTATGTAGAAGCCATGAGCAGCATACAGCGATTAGAACAAATGCCCGTGCGAACCACCGAATGCACTTATCAAATATTGCGTTCCGAACTGGAAGCCACCGCAAAGCTTTTAGCGGGTCCCCTGGATCTCACCATCACCGCACCAGACAAGGGAACCGTAGAGTTAGATCACGGAATCTTCCTGACCATAGCAGAAAATCTCATAGGAAATGCAGCCCGATTTGCAAAAAGCAAACTTACAATTCGCCTGGAACAACAGGAATCCCTTTTACTCATCTCCATCACAGACAATGGCCCCGGCTACCCTCCAAAGCTCATCCAGGACGGCCCCAAGCCCTTTGGAAAGCTCACAGAAGACACCGCACACTTCGGCATGGGCCTGTACAGCAGCCAGATCCTATGCCAGAAGCATGGAGGAACACTCACGCTTACAAACGAAAAAGGATGCGGAGCCACAGCGATAGCTTCTTTTAAAGTCCAACCCCCACGATGATGGATCCAAAGCCACAGCAGTTGACACTTCCACAATCGTAAATCCGAAGCCAAGACAGTTCACACGGACAGCGGCAGACAGGCTTTTCCATATCCGTCCGAACACGGATATGGAAAAGCC
>CAOJBY010000036.1 GCA_948330435.1 uncultured Lachnoclostridium sp. | reverse complement strand
AAGCGGCATTGGCTACAAAATGGCTACAAGAATTTTGAAAACACAGAGAAAATCAGTATTTTCATAAAATGTGATGACAGAAAACCTCGAAAATACGCCATTTGTCACACAAGGTTCTCCCAACCTAATCCGTGAGGGTGGTAGGACTGTTGGGTCTGGTAGGGTTGCTACAATCATTGAGTAATCTTTAAATTAGAGCCAAATAATAAAAATAAGCACCGCAATCCTTTGAGAAATCAAGGGGTTGCGGTTTTTTATGCCCGAAAGTAAAATAAAGTTAGGGTCAAACTATCATTTGCCCAATATCATTTTATCTGTACAGGTGGTGATGACCATGGATGTATTAACAAAAGAGCAACGGCATAAAGCTATGAGCCATATCAAAAGCAAAGATACAAGCATTGAATTAGCCCTTAGAAAAGAATTATGGTCCAAAGGCTATCGCTATAGAAAAAATTACAAAGCATTGCCGGGAACTCCGGATATTGTCCTGACAAAATATAAGATAGTCATCTTTTGCGATGGAGAACTGTTTCATGGGAAAGATTGGGAGGTTTTGCGTCCGAGACTTTTAAAAGGGAGTAATCCTGAATATTGGATAAAGAAAATAGAAAGAAACATGGAGCGAGACAGGGAAAACGATAAAAAGCTGCTGTTTATGGGATGGACCGTAATTCATTTTTGGGGAAATGATATTTTGAAAAATCCGGAACGGTGCATAAAAGTGATAGAAGAAGCTATTTTTGACGATATGATTAAAAAAGTTACAGAACTATAGATTTCATGTGATATTTCCATCTTGCAAATCGTTCTAATATTGAAAGGCCTTTTAAAAGCAGCAGGACGGAGGTGAGATATTGGAAGACGCAGAGTACATACGGATTGTCCATCAATACCTGGACACGGTATACCGGGTTGCCTTAAGTGGCTGCAAAAATCCTCAGGATGCGGAAGACATTGTTCAGAGTACTTTTCTGAAACTCTTAGAGAGAAATTTGGAATTTAAGGATGAGGAGCATATCCGCAAATGGCTGATCCGTGTAACAATAAATGAAACCAACAGCCTGTGGCGTTCCTTTTGGAGAAAGAAAGTGATTTCTCTGGAGGAAACGCAGACAGAACCGGAGTTCTCGGAACCGGAATGCAATGAATTGTTTCAGGCCGTACAGAAATTGTCTTCTAAATACCGGGAAGTTACCTACCTTTACTATTATGAGGGATACAGCATAAAAGAAATTGCAGAACTTCTTCACATCTCCGAAACTGCCATTCAAACCCGCTTAATGCGGGCACGGGAAAAATTAAGACAACAATTAAAGGAGGCGTGGAAATGACAGGTGACAAGGAAAACAGAAAATATTATCAGGAGACCTTTAAAGAAGTACATGCTTCTGTGGAACTGTTGAGAAAGGTGGAAGCTATGGGACAGGAACATAATAAGAAAAAGAGCACAAGGATATTACGCAGGAGCTGTGTGGCCGTAGCCGCATTGGCCCTGGCATTGATTTCAAGCAACATAATTTCTTACGCAGCAACGGGAACCCCCTGGATCATCATTTTGACCACAAAGGATGGGCGGGAAGTGCCAATGGAAATGGAAAAACGCACGGAAGATGGAATCACATACTATACCGGTTTTGTGGGAGAGGAGGAAATTCTGGGAACTGATTTATCAGACACATGCCGCACCGTGCGGGAGGAGGATCATCTGTTTTTGGATATCAATGGAGTCTTTCGGATTGATATTACAGATGCTTTGACATCGGAAAGCCATGAGGGAATCTTTGAAGTAAATGGGAAGAGATATCAATATAAGGTGGGAGGAACTCTGGAGGACAATACACTTCGTGTGAATGCCCAGGAATAGAAAAACCATAAAATAAAAAGTTAAAGCTGCAGAAAAAGAAGTTGTCAGGAAGTAAGGGATTCGTCATTTTCCGACAACTTCTTTTTCGATTTACTGTAACAGTGCAAACGGGAAGTAGCGGATTCTTAATTTTTATTAAATTCATCCAACCATAGTTGACAAGTATAAAAAAATAGATGCATGATACAAATAATTAAGAACTACTGGGATCTAAAAACAGATAAACATAAAAGCAAGGAGTGAGCCCATACGATGTACCGCATCTATATGATAGAAGACGATCAGGGAATCCTGGAAGCAGTAAAGAGCAAAGGAGCAAAATGGGAACTGCAGATTATCGGTGTCCGAAATTTCCGAAAAATACTCTCTGAATTCTCGGAGATACAGCCCCACCTGGTGATTATGGACATTGGTCTGCCGGCTTTTGACGGTTATTACTGGTGTATGGAGCTTCGCAAAGTATCGAAAGTTCCTATCATTTTCCTGTCCTCAGCTTCTGATAATATGAATATGATCATGACCATGAACATGGGCGGCGATGATTTTGTGGCAAAGCCCTTTGATATGGATGTTTTGATTGCGAAGATACAGGCACTTCTTCGCCGTACCTACGATTTTGCAGGAGGAACACAGGTACTGGAACATCGGGGAGCCTTTCTGAACCGAGATAAGGGGACACTGATCTATCAAGACAGAACCATTGATCTTACAAAGAACGAACATAGAATTCTGTCTTTACTGATGGAAAATAAAGGGCAGATTGTCAGCAGAGAACACTTGATGGATCTTTTGTGGGAATCGGACTGCTACATTGATGACAACACGCTTACGGTAAACGTAGGTCGACTTCGGAAAAAGCTGGAGACAAATGGACTTGTGAACTTTATTCAAACGAAGTTCGGAGAGGGTTATTATATTGGGGAGGAAACCACATGACATTTGCAGTCCAATATTTGCGGGAGCATCTTGCAGTCATATGCCTGGAACTGTCATTTGTCTGCATTTTTGGAATTACTTTTTATCTGTACCATCTGCCTCTTGGAGCTGTACTGTATCCGACGGGACTATGCATGCTTCTTGGATTCGTGTTTATGGGTGTTTCCATGTATCATGCATATAAGAAGCACAAAAAACGCATAGGGCTAAAGACGCTTCAGGGAAACATTCTTAAGGATGCATTACCGGAAAACACAACGATAGAAGGGAATGACTATCAGAAAATCATCCAATCCCTGTGTGAGGAAAGGCAGGAAGTGGAGGAAAGATTTTCAAATATTTATGGGGAGATGTTGGATTACTTTACCATATGGGTCCACCAGATTAAGACACCGATCGCATCCATGCACCTGAATTTGGATGCAGAAGATCTAAGGCCAGCCCAAAGACTTAAGTCCGATCTTCTTCATATTGAGCAATATGTGGAGATGGTGCTGACCTACCTTAAGATGGGATCTGAGTCCACGGATTATGTGTTCCGCACCGTTCATTTAGATAAGATAGTGAGAGAGAATATCCGAAAGTATCGGGGAGATTTTATCATGAAGAAGCTTCAACTAGCTTATATTCCCATAGAGGAAAGGGTAATATCCGATGAGAAATGGCTCTCTTTTGTCATTGGACAGCTTCTTTCCAATGCACTTAAGTATACCAATGAGGGTACCGTAACCATCTCTTTTGAAAGACCAAAGACACTTTGCATCTGTGATACGGGGATTGGCATTGCACCAGAGGATATTCCGAGAGTCTTTGAGAAAGGTTACACCGGCAGTAACGGACGCAGAAACAAGCGGGCAAGCGGCCTGGGCCTGTATCTCTGCAAAGAGATTTGCAACCGTTTGGGGGCTAAAATCTCGATCACTTCAGAAGTTGAAGCAGGGACTTTGGTGAAAATAGATTTAAGCCAGAATCCCCTGCCCATCTCAACTGTTACATTCAATCCTTACAAATATGTTAGAAATCAGAGGGAAATGTAAGCCGACGAAATGGAATGGAACTCCCGTCTTTTGATAAGATAAGGATACCCTCAGGAAATAAAGGAATACACGGTTTGGCATCTTCTTTTGTTCATTGAGGTTACTGAAAAAAGAAACAAGGAGGTATTCCAATATGAGTATTTTGGAAGTAAAAGGATTGAAAAAGGTTTACACTACACGATTCGGATCCAATCAGGTGACGGCTCTTCGAAACGTGAATTTTTCCGTAGAAGCAGGGGAATACGTGGCCATCATGGGCGAATCCGGTTCCGGAAAAACCACCCTGCTTAACATTCTGGCCGCACTGGATAAGCCCACCGGAGGTTCTGTGCTGTTAAACGGAAAGGATATCACAAAGATTCCGGAAAAGCAGATTGCAAAATTCCGCAGAAATAATCTGGGCTTTGTCTTTCAGGAATTTAATCTCCTGGATACCTTTAGCCTGGAGGATAATATCTATCTTCCCCTGGTACTGGCTGACATACCTTATGAGGAAATGAAACGCAGGCTAAAGCCCATCGCAAAGATGCTTGGCATCACGGAGCTTCTGAAAAAATATCCCTACGAAGTATCCGGCGGGCAGAAGCAGCGGGCTGCTGTTGCAAGGGCCCTTATAACAAAGCCCCATTTGATTTTGGCGGATGAGCCTACCGGAGCGTTGGACTCCCGTGCGTCCGATGAATTGCTGCGGCTTTTTGGAGCCGTCAATGAGAATGGACAGACGATCCTTATGGTGACCCATTCAGTTGCCGCAGCCAGCAGGGCAAAATGTGTCCTGTTCATCAAAGATGGAGAGGTATTCCATCAAATCTGTCGGGGAGAGGACAGCGACGAGCAGCTCTATCAGAAGATAACCGATACCCTGACCATATTGATGATGGGTGGTGATCGGGGATGAACAGAGGGCTTTACGTAAAACTAGCATGGACGGGAATTAGGAAGAATAAGCAGCTTTATTATCCCTATCTGCTGTCCGGAGCTGTCATGGTGATGGTGTTCTATATACTGGCTTTTCTGACGGCATCGGATATGGTTCACAGTCTGCGCGGGGGCGAAGCTATGACGACACTGCTTCTTTGCGGGGAGATTCTGATCGGACTGTTTTCTCTGCCTTTCCTGTTTTACACCAGCTCATCCCTGATGAGAAAACGAAAAAAAGAGTTTGGTCTTTACAATATTCTTGGAATGAATAAGGGGAATCTTATTCTGGTGCTGCTGTGGGAAACTTTGATGACTTACGGAATTGTAATCTTTTCTGGCATTCTTTTTGGAGTTGTATTTTCAAAAATTGCGGAGCTTGGCCTGGTCAATATAATGGAGGAAGAGGTTAATTACCATATTTATATTGAGTGGAAAGGGATACTGACAGCCATCATTCTTTATGCCGGGATTTACCTTTTGATTTTTTTGAACATGGTACGTCAGATTCATCAGAACAATCCTATCGAACTTCTTCACAGTGAATCAGCGGGAGAACGCCCGCCCAAAAGCCGGTGGGCATTGGCGGCCGCCGGCATGGTACTTCTTGTGGCTGCATATATATGGGCAGTGCGGATTGAGAATCCCAGAGAAGCCTTGACACAATTGCTTCTGATAGGAGGTGTGGTGGTAATTGGCACCTACTTTCTCTTTATTGCCGGTTCGGTGTTTCTGTGCGGCTGGTTGAAAAAGAAGAAGCACTATTATTATCAGACGGCTCATTTTGTCACCATATCTTCCCTGTCCTATCGTATGAAGCGAAATGGTGCAAGTCTTGCGTCCATCTGTATTCTCTCTACCGTTATTTTGGTGGCTTTGGTGGCATCCATTGGATGCTATGCAGGTGTGGATGAGATTATAGGAGGTCATTATCCGTATGATCTGGGAATTATCATAGAAACCACAGGAGTACAGGAAAGCAGTGAGGGGGCAGATTACCGTTCCGAGGTAGAAAACATATGGCGAGAGATGAAAGCAGATGTAAGGGGAACGGTTGAAACTTATGCCGTTGGACTGGATGTACCCTTTGAGAACGATATGCTGGATCTGAGCATTGATCTCTATCAGGATGCCCCGGAGGAGGGAAATGTTTCTGCCTGGAATCAATACCTTGAGCATTTTGTTTGTATACGTGTTTTATCTCTAAAGGACTATAATCGGCTCTGCAATGCTTCGGAGGAATTAAGCGGCCAGGAGGTTCTGATTGCCGGAGGAAAGAAAGCGAATGGGGCAAAAAGCATTCGAAGCTGGGACGGAAGCGAATATACAGTCAAAAAAGCAGTAAAAGAGGAGCCAAAGCTTTCCGCCTTTCAACTGTATGGCAATTATTCGGATATGCTGATGGAATCACTTACCGTAGTAGTACCGGATATGGCGGAATTTTGGAAAGACTTTGACGCTTCAGCCTGGAGCACAAAAAATGAGGTTCTGATGTTCTGGGAATATGATGTGAATCTGGCGGAGGATCGAGAGGGGCAGCTTGCCATAGGCGATGCATGCAGTCGATGGGTACAGAGACTGTCGGAAACAAAAGGGGATCAGTACATCAATTATTATACTAAGGCTGAAAAGTGGGCCAGATTAAAAAGCCTTGCCGGAGGAGTGATGTTTCTGGCATTTGCCATCAGCGGCGTGTTCGTGTTTGTCGCAACACTGATTATGTATTACAAGCAGATATCTGAGGGCTATGAGGATCAGAAGCAATTTTCCATTATGCGGAAAATCGGCATGACAAAAAGAGAGATTCAGCGAAGCATTAATTCCCAGATGCTTACCGTATTCGGCCTGCCGCTTTTCGTTGCCGGGATTCACCTTACCTTTGCATTTCCAGGAGTTTATCAGATGTTGAAAGTCAGTATACTGGACGATAAACCATTATTAATAAAAGTGGCCCTCATAAGCTTTCTGTTATTTGCCCTGGCCTACGGACTGGTCTATTTCATTACAACCAGAACCTACTTCCGGATTGTAAATCGGCCAATGAATGAGTAAAGGAGATATTTTTTGAAATTTTGAAATTTTTTGGTATAATGTAAGAAATTACTCTAATTTTCGTAAGGAAAACTAAAGAAAAATTCATGCCCTGTCTGCAATAATAAGGATAAGTAATATTTAGTTTGTAACAGTTCAACTTTTGATGCGGAACGGCAAGGGAGAACTGTTACATCCAAGTCTTATATGGGGGAAAGACAATGAGACAGGATGACAGAAAGATCCGAAAGGATTCCGGAAGACGTATTGATCACAGAGTAGGAGAAAACCGGCAAAACAGGAGCACGCAGAGACCTCCGGAGAGGAAAAAGCCTGGCACCGGGGGAACAACGGGGCAGCCTGTTCGAAGAGTAGTCCGACCAAGAGGAGCCGCCAGAGACTGGCCGGACAGGCTGGAGGTGGAACGCCAGGAGAGAGAAAGAAAAGAGCAGGAAAGAAAAAGACGGCTTAAGCTTCAAAAGAAACGCAGAGCAAAAATCCGCAGAAGAATGTTGCTGTGCACAACGGCACTCTTGGGCGTTGCATTGTTACTGGCAGTGCGGTTGGTGAAGAACTGGAATGTAGAGCCGGAGAAAAAAGAAGAGAAGATAGAGAAAGAGGATATTGAAAAACTGTCGGCCCAGGAAGAGTATCCGGAAAGCCTGTTAAAGCTTTTGGAGAAGAATCCGGAAACAAAGGACTTTGTATTAAATTATCCAAAGAACAAGGACAAGCATGCGGATATTGATATTTCCAGAGAGGTGAAGCAAGGCGAGATTCCTCTGTTTCTTCAGTGGGATGAACGCTGGGGTTATGAAAATTACGGGGATGATTTTCTTGCCTTAACCGGATGTGGTCCCACCTGCTTATCCATGGTATATTGCGGGTTAAGCGGAGATGGTACCTGGAATCCTTACAAAACCGCACGTATGGCGGAGAATAGTGGCTACTATGTGTCCGGGGCAGGCTCTTCCTGGGATCTGATGACGCAGGGCGCTTCGCAGTTGGGGTTGACGGCGGAAGAACTGATTTTTGATGAAGAGCACATCAAGGCGACCCTGGAAGCAGGTATCCCGATTATCTGCGTTGTAGGGCCTGGAGATTTCACGGACAGTGGACATTTCTTGGTGCTTACGGGAGTGGATGAGGATGGAAAAATCACTTTGAATGATCCAAACAGCAAGATACGAAGCAAAGAGTCCTGGGATATCAGTCAGCTTATGAGCCAGATTAAGAATTTGTGGACCTACAGCTATAATGGTGCAGAAAGGGCTGAAGATGAATAAAAAGAAAAAAGCAGGGAAAATATCCGGAATAATTCTGATTTTGCTTTTGAACTTTGCGGCATATCGGCTGATAACCCGCAGCAATATGCCTGACAGGGAATGCCCGATGGCGGAGAATGAGGATTGCAGGATTTATTATCTGCTGAACCTGGATGGCATGAAAGGCCTTGGCCATGGAGCTCTGATGCTGGTGGATGAAGATGGGGAAGGGCGTATATTCAGCTATAACGGCATGCAGTATAATCTGCTTCAATGCCTCCTTGGGAAAAAGGGCGTTGGAAAGATGAAAGAGTTTATTCTGGATAAGGACTGCGTGAAAGAGCTGCTGGATACAGGCAATCTTACGGCAGGGGAATATGAAGAATGCAGCAATTTTGACAGGGCCCTCTGGCGTGGAATTTCAAGAGAACAATATGAACAGATTTTACAAGCAGTAGAACTTTATATAAAAACAGAAGAAGAATATATGAGATTATGTGAAGACCTCTATCAACATTCTGGGGGGGAATCGGAAGAAATTCAGCGGCGGATAGATGATTTTCTGGCCAGGGAGGATACTCCTCTTTACCAGATTTACACTCATAATTGTGATACCGCTGCCCGTGAGTTGATGGGAGAGATAGATGAGGAGGTAAAAGCTTATAATCAGTCAGACAAAAAGCTTACACCCAATGGAAACTATAGAAATATGTGTAAAAAGCTTGGAAATACCTGGGGATTTCGGCGTTTGGGAGAGGACACTTTAAAAGAAATTGTGTTGAATTATTTTATATAATGAAGTGGTTGTCATAAAAGAAAAGGGCAACCGCTTCTTTTTGCGGTTTTATAAGGTTGTATAATGTTTACGGGTTACATAATTTGTCGAAAATAGTTGCATTTTGCAGAGCTTCATAATAAAATAGTGTCATATCACCAAAAATGCACTAGTACATCATAAACTAAATAATTGCCCCTTTCGCTTGTCTGTATTTCCGATAGCACAGGGTAAAAAGCCTCGCCGTAGCCCCACTACGTCTGCGTTTTTTACCCTGCACTCTCGAAAATATATCCAAAGCGAATGTGTCAATTATTTAATTTACAATGTACCAGGAAAAATACATAAAAGAAAGAGGAAATTTATGAGAGGGAATTTATCAAGAGTTTTTGCAGGAATTTTGGCAGCCATACTGGTATTTTCTTCCGGAGGCAGTACCGTACTGGCAGAAACCAATCAGAGGTATGGAAAGACAATGGTAATCACCACAGAGCCGCAGGAAACGAATCCGGAGGATTCGGAGAATATCGATGGTTCCGGGGGAGAGAATTTGCCCCAGGATTCTCAGGTGCCAGAGAACAATGAACCTGCAGGGACAGATGGAGATGTGGAAGACGAGACGGTTCCGGAAAGCACGGAACCAACGGAAACAGAACCACAGCAAGGAGTATTGAAAATAATAGATCCCAAAGATGGGACAACATCTACAGCACAGGGAAAACCTGTAAAAGGCTCGGTGGAGGTTCAGATCTTTTCGGGAATTGAGGTGTCAAGAGAACAGCAATTTGAAGTGACGCTTACAGGAGAGAATGGTGGCTCCGTCTCCAATAAGGTGACGCTTCCCGTCCGGATGGAGGGAGATGAGACAGCACCGAAAGCATCCCTGTGCTTTCCGGAGCTTAATGAGGATGCATATAATCTCAAGATATCCGGACAGGGATACATTACTTATGAACAAAAAATTGATGTAAAAAATCTGGGCTATCGGGTTCAGGTTTATACGGGAAGCCTTCCACAGATGGATGTGGAAAAGAATCATCCCGGCTTAATTGTCTATGGAGATGTAGACAATAATCAGATCCTTGATGATAAGGATGGGGAGATGATCGTAAACACGATTGAGAGCGGAGAGCCAAATGATAGCTGCGACCTCAATGGCGATGGTGTTGTAGATCTTCTGGATCTCAATTACTTTACCACAATGGAGGGAAGCAAGAATCAGGAGTCTTCTCTGGAAAAGATGATTCCGGAGAAGGCAGTGACTTCAAGTGTGGCAGAGAACACGGTTGTCCAGAAAGGTAGTCTGACAGATCTATTAAACGGAGAGAGTGGAGATGTAACATTTGCGTCCAAGGGGGGAGAAGCAATATCTGAAGGGAATCCGGTAGTGGTAGATTTTGATTTTACTGCCTCAGAACCGGTGGAACTTGACGGTGTTGTAATTAAGTCCCCAAGGAACAGCGAAAACGGAATTGTGGAAGGCCAAATTCTGATCCGTTATGAAAAGGATGGAGAGGAAAAATATGAGTTTACAAGCTTTTCGGCACCAGCCGAACTGCGGCTTTTAAGTTCCCCCGAATATAACAAAAATATCAGTGCAAAGTGGGATGAAAATGGAGCATTGTGTGTTGATCTGGGTGGACAGATAGTTATCAAACATGTAACCTTAAAGATTACGAAAACAACCAAATCCACAAAGTTGGCCGAGATCTCCCGGGTAGAATTTTTAAACGATATGGAAAGCCGAATTCCGGAACCTTCCGCAGATATTCCGGTTGGACTGAAAGCAGTACCGGGAAATAAGTCTTTTACCATAAGTTGGAATCCGGCCAGAAATGTGACAGGCTATGAGGTGTTTATCACCAGCGGAGGAAAGACGGATTATAAGAAAACTGCGGCAACTCAGCTAACCATCGCTCAGTTTGCAAAGGACAAGCTGGAGAATGGAACAGAGTACACGGTAAAGGTACGTTCTACAAACGGAGAATGGAAGAGTGCCTATAGTACAGAGGAAAAAGTAGTGCCCAAAGCCAGCTCCAAGCCTCCGGCACCTGACAATCTGTCGGTAAAGGGCGGCTATCGAAGCATCGATGTGCGCTGGAAAAAGGCGGAGGATGCAGACAGCTACAATGTATACTGGAAAGAGGACGGAGCAGCTTCGTTCCAGAAAATTGCAGGAATTGAGGGACTGTACTATCAGATTAATGATTTGAAAGACAATACAAAATATATTGTGTATGTGACGGCGACTAATGAGCTGGGAGAAGGGGCGAAGTCAAAGGATGCTTCGGATAAAACCTTAAGCGGCCTGATTGATGCAAAGCTTCCGGCTTACCGCTTGATTAATACTTCCAATGGAAACGGCGTGCTGAGCAGCCATATTACCACAGCCACCATAGGAGGCGGGGCCTATATGGTAGACAGCGGTCTGGATACAGGAAAGAACAGTGCACTGGGTCTTTTTGACAACAACTATGCTTCTTATGTCTATCGGGAGGACTGGGATTATGGCGGTGCCTATCCGAGTGCGGATAAGGGTGTTATCACAGAATTGGATAAAGTCTACGAGCTCGGAATGATAGCCTTTGCGGAACCTTTGGACCTGGGGCTCTATTCCTATTTTACCGTTCAGTACTGGGATGAGAACGGTACAAAGCAGACAGTAAAAAACGCTTCTCTGGTAAAGAAAAGAAGCAATAACAGAGATTATTATCTGCTTAAGTTCAAGGAGCCGGTCCGCACTTCAAAGATACAGCTTGGCATTGGAAGATATAATGGCGGTCTTCGGAAAGTTACCATATCGGAAATCCGTTTTTATGAATATGATAGTATTGAGCAGGATATTATGAATCTTTATGGGGATGATCTTCATATTTCTCTCCGAGGGAATGTGACAGCTAAAACCATTGAGGAACTTCAGAAGCGTCTGGATACCAAAGATCCCGTAAGTGGTGAGTATCATCCGGAGCGGGATGCACTGCAAAAAGAACTGGATGCAGCTAAGAAGCTTTTAGAGACAGGAGGCCTTGGCGGAGTACTTCAGGTGAATCCGGATATTACGCCCCAAAAAGATACAGGGATTTCGGTTGGTGGCTTAAATGCATGGCAGCCTCTTGGGGTTACGGCGGCAGCCGATGATAAGCTGGTGGTTTATGTAGGCCATCCGGATAAGAAAGAGGGAGCCGGTACAGATTTGAGCCTGGTATTTACCCAGCAGCATGCAGAATCTGGCAGCCTTAGCAGCTCTGCAAGCCTGAAAATCGGAAGAAATGAAATCACTGTTCCGAAGATTTGCTCTACGGAGAAGGAAAGAGGCGGAGCTCTCTATATCCAGTATACAGGAAACAATGAAGCAGATGCCTATGCAGTTCGCGTTAGCGGCGGAAGCAGCTATCCGGTGCTTCGCCTGTATGGTACCTCGGAGGAAGAACAGGCCCAGAGGATTCAGGCATATGTAGCAGAGCTAAGGACCTACGTATCAAGCCTGGGCGAAAACCATCAGGAGCTTCACAACGATTCTGAGAATGAAAATGTGAATTATAGCTATAATGAGAAAGAATGTATTTTGAATCTTACGGATATTCAGTTGGATCAAATGATGTTTTCACTTCCGGCAAGCCAGGTTCTGGCAGGCTTGGGATCGAATCCGGAGGAGCAGCTTTTAAGCACTGCGGAGGCTATGGAGGGAATGATGACGCTGTTCTATCAGCATAAGGGTCTGACAAATTCCTTTGCAGAGGGAACGAGCAGCAGTATCATTTCCAAAAATCACCTGCCTTATCGCTATCTGAATATTCGTTACATGCAGATGTTTGCAGGGGCATTCATGTATGCGGCCGGAAATCATGTCGGTATTGAGTGGAATGAGACATCCGGTATGATGGGCGGAGTTCCGGTGGTGTCAGACGAAAGAGGAAGGTATCAGAGCGGAAAGTATTATGGCTGGGGAATTGCCCATGAGATTGGCCATGAGATTAACCAGGGAGCCTATGCTCATGCGGAAGTGACCAATAACTATTTTTCCGTATTGGCTCAGGCGAGGGATACTAACGGCACAGTCCGGTTCCAGTATCCGGAGGTATTTAAAAAGGTAACATCCGGTACGGAGGGCTATGCAAGCAATGTATTTACGCAGCTTGGTATGTACTGGCAGCTTCACCTGGCCTATGATCGGGACTATAATTATAAGACCTATGATACCTATCAGGAAATTTTTGAACATCTTTTCTTTGCAAGAGTGGACAGCTATGCCAGAGATGTCAGCCGGGCACCTAAGCCGGGCGGAGTGGCCCTTTCTCTGGACGGGGGAAGAGATCAGAATCTGATGCGACTGGCAAGTGCGGCGGCAGAAAAAGATCTAAGTGAATTTTTCATCCGTTGGGGAATGAAGCCGGATACGGCGACCTTGGCTTACATGAAGCAGTTTGAGCCTGAGAAACGTGCTATTTACTATGTAGATGATACGGCTCGGGTTTATGAGATGGAGCATGGAACAGGGGAAACCTTTACAGGAAAGCAAGTAGTAACAGCCAGGGCTTCGGCAGACAACAGTCAAGTGACCCTGACCATGACCTGCACAGGAGATTCCGATCTGCTTCAGGGTTATGAGATTACCCGTGTATTTGTAGAGGAAGGAAAAGAACGCAGGGAAACAGCCGGATTTACACAGACGGGTACATTTACGGATCAGGCAGCTTTTGCGGCAAATCATGTGATTCGCTATGAGGTCACAGCCATTGATAAATATATGAACCGTTCTCAGACCTGTGAGGCAGGCTCAGTAAAGATAAAGGGTGACGGCCTGCAGGATAAGAGCGGATGGACGGTTTCTACCAATATGACATCCGCAGAGGATACCAAGCCTAACGGCACAGAGCAAAGCCCCTGTGAAAGCGATACCGTATCAACAGTAACAAAAGTGATTGATGGCAATAAAACAACAGTCTTTACCGGAAAAACAGAGACGGCAGATCCGTATATTCTTTTGGAACTGAACCAACTTACAGAAGTATCTGCCCTTGAATACATTTCGTCAGGAAGCGGACAGACGGTAGGAGAGTATAAGATTGAGGTCAGCCAGGACGGACAGGTATACCAGGAGGTTCGAACAGGGACCTTTAAGCTGTCAGACGGACAGGATATGGTATATTTTACCAACGGTGAGGACAATTGGGTCTGCACTTATGATGCGGCCTATGTGAGACTGACGGCCACAGGGCAGAAAGGCAAGAATCTTTCTATAGCGGAGCTTAACCTGTACGGCCCATCAGGAGATAATGTGGAGTTCCTGTCAGCTCAGGGAGGACAGAAGGCTATGGGCATTCTGAGCAGTGATTATTCTTACGGTCAGAATGAGAAAATTGCCAAAGGCTCTATTGTATTCACGGGAACCTATAAGGGAAATCCGGCCTATAATGTAGTAGTCCTCTATGATGAAAACGGAAACATTGTAGGCGGTACGGACGCAGACGGAACGCTTACGGCACATCAGGTTATTTTGGCAGAGGATCCGAAGGATGCCCTGTTGGGTGAAACTTCCGAGGGAACCTGGATCTATTGGATTACGCCCTCCGGGAATGACACTCTTCCGAAAAAGGTGCGTGCGGAGCTGTATCGGGTGGATAATGCTTTGACCAACGAAGGCCAGCGTCTGGTCAGCGACACGGAATTTGTAACGGTACCTCAGACACTTCCGGAGATTACACTGGGCAACAGAAATTAGTGTATTACAGGACACAGAAGAATGGGAACACGGCAACAGAGAGGCTGAATATAAGGAGAAAAAGAAATGACAAAAAAACTCATTCTCTGGCTGGGAATTTCCCTTGTCTGTTTCACGGCTTTTGTGCTGTCGGTTCGGGCTACGGAAAAGGAAACCGTTTCCCTGACGAATGTAGATGGGAAAGTGGAAGCAACCCTGGAACTGCCGGGAGAGGCAGTGGAGGAAATCGTAGCCCTACAGCTCAGCTTTCAGATAGAGACAGGGGAGGGAACCTTTAAAAAAGAGGATATTTCCTTTGATTTTGATGCCGGATTTTCGGGAGCAACAGTACAGAAGTACAATTATCAGGAGGACACAGGAGTCCTGAGTATCTACATTTCCGGAAAAAAGGATCTGTATTCCGGAAAAGGACTGAATCAATCCCAAAATCCCGAGATTCCTTTAGGGAAGGTAGTTGTGAATTCGGATAAGACTGCTTCAGTAAAGGTAGTAAAGAATAGTTTTAAAACGGTTAATAAAGCCCATGGAATGTACGAGGGTGAGGTTAATACGGGAGATGGAGGAACAACGATAAATAATGGCAATACGGGCGGAGATGCGGAAAATAATCCTGGATCCTCCAATGAGAATTTTAACCCAGGTGAAGGAAGTGACAATGAAAATGGTAACTATGGAAGTGGAAGTTCTGAGGAGGACGGTAACCGTGTGCAGCCAACGGATCAAGAAGCAGGAACTATTAACATTAAGGGAATTTCTAAGAAAATTTTGAATGCAGGCAGGTCTGAAGGAACAGATAGAATTAATGAAGAGCAGAATTCCGGCGATCTCACAGACAGAGTACAGGAGGAAGATGAATCATGGCTTTCAGAGGACTTTCGCTGGGAAGAAGGTGCAAAGCTTTGGGAGGAAAAGCTTGGGGCTGTAGATATGGATGTGTGGACAAAGCTCTTTTTTGGACTTTTCATAGTGTCAGCATCCGTTGCTTCCGCTATAGGAATCGGCCTGGCGGTAAAAGCATCCCAAAAACGGAAGAAGCGTAGGAAGCGGCGTATACAGGCTTCACATGGGGGCTATTCAGCAACAGGCACAGGGAGAAGAACAGCTTCTCCTCATGTAGGCCAGAGGCATTTACAGAAAGGGAGTTCAACCGTACAGCTTGAAAAAGTCCATAAAAAAAGTTCTGCATCACTGGAAAAAAGCCCGACGAATCGTGGACAGTCAAAAAGGCGTGTGCAGAATGTGCAGGCGAAGAAGCACCCACAGAAAAAACGCATTTATCAGGAACAGCCTAAATGGAAAGACAATGGAAAACCTTATGTAAGAAAAAGGAGAAAGATAAGCTAAAGAATGGAAGGATTGAAAAAGTTATGGATTGCAATAGCCTGCGGACTGCTGCTTCTGGCAGGATGTAAAGGAGAACCAGAGGTTCTGATTCCGGAGAAGGAAGAACGGGGGCAATCAGAGCAAGTGAATGATGGAGAGCAGGAGATTTTGGAACCGGAGAATGAGGGTCAGGATTATACTGTTCGGGAATTAACCAATGAAGAACTTCGGGAGTTTACCAGGTGGATCAATCAGGGAAGTAACTATGGTAATTACGGTTTTCTCCTTTCTGAGTATACCAGGCCAGAGGATGTGGATCTGGATCAGGCACTTTATACGGGAGCAGGAGTTGATACTACACCTTTAAGTCCGGAGGAGGAGAAAGCATATCTGGAAATCACCGGGGACGAGGAGATCTATACAGATTGTACCAGAATGACTACAGAAGAGATTAACGGAGTTTTGGAAGAAAAGCTGGGACTTGACCTGAATAAAATGACCCAGAAACTTACATGGGTTTATCTGCCGGATACAGACGCATGGGTATGGCAGCATGGAGACACGAACTATATGAATTTTACCTGCGTCAGTGGAAAACAGACAAGTGATGATACGTTTGAACTGAGTTGTGTGCCGGGAGATGAGAATTATATGCCCTACCCTTCCAGCAGATTAACTTTAAAAAAGCATGGGGATGGTTACCGATTTTTGTCCAATATCTATACAGTGGGTGTGGAGTATTCTAAGGATATCTGGAGAATAGAAGAGCAGAGTTTTAACGTGGATCTGGGAGCTCCATGGGGTGATGTGTTTTTTGTATCCTATGCACCGGATAAAAGTGCTTATGGAAATCAGGATGTAACTTTCAGCATCATAAAGCCCAGTGACGGGGTGGAACTTTTTTCTTTTCCTTCCGTGGAGGACGAGAACTATCGGAGAAATGAGCAGTTTAACCAACTCCAGGCTGTCAGCTTCAAAGACTATAATGAGGATGGTGCTTTGGACGTTATTATTATTGCAGACTATGAGTTAACCGTATATTCCGGGGAAGAGGGGAACATGCGTCAGGAGGTGAGACTCTATCGAAACCGTCAGGAGGAAGGGGATTTTATATTGGATATGGATCGGATGGATTATCTGAATATGAATGGTCTTAACCATACAATAGAAGAAGTGATGGAACATATGGAAGAGGCCGGTTTCCCGGCGGAGTAAGTAGAATGTATTAACAATAAGGGTCTGTCAGGAAATAAGACAGACCCTTATTGCTATATAGCTGAAAAATTACACAGTTACTGCATATTCATAGTCCAACATAAAGTTAGTCACTCCATCCAGAGCAAGTTCCTTGGGATTCAGGTTGATGATTCCATCCCGAACTTTTGCATAAGTAACAGGCATATATTGATGCAACATATTCATAGGAATCGGATATTCCTTTAGATTGGCAAACAGCTTGCTGATAGCTTCTGTTATCTCAGGCTGTCCGATATAATAACGTGCACGGTCGGAGAAACTGTATTTTCTTGCCAGAGCAAGCTGTTTATCATCTCCATGATAGTGCTTCTGCCAATTGCCGGGCTGAGCCAACATAACCTGCTCTAAGGTTTCAATGAAATTAGCTCGTTTTTCTTCCGGAACCAGTTCCCTTTCCATAAAACTCAGAGCGAACAAAGCCTCCCGAAGCCCATAAGTCAAGGCGGGGCCGACCTTTAGTATGGCGATGCCATCCTGAACCATGCTCTTTAAGCATTCGGCACTTTGATAGTCGGTGGAGTGTCCTTCGAAACAGATCTCTGGATAAGCCTTAAGTGCAGTACAAAGTTCCTTAGCAGCCTTATGGTTATAGAGAAATACTTGATCATCACCAAACTCAACACCAGGCTGAACCACAACAGCAACCACATCCTTCCATCCGCAGCCCACACCGGACTCTTCAAAGATCCGTTTATAGGTTGCTACGGTATCCTGAAAAGCAGCAGGGCTGGTAACGGCCAGGCTGTCTTCCGATTCCTGTGCACCGCCTGGAATAGGGACCTCACTGCCAATGATGAAGACAGGACGCATAGCATCCGGTTTTTCGGCTTTCAATTCCTCATAGCCTTTCATGGAAGCCTTATAAAGTTCGGCCCCACGACGGGCGATGGTTTCTGTGGACAGAAGGCCTTCCGGATCATCCGCAACTTTCATACTGGTATCCAGATGAATTTTGGTAAAACCAGCACGGGCATATTGATATACCAACTCTATGGATTTTTCCATAGCTTCCTTTTCAGGGAGATTTTGCCAGGTCAGAGGTCCAAGGTGGTCACCGCCCAAAATAATCAGGTTTCTGGGAAGGCCAATCTCATCTGCCATTTTTTCTATCATCTGATAGAAATCCTTTGGAAGCATTCTGGTATAGCCGCCATATTGATTTACCTGATTGGCAGTTGCCTCAATAAGCACCGGGGTGTTCAAAAGCTTTGCACGCTTTAGGATAATCTCAAGTACCAGTGGGTTGGCGGTGCAATAAGAGGGAATGCCGCATTTTTTTCCTTTCCTGCGTTGTTCCATCATTTCTTGAATTGGATGTTTCATATTTGTATTCTCCTTTTTCGTGATTTAAAGGTTGTAAAGCACAAAAAGCTCTGATAGACTATACACCAGAACTATTATACAATTTTTGGTGTGAAGTGTCCACAAAGGTTTAAAAAAGACAAACAAATGAATAAAAAATGAGGAGGATGTGAAATGTCAGCGGCGGTATATGCAAGAGGAGTTCTTTTTGATTTTAATGGCACCCTGTTTTTTGATAGCCTTTTTCATCAAGAAGCCTGGAGACGAATTTATCAGGAACTTTATAAAGGGACAAAAGAAGTGCCGGGGGATTCTTTCTTCCGAGGCCCTCGCAACGATACATTGATTCAGGCGATTGCCCCAAAGATGACGGCCAAGGAGAGGAAAGAATGTTCTGTTCGAAAAGAAGCTATTTACCGAGATATTTGTAAAAGTCATCCGGAACAACTGCATTTGGTGGCGGGGGTGGAAAATGTGTTTGGGATATTGAAAGAACGGCAGATTCCATTTACTCTGGCTACGGCATCTATTGTAGATAACATAGAATTCTATTTTCAGGTATTTCCCCTGAAAAAGTGGGTGTCTCAGAACCTGTGTGTTTATGATGACGGTAACTATAAGGATAAGGGAGAAATGCATTTGGAAGCGGCCAGAAGAATCGGAGTCCCCCTCTCAGAGTGTCTGGTAATAGAGGATAGCATAAGTGCAATTACCCATGCCAAAGAAAACGGTGCCGGAATTATTATAGGGATTGGAGCAAAAGAGACCCATCCGGATCTGCTCCGGATAGGAGCAGATCATTGTATTTGTGATTTTACGGAATTTGATTTTGAATGGGTAAAAGGGCCGGAAGAACATTAATATTTTCTGTGCTATTCTTTTCCATTCCAACAATAAGTGCAGAGCTGTTCTTCAGGAAGCCCGGTTGCCTCTATCATGTCATCTAAACGACTGTAACGCAGAGTGGTGAAGTTTAACTGTTTTCGAATCTCTTCCTGCATCTGCTCATACTTACGGGACTCCGGATTGGCATATTCCTGAAGTATTTCATCTGTTATGGGCCCATCTTCCAATTTTTCAATAACTCTTCTGGCAATGAGATCCATCTCGGAAGAAGAACGGGAGAAATTCAGGTATTTGCAGCCATAGAGAATAGGTGGGCAGGCCGGTCGAATGTGAACTTCTTTTGCACCACTCTGGTATAAAAATTCTGTTGTTTCACCAAGCTGTGTGCCTCGAACGATGGAGTCGTCAATGAGCAACAGACTCTTCCCTTCAATTAACTCATGAACTGGCAGAAGCTTCATCTTGGCAATTAGATTTCGCTTGCTTTGTATCGTTGGCATAAAGGAACGAGGCCAGGTAGGCGTATACTTGATAAAAGGCCGAGTAAATGGAATTCCGGAAGCGTTGGAATAACCTACGGCATGGGCGATTCCGGAATCGGGAACACCAGCTACCGTGTCAGGCTTGACATTATCTCTTGCGGCCATTTTTGCTCCGCAATTATAACGCATCTGCTCTACACTGATTCCCTGATAGGAACTGGAGGGGTAACCGTAATATACCCAAAGAAAAGTACAAATCTTCATCTCTTTTCCAGGTGCGGCCAATGTTTTTACACCATCGGGAGAGAGGACAACCACCTCTCCGGGACCTAATTCTTTATAATCGGTATAACCCAGATTCAGATAAGCAAAATTTTCAAAGGATACACAGTAGGCATCTTCCTTTTGACCAATGACAACCGGTGTACGACCCATTTTATCCCGGGCGGCATAAATGCCGAGAGGTGTCATAATCAGGAAAGTCATAGAACCGTCAATAAGTTCCTGAGCATACTGAATACCTTCTATTAAGTTAAGCTTTTGATTAATGATGGCGGCTACCAATTCTGTGGGATTGATGTCCCCACCGCTCATTTCCAGAAAATGAGCATTCCCTTTGTCAAAAATCAAGTCTGTGATTTCTTCTGTATTGTTGATACGGCCTACGGTTGTGATGGCAAAAGTGCCGTGATGGGAGCGGACGATAAGGGGTTGGGGCTCGTAATCGGAGATGCATCCGATTCCAAGATAGCCTTTCATCTCCCGCATATCTTTATCGAACTTGGTTCGAAAAGGTGTATTCTCAATATTATGGATTGCCCGATCAAACCCTTTTTCCTCCCCGTACACGGCCATTCCGCCTCTCCGAGTACCCAGATGGGAATGATAATCTACTCCGAAAAATAAGTCAAATAAGCAGTCGCTTTTGGAAGCGACACCAAAAAATCCACCCATATATTCTCCTTTACATGCTATGCTCGAAATAAGTCCGTTAATAATCTACTAAACAACGTATCACAGAATGGAACGGAAGTCCAGAAGGTTTTCGGAAAAAATTATAATTCTACATTGATGAATTTTCCAATTTGTAGTATACTAACCATAACCATTAAAAATTTGAAAAAAAGTGAGGATGATGACAATGGCTTTAGTAACAACAACGGAAATGTTTAAGAAAGCATATGAAGGCGGCTATGCAATTGGTGCTTTCAACGTGAACAACATGGAGATCGTACAGGCTATCACAGAGGCAGCCGGTGAATTGAACTCCCCCATTATTCTTCAGGTGTCCGCAGGAGCCAGAAAGTATGCGAATCATACTTATCTGACCAAGTTGGTTGAGGCAGCGATCATTGAGAATCCGAACATCCCGATTGCTCTGCATCTGGATCACGGTGCAGATTTTGAGATCTGCAAGTCCTGTGTAGACGGGGGCTTCTCCTCTGTTATGATTGATGCTTCCAAGTATCCTTTCGAGGAGAATATTGAAATTACAAAGAAAGTTGTTGAGTATGCACACGCTCACGGTGCCGTGGTAGAGGCTGAGCTTGGCAAGCTGGCAGGCATCGAGGATGATGTGAATGTATCCGATGAGGATTCCTCCTATACACAGCCGGATGAAGTAGAAGAGTTTGTAACTAAGACGGGTGTTGACTCGCTTGCGATTGCTATTGGTACAAGCCATGGTGCATTTAAGTTTAAGCCAGGCACAAAGCCCCAGCTTCGCTTTGACATTCTTCATGAGATTGAGAAGAGAATTCCGGGCTTCCCGATTGTTCTTCACGGTGCATCCTCTGTTCCTCAGGAGTATGTAAAGATTATCAACGAGAATGGCGGAGCTTTGAAGGATGCTATTGGTGTTCCGGAAGAGCAGCTTCGTGAAGCGGCAAGATCCGCTGTTTGCAAGATCAATATTGACTCTGATCTTCGCCTGGGCCTGACAGCAGGTATCCGTCAGGTTATGCAGGAGCATCCGGATTACTTCGATCCGAGACAGTATCTGACCGTTGCACGTGCGAATGTGAAGGATGTTGTTGCTCACAAGATTAAAGATGTATTGGGCAGTGCGGGCAAGGCATAAGATTAAAAGCATTGGAATAAGAGAGGGGGATTGCCATAACCTGGCAGTCCCTTTATCATTATATTACAAGCTGTTACAATTGGGAGTGATGGGAAAGGCATGGAACGTGTGAAAGCAGGGGCTTGCCGCTTTAGAGAAGATTTGTATGAACTGCGTTATGCTCTTTTGGGGATTGTGATATATTATATAACAGCACATGTGATGTTTGGGCAGTTTTGTCCTATGATGATTGTGTGTCATTTACCCTGCCCGGGATGCGGAATGACACGGGCTTTTTTTTGTGTCTTGTCCGGACGTTGGCAACAGGCATGGCAGTTGCAGCCGCTGGTTTATGGATGGATGTTACTTGCCGCATTATTTGTGGTGAATCGCTATTTGCTGAATAAAAAGCCTAAATTTCTTACTTATCTGTTGATTGCGATGCTTTTGGGGACGTTTTTTTTGTATGCTTACCGGATTTGTTTTGGCTTTCCCCTGGAACTGAAAAAAGTTGCAGAGTAAAAGAAAAAGTGATACACTATAGCAGAACCTATAAGGTATTTTGTAAAAAGTGTGAGGAGGAAAGAGATATGGATGATATGTACAATAATTCAGGAAACCAGGAGCAGAATACTTATGGTGGCGGCCAGTATCAGCAGCCCCAGCCCAGTATTCAGGAGCAGCTTCAGTATCAGTATCAGCAGCCTCAGGATAATTTGGAAGAGCCAATGTCTATGGGCGAGTGGCTGATTTCTCTGCTTGTAATGATGATTCCCTGTGTAAATATTGTGATGATGTTTGTATGGGCTTTTAGCAGTAAGGAGAAGAAGAGTAAATCTAATTTCTTTAAAGCTTATTTGATCTTTTTTGCAATTATGATTGCTTTCATGATCATAATGATGGTAATAATGGGAGCAGCTGTTGCAACTACATTGGACAACATGGGTGGCTATTACTATTAAGGATTTAAAGAAAAAAGAACTGTGGCAGAACAATGGAAATCTCCCTGCCGCAGTTCTTTTTCATTTTTGTAGTTTCGTAATATCCCTTCCGGCACCCTGGCCATAGAAGAAAGTCGGCTACCTGGCTTCCCAGCGTCCGCTGGCTCCGCAGGGAAGGATCAGGCCTGTAGAGGACACAGGAAGTCCTATTTCCTGAGAAGCAACGGTTCCGCCAAATTCTTTCAGGGCAGTAGATAGCATATATGTCAATACTGCTGGGGCCAGTCCTGTGGTATAGGAGTTTACCAAGAAAAATAAAGGCTTATCACTTAAAAGCTGGGTGCAAAGCTGAATGAAGGGGAAAATCGAGTCTTCTATCTTCCAGATTTCCCCTTTGGGTCCCCTGCCATAAGAGGGAGGATCCATAATGATTGCATCATAGTGATTGCCACGGCGTATTTCACGTTCCACGAACTTTACACAATCGTCAACGATCCAGCGAATGGGAGCTTCGTCGAGTCCTGAAGAACGTGCATTTTCCTTGGCCCAGACAACCATACCCTTTGAGGCATCCACATGAGTAACAGCAGCACCGGCTTTTGCAGCTGCAAGGGTGGCTCCTCCTGTGTATGCAAAAAGATTCAGGATCTTAATAGAACGTCGGCAGGAACGTATTTTTTCACTGAACCAATCCCAGTTGGCGGCCTGTTCCGGAAACAAGCCAGTATGTTTAAAACTGAAAGGTTTTAGTTGAAAGGTGAGGGCTTCTTGAGTACGGGGCTTGTATTCAATGCACCACTGTTGGGGGAGATTGAAAAATTCCCATTCTCCACCGCCCTTTTTGCTGCGGTGGTAATGACCGTTTTTTTCTCTCCATCCTTTGTGATTTCGGGGGGTGTTCCATATAACCTGGGGATCGGGTCTTATGAGGATATAGTTTCCCCATCGCTCCAGTTTTTCTCCTTTTGAAGTGTCTAAGACTTCGTAGTCTTTCCAATTATCAGCTATCCACATATAGAAACCTCTGCTCTGTGCGTTCTGCTTGCATTCACTAAGTGCTCATATTATACTAAAAAGCAAAATCAGCGTCAAGCGGGAGGTGGCTTATGGCAAAGCAGAAGAAGCAATTGACAAAGAAAAAGATTGTAACAGCAGCTTGGAAGCTCTTCTATAAGCAGGGTTATGATGATACAACGGTAGATGAGATTATTCGGGAAGCAGGGACTTCCAAAGGAACATTTTATCATTATTTTGATGGAAAGGATGCATTATTGAGTTCCCTGTCCTATCTTTTTGATGATAAATATGAAGAACTTCAGCTACAGATGGAGCCTGATGAAGATAGTTTTGATAAGCTTATTTACTTAAATCAGGAATTGTTTGAAATGATTGAAACCAGCGTATCCAGGGAACTTCTGGCCTCGCTCTATTCTTCTCAACTTATTACAAAAGGAGAGAAGCACTTACTGGATCAGAATCGTCTCTATTATCGCCTGCTTAATGAGATTATTTCAGAAGGACAGAAAAAAGGAGAACTGACCTCTCGGATGTCTTCCTATGAGATTACCAAGCTTTACGCCCTTTGCGAGAGGGCTCTGCTCTATGATTGGTGCATCTGCAATGGGGAATATTCCCTGAAAGCATACAGCTTACGGATAATGCCCATGTTACTCTGTGAAATTCGCAAGAAATAAAAATAATATTGTACAAAATTTTTGATACTTTTCCATTGAGAATATAGGATGCAATAAACAGTACAATGAAAATTCCTTGAAATTTAAAGGAATTTTCGCATTTGTAAAGAATAACGTATAGACTTTAGTCTAAGTTTTGATCCGAATCTGGTATATTTTTTAAACTACTGTTATAATCGAAAAGGATGAAAAAAATGGAGGAGTGTTAGAAATGAGTTCAACAGTTTGGATTGTTGTCGCTTTTGCGGCATACATGATTATGATGATTGTGATTGGTGCACTTTATATGAAGAGAACCAACAATTCCGAGGATTATTTTCTGGGCGGAAGAGGTTTGGGCGGCTGGGTGGCGGCCCTGTCAGCACAGGCATCCGATATGAGCGGCTGGCTTTTGATGGGGCTTCCGGGAGCGGTTTATGCCTACGGTACGGGCCAGGCATGGATTGCCATTGGTCTGCTTACGGGAACTATTCTGAATTGGATTTTTGTTTCGGGAAGATTGCGGCGGTATACTATTCGGGCCAATAACTCTTTGACTTTGCCGGCTTACTTTGAGAATCGTTTTCATGATAAAAAGCGAATTCTTCTGATGGTGTCTTCTCTGGTTATAGTTATATTTTTCTTGGTTTACACGGCATCAGCTCTGGCTGCGGGAGGAAAGCTTTTCCACCTGGTGTTCGGTCTGGACTACCGGCTTGCTCTGACCATTGGTGCGGCTGTAATTCTGCTGTATACTTTTATGGGTGGCTTTATGGCGGTCTGCGTTACAGACTTTATCCAGGGAATGCTGATGCTGGTAGGGATTCTTGCAGTACCAATCGTGGCCTTGTTCCTAGTGGGAAGTGGGAATCTGACCTCACTTCTGGATGCCAGTGGTGTGGCAGGGGGATCCGAATCCTTTCTGAACCTGATGCACAACGGTGGCAAGGCATATACGGGAATGGAGATTTTCTCTCAGTTTGCCTGGTGCTTTGGATACTTCGGAATGCCCCATATCCTGGTGCGTTTTATGGCAGTGCGGGATGAAAGGGAGATTCGTAAATCCCGCTGGATTGCTATTGTCTGGTGCACTCTGTCTCTTGCTTTTGCCTGTGCACTGGGTGTCATTGGGCGTGCCTACCTCTATCCGGTGGTTCTGGGAGCAGATGGAGCAGGTTCTACAGAGAATGTATTTATAGAAATGATTACCAAGGTATTTACCCGAGATATAACCCTGCCCTTTATCGGCGGCTTGTTTCTATGTGGAATCTTGGCGGCGATTATGTCTACGGCAGATTCCCAGCTTCTGGTTACAGCCTCTGCTGTATCTGAGGATCTGTACCATCAGGTGATGAATCCCAAAGCGGATTCCAAAAAGGTTTTGAACATCAGCCGCATTACCGTGCTGGTAGTGGCGGTGCTGGCATATATTATTGCCCTTGACCCGGACAGCAGTATTATGGGGTTGGTGTCCAATGCATGGGCGGGCTTTGGAGCAGCCTTTGGACCGCTTGTTGTACTCTCTCTTTACTGGAAGCGTACAAATCTTCCGGGTGCTGTAGCTGGAATTGTTTCTGGCGCATTGACTGTTCTAGTCTGGGATTATCTTCCATTAATGAACGGACAGACATTGGGAACGGCTACTGGACTTTACTCTCTCGCTGTTGGGTTTGTTATTAGTCTGGCATTGATTGTCGGGGTAAGCCTTGCGACAAAGGCGCCATCTGAAGAAATTTTAAAAGAGTTTGAGGATGTGCGGTCAGGGAATGTGGAAGTGTAAAGCAGCCCTCTATAGGAGCAGGAGGAAAAATGTTTTGGAACCGTAAGCAAAATAAAAACGGTGGTGCAGATCCCCTAAAAGAATATAATGGCTTTCAGGTACAGTGTCATGTCCAGGCAAAGCTAGTTCCTTGGGGTGACAGCAAACCGGACTGCGTGTGCGAGTTGCTGTTAACAGAATTATATTTGTATGTTCTGCAGGACAATTATAATAACACATATACGGAACATTATATAATTCCGGTCAAAAAAATTAATTATATGGGAATAACTTCTACTGTAACAAGGGAAAAGAGTGTGGAAGCTTCCCCTATGTTGGATGCTGCGACACTAGTAATAGGTGCTGTTTCAGGGACATATGTTCATAATGTTTCTGGAACAAAATGGGGAAAAGTAAAATATTATCTGCGTATAGATTATTTAAATGAGGAAAGCAGAGGCGAAACTGTTTTTTTTGAGAATTTCAACCAGCAGACAGAAAAGATGATTGGAAAGTTACAAGAACTTTTGAAATAGCAAAATAGACAAAAAAGTGCGGAAAGATTTGTGCAATTTGTAAGAAATTTTTTCGCATTTTTTTAAAAAAGCACTTGCATTTCCCTTGAAGTTCCTGTATAATCACAAATGTTGTGACATTGATAGCTGTGAAGCGTGAGGTTGCTGCCTAAAACAAGGCAGGTTTTTCCGTGGAGCGAATGTCAAGTTAGGAAACTGGCGACAAGTCACTGTACAAATTAACTGTCCACCTATGCGTGGAAACAACGTGTGGAAATTTTTTTTAATTTTTAAAACAGGATACACACGGGAGAGTGTACAGTCACCGCTTGTCGTACTGGTCTTAAAAGTACGAAAAGGAGGCGACTTTTTTTATGGCAACTCAGGTAATGAGAATCACATTGAAAGCGTATGACCATCAGCTGGTGGATGCATCCGCAAAGAAGATCATCGAAACTGTAAAAAAGAACGGAGCACAGGTAAGCGGACCGGTACCCCTTCCCACTAAGAAAGAGGTGGTTACCATTCTGCGGGCAGTACACAAGTACAAAGACTCCAGAGAGCAGTTCGAGCAGAGAACTCATAAGAGGCTCATTGATATCATTACACCAACCCAGAAGACAGTAGATGCACTGTCCAGACTGGAGATGCCAGCAGGCGTGTACATCGACATTAAGATGAAAACAAAATAGTCCTTCAGCTAGAATGAACGTTCCGGCGTTCCGCTGTAGAGAAATAAGGAGGAAGAGAAATGAAGAAAGCAATTTTGGCAACCAAAGTTGGAATGACACAGATTTTCAACGAGGACGGCGTGCTGACACCGGTTACCGTACTTCAGGCCGGACCCTGTGTAGTAACCCAGGTTAAGACCGTAGAGAATGACGGTTACAGTGCTGTTCAGGTAGGATTCGTTGATAAGAGAGAAAAGCTGGTGAATAAGCCCTTAAAGGGACATTTTGAGAAAGCCGGCGTTTCTTATAAGAGATATGTAAGAGAGTTGAAGCTTGAGGATGCGGAAAGCTACGCTCTGGCACAGGAGATTAAGGCAGACATCTTCGAGGCAGGAGACAAGGTAGACGCAACCGCCATTTCCAAAGGTAAGGGCTTCCAGGGTGCCATCAAGAGACACGGACAGCACAGAGGACCCATGACCCACGGTTCTAAGTTCCATCGTCATCAGGGTTCCAACGGTGCATGTTCCGATCCCAGCAAGGTATTCAAGGGAAAAGGAATGCCCGGACAGATGGGTCACAAAAGAGTGACCGTTCAGAACCTTGAGATTGTTCGCGTAGATGCGGAGAACAACCTGCTTCTGGTAAAGGGCGCGGTTCCCGGACCCAGAAAATCTTTAGTTACAATTAAAGAGACAGTAAAGGTTAGCAAATAATCTTTAGCGGAAAGGAGGACTTACAGATGGCAACAGTATCTGTTTACAATATGGAAGGTAAGGAAGTTGGCACAATGGACTTAAACGATGCTGTATTCGGTGTGGAAGTAAACGAGCACCTGGTACACATGGCTGTTGTGGCACAGCTTGCAAATAAGCGTCAGGGAACGCAGAAGGCAAAGACCCGCTCCGAAGTATCCGGCGGCGGAAGAAAGCCCTGGAGACAAAAAGGAACCGGTCATGCAAGACAGGGTTCAACGAGAGCACCCCAGTGGACGGGCGGCGGAGTGGTATTCGCCCCCACACCGAGAGACTACACCATTCGTCTGAACAAGAAGGAGAAGAGACTGGCACTCAAGTCCGCTCTGACCTCCAAAGTTCAGGAGAAGAAGCTCATTGTAGTAGACGAGCTGAAATTTGACGAGATTAAGACAAAGAACTTCAAAAACGTTCTGGATAACCTGAAAACCACCAAGGCACTTGTAGTTCTGAATGACAATGACAAGAACGTGGTAATGTCCGCAAGAAACATCCCGGATGTGAAGACGGCTCTGACAAATACCATCAATGTATTTGATATTTTGAAGTACAACACGGTTATCGTAACCAAGGACGCAGTAGCAACAATCGAGGAGGTGTACGCATAATGGCAGATCTGAAGTATTATGATGTCATCCAGAAGCCAATCATCACTGAGAAGAGTATGGCTGCTATGGGCGAAAAGAAATATACTTTCCTGGTTCACACAGACGCAACAAAGTCTCAGGTAAAGGAAGCCGTTGAGAAGATGTTCGCAGGAACTAAGGTTAAAAGTGTAAACACTATGAACCTGGATGGAAAGAAGAAGAGACGGGGTATGGTAGTGGGTAAGACGGCCAAGACGAAAAAAGCTATCGTACAGCTGACCGCCGAGAGTGCGGATATCGAGATTTTTGAGGGGCTGTAAGCCGTAGATTTTGTAAAAATATATGCAGGAAAGCATGACAATAAACGCAAAAACGAAAGGAGTGAACTGTAATGGGAATTAAAACCTATAACCCATATACACCTTCCAGAAGACATATGACAGGTTCCGACTTCTCGGAGATCACCAAGAAGGAGCCGGAGAAGGCGCTGCTTGTTTCCTT
>CAOJBY010000035.1 GCA_948330435.1 uncultured Lachnoclostridium sp. | reverse complement strand
GCTGATTCCACCAGTCCCACAAGACCTTATCCAGCACATGTTGGATAATAAAAATGTCCCAGTAAAAGCAGGTTTTCGAGAAATACTGATTGTATGCACTTTTTCTTATCACCTCTGATTTTGGCTTTTTCTCCTGCTCTTCGCCGTATATGTTCACCCCGCTTCGCTGCCAGTTATAAACGGATAGATAGGGGTCTTTTCGGTAAATCCCCCATCCCCGATTGGTTCTTTCCATAGCTGTCACCAACAGGTATCCCCCACTCCAGTGGAGTTCCTCCGGGCGGCAGAAATAGGTGTCTTTCTTATCGCACATATAGTCGCCCAGAACCAGATAAAGTTCTCTAAGGGGCAGGGGCAGCTCAAAGTTCAGTCGTTTTTCTACTGCGTCTATTTCTTCCTCTGTGTAGATTTTGCCTGCCTCTAGTTTGGACTGCCAGCAAAATTCTCTGATCAGTTCCAGTTCCTCACGGATGGAGTATAATGGGCGTATTTCAAATTTTGGCTTTTCTTTCTTTGCAAACATGGCCCCTCCCAATTAGAGTAAGTTTTTATTATCAGCCTTATTATATATCATACTTTCTGATATAGCCAGATAAATGGGCTTTCTAACGCAGATTAAATAATATCTGCTATTATGCACTCCTGTTCCTCCATGCCAATTAATTTGTCAGGAGACAAGGACAATTTCCCCGCAAGCCTGAAAACATCCTCTTCATCTATCACATCAAAATCGTCTTCAAAAACTTCTTCATCTTCTCTTGGGAAATTCAGGCCCAATTCTTTCTCCGCTTCTGTCTTTTCTCCCATATTTTCATAAACATTACCCTGATCACCCAGATAGCTATACAATCTGACAACTTTTCCATGAACCGCTTTTCCAAAGGCATGGGCCTCTGATACCCGATAGGAAGAGAAATAGCATACCTCTTCGGCAAAGGCTCCGTATGTTAATAGTGATTTCACTATTTTATCCGGTTCCTCCGGACCACATAAGCCTAAACCAATCAGAAAACTCCATCCCTCATACTCTCCGGACAAAAAGGCCTTATCAAAAAACGAATTATGCATTTCCAATAACCCCTTTCTCCATTCCGTTTTCTTCGGATTTTTTAGATTGGGGCTATTGGATAAAATCGTATTAACATCTGCTCCCTTTATTGCAAACCAAGTTGTCTTACATCCAAAACAATTTATGATTTTTCCCATAACAGTCCACCTTTCTTAGATTTCCAGCTCACCTCTCCATATTATGTATCCTGCTCTGTCATATTCGTGTATTTTTATTTTTACTGCATTACTCTTCTTTACAAGATTATTGTCACTATCCACATAGTACCAAAATTGTTTCATCCCCCCATGCTCAAAATTTCCACTCTTAATCTCTATACTTGGATTCTTTTCTCTGTTCTTTTCTCTTTCCTTTAGCTTTTTCACTACCGCTGGAAAATTGATTGCTTCTTTAAATTTCCATTGCCTTTTCCTGTTTTCTGGTTTACTATACTCATTCAAATCTTTGTAGAGCGTAATGCAATAGCAGTCATCGGAAATTTTTTCATTGCTGTAGCATTCCTGAAACCTCTCTATACATTCCCTGGGTACAAATTCATAATAGGGCCTGCCAAACCACATCTTCCATGCCGCACCGACCCAGATGCTCCCTATTTGCTGTCCATACCCTGGTAGCTTTTCCACATCAATTATCTTTTTCCCCCTTACATAAGGATCTTCAACAAGAGGAATTCCTGCCAAAGACTTTTGATAAACCTTATAATCTGATACATCATTTGTATTTTGCAAAAACCAATCTGTTAAATCTTCAATCGTTGCAACGATTCCAACATTTACCATAATGTCACTAATAATTGATAAAATACTTTTTTCATTCAGATAATAAATATCATATTCTAAGTTTGCCGTTGCAATTACGACATTCTCAGAATAATCACTTACAAAACATTCAACACTATTATTTAAGTCGTCTATTTGGATCCTATATTCATCATCTAAAATTTTCTGTTTTAGTTCTTTATTATAAACATCTTCTTTATACTTTACAGATCTTCCTTTCTTATAATGATCTAATTTCATACCAGTCGGATTAAAACATTTTAATTCTGTCATCCATTTTAGTGAATACTTCGGATTATTTTTCATATACACGCTAATTGACACTATATCCTTTTTATCCATTTTGTCCTTATTTCCCACTCTCTTTATTTTCCATAAAAATTTATTATATTCATTATATTTATCTATTGTTCTGCTTGATAAAAAAATCCTTATATTTTAGAAAATTTTAATAACTCAAACTCCGCATATAAATAAGTGCGTATGTACCTTGAAAATTCAATAACAACTGGCATAAAAGTAGCATGAGTACCGTCTGGTTTGGTATAATTGATTTGCCAAAAACAATTAAAACCGGAGGACTCATGCTATGAATAAAAGTATAATACAGGACACCCGGAATGTTAACCTTTCTGCTCTTCCAATTCCGCAATCCGCCGCAAAGCCTGTTCTAGCTGCTCCGACTTTTGGCGTTCACTCTCTTCCAATCTGTCGGCCCGGAGTCTCTCCGCTTCCGCCACATTTTTCTGCTTCTTTAACTCCGCCTTTTTCTGCTCCAAATCTTCCTGCATCTCATCAATCATCAACTGCACCGTATTCCGATCCAGTTCCCGCAGTTCCTTTGAAAAAAGTCCCATGATCTCCTCCATATTCCGGCACATCTCATACGTCTCTTCATACATGGGTTTAAACTGCGGATAAGCCTGTATCAGCTTCACGATCTCTTCCGGCTCCTCCGCACTGAAAAACATAAGCCATGCATTCAATTTCCCTGTTATATTTTTATTGTGCTGTGTTTTCTTAAAAATGTCAATAGGGATGAACACATATTTCTGGAGAAGCTCTATCTTGATCCCTGTGTCGGATTTCTGCTCGGATCGATGTATGTAAACATTGGGAAATTTGTGAAATTCTTCCGGACTGGATTCGAACAATACAATATTATAGACAGACTTTATATCCCGATAACTGAACTTTTTCCGCTTCTTGCTCCGCACCCGCTTATACTGCCGCAGCAAGAGATCCGCCGAGTAGCAGGCACTACGCTCCCCCGGAAATTTATACCCAATCTTCTGAACTTCCACATTCGCCAGGCTCTCGTCCTTAAGCTCCACCACAATATCCGTAATCAAAAGAGAACTTTCATCCGCCAGGCGGGTGGAATCATTGGGAAGTACCGCATGAATTCTTACCGGGGTTCCCAAAATTAATGACAAAAATTCATTCAGCCGTTCCGGTGCACTTTCCGGATTCATCACCTCTTTAAAAAATGCGTCATAGAGCATCCTCGGTCCTCTTACTCCCGTACAAAAATCCAAAAATTCCTCCTGCTGCTCTTCCGTCCAGGAATAGAATAGTTTCAAAAGCTCCACCTTATCATGTATCTTCGCTAACACCTCCTTTCGATCCTGAATCATGGGAAAATACTGTTTCAAATCTGCCATAAACCTGCTCCTTTCCTTAATTTGTGCATGTTTTTTGCACATAGAGGTATACCCGTAGGGTGTTTCCTTGATCTACACACGCTTTTTGTGCATAAAGGGATATGCCCCAGGGCACCCTCTCTTTGCCTTACAGGCAAATTCACCTTGCCCGTAGGGTGTTTCCTTAATTTGCACATGTTTTTTGTGCATAAAGGTATGCCCATAGGGTGTTTCCTTAATTCACACACTATCTGTGCTTCCTCCTCACATATACCTTTCCATCTATTTGCTGAAAACCTCTCCGACCCGGAGAAATAGACAAAAGACATTCAGCAGCAGAATCTTGCTGCCGGAAAAATTCCTGTCTGTAATCGCATCATAACACAGATTACAAATTTTTACAATGCAAAAAACATCTAAATAATCGAAAATCAAAAAATTTTATTTCCTATCCAACTATCAAATTAAAAAATATTCAATTCCTTAAATGATTCTACGCACTCTTCTATATTATCAAACCACTCCAGTGTACTGACCGGATTATATTCAGCCAGTACACTAGGCAGATTGGAAGCAGAAAATACACCCTCTATATGACTGTTTTCAATCTTATTGATAATAAAAAACTTTCCCTGCTCCAACCCCGTCAAAATCCTCTCATATCCATATTTTATGAAGATATCCGTCAAAATCCTCTTTTTGGCCTTTCTTTAACAGAAACAGGCCAAAAACCAGGCAGACAGTACCTAATACCATAAAAAATGGCTTTTATATTCTTATTCATTCTGCGAACTTCACCTCATCTTCTGAGGGCTTTTTGGGAAATGTCAACAAAGCCTTTTGTGTCCCCCTTTTGATTCATAAAATGTTTTCGGAATTTTGATTACAGCTTATATTAACGCCGTCTCCCTCATCACTTCCCTCGTATTTTCTCCGACTGCAACTCTCAAAAGCTTCCCCTTACAACCTCCCCCGAAATATCCAAAATCTGCTCAATCCCGATCTGCGTCCCATCCCCCATAACAATCATCTTTCCATATGGGTCCAATTTTTTCACATACCCAGTGACCTCCACATACATTCCCCCCTCTTTTTTATCATCCGGTTGGAAATATGTGATTGTGATCTCCGGCCGTTCCGGCATCCGTTCCATGATCAGCCGCAATTTTTCATCCAAAACAGCTTTGCTGCTCTCATCCAGTTCTATCTTCTCCCCCGTGAACCTCCCCATCTCCTGAATGGCGGCATCATATCCGCCAAGAGCCGCAAAGGGCGAGAACTGTGCGGCCCTGTCCGCCACAGGCATTCTGGGCCTTTTTGAAGAAGTATGATGGGGAAGATCCATCATGTCGCTGTACCTTGACGTACAAAGTACGTCCGCCCCATAGGGGTGTGTATTACGGGGTACCTGTAGGGTATACTTTTGCATATCGTCTGCATGATTCATTCCTTAACTCCCTGCCAATCCAGTGTCCGTACCGAAAATCCTTATGCACATTTCCGGTCTGTTTCTTTAATCTCAGGCTTTATGCCCGCCTATCTGATTGTTCCTGTCCGCCGTAGTGGCACCCTCCCTGAGATTCATGCCTTTTAAGACAGCGTTCTTGCCGTATTTCTTCTTTATGGACAAGATCGTCTGCTGCATCCTTTTTTCTTTTTCCAGGGCCGCTTTCTCTTCTGCCCGCTTCTTCTCCCTTGCCCCATAATCCGTAAACAAATCCAACTGCTCAAAGGCGTCTTCCCTATCCCCGACCCCCTCGCTCACTACCCGGTTTGCCGTAAGATACACCCGCCTTACAAGCAGCCTTGGATCAACTATTTTATCATATAAGGCAAGCACCGCATCCGTAATCGGCCTTGCCAGTGAAGTCTTATGCTCCAGATTGCCTGTGCCGTGGGCATGCTTTGGAACCCGCCGTCCATAGCGGTCCACCGCAACCGGGCCTTTATAGGACTTATTTCTTACCGGGTCCGTAAGATTTTCCCTGTCATATCCTACCGTAAGCACGATCTGGTCCGTCACCAGACCCTTATCCATCAAATCCAGGGCAAGAAGATCCGCCATTTCCATCACGATCAGGCGGGCCTGTTCAAAGGTATAGGGATAATGGAGCACCTGCCCGGAGCCCACGCTGTTGGAGTTTGGCTTATACGCTTTGATATCCGCAATGGTGCACGGCTCCCAGCCCCAGGCATGATCGATCAAAAGCTCCGCATTTATCCCGAAAAGCCGATACAGAAGATCCTCGTTATGATATTCTCCCGGCTTTCCAATGGAACATCTGGCTATATCCCCCATCGTAAACATGCCGTTTGCTTCCAACTTCTTTGCGTAGCCCCCTCCCACACGCCAAAAGTCCGTGAGGGGACGGTACGCCCAGAGCAGTCTGCGGTATGACATCTCGTCCAGTTCTGCAATCCGAACGCCGTCCTCGTCCGGCTCTACATGCTTGGCCACGATATCCAGGGCCACCTTGCACAAGTATAGATTCGTTCCAATCCCTGCCGTTGCGGTGATTCCGGTTGTCTCAAACACATCATGTATAATCCTCCGGGCAAAGTCCCGAACGGACAGATTGTTTGCTTTCAGATAGGGAGCCGCATCCATAAAAACCTCGTCTATGGAATATACATGAATGTCCTCCGGTGCCACGTATTTCAAATAGATCTGATATATTTTTGTGCTCCATTCCATATAATGTGCCATCTGGGGCGGAGCCGCAATATAATCAACTGCAAGCTCCGGATGCTCCTTTAATTCCTCCGCATCCTGGGACGCTCCCGTGAACCTCCTCCCCGGTGCACACATGCTCCGCTGTGCGTTTATCTCCCTTACTCTCTGCACCACCTCGAACAATCTGGCTCTCCCGGAGATTCCATATGCTTTCAGAGACGGAGACACGGCCAGGCAGATCGTTTTTTCCGTCCTGCTCACATCCGCCACCACCAGATTGGTAGTCATCGGGTCCAACTTATGTTCCACACATTCTACGGAAGCATAAAAAGATTTCAAATCAATTGCGATATAAATAGGATGATTCATCATTTCTCTCCCGCATTATAATTCCCGAACCCCCGCTTGCTTCAACCAACCTCTCAGCTTCTTTATAGGAAATCCGGTAAATGTATACGCATCTTCTTCCAGTCCATGCTGCCCGATTACCGTCTCCTCCGCCTGACCATATATGGTTACAGACGGGAAAAAGAGAAGTATTCTGCCAAAGGTAAAGCCCCTGATATTCGATAATTTAAGCTCAATATCCGTATAAGTACTCAGGAAAACTCTTTGGCTGGTCACATAGATTGTGGCATGCCAGCATTGATAAGTATGCTTTTCTAAATCCCTGTAAGATACAAGTCCTTGTCCAATCAGCGACTCGCCCGAATAAAGCCTTATGCCTGCCATAACGATTCCTCCAACACTTCCCCCATACTCCTATCCCTCATCCTCCCGGCTTGGGATATGTCAATCCTCTTCAAACCTCCCATTTTAGTAATTATACCATAAACTCCTATACCATCATAGCCCAACTGCTCTTTCCCAAAACCTACCGCAGAAAAGGATCTGCCGGGAAATAAGACAGCAGACTTTTCTGATATCCAGTGTCCGGCTATTTGCGAACAGGCTGTCTGATATGGACGGACAGTGCCCCAAAACCCTACCACTAAAGTAAGCTACAAGGCAATGTCCGTTCATAGCAGACAGAATGTACGCAAATCGTCCGAACACCGGATATAGAAATGGCTGCTGTCTTATTTCCCGGCAGCTCCTTTTCTGGCACCACCTACCCATCCATCCCGCAATCATACGCCCTTTCAATCAACGCCCGATCATTCACCACCGCATCATAAAACCGAAATCCCCCAGAAAAGTTATAAGCTTCATACCCATTCCCCTCCAAAATCCGGCAGGCAATATAACTCCGCAGCCCACTCTGGCAGATAACATAGACAGGCTTACCGCAGGCAACCTCCCCAAGCCGATCTCTCAGCTCATCCACCGGAATATTCACAAATCCCTCCATATGACCGGCCGCAAATTCTTCTGCCGTTCGTACATCCAACAGCGTAACGCTGCCGTCCCTTGGCACCTTATGGACATCCGCCAGACGCCACTGTTTCAGCGTGCCATTGGCAATATTGTCAATCAGAAATCCCGCCATATTTACCGGATCCTTTGCGGAAGAATAAGGCGGTGCATAGGCAAGATCCAGATCCTTTAGCCGGGTCGCTTTCAATCCGGCATGGATGGCTGTAGCCAATACGTCAATCCGCTTGTCCACGCCCTCATATCCCACAATCTGAGCCCCCAGCAAACGGTAAGTCTCTTTCTCAAAGACCACTTTCATCGTCATCACCCTGCCGCCGGGATAGTAACCGGCGTGGCTCATAGGCGAGAGAATAACGCTATCCACATCCAGTCCCTCTTTCCCTGCATTCGTCTCATTTATACCGGTGGCAGCGGCCGTCATGCGAAATACCTTGATCACGGAGCTGCCCTGGCTGCCTAAATAGCGGCTGTCGCCGCCGCAGATATTATCGGCAATGATACGGCCCTGCTTGTTGGCGGGACCTGCCAGGGAAATCAGAGCATCCCTGCCGGTAACATAGTGCTTCACCTGCACCGCATCCCCTGCGGCATAAATATCAGGCACAGAAGTCTCCATCCGGTCATTGACCACGATGCTGCCCTTTATGCCAAGCTCCAGACCGGCTTCCTTTGCCAGAGCCGTATCCGGAACAACGCCGATGGCCAGTACCACCATGTCGGCATGGAGAGGTGCTTCATCTTTCAGCAGCACATCCACGCCGCCGTCCTTTTCCTCAAATCCCTCCACGGTACGGCCCAGAGCAAGCTTCACGCCATGCTTACGCATTTCGCCGTGGATCATAGACGCCATATCTGCATCAAAGGGATTCATAAGCTGCTTCGGACGCTGAACGATCGTCACCTCCATGCCAAGCTCCCGAAAATTCTCCGCCAATTCCAAGCCGATAAAGCCGCCGCCTGCCAAAACAGCAGATTTCGGATGGTGTTCATTGATGTACTCCTTGATCCGGAACGTATCCTCCACCGTCCGCAGGGTAAACACCTTGTCCATATCCACACCGGCAAGTCTGGGCCGGGCCGGCTTTGCACCGGGAGACAAAATCAGCTTATCGTAGGTCTCTTCAAATTCCTCTCCGGTCTCCAGATTTTTGACAGAAACAGTTTTCCTGTCGGGATGGATGCGGGTAACCTCATGGTGCACTTTCATTTTCACCCGGAACCGGGAGAAAAAACTCTCCGGGGTCTGCAGGGTCAGCTCTTCGGAGTCCGTGATCTGATCTCCGATGTAATAAGGCAGGCCGCAGTTCGCATAGGAAATATACCCCGAACGCTCAAAAACGAGGATCTCGGCCTGTTCATCCAGTCTTCTGATTCTTGCTGCGGCAGTCGCACCGCCGGCTACTCCTCCTACAATCACTACTTTCATCTTATTGTTCCACCTTTCCTGCGTAAGCGGCAATCCCACCGATGTTGTTCACTTTGGTGTATCCCATACGTTTCAGTATCCCGGCTGCCTGACGGCTGCGGGAGCCGGAGTAGCAGTATACAAACAAAGGGGTATCTTTATCCCCGGCCACGGCGGCCGCTTTTTCAAGCTGCTGCAAGGGTACATTTTTGCTGCCGGGAATATGGCCCTCCCGGTATTCCGAAATGGTACGCACATCCAACAGGACGGCACCGGGAGTGGCCTTGTATTCCTCCACGCCCTGATTGATATTTCCTTGTCCGAAGAAGTTAAAAAAGCCCATGACTACACCTCCTTACAGCATCCCGGTACATTCCTCCGGAAGTGATTCTGATTGATATTGACAGCAGACATTTTGTCGTCCTCCTTTTTCTTATGTAGTTTTACTCTTTATGTACAAGAATATTATAACCGGAGGCTTCGACATTTTCTGTGATGACATCACCAAATTCGGCAAAAATTGAAAACACAGCAGCTATAAATAATAGAACAAGCTTTCATAAGTCATCATAACTACTTTACTGCATTATTTATTACTTTTCTCACTTTCCAGCATCGCTCGGATTATCTCTGTTTTATCGCCATAGAAATAATTTGGTTTAAATCTACAATAATTGTAATATCTTATGTCTACCCAATTATATATGTACTTTACTAAATCTTGCTTTATTGCATCAAATGAACCCCTGAAATCATTTTTATCATAATCTCTTCCTAAAGTTAATTTTGCTGCATAAAATTCAAAACTATAATCTGCAAGGATGTTTCTTAAGTTTTCATCATATATTCCATTAATATTTAGAACATATTGCTGGCTGTTTATTTGTTTAAGGGCTTTTTCAATCCCATCTATGCTAACCATCAGCTGCTGATTAAAGAAATGCATTAATTCTGCTTGCCTGCTATGATCACATTCTGCAAATTTGCTTTTTGTTATCTCATACCATTCAATCCAAGTATGCTTTTCCTGGCGATAGTCTTCATCTTTATATGCGACACTGCACAAACGTGCCCAGGTCTCCAAATACCACATTATTTGATATTTTAAATCAATATACACTGCATCATATACACTATTTGCCTTTTCATTTTTTTCTTTTATATTTCCGACTTCAATTAGCAAAGCAACAAGTGTAGATGCCACACATCCGAATGACAAATTCTTGACTATATCTGAAATAAGACTATCAGTAATAGCATTCCAAATAACTGCAATAATCATTATTAACACGGATATTCCACCAATTAAACCATACATTTTCCAATTCATTTTATACGGATTATTGATATGCCTTTTCAACTTCCATCTCCTCCCATATCTTTTGTATCCTTCTTCTGCAGAAGCCTCGGCTTTGCAAAATACACATCCATTGCCTCAAGCGAAATCTTATGCTTTTCCTTGTTTCTAAGATTCTTATTTTCATCCCATTAAAATTTATTTTTTAACCATTCCTCTTAGATTATCTATACGAATAATATATCAGCAAATAACAAGTCCATCAATTGCATTTTTATATGCGTTCTATTTCCTGTCTATCCACCCATCTCTTTAAGACGAGAACCAAAACGGCGGACAAGATCCTTGCCCATACGGTACTCCACCAAAAAAACAGGCATAATCTTTGCACACTCTCTATTCACACCCAACCTGCGGTTCCGTCCAAAAAAATGTGTGACAACTCCGCTTAGAATTGTCACACATTTTCTTTCTTAAATTCGCTATGCTCCCTGAAATCCATTCTGCTGTTTCCACGCTTTCCATCTGCCCCCATCCATCAAAAGCTTAAAGCCGCCCCGGTAATCCAGGCCGAAATAGTCAAACTGCCGCATCAGATTGCTCACAAGCTGTCCCTCCGGCCTGCTTGCTCCCATGCAGCCGCCGCCCCTTAAGACCATCTGGCTGCCTTTATAATCAAACACCGCATTTTCATGGGTCCTGTACTTGTCCATAAGCCGTACATACAGTTCCTGCAGCTGCCGATCATCCACGCCCTCCGTACACCAGACGGCGTAGATCAGCAGCGTGGGATTTTCCTCTTTGGACAGATAATGCAGAAAATAATCCAGCACCTCTTCTTTTCCTTTCAGCTTCTGGATACAGTGGAAAAGTGCTATTCTTCCATTATTATCCAGATCCTCTCGGGCCAGGGCATCCTTTAGTCTTCCCGCATGGACATTGGGATAATCTTTCATAATAGCGATGGTATGACAGGCATCCCGGAATCCCTCTCCCCGGAGCCTGGGCAGTATCTCAAATACCCTCTCATACCATACTTCTTTCACCTCCCAGGTTCCCTCATAGTTGATAATGGAAACCGCTTCCGCATACGCTCCCCATTCCCACAGCTTTTCAAGCTCTTTCGTCATCCCCGGCACATGGAAATGAGCCAGCAGCTTAATGAGCTTCATCCGCACTTGCACGTCGGTTTCCTGTGCACAAGCTTTCTTAAAAAATGTCTTCTGTTTTCCGGGCAGGGATACGAATTTATAGCAGCTCTCTATGATCTCCGTCTTTTCCTCCGGATCTTCGGTCTGCTCGTACAGCTCCATCAACTGGCCGGGATTTCCGTCCAAATACAGCCCAAATCCCATTTCCTCGTCGCTGTAGCCTGCAATCACCTCCCGCAGCCACCGTTCATACCATTTAAGGAACCCCTTTTCCCGCACAAAAAACGGCTGACCGCAGTAATCCTCATCATAATAAACCACCTGTCCCCGGTAGTCTCCTGTAAGTACCAGCCCTGTCATAAGCGTGCAGCCCTGGCTGCCGATAGGGAGGACTCCGGCGTACGGATGCACCTCTTTCCCCTCTCGCCTGCCCTGTGGATCGGCCGCCCTGTCCCAGTCCTCATCACTCATCTTCGGATAGATCACCGGCTCTTCCCGGACTGGATAAAGACGAGAGCCACGGGAATCGCAAAGCTCCTTTTTGAGCGTCTCCACCCCATAAAGTCCATAATAAGGGCCTGCACCGCCATTTCCCACCAGCATCAGAAAATCCCGATATTCTTCCGGCAGACGGATGCCCTGCTGCTGTTCAAATTCCCGTATGGTCTCCTCACTGGCAGGCGGTGACAGCTTATACTTGTGGCTGTACGCCCCAAATCTTGCAAAATCCGGGTCTTTCGCCCTTGCCTGCTCCAGTAATTTTAAGATACGCTTTGCCCATGAGGGCTGTCCTGTCTTTCGCATTTTTCTCTCCTGTAAAACCATTCAAAATCTCCCCTCAGTGAGCAGGGGGACGATAACAAACCGAAACTTATTCCTGCGGGCAGCGAGCCAAGCGGACATGTCCATTTGACTTTATTCCCCAAAAACCAACCTGCATATTGGAAAGCCATAATATTTCAACAGCTTTAAATCCGCTGTTCTTCATTAGCTTTAAATGCTCTTTCCATGTAATCGGAAAGTAGTCTTTTCCATATCGATCTATATGCTTCCTGATCTCATCCGGGCTTTTTCCCTGCTTCATCTGGTATCTTTTCCATTTTTCCAAATAAATTGATTTTCCCGCATCCGTAAGCGGGGCAAAATTTTCAAAGCTAATGAATACGCCATTCTCTTTTAGTGCTTCATAACACTTCCTTAATGCTAATTTGCGTTCATGCATCTGTAAATAGTGGTTTACCTGTATCGCAGTAATAACATCGAATTCATTTGCGTAGGCTAAATTTTGAACATCACAAACAGAAAATTCCGCATTCGGGCGGCTGAAACGCTCTTTTGCAATTCGTATCATTTCATCGGAAGCATCGCAAAAGACAAACTTTTCAAGCTCTACCGTTTCAAAAGCAATACTCCCCATCTTTCCCGTTCCGCAGCCAATGTCAAGCCATGTTACCGGGGAGTGATGCAGAGTTTTTACCAGCTCTATGACTTCTTTATAAAATACGTCATAATAGGGAAGTGTTTGTTTGATTTTTCTGTCATATTCACCTGAATCAAATGCAGATTTATTCCCGCGGGCAACGAGCCAAGCGGACATGCTGGCATGTCCATTTGGCGACTGCCGCGAGGGTCAAATACCCCGCAGCTTGCTGCGAGGTATTTGACTGTCCATAGTCGATTTCCTCTATAGCTTCCTGTTTTACGCTTCCTGCAATTCCCCAACAGACAGGAATCTGCTAAATAATAAAATTAACGATTCCATATACCAAATGACATATTGTAAAAATTGAGATTGGAAGAACCGCTATTTCATTCTTTCTATCCATAGCAAAGAAGAAAAATACCAGGCATGGCAGAAGCGTCAATCCCAATATGACAATCCCATTCGTGATGCCCATATAATAGAATGCCCAGCTTGCAAAATATAGCAGACAACTAATAATTACGGTAATGATTAATCGTGAATGTCTCACCTTTTTTCGCTCACGATTTACAAATATACATAAAGAAATGACCATCAGCACTTGACATACAGAAGCCACTGTATCAAGTGTCGCAGTAACCGAATCTGCCCTCAATATGTCATTTGGTGCAGGGACGGCAAACCAGATAAAATTGGGTATCATAAGAGTGAAAAATAGCAACGCACCCCAAATATCAAATCCTATCTTATATTTTTTCAGCATCCAAATATCCTCACAATTTCAATTTTATATTGCTTGAAAGCAGCCAATTAGTCCTCGTTTTTGAAAACCAATCGGCTATCTTGATCGGATGTATGGTCCTCCCTGCTCACTGAGATTTGGCCATGTTTTTTTATCCTCTCACCAATCTCCTCGATCACAGCCGCTTCGGTCTCCAGCTCTTCGGCAATCACAGGGATGCTTTTTCCTCGCTCAAGCTTTTGGCGGACCAGCTTGACCAACAGATCGGACTCCCCTTTCCGATATCCGTCCCGTTCGCCTTTTGCGTAGCCGTCCTCTTCTCCTTTGCTGTAACCCTCCAACTTTCCTTTTTGATACCCGGCTTCCTCTCCCTCTTTATAGATCCCCCTCATATGGGCCTTTTCATCGTATTCCGTCAACAGCATATGCAGCACCTCCGCTTGATTTTTCCTCAGAAGCTCTTCCAGGATTCCCTTTTGAATACAGCTATCCACAGCTTTCATTATGGCGGCTTTGAGAGACATATTCCGGTCCAGGTTCTCGCTCACCTCTGAGATAAATTCCGAGTATTCCCATAGCCGTCTGCATTTTTCCAATAGTTCCTGGTTGTGACCCCGGTTGATATTGAAAAGGACTGCTTTGCATTCCAAACAGCCGGAACCCTGCCCTGTCTCAAAGGCGTCCGAAAGAAACAGCTCTTCCCGATCCGCCTGCTCCTGTTTTCCATTGTAGAAAATGACGTACTCCGGCGTGGGCAGCTTTATAAGCTTAGAGCTGTATAGCTGATCCTTGTGCTGTGCCACAATCCCCTCGTACTGCCGGGAAAAGTACAAGAGCCCCCGCAAAGGCATGTTCGGCGAGTAAGTACTCTGATGCTCGTAGAGATTGAGCTGATTCGCAATGATAAAGGACAGATCGTTCTTCATCTTCATAAAGATCGCATCCTCCAGGGTCACAATCTCCAGATCATCCGCATTGCTGTAAGCACTCCCGTTTACCGCATTGTACAATTCCAGCAGATCCTTTTTATCCCGGAACAGGAAGCGAAACAGGCGATCCTTATATTTCCTGTTAATACGCAGTCTCCTCCACAGAAAATGCTTCTGATACCATTTTAAATTATTTGCCATAAACTATCCTCCATTATACTTGATTGTTTTCTTTTTCTCAATCACCTGTGCCTGAAAATTTTCGGGATTCCCGTTGAAATTAATAAAGATACTATTGAAAAAAGATGATATTTTGATTATACTATAATATTTGGGATTTTCAACCTATTTTTGTAAAATTTTTATATTTTGTAATCCGTTTGCAATTCTTTCGCAACAGCCTTAAAGACAGTGTCCTCCGGAATATTCACCTTAAAATCATTCCGGAGGGGGAGCTAATCACAAACCTCTGATAATATTTAAATAATCTTGTTTTTATGACGACAATGGCATGAATCATGACTGCTTTGTTTCCTTGCCAAAACAGATGCCGCTGCATCCGCCATCACAGCCACACTCCAATCAATTCTTTTACACGCTTTTGCATACGCCATAAGATTCGGTATATTTTTTTCAGGTCTTTCACATACCCTTGTATTGCCTTATTAAAAATCTCTTTGTCCATTTTGGTTATATTCCGCAGTACATCACAAATGGTACGGTCACGGTCATAGATACGGACATCCACATGGTTAATGCTGCCTTTTGTTTCGCCAAGGGGTACCAAAACAGGCTCAACACGATATGCCTTTATAAAAGGATAGTCAATATTTGTACGACCTCTGGAGACATTTTTATCAATCGTAATATTCCACTGGGCCGAATTACGGTCACTGTATTGATAATAAAAGAGGGCATTTTCCATGCAAAGCACCCATCGGGGAAAAGACGATTGATAACAGCGTTTATTGATTTTTCATCAAGCATTGTCTCACCTCTATTAAACCACACGCAAATTTCTCAACAATTGTGTACTTTACTAAGTGTATCCGATTTTTTCCAAAGGTCAACTTAGCAAAGTACACACGATTGAAGTTGACGATAGTGTAGTTTCCTATAGAAAAATGAGTTTGTCCGCATAGGGCTTAATCTGGAACATTTCTGAGCACAATGTAGGGGGTCTCTTCAAAAGCAATGATTTGATGTTCTATCTCCTCTAGCTTTTCAAATTCTATATTTTCAAAAGCAATGCTCCCCGCAGCTTTCCGGCAAACAAAAAACCTTATCATTCGATTGCTCTAAGGTCCGTTCTTTCATAGCGGTTATGCCCCTGTAATTGCTTTTTGTATTTCCAACATGTAATTGCTTCCGCTAGGGATTTTCCTCGATTGTCTGCAAAAAAATCTCGAATATAAGTGTTGTACTCAAACTGCTTGTCAATTTTTGTTTTCCTTTTTTTCTTATCCTCAAGAATCTGATAATAAGCGGCAATCGCTTCTTTATAAGTTTTGCCCGTATTATTTTTTAACCATTTTTGAAAATCCACATGAAATGAAAAACCATTTCCAATGTGTTCTCTAAAAAATGCTCTGTGTTTTTCCGAACAGACAAAGTTTGCTTCAATTTTTGAATCTTCACGAATCGTATCAATTGCCGCTGCTCTTTTTCTTCCCGTTGAAGCAGGCACTATGTTTCCTGTTTCAAGAAAATATGCTATCCGATCTGTGAGTTCTATTTTTCCACCCGAAACGGGCAGACCATTTTCTCGGCAAAAGCTTACCAATTCCTCTTTCAAATAATAGTAATCACGAAATGTTTTGCTGTCTAAATCTCTGTCTAAAGCAGGTCTGTCATTCATAGATACTCCTTTTTTGCTACGCATCAAACACCGGTTTTACGCTCCCTGCAATTCCTCGATAGATGGGAATCTGCTAAATAATAAAATTACCATTCATGATGCCCCTATAATAGAATGTCCAGCTTGCAACTTATCATAAACAACTACTCATTACGGTTTATCCTCTCAGCAATTTTCTCGATCACAGCCACTTCGGTCTCCAGCTCTTCGGCAATCACTGGGATGCTTTTTCCTCGCTCCAACTTTTGGCGGACCTGTTTGAGCAGCAGTTCGGACTCCCCTTTCCGATAGCCGTCCTCTTCCCCTTTGCTGTAACCTTTTTGATACCCGGCTTCCTCTCCCTCTTTATATATCCCCCTCATATGGGCCTTTTCATCGTATTCCGTCAACAGCATATGCAGCACCTCCGCTTGATTTTTCCTCAGAAGCTCTTCCAGGATTCCCTTTTGAATACAGCTATCCACAGCTTTCATTATGGCGGCTTTGAGAGACATATTCCGGTCCAGGTTCTCGCTCACCTCTGAGATAAATTCCGAGTATTCCCATAGCCGTCTGCATTTTTCCAATAGTTCCTGGTTGTGACCCCGGTTGATATTGAAAAGGACTGCTTTGCATTCCAAACAGCCGGAACCCTGCCCTGTCTCAAAGGCGTCCGAAAGAAACAGCTCTTCCCGATCCGCCTGCTCCTGTTTTCCATTGTAGAAAATGACGTACTCCGGCGTGGGCAGCTTTATAAGCTTAGAGCTGTATAGCTGATCCTTGTGCTGTGCCACAATCCCCTCGTACTGCCGGGAAAAGTACAAGAGCCCCCGCAAAGGCATGTTCGGCGAGTAAGTACTCTGATGCTCGTAGAGATTGAGCTGATTCGCAATGATAAAGGACAGATCGTTCTTCATCTTCATAAAGATCGCATCCTCCAGGGTCACAATCTCCAGATCATCCGCATTGCTGTAAGCACTCCCGTTTACCGCATTGTACAATTCCAGCAGATCCTTTTTATCCCGGAACAGGAAGCGAAACAGGCGATCCTTATATTTCCTGTTAATACGCAGTCTCCTCCACAGAAAATGCTTCTGATACCATTTTAAATTATTTGCCATAAACTATCCTCCATTATACTTGATTGTTTTCTTTTTCTCAATCACCTGTGCCTGAAAATTTTCGGGATTCCCGTTGAAATTAATAAAGATACTATTGAAAAAAGATGATATCTTGATTATACAATAAAATTTGGAATTTTCAACCTGTTTTTGTAAAATTTTTATATTTTTTATGTTCTATTTCCAGTCCCTTTCACAATAGCCGTAAAGTGAATCTTTAACCAAACTTTTCATAATCTCCGTTCTGCTATTCCAAGAAAAAATCGTAAGACAGGAATCCTCTTTACGACTTCATATATTAAAAATGTTGCAACAAACGAAATCAACACAATCAACAAAAATTGTCCTGCCACACCGATGGGCAATCTCAATACGAAAAATCCTGCCACAACCAGAATTGGCATATGGAGAATGTAAACAGGAAAAGACGCACGTGTCAGATAACCACTGAGACGACTGTGAAAATTCAGCTTTGACCGTCCTACGCCAATCAGGGCAATAATTCCCGTCCATCCGTAAAATATGTAAAGCCCGACCATCCCTATGTTTCGGATGTTTTCCAGGCAGTACAAATAAGTGTACAGGCCGCCTGACATTGCGAAGAGGAAAAGGCTTGCAAACCGGTACCTCTGCAATTTTTTCAGAATACTTTCCTCCGAAAATATATAATACCCGAACAAAAACAGTATGAGAAACTGCCCCAGACTTTTCCCGCCTATATTCAAAATATACTGACCTATCCATTCCGGAACAAACAAAAGAATCATGCAGAAATAAGGTAAATGGTCAGCTTTCCATTCAGGCAAATACTTTTTTTGCAAAAGAAAGATTAAAATTGCTGTCAATGAAACAAGAAACAAATACAGCAAGAACCAAAGATGTGCGGGCGTAAAACCCCCACGATATCCCGTCAAATCAGTTTCCTTTGTGAAAAACAGACCATACTGCTGAAAATAGGTACCTGTATATCCATTAAAAAACACTTCTGCCACATAGGTCATCACCGGAACAAGCACAAGCAATCCAAACAAAAACGGAACAAGTAATTTTTTTACTCGTTCCCCTATAAACTGCCTGTTTGTTCTTATTTGGAGCGAGTACTTACAGCTTATGCCTGCAATCACAAACAAAAGAGCCATGTACCAGGGATATACGGCAGTAGAGAATACATAGAGTGCGGTATTTGTATGTGACCAAATATAAAATCCGCTGTACTCTCCTCCACTCCAAATTTGCGAAGCATGGAATGGAAACAGCAGCAGAATTGCCATCCATCTTAAATTATCTATGAAATATTTTCTCTCCATATAAGGCCACACCTTGTTATTCCAATTTCACCTCTATATTAATTCGTCAACTGGAAGTTGACAGCATCAAAGTGCCACAATTTCATCCGCTATCTCACGAACAGTTCTATTGCTCGTATCTATTTTCACGGTATCCAGTGCTTGATACATCGAAATTCTCTGAACACTTCTGTCAATCATATCAGCAGAACGTATCCCTAATGTTACATCTGCGGTCAATCTATCACGCAGGCTGCTTTTATCTACAGCAATACCGCATAAAAATCCTCTCCTGAAACCCTTTTTGTTTCCCATGCTTTTCCGGAATACGCTTAAATTCCTCAAACCCGATACTCGTATAACATTTTATTGCATTCTTATTTATATCCGTAACATCAAGCACAAACTCCTGATAATTTGTAAGCTGCATACTTTCCCGAAGCATAGCTGCGGCAATGCCTTGTCTGCGGTATTCTTTTCGTACGGCTACAAATTCTATGTATCCGGTTGTGACCGGATATGCAAGCTGCTTTTCAAATTCTTCTTTCAAAACGAAAGCAGCAATCACTCCTTGAAAGAACCCAAACTGTTTCTTCAAAGATACTTTTTCTACTCCTGCGGCTCTGCCATTGCAATCCGAAATCGCCAGCACTCCCGCAATATCTCCCTCAACATCCGCCACATAAAATCTTTCCATATGCAATCCCGCTGCGATAGCATCCGCCACTTTTTGATTATCCTTGCATAATATTGAAAAATCCTTTTCAAATCCCTCCACAATACAGAAAGCCACATGATTGCGGTCTGTTTCTTCTGCTTTCCTTATATGCACCATTTTCGTATACCCTCTGTCATTGTTTTAAATGATTCATCAAATCCCGCTTTTACGCTTTTTGCAGTTTTTCGTTAAATGGGAATCTACCGCAAAACAGCCTGTCATCTGCCTTTCAAACACTTCAAGACCCAAAAGGTAATCGGCTTAAAAATAACATAAAGGCCATAGCCCAGCACTCCGCCAATCACATTCGTGATCAGATCCGTGATATCCGAGTTTCGATCGAAAAACGGCTGTAACAGCTCAATGCCCAGGCTCATCAAAAAGCAAAAAAACACCGTTATACCGAATTTGGCCCTTTTGCCCCGGGTCAGTGGAAACAGGAAGCCGAAAGGCAGAGTCATGATAATGTTCAAGAACACCTGCCTGAAAAAGTCCCCTCTCCCTAAAGAGACGTCAATAAACGGCACCAGATTCATGGGTTCATGGGGGTGGTTCAGCATGAACGGGATGGATGCAATCACCGGCATCATAGTAAAATAGAGTACCAGAGAGAGGTATGCATACATGAGGGTGTTGACAAGCAGTCTGTCTCTGCCCTGAGCTCTCCATTTCCTGAAAAAGACGAAAGCATACAGGCAAACCAACACTATAAAATCTATGAAATATTTTATCAGGTACTTCATTATATCTCCTTTCTTCTTACCGCCCTATCCAAAATCCGATTTTCCAGTATGTCAAACTGGCTTATGCGTTCCTCTCATAACAAATTCTGAAATAACGGTCTCGCCGCCCTCAAATTGGCGGATAATTTCCATCTTGTAGTCGGGACATGTTTTTCTGGCAGCCGCAAGGGTTGTCTTCTGAACTCATTTCTGATAACTTTTTTTCATTTTTCCCCGCTAGCTTTCCATTTATGCTCTTCGCAATTCCCTCATAACCGGGAAGTTATCATTCCATCTTTTTTATATATGCATTTTGCGATTTGACCATGTTGAGGATGGTCTATTCCCAACACATACTGCATCAATATTCCATGACACACAACAATAACCGAACTGTAATTTCTATATCGTTCCAACACCGACATAACACGTTTTTCCATTTGACCGGCAGATTCCCATACACACACTTTCCCCGTCGGATGGCACCCCTTATTTTCTGTCAGGCATTTATAATTTTGCTCGGCCTCTTCATCAGATAAATATTCATACGTGACGCCATCTGCCAACCATTCATGCAAATCTGGTTCTACTCACATCTCAACGCCTAAATCTTTCGACAAGATGGCCGCACTATGTATTGCTCTGCCAAATGGAGATGTGATGATCAATTCAATATTTGCCAGCCTTGTATCCTTTGCTGTTTCATGAATTTGAGCGATCCCTTTTTCGGATAATGTCATCATGTTATGGCCAAAGTCTTTGTAAAATTTTCTGCCCGCCATAGTGGTATCCATTTCTCCGTGACGTATAAAATAAAAAGTTGCCATCTTGCCACTCTCCATTCAATTTTTCAAACTTTGTTTTATACTCTTCGCAATTTCCTGACAAATAGGATGCTGAAGTCTAAAATTCATACTTTGTGCCATAGGAAAGCAGCAGTCCGTCTGTTAATTCTACACATAAAATTATGGTGTTTTTATCATCGAAATTATTATGTCCGTTATCCATCCATTCCGCAAAGACATTTTTTAATTTCTCGGCAATCAAATGATTTCATTTGCTCATGCGTTACCTCCATAAGCTTGAATTTGTTATTCTAATGCTTTCTTTAAATCAAAAACAAATCGCATTTGCTGCTTTTTTAAATAGGATTTTACAAAAGGGTTCATAAACCACTTTTTAGGTATCACATTTTCCGTAAAGTCGATTTGAGTTTCATTTTCTTTGGAGGTAAAAACTCCAGTCCAATGGCCTTTCATATTGCTATTCTCCATATCAAACTCCCATCGCTTATATGGTTCTACCATAGTAACAGTAAACGTAGTCGCATACCCCTCTTTTGTATACTCAACAAATTGTTTGTCATTTACCGTTTCTGTCTTACTTAAATCACTTCGCCATGTGCCATATTTATCAACAGCTAACATAATGCCCCAAACTTTATAAATATCCCTACCGATAATTGCATTTATTTTTGAAGTTGCCATTTTTCCATATCCTTTCAAATCTAAGTTAATCGTATAAAGCTTCCCACGTTTCTGAATTCATTGCCTTAAAACACATTTCTATTTGTTCTCTGTTATTTTTTTCTTCTGCAAGACAAGGTAATTCATCAACATTAAAATAATCATAACCTGTAGTTTCAATATTGGAAATGAACTCGCCGCCTATCACTTCACATTGCATAAATATTTTACATACCTTATAGGCATAAATGGGCAGATTGTGCTTTTCTCTGTCTTGAACTGCGATTATCCGTTTAACTCTAATATCAAGTCCCGCTTCTTCTTTCACTTCCTTTATCGCATTTTCCTCAACAGAAACATTTACGTCTACCCAACCGCCTGGCAATGCCCATGTACCATTTGCTTCATGTACAAGCAATATTTTTCCCTCTTTAAATATAGCTGCACGTGTATCTATTTTAGGTGTTTGGTATCCCACATCACTACAGAATAAATCTTTTACCTTTTCAAGTGGTATCTCTGACTGATAACTGATTATTTCTGCCGATATTTCTCTAATACGTCCATATCTTTCAAGTTCATATTTATCTTTACAATAAAATAAACCTGCCTGTGCTAAGCCTTGAAGTTCAACCGCCCATTGTAGCCATTTTTCGTTTTTTTCCATATGATAATGAATCCTTTCAAATTCTAATTTTACGCTCTTCACAGCTTCCCGTTAAACCGGAATTTTTAACCAAACATTTTTAATAAATAATCATCTATATCGGCTCTTGCGTGAAAGATATAAATGCTTTTTTCGCTTTTGTATCTGTCAAGCAATTTATATACAATTGGCAATTCATTTTTAGGGAAATCAATTATCCATTGTCTAAATTCTTCATCAAATTCTGTTTCTATCCACGGCATATCTACACGTTGTTTGCCTATGCGTGAATCTACTCCGGTCAAACATTCCGCCACCGGAAAATCCAGTAAAAATACAGCTTCACACGCTTGAATACGCATTTCAAGTGTTCTTCCGTAATTTCCGTCAATAATCCATTTATCCTTTAAAACAATTTCTTTTAATTTCTTGTCAAATATCTTTCTGTCAACAGTTGTCCTGTCAGGCTTATGCCATAACATATCAAGATAATATAACGGTAAGTGAGTTTTATCACTTAATATTCTTGCAAATGTGCTTTTTCCCGCACCTGGACAACCGATTATGATTGCCTTTTGAAACATAAAAAGGCCACCTCCAAAACAAACTATCTGATTGATACGCTTCGCAATTCCCTGATAAATGGGAACCTACCACTCATTCAAGAACCTTTGCAATTGTTCCACAAACTGCCCAATATGCAGGCCATCTACAAAAGAATGATGTGCCTGTACAGAAACCGGAATCAAAACCTGTCCATCTACAAAACGGTAACGAAACGCTTCGATGCCATTTGCACATCGCATATACCATAGACATTGTAAAGGATAGTCCCTCTTCCTTAACCATTCGCTTAAAATTTGTAATATCTGCCGTAAATGTCACGCAAAAAGCAGGCTCAACGCTGTTTCGAAAAACCGCACAGTGCATTGCCCTTTGCCATGTTTTTTCATCGATTATCTGATATGAATTGGCCATCTATTTGTTCCTCCATACTCTTTTTCTCAGAAACTATTCGATCCTATTTCTCAAAAATGACAAAGCCACACTCATAAGGATGGTCGCAATACACACGCTCTTGCTTATCCGTGTAGTATAACATACTTTTCAGTATAATCAAAAAATCCCCGCCGCCTGATAGAAGCATGTATTCTGCCAGAAAAAATAGCAGTAATTGATTTGTCATCACCGCAGCCGCCATAACCCCGCCGCCTAAAACGAACGTAGGCATAGCAATTCCCAACAGATATTGCCACTTTCTTAACGGTTCGGAGCAAGTGCAGTATGGAGTAATACTGCTCCAAATGATTCCAAAATCAATGGATTGAAAATGATTTTTTGCAAAAAGCCCCCAGGTAATTCCATGTATAAGCTCATGCAGAACGATTAGAAATACAATAAGCAGAGGGACCGCTACAGCAAATCCCCAGGAAATACCGTCCAAATCAAAACCATTCACATTATTATATATCCAAAATGCGAAAGCCATAAATGGCAGCATGAGGATAGGACCTGAATACTTCGCCTGCTGGGTATTGATAATTATATTCTTCCTTTTATATCCTTTTTGCTGCATTTTGGAACTTAATTTTTCAAAGCAATCTTTACGTTTTATTTCTTTTTCTGTTAATTTTCTTTTATCTTTCTCCATACTTCATTCCTCCAAAATTTCATTGATACGCTTCTCAGTTTCCCCACAAACCGGATTTCATTGATGTTATTGTGCACTCATAAGATCATCTTTTGTCAAAAAATGTATCAATATCTATCTCGTACCTATCATTAATAAATACAATATTCGCATTGTGCTTTTTTGCCAGAACCAAAAATCGTGCATTATCTTCTAAAACGCTTTCCATTGTACACCATACATCATCGAAACGCTTCTCTATGGTGCTTGCATATTTTTTTATATCGCAAAAATGATTTTTAATATAATGCTCGCTCATCACAAGACAATAGTATTGAATGTTATGGAGGTATTCCTCTGTGAAGTCCTTTTCCCAGTCAAACGGAATATAGACGCCCTCAACAATAAGATTTTGTCCATTTTCTATGGCGGTTTTGATCATTTCACGAATCATGGGCCACATATAGTCTGTAAGCTCGTTATCATCTTCTGCCGTAAGCGTGGTATATCCGCTGCGAATCAAACCCATTTTCAAATGGTCTATGGATAAATACGGGTATTTATATTTTTCAAGCAATTTTTGAGCAAGTGCCGTCTTGCCTGTGTGTGATGCACCTGTAATTAAAACAATCATCTATTTTCCCTTTCTAAAATTCATATAACGTTTAAATTTATCTTATCAAAATATAAAAAGCAAGAAATCCCATCCAAAATGCAGGAAAACGGCAGTCCAAATACTTTTCGTCTTAATGAAAGCAAAGCTGAAAATACAGCTTAATAGTAAAACAGTGATAAATCCCCCACTTGTAAATGCAGATATGAAAGTACCACTTTGAATCCACACTGGAAAATGAATAGCCAAAAACAGTAAGGAATTGATAAATACAGCAAGATATTTTTTCTTATCTCTTAAAATAGCACTCAGAAAAAGCCCCCTAAAAACCATTTCTTCTCCAGCAGCTATAGAAAGCACCTCTACTACGGTGTTGATTCCAAAGGATTCATTTATCTCAAGCTTACCATTGATTAAATACTCATTTATTATGATGTAAATCGCAAACAACAGCATCATAGGAACGGCTATCCAACATTTTTTGTTTAATAAATACATCTCTTCTTTTTTGATGAACATATCGTTGCTAAAGTTAAAATGAATCAGTATTGCCGGTACAAGCAAGACTACGCACTTAATATACACTTCTTTTGTAAATTCGTCTATTCCAATTTTTGTTTTCAAATACAGCTCTAACAAGCTCCAAAAACTATAGAGTATAATTGTATACATTACAAGTACAATGCCTGGCTTTGAATTTGCCCTCAATCAATTATCCTCCTTAAATCTTGCTTTCCCTTTATATGTGATTTTCCGGCAAACCGAAATCAGTCAGTCAGATACAAAAATCCTCAGACTTAAAATTGCTGTAATATCTGCCTTTGCTTGCGGTAAATTTTAATACGCAATAATCCGGGTCTGTCACGCCGCCCTTGTAATACATTTCATCCCCCGTTCGCCAAATTCTTTCCTTGGCTTCCGCAGTTTCCAACACTTCAACCGTTCCTACTAAGCTAACACCTCTGAAAAACCTTTTGTCAATGAAGTAAACGCTCGCTTTACTGTTTTTTCGAAAACACGACACTTTATTGGATGACGTATTCGTTGAAAACCATATCTCCCTGATACCGTTTCTTGCTCTTGGTTTCAGCATAGCCTTTGTAATCGGAAAGCCATCATTATCCACATAAGCGATAAAGCTTGTACTTGCTTTGTCTATCATTTTTCCAACCGTTTCTTCTGGATTTCTCATTCTGTTTCCTCTCATTTATAAATCCCGATTTTATGCTCTTTGCAGTTTCCCGTTAAAAGTGATTTGCACTTATGAATGTATCTTGTTTTTTATACGCAAACTTGCTTCTACGTGCATAATCCAATGTCTTGAAAATGGCATTTGTATAAGCCCTCGAATATCTTTCCCACACCAATAATCAATAAGCCAAATTGCATTTTCATCATTACTTACAACATTTAATAATTTTAAGTGTTCTTTTCGTTCTTCTGACACTTTCTTTTTCAATTGGTCATAGGTTAAGCGATTGATTATCCGTTCGGTGCTGTCCTTTTTTAATTCCCCCGAATTCGGGGGAATTAAATCACTTCAAAATTTTTGTAGTCTGTTCTTCCAAAATTGACATCTGATGTATTGCAATTTTATTGAGTTTTATTAAACGTTCTTTCTGATTCAGTCCATCTTCAATCAGTACTGCATTAATGTTTTCCATGTTTGACAGGCATATCAATTCACTTATGCTCGCATAATCCCTGATATTACCCTTTTTATCAGGATTCTTATCACGCCATTGCTTCGCCGTCATGCCAAATAATGCCATATTCAGCACATCAGCTTCAGATGCGTAAATAATAGATGTCTGCTGTAGCGTAAGTTCCGGCGGAATGAGATTAACCTTAATGGCATCTGTATGTATCCGGTAGTTAATTTTTGCCAATTCTCTCTTAGCACTCCATCCAAGTAAAGCTTGTTCTTCTTTCTTTAGCCGCTCAAATTCCTTGATAAGGTATAATTTGAATTGCGGAGATACCCAGCTTGCAAACTCAAACGCAATATCTTTATATGCGTATGTACCGCCATACCGTCCTGCTTTTGCTACAATCCCCTTTGAATTTGTGCGGGATACCCATTGCTTAACCGACATAATAAAACGGTTTAATCCTGCCTCCAGCATGATTTCTTCATAGGCGGCAGCATTGAAGTCTGCATTATACATTTCTTCCCATATGCCGAGAAATTCTATTGTATTCTTGTTGCGTAACCATTTTTCTATCAGGGCAGGCCCATTGTTAATTTTTCTTACCATATCGGTTAAGGAGATATAATCATCTTCCTCAATCTGTAAGACTTGTATTTCCGTTCCATCAACATTTAGTTTTCCCATAAGAGAATTCCTTTCATTTAATGATCATATTCCACTTACCGCCCTATCCAAATCCCGATTGTGAAATCACATAAAGGGTAATTACCCGTTTATGAACCAACGCCAAATCTCTACAATCTCACAATATGCATGAGATTCCTCCGAGTATTTTTCATGCAAATCCAACTGCGTATTTACGGCTTCTCTGTAAGATGAAATTAATCCATACGGATTCAGTGCTGCATAATCAATGGAATCAAATTTGGCCCCGCAATTCGTTATGGCACTAATGCATGTGGAGATCTCCACCAAATCATAGCCGCAAAATTCAAACCGCTGCCCCTGCTCTAATCTATAATCAGGCTCAATTTCGGGACGCACAATGACTGCAAGGAGCTGTTCACCCTTTGGGGGCAAATTTATTTCGGATTCTTCTATTTCCCTTAACTCCATCAGGCCGCAGTCAAATGTAACTAATTCATCCGCCTTTACCCTCAGTGTACAAGGGGACACACGGTTTTGCATCTCAGATTTGCGATTCTGCTGCGTTACTGTCGCTCAGCGTACGTCCAGTACGCTTCGTTCCAGTGCCTTGCAGAATCACAAATCTGAGGCGCAAAACTCCTTCGGACCCCAAGTGCCGTATTTTGGTGGCTGGCAAGGCAACGGAATGAGGCGTACTGGACGTACGCCGATTGACGTTAACGCCGCCAACCGCCAAAAGATGGCACTTGGGGCGTGTGTCCCCTTGTACACTGAGGGTATCTTTCCCTGGTTAAACTTCCGCAGAATTGCATGATTGATACACCTGTCAGATTGGAAATAGCGAACTACTCCAAGGGACATATAATCATTTTTTATCGTAGTTATAGACATATTGAAACACGCTCCGATCACGAATTTACTTAACAATATGTGCGGTAATAATTGTATAACTATATGAGTTGATCGTAATTTTGATGTTTTCTACCTCACAATACCAATTTTTACCTTGTCTGTATATTTTACAATTTTCTAATAGAACCTTATTTTTGCAATATTCAACAACATCTGCTGCATCTATTTTTAGGTTTCTTTTAATTCTAGCAATTCCCATTTCAGTTGTGTGAATTTTATGGATATTGTCAAGTAATATTTTTTTATCTTCCATTCTTTGCTATAACCTCCGATTTTACGCTCTTGGCACTTTCCTGATAAACTGGAATGGCTATATGAGTTTAATCTCTATAGTAATACAACATACGCTCATAAATATTTCTGGTCTGTTCTTGATCTCCCCATGATAAGGGGTCATCAGCATAACTAAGCGTCCAAAATGGTTCTATAGTCTGGAGATTCCCAGGCAAGCTTTCCCACAAGTTAAACATTCGCCCTGCAAATTCTCCTATATCCGAATAATTATCATAAACCTCTTTTAATTTGCTCATCAAAATTTTACCAAATAAATCAAGGTCAAGATTATTGTAATCAATATGTGTCCTCACATATATGATAGCTTTTTTAATGTCTGTTTCAGATTCTAAATAGAGCAAATCATCAAATAAATCATCCTTTTCAGGCGTACTGAGAAATAATTCATCAAGCCGTTTGTTATACTCATTTTCTGTTACCAATTCCTCATATAGCAAAATCCCATAAACCAATAGCTCCTCCATAATAGCCCCCCAATACCGATTTATCATGATAAACCTATAATTGCTCAACAAAATGATTCTCAGACTCATTCCAATATTTCCTGTATACAAAATCAGCATTGCCATCCAAGTTAAGCTGATACATTCTGAATATGACGGGAAAATCTTTCGGCTGCCATTGTTCTTCAAATGAGTAGCAATATTTCATTCCTACTTTTTTCATCACATTTCCGCTTCTTGGATTATTTTTGTCATGCGTTGCTGTGATATATGGCAGCCCGTCTTTTTTTACTTGCTCCACTACAGCTTTCCCCGCTTCTGTGGCAATCCCCTTTTGCCAAAATTCTTTACGCAGCCCATAGCCAAAATCATGGTGCTCTTCCATATCCACTTTGATATACCCTACAGGAAAATCATTCTCTTTCAGACAGATAGCATAGGCATATCCTTGTGACTGTACATATTTTGAAGCATATCTTTCCTCGTAAAATTTCTTTGTCTCCTCCAAACTTTTCACAGGATACCACGGCAAAAATTTATTGACTTCTTCATCCTTAAGAATAAGAAAAAGAGCTTCTATGTCATTTTCCGTAAACTTTCTTAAAATCAAGCGTTCTGTTTCCAACGCAGGCGTATTCATCTTGTCTTACCTCCACAGAATCCGATTTCACATGCTTCGCAACTTCACGGTAAATGGGATTTTGTATTTCAATTCCTAATTTCACACTCTTCGCCACTTTCCGGCAAACAGGAATTTGCTTATTGATTTATTGCTCCGTAACTACCGTAATTACCGTAAACCTAACACTTCCTTTCGCTTTTTCACCCGTTACGGAAACCGTATACGTTCCGCTTTCCTCAATCTCAACATCAAATTCATCAGAAAAGGAAACATCCTCACTTTCATAGACAGGTACTTCATCGTCTTTCTGAATCTTCAATGACAGGCTGCCGCCCTCTACAATAATTTCCGCATGGATCGTGTCTCCTTTTTCAGCCATTAGGTCTTGAGCATCCGTTTTATTCAATACCTTATAGTCCATCACAAACTCATCACTATTTCCTGTCCGGCTGCCGTCAAAATCTGCTCCACACGCTGTTAATGACAAAGCCAATATGCAAGAACACAAAATAACCAGTACAACCTTGCACAAATAGTGGTGAATAATGTGCTTGATATCTGCGTCAGTTGTGCGTCTGCGAAGTGACGGCGTAGTGGTGCTACGACTAGCTTCACAGACGTGCAACTGGCGTAGATAGCGAGTGCAGAATTCACTGCTATTTGTGCAAGGTTGTACTAGATGTTTTTTCATAATCTCTCCTCTCAAATACCGATTGTGGTTTCATGATTTTTAAGGGAAATAAAACCATTCGTCCTTATCTTAGTTTGATCTCATAATTTCTAAAAAACCACTTAACCGAAAGAATAGCCGCAATCGCTATGGATAGCAACCCCAGCAGATTGTTAAAGTGCATTTCCGGAAAGAAATAATTCAAAACCATATTGATCACAAAAAATGAACTGAAAATTACAATCAAAATTTTCAATATAAAATAGTATTCTCTCTGTGCCCTTTCCTTTTTCGCCTGCAATTCCATAAGATTTTCTTCTGCTCTTTTCTGATAATCCTCCATCGCAATCCTTTCCCCACTAAGCAGTTCATTTACCGTAATCCCCAGTATGCCGCACAGTTCAAGCATCAGCGAAACATCCGGCATACTTTTTCCTGTTTCCCATTTTGAGACTGCCCGATTGGTAATGTTTAATTTTTCAGCCAACTGCATTTGTGTAAGCCCCTTTTCCTTTCGACAAGCTGATATAAATTTTCCTATCATTTCTTGTTCCATGACCTACCTCCTTGCAGTTAGTTTATAAGCAAAAAAAGGATTCTGAAATGAACTGGCAGTTGACCGCATCCAATTCAACCACCGGTTGATTCGACAATGAGCCGCTGTTTTCTCCTGCATCAAACTGCTTTGTCCTTTGCTAAAACAATAAACCGGCATCTCCATAAATACAGATGCGAAGCACTCCAATAAAAATCAAATGGATTGGATAATACAGATAAAAAAACCACTTCATCCATTTTGCTTTCCCTTTTTCTCCATTGTATAGCTTTAACACAGGATAGACCAGCAAAACACCAATCTGTACCAAAGCATAAACCTTGTTCACAAAAAAGAACGATACCACCGCATAGATTGCAACATACAGAAGCATTTCTCTCATCTGTGCATTCAGGTTTCCCCTTTTCTTATACATTTCCAATATTGCAAGTACGGCTATGCAGCTCCAATCCGCCGGAAAAGCACTCCAAATCAATACAAAGATCAGGATATTCTTTACCCAATTCTTCACCCGCAAATCGTTGTCCTGCATCCACAGGACCAAAACCGCAATAAAAAGCGGGTACATAACACTTGTCTGATTAAAAATTCCCGTACGGAACGGAATTGGATTGATTCCGAATGCAAAACAATATGCAAAATGGGAAATCACAGCAAAAATCCCCATTCGCAGCATATACCTTTTTACATTATGCGTGTAATAATACCCCTCACACACGAAAAACCACATAATCGGGGCTGTTAAACGCCCCACAATATGTAACGCCATTGCTCCCGGTTCCGTTGGAAAACCGGGATAAATCAAATCACATACATGGTCTATCGTCATGGCAATAATTGCTATCAGTTTTAAATGATTTGCATTCAATCGCAGCTGCAGTTTCATATTACCCCTCCTGCCAATCTCTCGCAGTATTCTTACAAGCACCGATTTTACACTCTTCGCAGCTTCCCGATAAAAGTGAATTTAACTGTTTCCCTTTTCAATTATGTAAGATTGCAGACTCTTTTGACAACCATTTTTTTCATAAAACGATTATGCTCCCACACGGAAATCTTTTTCTTGGAAAGTGATGCACCAATTCCACAGCAGGCTTTCATTCTCCCATTCCAGCTTTCACAAGGAACTAAATTTTTATCCTATCAGCAATTTCCTCAATCACGGCCACTTCGGTCTCCAGCTCTTCGGCAATCACAGGGATGCTTTTTCCTCTCTCCAACTTTTGGCGGACCTGCTTGAGCAGCAGATCGGACTCGCCTTTCTGGTAGCCGTCCAGTTGGCCTTTTATGTAGCCGTCCTCTTCTCCTTTGCTGTACCCCTCCTGTTGTCCTTTGCTGTAACCCTCCTGTTGTCCTTTGAGATACCCGGCTTCCTCTCCCTCTTTATAGATCCCCCTCATATGGGCCTTTTCATCGTATT
>CAOJBY010000034.1 GCA_948330435.1 uncultured Lachnoclostridium sp. | reverse complement strand
TAGGGCGTCAGATACTGCCGCCCATAGCATACCTAATTTTGAAACCGTTACAGTTCAAATGTTAAAATGCAATATTATATAAGGATCAACTTTTGTCATGTGAAGTTGTGTATCAAAATTTCATATGTGGATTGAAATAATTATTTTATTAATTGAGTGCTATCATCAACAGCGACTTCAATGTTTACTGTATGTATATCCGATTGCACTCTTTTTTATTTTGCAAGCATGTTCACAAATAATATTCTAAATTGGTCGTTTGAAAAAATACTGTTCAAAATGCTGTATATAGACAAATGCCATTTGGCCTAACAGGAGGTATATCTCGACCTTTAACGGAGACAGTGATAAGCGGGCATATCTCGGCCCTAAGTGAGACAGTTATACGTGAGTGTTTCGCCACTCAAAGTGCGAATCTAACAGTGGGACAGGTTTTCCAAAAACCTCCCCACCACCTCATTAAATTCCGTTGCCCTTTTATTGGCAATAAAATGATCCCCCTCCAAAAAGACCAGCTTGGCCCCCTTGATACTGCGGGCAATCAATTCCGTGTGAGAACGCTTAATCATATCCTTTGTACCGGCAATCACCAGGGTTCTTGCCTGAATCTTCCGCAAATCCTCCGGTTTCACATTGGGATCGTGAACCATCAGCCCCAGCAATTCCGCACTGCGGCGGGCCTTGGGACTCTTTGATGCAAAGAGACTTGCTATCTTGCATCCTAGGATAATCGGCAGCTGTATGGATGCCTTTACTCCTTTGGGATCCAGATTGGCTCCGTTTAAAACAAGGTTCCGCACGCATTCCGGATACCTCATGGCAAAAACAAGAGCAATATTCCCGCCGTCGGAAAATCCTAAAACATCCGCCTTTTCAATTCCCTGTTCCTCCAAAAATACCTTTAAATCCTCTGCAAACCGGGCAATGGTAAAAGGCCCGTCACCTCTTGGTGTTTTTCCGTGTCCTCTGGTATCTATCGCCAGGACACGGCGGATTTTTGAAAATTCGGCAATCTGATGGACAAAGTACTCATGATTCTCACCATTTCCGTGGAGCAGAATCAGTGGAAAGCCCTGGCCCGATTCTATGTAATAATTTTTTATATTCATTGATACCTCTCTTCTGTAGGAAAATTTTGAATTAAACTTTCATTGCAAAAACATAACCTACTTTCATACCTTATCGGAGGTCGTCCTCCCATCCTGAAAGGGATATGCATGAATGGGCTACCTGTAGGGTATAAAAATATGAAGAAAATGTGGAACCTCCTAGTAAAATCCAAAGCTCCACATTTTAGTCATAACCATTTGCTTTTCAACTACCTTTCAAAATGTTATACGGAAGTTAAGCCCAGCCATAATCTTACTTCTTCCACACGTATATCCAGAATCTCTGCAATATCTTCCGGAGAATTACCTCTTTCATATAACTTTCGAGCAGCTTCCTTTGCTCTCTTTTCTGCTCTCTTTTCTGCTTTCTTTTCTCCTCTTTTTTCTCCTCTCTTTTCCCCTCTTTCCTCAGCTTCCTTCTCCTTGCTTGCAAGAAAGGTTCGATAGATGTATTCATCATCAAACAATGTCATCATAATATCTACAACCTCCTTTTCCCTGTGCTCCAGATACTCTCGCAAAACATCCTGATCTTTACAAATACGAATCGTTTCCAAAACAGCCTCTCTGGTTCTGCCATACATCTTCACCTGTTCGTTATAGATTCTGGTAAAGGTTACATACTGATGAATAATATCTCCATTTTCCCCATCATATATCATCTTTACCTTTACTTCTACCGCACATTCGGCTCCTCCAAAAAATTCCTTGGACAAATACAGAAGCTCCGGCTTCATCTTTCGCTTTCCCGTATAAATCACATACAGCTCCGGTATAGGCAATTTTAACCGTTTACTTGTATATACATTTTGTCTGGTACTCTCGATATATTCCTGATAAGTCTGGGCGAGATACAAAAGGCTTCTTACAATAATATTAACCGTCCAACTCGCCTGTGCCTCCACGAGCACTATCAGTCTTTCCCCAACCTGAAAGCCAAGATCATTATATGGTTGATCCAGAAAAACATTTTTGATTGTCACATTACTGATGCAGTCCTCGGTCGTATCCTGATCCTCTGGGTGCAGTGCCTGATACAATTGGAGAAGATTCTTGGGAATTTTAAACAGATCTGTGAATACACTGTCTTTTACTGTAAGCTTTACTTCCTGAGTAGTTCTTTCTTCCTGCTTCATACTATGTAGATACCTCGATTCTCTCGTTTTCATTCTGATTTGCTATCATTGGTAACGGATCATCTTTGGTATAGCATTATCCTACCATAATGTAACTAACATAGCAATTTATTTTGCCAAAATGATATGTCAATTGATCTCATACCCTGCCCCGGCAAGGGTTTCAAGGGCTTTCTCATACTGCACTTTTTTCACCAGCACATAATCCGTCCCATAAGTAGACACCACAAAAATACCAATCTTGGCCTTTGCAAGCAAAGCAGAAATCCCCGCCAGAATCCCAATCAGCGAAAAATCAAGCTCTCCCTCAATCCGAAAAGCTTTCCACCCATCTTCTCTTTGCAGGGTATGCTCCGGCACATCCTCCGTAACACAAACCAGAGAAATCTCCTCATCCGTCTTCCCTACAAAGCAGAATTCTTTCGTCAAATCAATTTCCTTTTCATCCGCAACCCTGCATACGGTAAAATCCCGTTCCATCCGTTTCAGCTTCATACTTTGTCTCCTAAAAAATCCCCCGTCCGCAGCCTTTCGGACTGTAAACGGGGGAATCTCAACATCATTTAAAAAATGCAACTTTTACATAATCGGATCCAGACCCAATACCGGATGGCTCTTCTCGGTCAGGAATGCCATCAAGGTCTCCTCATCCGTAGCAATGGTCTCGTCTGCAATCATATCGCAGAAGTTGTCAATGCCGTATTTCTCCTTGGCAGACTTATTTAGTCTCTCCGCCACATCATCCTTCAGCTCCTTGGGCATCCAGACGATACGCTCAAAGCCGCCCTCTGCACTCATGAATTTCTTGGAAGCGATAAAGTGTCTGCCGTGTCCCATGAATCCGGGAGTCTGAACACCGCCGCCCGTCATGGAAGCAAGTTCACCAAAGGTCATTCCAAGCGGTGTCATGCCTGCATACTCACGGTTGGCAATGATAACGCCGTTGGAGAAAGGCTCAATCCCGCAGATACACTCAAAGCATCCGCAGGAGGTCATGGGATCTTCCATGATGGAGTACAGCGTAACCTTGGAAAGAGCACCCTGTGTTGCCTGCTCTACCATGCGGTTTACATCCGGATATACACCCTTCACCTCATCCTCACAGCCCTCCTTGGAAATAGGCTGGCAGGGACCGGTAGGCGTCAGCTCCTTGGTAGCCTTTGCATCCAGCCATGAAACGGCTCCGCAAAGTCCCAGTCTCTCAGGCGTTACTACGCAGCAGTGAGAGGGTGCAAAGGACTGACACAGTGTACAGGTGTAGAATACGTCTACGCTCTCGTCTGTCAGGGACTCCAGTCTCTGGTCTCTTGCCGCATAAGCCGGCATAGCCGTGCCGTCCAGGATCTCCTGAACCTTGGCAGCATCCGTTACCATGGTAATCTGGCATTTATCCACAACAATGTCAAACTCATCCATAATCATTGCATAGAGAACCTCTGCAAAATGAGTAAGCCTTAATCCCTTTTCAAATGCCTCCTTATTGATACGGACACGAATCTGGTTTCTCTGACCGGTGTGCATTACACCTTCCATATAGTTGAACCACGCATGAATCTTCCGCTCAATTACAGACTCAAAGTCAGACTGCATCTTGGCTCCCGCAACCTCAACAAAGGTAGCCAGTGCATAGGTTCCGCCTGCTTCCAGCTCGTCCAGATCACCGCCCACAATGGTAATCTTGTGATCCTCAACCTCGCTGTCTGTTCTCGTCTGAACCAGCTCACAGGTAGGCTGCTTATGGGAACTAAACTCAACCTGCATATCGCCCTTACGGATAATCTCACCCTCAAATGCGGAAGCAAATGCAACTGGGATGGGAAGCTCTTTTACCTTAATCTTAATATTGCGAAGCTCTAAGGACTTCTTCACAGTCATAGCATGATCCGTCACAGACTCCAATGCACCCGGAACCTGATTTTCACCAAGATCCACGTCTACCACTACCGGGAAGCCCAGTGCGATAGCACCTGCTCCTGCGGATACCACTACCTCATTCAGTGCTCCGAATGTATTGACAAATGCAGGAACCCTCTCCTTGGTGTAAGTAAGAAGTCCCGGCAGATCGCCTGGTGTTACATTACCGAAGATCAGAGCCGCACGAATGGCAACGGTTACTACATGAATAACAGAGGTCACGTCATGTCCCAGAGGAACTACACGGAAATCAAGTCCGATCTTCACGCCGCCCTCCATACACTGCTCAATAACATCGCCAATCAGGAAAGTCATGATACCCTTACTCTGATAATCCTTTACTACATCCACTACATTTGCAGCATCGTCCGCCTTGCCCAGCACAACGGCTACACCGGGAATATCGCCGGTAACAAGAGGTACGCCGAGAGAACGGATTATCGGATCAGGAACAAAGCCGATGCCGCTGTCCTCTGCATAAGGCTCCGCACTCTCCACATACTTCAGTGCCTCGATAATCTCCGCACCAACCGCAGTGGCAAGACCTGCATTCAAAGCATCGCCCAAATCCTCTTTGTTGGTAATCAGGCTCTTCAATACGCCTACGCAGGCAGGCAGATCGCTTAACTTACTTACTTTCACACCTGTCGCCGCATAGATGGTAGGCAGAAAATATGCCGTATCCGGCATTGCGACCTTTTTATCCTCTCCGTGCTTTGCAATGGCATCATTGACTGCATTCTCAGTCAGCCCCGCAACGGCGTTGGAACCGCCATAAATCAAATCTGTTAATACGCTCATACTTATCAGTCCCTCCTTGGGTTTATTGTGTTTGACACACTGCTACATGTCTTAAATTTTATCACTCTTGCATAGGGAAGTCAATATCCCCTGGGAGGGGTTTTGTGAAAATCGACGAGCCTGTCTGCATGTCCCGCTGGGGCTTGCCGATTTTCACAAAAAGTAATTCCGACATCGAATTTCTTTTCTTGAAATATACCGCAGGTATAGTATAATAAAAATTAATTTGAAAAATTTTCAAACCACATAACGAAATCGAAAAAAATAACAGGGGAGATGAAATATGAAGAAAAACCATTCCTTTCTTATAAAACTTCTTCTGGTATTGATACTCTGTGTTGGCATTTTTGCATTTTCTGCTTTTTTTATGAATAAAAAGGGAACTCAAACCATTGGAACCATCAGTGATATCTACATGCACAATATGAGTGAGGAGATCTCCCATCATTTTGCCTCTACCATCGATCTTCGCTTCTCCCAGATAGAAGCCCTCATCACAGCCGCCGAACTTCAACATTATACACACGAGTCTCTAAGCGAATATCTGTCTGAGGGTGCTAAAATCAGGGGATTCGAATATCTTGCTTTCTGCACCTCCGATGGTACCTTTCTGCCTATCTATGGCGATGATCTGCGAATAGAAGATTCGGATATCTTTTTTTCCTCTCTCCAAAGGAGTGAAAAGCAAATCACTACGGGCACGGATTCCAAAAACCATGTACAAGTATTGATTGGTCTTCCAAGTTCAACTCTCCATGAGATAAACCCTGATTATATTGCTCTTGTTGCCGGGCTCTCTTCCGACTACATCAGTGATACCCTTTCCCCTGAAGTTTCAGGCTCACCCGTTTATTCTAATATCATCCGTCCTGACGGTACCTTTCCCATTCAAAATGGGGATTCTCTTCAGAGCAATTATTTTGATCAGCTCTATGAGGACATTACCAGCAATGGAGAAGATTATGTCGCTGAAATCGAATTCGCTTTAGCAGACAGCCAGCACTATTCCTCTGTAATTTCCACTCACGGGGAACGCCGCCATCTGCACTGTATAAAACTGGCATACTCAGACTGGTTCCTAATCGTAATTATGCCCTACAGTGCCCTGGATCATGAAATCACCCTGCTAAACCGCTCATGGTTTTGTACTGCCATCGGCGGCTGTGTCATTGTAAGCTTGGCACTTATCTGGATCTTCAGTTCTTATCTTAAGGAATTGAAGAAAAAAATGGATGAGCTTAACCGGGTAAGTGAGGAAGCTGTCCTTGCCAGCAAGGCAAAGAGCGAATTTCTCTCCAACATGAGCCACGATATCCGTACTCCCATGAATGCCATTGTGGGAATGACCACCATCGCTGCAGCCAACATTGACAATAAGCAGCAGGTGGAGAACTGCCTGAAAAAGATTTCCCTTTCCAGCAAGCACCTCCTTGGTCTTATCAACGATGTGCTGGATATGTCCAAGATCGAAAGCGGAAAGATGACGCTCTCCATAGAGCAAGTCTCCCTGAGAGAAGTAATCGATAACATTGTCAATATCCTCCAGCCCAGGTTTCATGCCAGACAGCAGAAGTTTGATGTATTTATCCACGATATTTTTGTGGAAGATATCTGCTGTGACAGTGTCCGGCTCACTCAGGTACTGCTGAATATCCTGGGAAATTCCGTTAAGTTCACACCGGTGGGCGGTTCCATACAGCTTTCTCTGTATGAGGAAGACTCCCCTGCAGACGAGACTTACGTCCGTGTTCATCTGGTGATAGAGGACAACGGAATCGGCATGTCACCGGAATTTAAAGAACGAATCTTTGAAGCTTTCAGCCGTGCCGACAGCAAGCGAGTGCATAAGACAGAGGGCAGCGGTCTTGGTATGGCCATCACCAAATATATTGTGGATGCCATGAAAGGAACCATTCAGGTGGACAGCGAACTGGGAAAAGGGAGCCGCTTCCATGTAACGCTGGATCTGAAAAAAGCTCAGGTCAGTGAAACGGACATGCATCTTCCAAGCTGCAAAATGCTGGTTGTGGATGATGATTCCCAGTTCTGCGAAAGTACTGTTTCGGTCCTTTCTACCCTGGGTATTGATGCAGACTGGACGCTGGATGCCAAAAGTGCTCTTCGCATGATTGAAACCCAGGCGGAAAAATCCGAAAGCTATGAACTGATTTTACTGGACTGGAAACTGCCGGAGACAGACGGGATCACCCTGACACGTACCATTCGGAAAATCCTTGGAGACAATATTCCCATTCTTCTCACCTCCGCTTATGACTGGAGCGAGATCTCCGTTGAAGCCAGAGAAGCCGGTGCAGACGGCTTTATCTCCAAGCCATTGTTCCGTTCCACCTTATTTTATGGCCTTAAGCCATATCTTCTTCCCGACAATGAGGATGACGCACCAATAACCCCTCTCAAGGAGCAAACAGAGATCTTTACAGGCAAAAAAGTTCTTCTGGCGGAGGATAACGATCTGAACTGGGAGATCGCAAATGAACTTTTGTCGGATCTGGGGCTGGCTCTGGATTGGGCCGAGAATGGCCGGATTTGTCTGGAAAAATTCTGTGAATCAGAGGTGAATTACTATGACGTAATCCTTATGGATCTCAGAATGCCTGTAATGTCCGGACTTGAGGCCACAAAAGCCATCCGTGCCTTAAACCGTCCGGACGCACAGAGCATCCCTATCATCGCCATGACTGCGGATGCCTTTTCGGAGGATGTTCAACGCTGCCTGGAATGCGGAATGAACGCTCATACGGCCAAACCCATTGATGTTGATGAGGTTGCCCGGCTATTGAAGAAATATATCAAGTAGCATTTTAAAATGCATTTATAAAAAGGATGCCACAAAACAGGCACATCATTATTTGTCCGATTTTGCAGCATCCTTTTCATCAAAAGTAAAGAAACTACTTCTTGAATTCCAAATCCACAGGTGCAAGCAATCCATCTTCTCCCGGATAATTTACCTGATGAGTAATGGCTTCCTGCCCCTCCTCCCAGTTATACAGGCTTCTCTTTATGCGGCCATCGGATATCTTCTCTTCCACAATCACATAGGCTGTCTCTTTCTGCAGCAAAAACTCATCCATTTCCTTTTGTATCTCCTGTTCCCCCAGAAACTCATCCTTATCATCATACATACGGACATACACCCTCTCCACCGGATAAGCCATTTTAAGCGAAACCTGAATTTCTATGGAATTCGTCTCTTTTTTCCCGTTTATCTCCTCAGTAGTCTCCCATTGAAAGGTCTGTCCATACACCTCTCCCTCTGTTTTCACACCTCCCATCAGAAAGCCGCCCTGGGAGGACAGAACCGCATAACAGCTTCCATCCGCCCTGCTGTATATAGGATGCATATAGATAGGTCCGTTCACATTTTCTCCTGCCAGTATAACACCTGAAATGCTGTCTTTTCTTCCCTCATCCGTTGCTGTTGTATTCGCCTTTACTTCTGTAAAGGACCCATCATTTATAAAATGAACGTAAGGCACCCCATCCTCTTCTGTCTCTTCCTTAATGCCAAGCATATGGCCCTCCACACCCTCGAAGACATAGGTTCCGTCCGGCTGGAGGATTCCCTCTGCTTCTACAGGCGAAAAAAGACTCTCCTCAAGCTCCTCGATGCTGGAAAAAGTCATGTTTTCCAATTCCTTTTCATTGTGCTGTAAAATCTCCTGCTCTCCCACCGTTACAAGAATGCCGCAAAGCTTATCCTCCTTTGTCTGCTGCAGCTCGGGTCTGGCCAGGGTGCAGCCGCCGCAACCACCAAGTAACAGGCTCAAAATAAAGGCCAGACACAGGCTTCCGGCTCTGCTCTTTCCGCATTTCGTGATGTTTCTCTTTTGATCCATTCTATTTTCTCTCCTTTTATTTCAATTTCTGACCTATGCAAATTCCACTGATTGCAATAACGGTTTTATAATCTTTTTCAATATGTTACTCTTCTTGCTCTGCTTCACCGAGCTGCCCATCAAATCGGAGAATATCTCCCACATCACATTGAAGATAATAACAGATTTTATTGAGTGTGCCGAAACGAACGCCCTTGGCCTTTCCACTGCGTAAAATGGAAAGATTGGCTTCCGTAATTCCAATCTGTTTACATAACTCTTTTGATGTAATTTTCCGTTCTTTCAACACCTCGTCCAAATATATGTGAATCGCCATCGGTATCTCCTTTGATTATTTAAATGATCATTTCATTATCTCTTCGAAGCTCCCCGGCTTCTCTAAGATACCGAGCCAAAATCAACGCTCCAAAAGCCGCCAGAAGCGGAAGTAGTGACAACTCCCACTGGTAATCTACACGAGTCAGCTTCCCGGCACAAAAAAACAGTGCCCCGTTCCAAATCAAATCGCAAAGGACCGATGCCGACACGGCATTCCTGCTCACATCTGCCAGTCTTTTGGCAGCAAACACCTCCTCTTCTTCAAAAGGTTCCTTTTCCATAGCCTTTAACAAACCTTTGATACGGTAAAAAATCCCCAGCAGGAAACAGGCAGGCAGCAAACGCCGTGCTGCCCATAGGATGGCAAATGCCATATCCCATCCGATGATATTCCTGCTCACAGAAGTCCCGGGAAACCATTCCATTGCAGACCCATTGGCAGATATCTCCGTCAGCTTTCTATATAACTCTGTTCCTGTAGAATACAACAAGCCGGCACCAACAAGCACCATGGACGCCGTCAGCAGCAGTCCCATTCCCTGATAAAGAAATCGTTTCCGATCTAAAATCTCTTCCTCATTTAACCTCCCAATCCAGGTGAGCATAAGCCAAGAGAGCAAAAGCGACAGCCACAAGCCCCCATAAATGGCTTTTAAGTATGGCAAGGCCCCCTCCATCTCAAGGCCTGCCGGCATCCTGCGGCTCAGAAGACCTGGGTTGATAAAAACATAGAGCAGATAGAAAGTATAAGCACTTAGAAGCGGCAAAAGCAAATCTCTTCCATGCATCCGGCGTTTTTTCCCCCACATCCACCATCCTGGTCGTCCCCATTGGAAACCCTTGTGCATATTTCCAGTATGGACTACCAGGACTAGTACAGGAAACAGGGAAATTAAGAGATACAAAAACCAGGCCAGCACATTCCCCCCTGTTCCGCTTAAAGACAATGTGCGAAGCAATGCACCCAAAATCTCCCAGATGAAATATAAGCTTTGAAACCCTTTCATACTATACCTCCTTGTAAATAGTTTTCATAATGTTGGGAATCCACACAAAATAGTCGTTTGAAAAATTATTGTTTTACAATAATTTTATCCTCACTATACCACAAAAATTATCGTTTTACAATGTTTTTCTACTACAAGCCGTGCGTTTCAAAAAAGTATAGGAGTTGTATGGGGAGCAAGCTCCCCATACAACTCCTATACTTTTTGAAACATATGGCGACAGCCATAAAGCCGGGGGAAGCACCTGCTTCCCCCGGCCCGCACTGCGGCCCTGAGTACCAAAACCGCTTTTCATATATGTTTAAAATCCCAGCCTCATATATCCACTCCACCTACTTCGCCCGACGTTTCCCCGTCATCCGTTCCACTGTAAGCTTCAATACCCTGGTCCTCGGTACCACCGCCTCATTATACCGAAATCCGGCGGGAACCGGATAATGCTCCATCAAAATATCCAACGCAGCCTTTTTCTCCTCCTCCAGAACCTCTTCCATCACTCCAAAGCCTATCACACTCTCATAACACATGGTGCAATTTCCCTGCTCCATATCCGTATATAAGGTATGCCCGCAGTCCATCTCAAAACAAACCTTTGGATCTTTTGCAAGCAACCCATACTTCATTCCATCCATGGCCCCATGAAAATACAGTGTCACCTGTGTCTCCTCTACTTCCATGCCAAAGTTCAGTGGGACCATATAGGGATACTCCTCTCCCTGCATGGCAACCCGGCAGACGTCACATTTCTTCATTACCTCTATGATCTCATCAAAATCCTGAATCTCTCTGTCTTTTCTTCGCATAGTTCCGTAATCTCCCATCTCAATATGCACTCACGTAACAACAGGGTGGAAGCATCTCCCACCCTGTGATTAACTCTACTATGACGTTTTCCTGCCATCTTGTCAAGCTTTTCAAAAAGATTTAACAATATTTAACATTTTCGCAAAATTCTATAAAACATGTGTCTTCAAAGAAATAGATTGTAAAAGCTTCTGGTAGCAGCAGGCTTTTCTTGCCTCCAGAAGTCTCTTACTCGTCCGCATCCCCAGATTTGTGCTTTTTGACTGCTTTGACATATTTAATAACATAATAATAGAACAATGCCATAACAGATGCCTTTGAAAATACCTCTCCCACATGATAGGTAAAGACATAAGTTAATACCATCTGTACTGCGATAATAACTACCATTGCCACTGTTGCTTTTAATACTTCTTTCATCTTGAAAACCCCTCTTTTCTTTTATTTTCTGATATTAGAATATCAGATTCCATTCCCCTGTACCATTGATTTACCTTACAATTTCACCCCTTAACTTACATTCTTGTAAGCTAATCGCAGTCTTGGTCTGCCCCCGTAAGGGGGATGTATTATGGGGTACCCGCAGGATATTCAATGTTGTACCAGAGAAAACAGAAAAAGTCCTCAAGATTCGTTAATTCTTACCCCCTGTCTCCTCCTCTTTGCGAGACAGCTTCCCCATCACACTCACCGCCAAAGTCAATAGCCCGATTACCACAAAGATTCCAAGCATTCCCTTTCCCATAATCTCCAATGAAATCAAAAAATTCTCCCACATACTGTACATCTCCTATTTAAAGTTCCGCAGCATCTTATACAGTACCTACAGATACGCCGACACCAGCCCGATAATGAGACCGCCTGCAATGACTGATGCAATCTGCCCGGACACATTGGCTCCGATTGCGTGCATCAATATAATATTCCCCGGATCCTCCTCTAAGGCCATCTTCTGCACAACCCTGGCCGACATGGGAAATGCGGAGATTCCCGCTGCCCCAATCATGGGATTCACTTTCTTTTTTCGGAAAAGATTCAGGAATTTCGCCAGCAGCACACCTCCGATACTATCAAAGACAAAAGCTATCAAGCCAATCCCCATAATCAAAAGTGTGTCCACATTTACAAAAGTCTCCGCACGCATGCTAAATGAAATTGTCAGCCCCAAAAGCAATGTAATCAAGTTGGCCAGCACATTTTGAGCCGTATCTGAGAGGGTCCCAAGTACGCCGCATTCCCGAATCAAATTGCCAAACATAAGAAATCCCACCAAAGCCACGGACTGAGGAGCCACCAGCCCCACCAAAAAGGTAGTCAAAATAGGAAACGCAATCCGCATCCCCCTGGACACTGTGCCCGGCGTATACTCCATCCGAATGCACCGTTCTTTCTTCGTAGTCACCAGCCGAATAGCAAAGGGCTGCACAATGGGTACCAATGCCATATAGGAATAGGCCGCCACCGCAATCGCCCCCACATATTTTGAATGAAGAATCTGTGACACCAGAATCGAGGTGGGTCCGTCAGCCGCCCCGATAATCCCGATGGAAGCCGCATCTTTCAAATCAAAGCCCAGAAGCACCGCTGTACTGAGGGCAAAGAAGATTCCAAACTGTGCCCCTGCTCCAAATAAGAACATAGAGGGCATGGACAAAAGGGGGCCAAAATCTATCATAGCCCCAATTCCAATAAAGAGCAGAATCGGCAAAGCTTCCGACGCTTCGATCCCCACCTCAAACAGCCACTCAATGATCCCATTTACTACCCCGATTCCCTCTACATTCTGATTGATTACCCCGGACAAAGGCAGATTCACCAGAATCGCCCCAAAACCCATAGGCAGAAGCAATGCCGGCTCATAGCCCTTTTTCACTGCCAGATAGATAAGCAATAAGCCGATTCCATACATCACCGCCTGCTGCCAGGTGATTTGCAGTAATCCCTCCCATAAAAATTCCATTGGACATTCCTCCTTTGTCAATACGTCTCTATCTCTCCTGTCTTATCATGAATCCAATATCGTTCCCATTTGCCATCCTCCCGGCAATAAAGCTCATGGAAATATTCTCCCTCTTGCTCCTCCAAATCATTATAATACAGATATCCCCCGTATTCTCCTGCTTCCTCATTTTCTGACTTTTTGGAATCACTGATAACATAGTAATAGTCCGGCAGGCTCACCCCCATCAGCTTTTCATAATTTTCTTTCTGCCAGGGTGCATAGGGAAGAGACTCTTTCTCCCCGTCCAGTTCCAGATACTCCCACAGAAGTTCAAGTACCTCCGCCGGCTCCATGCTTACCTTTCGTGGCCCTGAATAAATAATATAAGGCTTATCGTATAACTCCATCTCCGGAAATGCCTGATGCACCGGGGCATCACCATTTACCAAATCCACCCGACGCATTTGCCCGCTGTCCTCTGTGGCAAACACATACCGAATCTCTTCTTTGGTGCTTTCCTCATACACCTCCACATCATCGCCCATTACAAAATTGCTGTATCCGACTGTCATAGTCTGCTCGAGTATCAGCTTTCCATTCCGATAGCTGTAAAACCTCGTCTGAGTGCCACCTGTACTGCTTCCCCATGTCTCTTTTATCAGAAGCTTTCCCTTTTCCACCCAGATTCCATTATAAGGATCTCCTTTTACTCCACCGGCAAACCGATCCATCATCTCAATATTATGTTCAACCTCTCTCCAGGAACCATCTGCCTGCCTTAAAAGCACAAACAACTGACGCTGCTCCTGATAAATGAAATCATCCACCACAAATACGGCATCCGTCCGTCCATCACCGTTTATATCCCCGTCCACATATCTGATGCACTCATATTCTTCCAGATCCGGGTATTGCTTTTTCATCCAGTCCAACGCCATTTTCAACTGCTCTTCTGATGGATCCCCCCACCCAACGGCAAGATATGGGACCTCCAAAACCGGCCCCAGGCTTTTACAGGGATTTCCAAAGGCAGAGACATACTCCAGATCCCGCTTTCCTGACAAAGGAGAGAAATCCGTAATCTGATTATCCGAAAGCCCTGCCTGATTTAAATGGGGAAGCTCCCCCAGGGGTGAAATATCGCCGATCCTGTTTCCATCTAATATCAAGACAAACAGATTCGTCAAACTGGCGAGAGGTGTCGGATCGCTAATCTCATTCTCCATCAAATACAGATAATTCAGCCGGGACATCCCCGCCAGCGGTGTCAAATCTGTAATCGAATTAAAGCTCAAATCCAATTCCTTAAGCCCTGTCAGATTTTTCAAAAATGTAATGTTTTCGATCTCATTTTCATTAATAATTAAAGTTTGAAGCCCTGTCAGCTTCTCCAATACTGTCATATCCTGAAGCGGTGTCTTATGCAAGGCAAGCCGTTCCAGTTGAGACATTTCCTGTAAAAAAGACGTATCTTTCAAATGACAGTTCGAAAAAGAAAGATCTGTTATAGAATCCATTTCCGCCAAAAAAGACAGATCAAAGGGTGTCTTAGCGGGATAAGATATGTCCAAACCTTTCAACTGGGCCAGTTCTGAAATTGGCGTAAAATCCTCAATTAGTAACATATCCTCTTCCCTAAAACTGATTTTTAGTGTCCGAAGCTTCGGAAAAAAACGTAAATTCTCTAAAGTTCGGGCCATCTTCCCATCATATGGCGAAGATAATTCCAAATGTTCACACTGCCGAATCTTCTTAAGAATTACCTCTTCCGAATCATCCTCCTGAATTCCCACACTCTGCCACACATATTCCTGAAACCATGGATCTGCTGATATGCACTCCAATATATCCTCGTCCCCGCCACGCTCCGGCAGAGTCCTCCCCTCTTCTGCAGCTTCCTCTATTTCTACCTGTTCCCTTTCATTCTCCGGATCTTCGTTGGAACCTGACGGACTGCAGCCTGTCAGAATCAAAATTCCCAGAAGCATTTGGAACAAAATTGTTTTTCGTATTTTTCTTTGATTCGTTTTCATTTCATCAGATTCCTCTTTGCCTGCCCCGCCACAATGACAAGCTGCTGATAAAAAAAAGAGACCTCCGGCATCCTCTGCCAAAAGTCTCGTTCTTTCTTAATGTAAGAAAGTGTGCAACCATGACACATAAGTCAGGGTATGTTGATTGCACCTTTTAACTACTCCCTTTTGCTTTTCTTACCTTACCATATAGGTGAACGGCTGTCAAGAAGCCGATATCCTTTTAGCCGAATTTATCCGCCATCTATAACAGCAGCCAGCCTTGACTTAACAGCACCGGCTGCCTTATACTTATTTCAGAACGTATTAGAGGGGGATTCCAATGAAAAAACTACGCACTCTTTTCCTGCTGCTCCTTATGATTCTGCCCTGCTGCCTTTTCTCCGGCTGCATCTCACTACAGCAAAAAGAACAACTCACGCAGCAGCTCCAACAGATCATCACAGCCTTAAACGAAGACAATGCCGAGCAAATCTACCAGCTCATCTACCCGGACATTATAACCCGTGAAGAGTTTGATGCCGTCTACGAGGATATCCGCCAGACCTGGATAAAATCCACCGATTATACCACCAAATTAAATACCATAAGCGTAAATAAGAACTTCAGCAGCTCTGGTTCTTCTCTGATCTGCAAGGCCCAGTACTGCGTCTTCACAGAAGATAATTCCTACACCATAACCCTTGCATATCTTTCAGATTCCAATGGGTCTGGCCTGTCTCAGTTTAACCTTACCGCCAACTCTGCCCCTGTATTGATAAGCGGAAGTCTGATGACCTTTCCGGAGAATTCACCCTTTCAGTGGTTTGTGTTAATCCTCGCCATTCCGGAATATATCTTTATTCTCCTCACAATCATTGACATTCTCCGCAAACATCCCCGGCTCTTCGGAGTATGGATCTGTGCCGCCCTTACCTTTTTCTGCTTCCGGGTCCTGGTTGCTCCGAACGGATTCCGGGCAGGCGGCGGGATCCTGTTCTTCCCTCTGTCTTTCTTCAAAATCTACAGTGACGGTGCCCGTAAGTTCGTTCTGACTATCCCTGTAGGTGCTATCGTTTATTGGTGCATGCGGAAAAAACTACTGGCCAAAAAAATCTAACCTCCAGTTCCGGCTTGTCCCCCGGATGGCTCACCGCAAATACCAGAACCGTCTTTTCCTCCTGCTCCCATTTTACAGACCTGTGCGGAAGCCCTGTGGTAATCTGCTCTGCGAAATGATCCCTTGCATGATCTTTCATCCTTGGAAACAACTGCTCGGAGGGACCGTTTTTCAACTGTTCCACAGAAACGAACCCTGCAAGATCCGCCCCGAACTCCTTTGCTTTTCCAAGAAGCTCCACTGCCAAAAGCTCCTGTTCCCGACTCCATTTCATACGTCTTTGGTTCCTCTCCCATCATTCTTTTTCGTATTGTTATTCTTTTACCTCTCTAGGATACGAAAAATCTCAAAGCACGTCAAGAGCAATCAAATCTTATGGAAATGTCGCAAAATCAAAAATCCAACTGAATAAAAATGCAGACTTTTCCATAATTCATTTTCGGTATTGACATATCCTATGTTTCTATAATAATATAATTTCACAAAGAGAAGCGAGTTTCTTACCGTACAGCTATTGCTCAAGCGGCTTACTCGTTTCTTTTTTTATATTTACCAAATCATACAAATATAATTTGTCATCATTTGCATGACGAATCAAAAGAACTGCCTTAAATATATTAAACCGTTCCAATTCCTGGTTTTCATCATAAACTGGAAGTGCAAATTTTGTGTCATAGCGATACCATCCGTATTCTGCATCAGAATTATGTTTTTCCTTTAAATTTTCTCTAAACCTCTTTTGGGATGCAATTTCTATCATTTCCGGAATCCCCTGTGTGGCATTTGCTTTTGCTTTCGCTAATGTTCCTTTCAATTTCTTTGTATAATTTGAACCTGTAAATTCATCCGGCAAATCTGAGCCAATAAAAATCATATCTTCCGTTTCAATCATGCTGTAAAATTCTCCAACAAATTCCTTTAAATATTTCTCAACTTCATGCCACCCAATTCTTTGTCTGCCTTTAAAAAGGATATCATTTATAATCACAATTTTTCCGCCATCCAAATCATCAATAATATTTACATTTCTCTCCACCATGTCCTCCCCACTTAATATAACAAGTCTAACCTGTTTCATTTGATGAAAATTTCAGCGAAACGCCGGAAATTCTGCCTGTCGGAAAAGAAATTCCACAGATACAGACAGAAAATTTTTCATTTTTATGATTATAATATTAGAAAATAGAGATGTCAACGAAAAAATGCATCCAGTTTCGGGAATCAACAGAAAATTCACCTCGAAAATATGTTTCATTTAGCAATACTCTCCATCTATTGTATACTCTACAATAAATTCTACCAGGCGTAAACCACCTCCATCACACCTAAATAACTCCCCCAACAACCAGGTGCCGGATCAGACGGTTGGCTGAGACTTTTCCGATATCCAGTGTCCGCCTTTTCGAGACAGTAGTATGTACTGGGCGGATATTGTCTTATATGATATAAATCATACCACATAATGGTCCAAGACAATGTCCGAACAGGACATACTGCTGTAACGAGAAATTGCGAACACAGGATATGGAAAAGTCTCAGCCAACCGTCTGCTCCGGCACCGTCCCCCCTATCGAAAGCTTCACCCCTCCTCCACAATCCTCCTGCTCCCAAGATAAGTAGCCAAAAAATACCCCCCATAAATCATGGCAATAAACACCGCCGTAAACAAAATAGCCTCCATCTGCGACCCACCGTTAAGAAGCACCAGCATCCGGTTCACAAACTGCACCCCAAAAAGCGAATGTACAAAAGCCAAGGAAAGGGGGAGCAAAAAGAAAATCCCAATCTGCCGAAACAGTGCCCTGCGGATCATCCCCTGATCTGCTCCAAGCTCCCGCAAAATCCCATACCGGTCCCGATTATCCGAAGCCTCCGACAGCTCCTTAAGTGCCAGAACCGCCGCACTGGAAATCAAAAAGATCACCCCAAGATAAAGTGCAATAAAAGTTATAATCGCCCCAACTCCGACACTGCTCTCCCGAAGTGCCATCTTCGAAATCACATAAATCGGAGTCCGCTTTGTCGCCGTCTCAATCCGTTCCTCCAGGTCCATCCTTTCCTCATCCGAATCCCCCCGGTAATCCCCGGCCAGATAATTGCAATAAGGCACAAGCTCCCCATTTTCAAAAGCACTGTCCGGCAGCACAAAGATTCCCAGGACCGTCCGGGAGCTGCTCATACTCAAGTACCCCTCCTGACACTCCGCATATTTGGGCGTGTACGCCTTTCCTCCCACACTTAAGGATGCACCTGCCTTAAGAGCCATATCCCGAATCGCTTTCATAGAATCAAAGGTACACAAAAGCAGGTACTCATCCTCCGAAAGCTCATAGGTAGGAATCCCGTAGAGCTTCGCCATCCGGTTATACTGGGAAAGAGGTACCAGCTCCTCTCTCTGGGTCCAGTCCAGCATGGGAAACTGCTCCATCACCTGCTCCTTGCTCGCCCCAAGGGTACTCTCCCAGGTCAGTCCGGGCAGCGTATAAGAGGTAATTTCCGTATACCCCTCCCGAAGCACCTCCGAAAGACCAAACCCCTCCCCCGAAAGATACGTCTCAATCCCCTTGTCCGCATCCTCCCGGGACTGCTTCTCACCTGATTCCATGGATTTTGTCATACATACATCCTTAGGTGTCAATTCCTCCAGCTCCGCATTCAGATACTGATTCACGCTCACGCCGCAGGAGAGAACCCCGATGGTCAGAAACAGCATCAGGCAAATCACCGTCATAGAGCAAACCATGGTATTGATCCGGCTGTTCATCTGGCGAAATACAAACAGGTTCAGCTCTTTCAGGTAGAATCCCTTTCTCGCCTGAACCACCCGCAGCATCAGCCCGGACAGGGACCAGAAAAAGAGAAAGGTTCCCACACTTCCCAGTCCGATCAAAACCATCATCTGGTTTTGATTCACATTTCCAAAAATCCCCAGAACACTTGCGTAGCAATACGCCAGGATCCCCAGAGAAAATACAAACAAAATCCCCGACAAAACCGGATTCTTCATCCGCACCCGTTCATTTTTCCGTCCGGCTGTCAGAAGATCCAGAAGCTTATACCGTGAAACCGCCCCGGCATTCAAAAGGATCACCAGCACATACATGATTCCAAAATAAATCACCGTCTTTCCTGCTGCCCCCGGGGAAAAAACAAAGGCAAAGGAAGTCATATCCGCCTCAAACATCCGTGCCACCAGAATGGACATCAGCTGAGAAGCAAACACGCCGATCACCAGACCCACTGCCAGCGAAATCAGGCCGATAATCACCGTCTCCCCCAGAAGAATCCGGGAGATGCTTCCACGGCCCATGCCAAGGGTCATATACACCCCAAACTCTTTTTTCCGTTTCCGAATCAGAAAATTGTTGGCATACACAATAAGAAAACCCAGAATCACAGACACAAAAACAGAAACACCTGCAAGCATTGCAAGCATAAGCTCAATAATCTCTCTGGTTGAAGCAGAAACAGCCTGCATAACTCCCTGAGAATCCAAAGCATTAAACACATAGAAAATCGCAACCCCCAATACCAGTGTGAGAAAATAGATCGTATAGTCTTGAAAACTCTTTTTCAGATTCCGCAGAGATAATTTAAACAGCATCATCCAAATCACCTCCCAGCAGTGTAACCACATCAATAATCTGATTAAAAAAGCTCTTTCTGTCCTCTTCCCCCTTACGGATCTCACTAAAAATCCCGCCATCCTTAATAAACAGAATGCGGGACGCATAGCTTGCCGTAAAAGCATCGTGAGTCACCATCAGAATCGTTGCCCCAAGCTCCCGGTTCATCTGTGTAAAGCAGTCAAGCAGCATTCGGGATGCTTTGGAATCCAGAGCCCCCGTAGGCTCATCTGCAAGAATCAGCTTCGGCTGTCCGATAATCGCCCGTGCGGATGCCGTTCTCTGCTTCTCACCGCCGGAGATTTGATAAGGGTATTTATTTAAAATATCCCCAATCCCAAGCCGTCTGGCTGCGTCTCTTACGCTTTTCTCAATTTTCCCCGGTGAAATACGGCGAATGGACAGAGCCAGTGCAATATTCTCATAAACGGTGAGCGTATCCAGCAAATGAAAATCCTGAAACACAAAGCCCAATTCCTCTCTTCGGAACTTATTTAAGGCATTTCCCCGAAGCTTTGTGATATCACGACCCGCCACCTGAATCTCGCCGCTTGTCACCCGGTCAATGGTGGAAATACAATTTAACAGGGTAGTCTTTCCGCTTCCGCTTGCCCCCATAATTCCTACAAACTCTCCGGCCTGAACCTGAAAGCTGATATTATCTATGGCTTTGGTAACGCTTCCCTTGCTTCCGTAATATTTTTCAATATGATTTACATTTAAAATAACAGCCATGGTACATCTTTCGCTCCTCTCCTGATTTTCCTATTTGATACTCTGATTATAGAAAAGCCGCACTTTTTGTACCATTGAAGTTCCTTACACCTGCCTTTCATTTTTGTAAGGTTTCTTTTTTACCTTACATCTGCATAGCTTCCCTTAGGAAAGATAAGCCGCACCCGGCATCCCTCTCCCTCGGCAGAAGCAATCTCAATCCCATGCCCCAGGCGGCGGCAAAGCTTCTCGCAGAGATAAAGCCCCAGCCCCGTAGCCTGAGCCGACTGCTTTCCTCTGGCTCCTGTAAAGCCCTTTTCAAATACCCTGTCCAGATCAGTGCTTTTGATACCCCGGCCATTATCCTCAATCACCAGACAAGTCCGCTCCCGTTCCACGCTCCCCCGAAAGGAAAGCCGCAAGTTCTCCTTGTCCGAATATTTGATGCTGTTGGAGAGAATCTGGTTCAAAATAAAGGCAAGCCACTTCTCGTCACTGTAGACAAGGGTTTCCAGTCCCTCCATCTCAATGCCTGCACCCTTTGCAATCAATGCCCGTTTATTGTGCTTTACCGCCTGCGTCACCAGCTCTTTTAAGCTCACTGTGCGGATGAGATAATCCTTTTCCACATGAGCACTGCGGGCATAGAAAAGGGCCTGCTCCGTATAATTTTCAATTTTTTCAAGCTCCTCCTCCAGTTCCATATCCACTGCCGTCCGGTGATTTTCTATCATCAGTTTCCCTGCGGCAATGGGTGTTTTTACCTCATGAATCCACAGCTCTATGTATTCCTTGTACTCTTTTTCCGCATTTTTGTAATAGCTCACATGATCCGTCATGGACTTTCCCAGATCCTGCAAAATCTCCTTTAACAGACGCTCCTCCTGATTCTTCGGATATCCCAGCATCTCCGGCAGAAGATATTTTTTGTCCAGGCCTGCAAGATTTTCTCTTATGCCCAGAAAATAAATCTTTTTCCTGTGGTATTCCAGCCAGGAAACGAGAAAATACATCCCGTAAAAGCAGAGGGCCGTGTAGATCCCCACCACCAGATTTGCCCGAACCGTAAGAAGAAAAATCTCAACTGTTGCAAGGACGCCGCTTACAAATAAAAGCTGGCCCAGCCGTTCTCTCATATAGATTCCGTATCGCATAACAGCACGTACCCCAATCCTCTCTTTGTCTGTATCACATCCCGAACTCCGATTTCCTCCAGTTTTCCCCGAAGCCGGGTCATATTGACTGTCAGCGTATTGTCGTCCACAAAAAGCTCGCTGTCCCACAGATGTGAGATAAGCTCGTCCCTGGATACAATCTGATTTCTGTGATGTGCCAGACAATCCAGAATCCGGAGTTCATTTTTTGTAAGCTCCGTGGTTCCTGTCTCAGAAGAAATAACCGCCTTTGCCATATCCAGGGTAAAAAGCCCCAGGTTCTGTTTTTCCACCGGTGTCTGCTCCCGGTAAACCCGTTTTAAGATGGCTTCTATATGAGCCAGCAGAATCTGCGGGTGAAAGGGCTTTGTCACGAAATCATCGGCTCCCTGATTCAGGCTCATAAGCTCTGCCATCTGGGTGTCCTGGCTGGTAATCACGATCACCGGAAGCTCCGTGACTTTCCGAAGCTCCCGGCACAGATACAGGCCGTCTGTTCCCGGGAGCCCCAGATCCAGGAGAATTAAATCCGGCTGCACATTTAGGATGGCTGGTATTCCGTATTTTCCTGGGGGCAGGCCCTCGGCTTTATAGCCGTTGTTGGTAAGAAAGGTACCAAGCTCCCGGCAGAGCTTTTCGTCGTCTTCTATTATCAATATTTTTCTCATAGGCTGCTCCTTGGATTTTGATGTCTCTAGTATAGCAAGCTTGGGATGTTCGTGCAAGTTGGTGGAAACGGCCCCTGCCTGCTGGCTGTTGAATATCGGATATCCTGTTTCTTTGTTTGTGGCTCTATTTTTTCCGAATCACACGGTTTATGATGCAATAGACTACGCATACTACAATTCCTGATACAAGCATCTGTACAAGCATCATAGGCCACATTAACTCCAGTCTTGCAAAGTGGTAGGCACTGGGGCCGCCCTGCATCACGAACACGGACAGGCCCAGCAGGCCGACGGGCAGAAAGACTCCCAGCAGGAAGCTTACTATCCCTCCTAATAGGGCGTTTCTTTTCTGGTATGCATGAATTCGTTTCATATAATCTATTTCTACTGTTTTCTGTTTTACTTCTTCCATCTTTTCACACTCCATTTCTTTTGTGGCTCTGTCATAGTAGGCTTTGCATTCCTCACATTCCTGTATATGTGTTTCCAGTTCTTTTCTGGTCTCATCGGACACCAGATCCTCTGCATAGAGGGGGACTAGATCCCGAATGAGAGCACAGGGTACGTTATTCTTCATGCTTCAACACCTCTTTCCGAATCCTCTCTTTTCCCCGGTAATAATTCACCCGGGCCCAGTTTTCACTCTTTCCCATGATTTCCCCAATCTGTCCAAAATTCAGATTCCCAATCAGACGCAGGTACATGACCTCCCGGACAGGTTCCTTTAATCCGTGGAGCAGCTTCAAAACCTCCAGGTTCTCCCACTGAAGACAAAGCTCTTCCTCCGGCCCGTCCGTCCCTGCCACAGGCTCCACATCCTCCAGGGGCCGAAGTCTGCTGCTCTCCCTTATATGCTGACGTAAAAGATTCCGGGCAATTCCGCACAGCCACGTGGCCATGCTGCTGTTTCCCTGAAAGGTTCCAATACTCCTGACAGCCTGGAAGAAAGTCTCCTGGGTCAGCTCCTCCGCCAGATCCCCGTTCCCGGTTCTGCTGAGCAAATATGCATACACCGTCTGAGCATGCTTCTGATAGATTTCCTCAAGAGACTCCATTTCATTACCCTCCTTTCCTTGATTTGCACATGTTCTCTGTGCATAAAGGTATACCCGTAGGGTGTTTCCTTGATCTGCACATGTTTTTTGTGCATAAAGGTACATGCTACAAATATAGCAAATATTAAGTTGTTGGCAGTTTGACTTGCCTATTTTCCTGATAGAACTACTCCCAAATCCTCGATAAATCTTAAGGGATCCATTATGCTTCACATGATGCTCCTTAGAGCAACCCCCGCTACGCCTGCGTTTGCGGACCAGAACTCTCATAAAAATATTCTGCGTCAAACTATCCAAAACTTAACTTTCGTTATACCAGTAAGTGTTACAAAAAGGCATTTCGTTACAAATTCTAATCAAAAAATTTCCGCTGGTCTGTGGCAAAGTAAGGCATCCGTCTTTTCCATATCCAGTGTCCGGCTATTCACGCACAGGATATGGAAAAGACGGATGCCTTACTTTGCCACAGACCCTCACAGCCTATATTTCTTATGCCCCTCCAATCAACACATTCTTCCCCGAAAATGCAAACCCATAAGCACGAATCCGCTGAGTCTCTATCCCTTTCTCCTCCAGCAGTGCTCCATACTTCTTATCCCGAATCTGATTCAGTGCATCCCGCACCGTATCCTCCAGATTCTGCTCTTTTGCCGGTCGGAAAACCTTAAACTCAATAATAATAGCGTCATCCTCCGCCCGTTTTGGCTCCAACAAAATGTCATATCTTCCAAAACCAGATTCCCTGTTTGAAGTGAGGGAATAACGCCCCTTAAGCTCCACCAGAAGTCCCAACACAAAGCCGTGGTAAAAACGCTCCGGCTCCGCCCTCCCCGAAGCCCTCTTTCCCGTATCAAAGAAGCTGAACGTTTCCTCCGACACACGATTAATGTACTCATTCATTGCTTCCAGATCCCCCAGCAAAAGTGCCTTAATAAAATCATTATATGCAGAAGCCGATCTGGAAAACCATCCCCGGACAATCCGTTCAAACATCAGTTTTACCTCTTTATTCGTCAGAGTAAGTTCATACTCCTGCGTCCCCTGCTCTTCATGCATCACATAACGCTCCACCTTAAGGTAGCCGCTTGCCAGCAAAAGGCTCCACACAGCAGACTCATCCTGATCCAATTGACTGAATACCAGCTGCTCATCGATCTCCGTACAAAGGCATCCGCCTTTCAGTAAATCCTCCATTACTTCTTTTAATTTTATACTTCCCTCCTGAATCAGTTTTCCTACTAGACTGTTGCTGCTGGTGTTCGCCCAATAAAGCCGAAAAACACGTTTGTCTAAATAGTTAATGATCGACCATGGATTATAAATGTTCTTCCTGTTTCCAAAAGTAAATCCATCATACCATCTCTTTACTTCCTTTTCCTCTTCACTCAATCCATATTTTTTCAGAGCATCAAATACTTCCTGCTGTGTAAATCCAAAGGATTCCGCATATTTTTCCGAAGTGGTTGTCACAACCTCCAAATTATTCAGATCGGAAAAAATGGATTCCTTACTGACTCTGGTAATTCCCGTCATAATAGCACGATCCAAATGGGGATTTGTTTTAAAAGTAGCGTTAAACATACTTCTGGTAAATGCAACCAGTTCTTTCCAGTAGCCATTTACATAGGCCTCCTGTAAGGGCGTATCATATTCATCCAGAAGAATAATCACTTTCTTTCCGTAATAACGCTCCAAAAAGGCAGACAGGGACTTTAATGCATAAGATGCCACCGTATCCGACATGCCCATAGTAACACTTCGGAAATATTCTTCCTCCCCCTCCTTTAAGAAGCCCTCTTCCACCAAAAAATCATACTGATTATAAAGATTCTGCAAAATCAGGCAAAGCTTCTCCCTTACATCCGAAAAGGTGGTTTCTTTCACATCGGCAAAGCTTAAAGCAATCACCGGATAGGTCCCCTGAAGCTTTCGATATTTTTCCTCTTCCCAGATAGACAGCCCCTCAAACAAATCACCCCGGTTCTCATACTTTACAGAAAAAAACTGCTCTGTCATACTCATATTCAGAGTCTTTCCAAAACGCCTGGGGCGGGTAATCAGCGTTACCTGATCCTCCGATTCCCACCATTCCTTAATAAAATGAGTCTTATCTATATAAAAAATATCTTTTGTAATCACCTGTTCAAAATTCTGGTGTCCGATTCCCACTGTCTGCACGATGGATCCCTCCTTTCCTGTCAAAGGCCTTTTGCTCTCACTATTTTAGTATAACAACTTTGGACATTCTATTCAATGCCCCAAAGTTTAAATTCAAAACAATCATTTCCCCCCAGTTATTTCCTCCCCATCTCCACAACACTCAAGACCCACCGTATCCACCCCACAATCGTCGAAGATCTCCTGACAAACGTACTCTCAGATTTCACCTGAAAAAGCTGCGACCGCTTCATAATATCCACCACTGTCCCCGTGTCCGGCATCTCGCCGCACCGCAGGCAGACTTTCAGCGTCTCACGAAAAGCCCTGTGCTTGAGAATCTGCGTGACAATCGCAAGCTGCCGTTCCCGATACCCCAGTTCCATCATATAATGCCCCAAGCTCGAAAGCCGAAAGGTAATCGCACCATTCCTGTGAGCACCCGTCTTTTCAATAAATCCCAGATACCGCCCCGCATCCGTATAATAATTGGTCTGCCGTTCATCAAAAGCATATTCCGTTGTAATGTCCTGCTTGGTCATAGGCTTTTCATGAAGAAGCTCAATGAGATTAATAATCCGGGACATGCTGTTTGCCTGAGGAAAGGAAATGGACGGCTCCTGCTCCAAAGGTACGGTCCTCAACAGATTTTCAATGTCCGCCAAAGTGATGTCCGATGCAATCACATAGCTTTTCTGTCTCACCAGCTCCAGAGAATTATAATGTATAAGCTCTTCAAAATGATATTGGTACAGATGAAATACACCATTGGAAAAAACCAGAAATACCGGCTTCACCGGCTTTGTAATGCGGCTGCTCCAGGCTCTTAGAGGATAATAGATCTGACGCACCAGAAAGTCCTCCGCCAAATCCCTCTTAGCTTCAAACAGGGAAAGACTGCCGGCACCCTCGTAGGCCGCATCAATCTCAATCTGCGAATTGCTGACCGCAAGATCCTGCCGCCCATCCTCCGTGTCAATGGAAAAATTAAAGGAGCCGGAACTCATGCGGCCGCTGACCGTAGGTATCAGCATATCCTCCCCCAAAAAATCCTTGAGGATTCCGCAGGCATTGGCACAGTTGAGGGCAATCGCTTCACTTACCAGGAACTTAGGTCTAAGCGTCTGCATGTGGGCAGGAATGGTGATTCTCTCCGGCTCTTTATCGGGAAGCGGAAACTCCTTGTATGCATGAAAAGAAGAGATCACATAGTCCCCTCTGGTAATCGGGAGGATCGCCAGGTGATTTTCCGCAAATATCTTCGGAAGATTGATTTTGTGATCAAATTTCGTCATCAGTCTGGGTTCCCGAAATTCCTTTATCTGGGCCGCAGAGATGGTAAAACGCCCCTCAGCGGCAATGACATCCAAAATGTGGTACTTGTCAAAGAGGGCCTGCCATGCGGTGTCGTTGTATCCCATGAGATGAAAGCTCCTTTCATTTTCGGATTACTCCCTCCCATTATAATCTGCTTTTGTAAGAAACACAATTGTCAACAATCCTCCCATCCTCAATCCGCACAATGCGATCCGCCATCTGTGCAATCTCCGGATTGTGGGTAATCATCACAATCGTCTGATGAAATTCTCTGCTTGTCCTCTTCAACAGCCCGACCACGTCGTCGCTCGTCTTAGAGTCCAGATTCCCCGTCGGCTCATCCGCAAGCACGATTGCCGGTTTTGAAGCCAGTGCCCTGGCAATGGCCGCCCGCTGCTGCTGTCCGCCGGAAAGCTGCCCCGGCAGGCTGTCCAGCTTATCCTTAAGCCCCAACAGCTTCACCACATTTCCCACAAACTCCCGATCCGGCTTCTGCCTGTCCAGAGAAAGTGGAAACACAATATTCTCCCATACCGTCAATACCGGAATCAGATTGTAATTCTGAAAGACAAAGCCGATCTGCTTCCGCCGAAAAACAGTGGCCTGTTCCCTGCTCAGATTTCCAAGCTTTGTACCGGCGATCTGAACGCTCCCCTCCGTAGGAACATCCAGTCCCCCCAGCATATTCAACAAGGTAGACTTCCCGCTTCCCGAAGTACCGATAACAGCCGTAAATGTTCCCTGTTCAATTTCCAGATCCACGCCGTCCACTGCACGAACCCTGGTCTCGCCACTTCCATAATATTTCTTAAGACCCACAGCCTTTAAAATGCTCTCCATGACCTCTCTCCTTTCCCTCATCACTCCGCCATGCGAAGCTGCTCCACAATACTGCCTTTGTGAAAACAGCCCAGGGCCGCAGCCGGAACAACTGCCGCCACAAGAAGCAAAACCCCACAGGCACCAAGAGCTGGCGTAAGTGTAAAGCGAAATGTAAACTGCCACATAGAATCCACCATCCGCTTCACCAGTGTCAGATTCAGCACCGCCGCCAGAATCAGACCCAAAAGGCAGGCCCCTGCTGCATAAAAAACGCCCTCGTACACTATCATTTTCGTTAACTGCCCCCTGGTCATTCCTACGCTCTCCATCGTCGCAAACTCATGACGGCGTGTCAAAATGGACGTAACAATCGTATTGATCAGGTTCAGCACCCCAGCCAGGCCAAAGATCAACCCTACAAATCCGCCCACAAACCGAATCATCTTCTGGGTCCCCTCGGAACTTTCACGGGCAGCCCTGGCAGAAAGATAATTGATATCCGGGTCCGTCTCCTCCATATAATCCTCCAAAAATTCTGTCATCTCCTCCTCATATCCCTCCTCCACGTCAAAGGAATATTTATAGACTGCCGGATCATCATACAATTCCTCAAATACACGGGAGGGAAAATATAAAAACAGGCCGTCTCCCCCTACCTCATTAACTCCATTTGCCGTATAGCCAATCTCCTCATCGTCACTGGAAAGAGCCGCCTTGGCCAGTACCGGAAGATCCAGCACCGGTACGCCGTCCTTATAGACCTGAATCCTCTCTCCCACCTCCACCAGATCCATAATCGGATTCAGGGACATATCTCTCCGATCCACAGGCACGCCAACCAGAACGCCCTCTCCCTTGGACATCTTCTCATAAAGGGCGTGAGCATCCCTCTCCCCCTCACGCAGGTCCATCCGGGCAAGGGCCACCTCCTCCATCCCATAGACATTGCAAATAAACCGCCCGTCATTTCCAAGACCATAGCTGTTGTAGATCTCATCAAAGCCAAAGGTGAGTCCGCTGTCGTCATTCACAAAGGTTTCCCCTGTGAGAGAATGGCCAAAATCATAAGTAACATCGGCATCCTCAGCCGTATTCTTGTAAATTCCTGAGCCGCCGGTAACACCGGGCCGGGCGGCAATCTCCTCAATCGTCTCCGGCCGCAGTGCATCCGTGTGCCGGAAAAACCCCTTTGTATTGCTGGTACTGACCACATTGACCACAGCAAAATCCGTTCGGATCATAAAAGCCGTTTCTTTCTCCACATCCAGGCTGTCCGACGCCGTGCCCGCACAGTTAAGGAGCACCACGCAGAGCATGAGAGAAAGCATAATAAATGCCGTCCGCCGCCGGTTCCGTCCCAGGTTTGACCAGGCCAGCCGCCGAATATCCGCACCCAGGGCACTTTTTCGGGTAGCACGCCGTCCACCTCCCCTCTCCACGTAGCAGAACGCCTCCATAGGCGGTATATTGGCCGCAATGCGGACCGGCCTGCGGGTACTGGCGAAAACTGTCATTCCCGTCAAGGTCCCCGCAATCAAAAACAGCAGGGGCGACGGCGAAACATCCGCAGCAATGTTCTGATACTCCGTAGCCACCATGCTCATCATCAAAGGCAGAGCCGCCCTCCCCGCAAAAAAGCCGATCACAAGACCCATGGGGATTCCCAAAAGGCTAAGCCAGAGAGCCTGCCGGTTCATCAATCCCCTCACCTGTCTCCTGCTCATGCCAATGGTCCGGTACAGCCCAAAACGACGAATTTCCCTCATAACCGCAATATCAAACACATTAAAAATCAGGAGATACCCACACGCCATAAACAGCAGGCCAAAAAACACCACGGCCCCGGCCTGAAAAGGGCTTGGCCGTACATTGGTGGCCGTATTTACCACGGCCTGCATGTAATCAGGTGCATTTGCATCATCCGGATCCCCGCCCAGATCAAACACCAATTCCCGGAGCCTTTCCTCCAGGTGCCCTTTGCTGCCAACCGTAAAATCAGAAAAATACGTTCCGGTCATATCGTGATCCTCCGGAAAGGTATAACAGAAAATCTCCGGATAAGCATCACGAAAGGCAGTTCCGGCCCACATCACACTCATCTGACCATTCAGTGCTTCATACCAGCCGGAAACCACCATGGGAAGCACGTACTCCCTCCCATGAGCCGTAAAGGCGACCGTAACCTCCGCCCCCACTTTTGGCTCCACTCCCAGATCACGCAGTGCAAGATCCGATGCAACCACCTCATTGGCCCTTAAGGGAACACTGCCGTAGACAGGCATGCAAAAAGTCAGCTTCGCCTGAATCTCATCCTCCACATCAAACTCCACATTATGCCGTCTCCCATTGGTAAGAAATCCCACCGGAATCCGCAGCCCCACCTCTTTCGCAAAATCCGACTGTCTCAGTTCCTCGAACTGCTCCCTTGTCATATAGCGGATTTCCCCATCCGAACGGCTCATTTTCTGCATCTGCATGGTCAAGGTAAAGGATTCCAAGGCTCCCATCACAATCGCCGTGATCGCAGTAAACAGCACCGCCGTCAAAGCAATCGCCAAAACCGCCATCAAGTTCCGGGCCTTACCGGCCCGAAAGCTTCGCCGTGTCAAAACTCTCAGCATATCCTCCACAAGCATAACCTCCAAAACGTTCTACCTGGTGCAACTTCCTATTCGTTGTACTACATACACCATATCACCAAAAGGTTACACTCCGGGTACACAAAGGTCACATTTTTGTACCTCTGTCTTTCCGTCCCTCAGCCGCACCACAGACTCTGCCATCTGTGCCAGCTCCAAATCATGGGTAATTACAAGCAGCGTCTGATGAAACACCTCGACTGTCATTTTCAAAAGTCCCATCACATTCTGCCCCGTCTTCACATCAAGGCTCCCTGTTGGCTCATCTGCCAGAACAATGGCCGGTCTCGTAATCAAAGCCCGTGCAATGGCCGCACACTGCTGTTCTCCCCCGGAAAGCCGGTATGGAAAAGCATCCAATTTTCCCCCAAGTCCCAGGCATCCCGCAAGCTTCCCAAAAAACACCTCGTCCACCCGGGCGTCATCCAGTGCCAGCGGAAACAAAATGTTCTCCCGAACCGTAAGCTCCGGAATCAGGCGATAATCCTGAAAAACAAATCCCACCCTCCTGCGTCGGAAAACGGTCAACTGATCCTCCGACAATTCTGCCAGATTAACGCCGTCAACCAGGATCTCCCCTGCCGTGGGCCGGTACAATCCTCCAATCGTATTCAAAAGCGTGGTTTTTCCCGATCCGGAAGCCCCCACAATTACCGTAAACCGGCCTTTTTCAATGGAAAGACTAAGCCCGTCCAGTGCCTTAACCCTATGCTCGCCGCTTCCGAAATATTTTTTCAAATTGCGAATCCTGACAATGTCCAATGTCTCCCCCTCACGATGTAGTCTCCAAAACAGCTCAAGTCAATTTAATAAAAATACGGAAAAGACCGTGCCTTTTCCCACCTCCGATTTCACGCTGATATAGCCCTTTTGCCGGGTGATAATGCTCCTGGCCAAGGAAAGGCCCAGTCCCACGCCCTCCATAGAAGCCACCTCCCGTGCCCTGTAAAACCGTTTAAACACATCATGGTAATGCTCGGCCGCTATTCCAATCCCCGTATCCGAAATATCAATTCGTGTATAAAAATGCCATGGACGGACACGCACGCCAACTGCCCCGTTCTCTGGCGTATACTTTACGGCATTGTCCAGAATATTTCCCAGGGCTTCAGCCGTCCATTTTCTGTCATGCTTCACAGTCACCCGGCTGTCACATTCCACCTCCATCCGAATACGCTTCTCTTCCGCTTTCGCCCAAACAGCGTTCACCGCCTGCCCGATGGTATCATACAAGCTGCATTCCTCCATGTGTAAGGCAAATGTTCCCGTTTCCAGGCGGGACATTTTAATCAGTGCCTGCATAAGAAAATCCAGCTTATCAATCTGGGCATTCATGGCTTCAAGAAATTCCGTCTGTTTTTCATGAGACAGGGAATGCTCCTGCAAAATGTCCGTAAACATGCGGATATTCGCAACCGGAGTTTTCACCTGATGGGAAATATCGCTGACCAGTTCCTGAATATTCTGCCTGTCCTCTTCACTTTGCTTCTGACCCTCCCTCATACAGTCATAATACTGCAAAAGCTTCCCCTGTACCCTGGAAGCCCTTGTATCTTCATAGAAATGGTAAGCCGGCGGCACACGTCCGTCCATAAGGGCATCCACCGTATCACAGATTCGATTTGCAAAATCAGTTTCCTTGCGTACCTGTCTTTCTCTCCACAGAGCTGTCAGCAGGAGAATAAAAATACCGGACCCGGGAATCATCATGCGTATCACGGGAACGGGCAGGCAATCCCACAGCATTCCCGCAAGGATAAGGCAAAATGCCGTCAGGCACAGCAGGATGGCGGTCCATTCCCATTTACCTCCGTACTTCCTCATAGCTTCTCTCCCACCCAGATATAGCCCATCCCTCTAACCGTGCGGATATAGGAGTGTCCGGCATCCTCTATCTTTGCACGCAGGCGGTTCATGGTCACGGTCAGGGTATGATCGTCAACATAGTTTCCGGCACAGTCCCACAGCTTTTCCAATAAAATCCGACGTGTCACAAGATTCCCTGGATGAGATGTCAAAAGCCGCAGCAGCTTATATTCGTTGGGCGTGATAACCAGATGCTCTCCATTTCGAACGACCGTGAGCGTATGAAAATCCAACCGCAGGAATCCGTCGTCAAAGCCCTCCTGTAAGTCCCTGGCATCCGCAGCTCCCCTGCGGAGTGCAACCTCTACACGCCGCTTTAGGATTTGTATATGAAAGGGCTTCGTAATGTAATCGTCCGCCCCCAGATCAAAGCCCTTTAATACATCCGGTTCCAAATCCTTGGCAGTTAAAAAAATCACCGGAAGCCTTGGCTGCTCCTTTTTTATTTCCCTGCAAAGCTCAAACCCGTCTCCGTCCGGAAGATTTACATCCAGAATTGCCAGGTCAAAATGATCCGTTTTTACAAGCTTAAGAGCTTTCTGACAATGATAAGCCGCCACCGTCAGATAACCGCTTGTATCCAATTCAAAGCACAGGCCGGTGCTTAAGGGCAAATCATCCTCTACCAATAATATTTTTGACATTGCTTTGTCACCTCTGTTTCGTATTGTTACAAGACGATACCCTGCGTGTCTCCCATCCATGCATGATCCCGCAGGGTGAACGGACTTCTTCAATCCCATTATAATTCGCTTCTTTCATAAACACAATTCCGGAGAGTCATTTTTATGTTTTGTGAGAAGTCTTGATGGTTTTTAGCTGGACTGTTTGTTCGTTATTGTACAGACGGAGTATGGCGAAACCGGCCCTTTGCCATACTCCGTCTGTACAGTAACGTTTGTTGTCTTTGGTAGGAAAATCTCATAATCTCCTCATGTTGAATTCAACTCCTTTTTCATGTATAATTTATCCATAGGAAGAAACACTTTTCCTACAGACCCTAATCATAAAAGGAGACTTTCCCATGAGCAGTTTAGACGCAACCGTATCCATGCTCGAAGCAATCCTTTCCGACCTTGCCGAATCACGTCAGCAGATTTCCGACGGCAAAGGTCTTGACATGGAAGACGCACTGAAAAGGATGGGTGAGCAGCATGGATTCATTTGACGTAATTATTTCGCCAAAAGAGTCCTTTATTTTACAATTCCTTGAGTTTTTTGTTCTACTTTGCTTCATTCTTTGTGTCTTCCAGGCCTTTTAATATCCCCTCCACAAGCTCCGCCGCAAGCTTGTCCTGATACTCTTGGGATGCAAGTTCCTTTCTATCCTCAGAATTGGAGAGATAGCCTGTCTCCACCAGTACGGAGGGAATGCTTACGTTTTTTAAAACATGGTATTCGGCCGGTTTTGCGTTTCTTACCAAGATAGTTCCTTTTTCTTCAAGATTTTCTATGAGCTTTTCCGCATAGTATCTTCCCTCTGCCGAATCCTCACTGTAATAGCACTCCAGGCCACGGATGGAACTGTCGTCCTCGTAGTAGTTGCAGTGGATGCTTAGAAACAGGTCCGCTTCCTGATCTCTGGTGACCTGCGTTCTATCTTCTAATTCCATGTAGGTATCTTTGTCTCTTGTAAGGATGACCCGGATATTTTTGCTTTCCAGAAGCTGCTTCATTTTAAGAACAATGGAAAGATTTATATCCTTTTCAACTGCGGACTGTTCTATGGTGCCGCTGTCATTCCCGCCATGGCCGGCATCCAGGATGATTGTGTACGGGCTGGCAGATCTTAAGGATGAGGACTCAGCGTAGGCTGCACTTTCCAGGACAGAATCCGAATTCTGTGAGGTGTCTTTGCTTCTGCGGAAAAAATCACGAATATAGAGACAGCCGCACAGCATAAGAAAAAGCATTGCGGATAAAATGATGATGACCAAGGCTCTTACGGCATAGGCAGTGATAATCCCGGATTGACGGGAGGGTCGTTTTGCACGTTTTGTATGTTTTGCATGCTTTATATATTTTGTATGTTCTTTATGCGTTACTTGTCTTTTCTTTTTTCTTCTTTTTTTTGAGGGTGACTTTCGCCAAACCGGTTGTAGTCTCTCTTGCTCCATGGAGGACTCCTGCGTAAAAATGATAGGTACGTATATCTATCTGATCTTACCCTCAATGTATAAGAGGACACACGCCTTGTACATTGAGGGTATTATTATAAAATAAAATTTTACTTGAGATATCTCTAAAAAACTTCTAACATTATCTTAAAAAAATATGAAGATGTCTCCCGTTCCAGCCAACAGTTCAGCCGGTCAGCGACAGCGTGGGCGTAGCGGTGGTGGATTCCTTAGGACCCACCGAGACTTGTAAAAGACTTTTTAATCAAATTCACAGAAAATTTACATTATAGGGCAAAAATAGAGCCAGGAACCTGTTTTTAGATTCCTGGCTCATTCGTATCATTTACATATTCTGGTCTGTTTTCAATTTTCTCACTTCGTCAACTGAAAGGCCCACAAATTCCGCAATCTTTTCAAGCGTTATTGTTCCATCTTCCAGCATTTTCTTTGCAACATTTAGCATTCCCTCTTTCAATGTCTGATTCCTCATATCCTCCATAGCCCGGCACATAATTTCGATTCCCTCCTTGCTCTCTTTGAAAAATCTCACCCTGTCCGCCAGTGTCTCGTAGTACATATCCGCTGCGTCTGTGCAGGAGAAGTCATGCATCAACTTCCCGATTGGCGTATCGCTGCGGTAAGCGCCATTTACATACAGTATGTGCGAACCGTCCTCAAATCTTTCCCCGG
>CAOJBY010000033.1 GCA_948330435.1 uncultured Lachnoclostridium sp. | reverse complement strand
GACCTACTCCCTTTCCAGGGGAGCCCCTTCGGCCAGCTTGGGTACTTCTCCAAGATGCTCGATTTCCAAAATCATAGGTATATTGTTAGTGGTAATAAACGGAGAGGATGGGATTCGAACCCATGCGCCCTTTCGGACAAACGGTTTTCAAGACCGCCTCGTTATGACCACTTCGATACCTCTCCACACTCTGACTTTTCTACCGCCTTTGCGTGGCGACGATTAGTATTGTAACACCTTTATTTTCCTGTGTCAACAAGTTTTTTAGGATTTTAAAATTTTTAAATACGCTTTACTTTTTGACTGACAAGAATGATTCCGGTCTATTCGAACTCCACACTCTCTACACCTCCGGCAGCGTATCCAGGAACGTTTGAATATAAGGCAAGGCGGCACCTATAGTTATATTATGCTGAGGCATTTTACTAATCAAAAGAAAGTCCGATGCTTCCGCAAAGGGTGTCATCTCCCGTATCTTTTCATGTAAAAACGCAAGATCCTTTTCACATAAATAGGAAGCCAAATAACCACCAAGAATAAAATCCGTATCAAAAATCAGATGAAGCATATTAAGTGCTTTGGCCAAATTCAAAAGGAATACATCCCATCGTTCTTCGGCAGATGACTCCCCTCTTCGAAGTTCCTGGAAAAGCTCTTCAGGAGTTTCCCTTTCTTTTAAAAGAGAGTCTAAAGAGCAAAGGGTTTCCATACACCCACGTTTTCCGCAATAGCAAATCTCCCCTTCAGGCTCCATTTGAATATGTTCAATCGTAGAACTATGTCCATGTTTCCCTGCCAGGATTTCTCCTTTGGAAATAATAGCCACCCCCAAGTGCTTGCTAATAGAAAGGTAAAAAGCATCTTTTAATTCTGGCGAAACCCAAAGTTCCGAAACAGCAGCACTATCTGCATCATGAATAAAGGAGCAGGCATAAGGAAGATATTTGGTAAAGGCTTCAATAGTAATTCCCGTACAGCCCAGTATTTCACCATAAACTATCGTCTTTCGATCCGGAGACACCAGTCCCTGCATAGAAAATCCAATGCCAAGAAGCTGAGCATCCGCAACATGAAGCAACTCCTTAAATTCTAATATCTTATCACATATGGCACGGTAATAAGAATCCTGATTTTCATAGGCAATTTCAAATACAAGGCGATCTATCTTGTCCCCATACAGATCAATGGCTATCATCTTTATCTCTTTTCTTAAAATTTCCACTCCAATGCTGACACGAAAATCAGAAACAATAGAATAAGCTGCCGCCTTTCGCCCTACAAACTCTGTATCAATCTGTCCGCTTTTCCGAATCATCCCCTCACTTTCCAGCACATTCAGATTGGTTATAACGGTAGGACGGCTTAACCGCAGATCATAAGAAATATCCTGTTGAGAAACTTTTCGCTTTTCATATATATATGGTAAATCAAGTTTCGATTGTTTTGCTTTATCTGATTGGGTGTGATACTCTTTTTCATAAAACTTCTCCAAATTTGTACAAGTACATTAATCTACCTTTTCATATTTTAGTATGTCTTTTCAAAAACTATTACACTTAGTTTAACATGCTTTTTCCCTCTCAACAACTACTTATCTAAAATTTTTCCCGGAGTCCATCTTTTCACAATGACAGGGCACACTCCGGGCGGCTTGGCAATGATGTTGGAAATGGAAAGCGGAAATTATATATTCCCTGGTGATTCTATATTTAGGCATGAGCAGTTTCAAATACCACCAATTCCGGCAGGCCTGGTATTAGATACATTGGGATTTAATAGGAGCGTAGAAAAACTTTACAAAATACAACAGGCAAACAATGCAACAATGATTTATTCTCACGATCCGATTGAGTTTGAAAATTATAAAAAAGCACCAGAATTTTATAAGTAGAGTCGAATTAGTAAAATAAATGGTTTTCATGAAAATAAGGAGGACAACTATCATGGGCATTATCGAAAAAATGAGACTGGACGGAAAAAAGGATTTGTTACGGGTGCAGCAAGAGGGATCGGAAAATGTACCGCTACCGCATTTGCTGAGGCAGGTGCTGATGTGGCAATTGTAGATTTGGACTATGAAGTAGCAAAGAAGACAGCAACAGGACTGGTGTTATTCAATAAACCAAATTCCTTGCCATTGAGTGGGCAAAACGAGGTGTTTGTGTAAACAGCATCAGCCCGGGATACATTGGAACAGAGCTGACACTCAACTCTCCCACCCTTGTTCCCTTAATCAAGCAGTGGAATGCCATGGCTCCAATGGGACGTATGGGAAAACCGGAAGAACTTGAATCCATCTGTGTCTATCTGGCCGGAGATACCGGTTCCTTTACCACTGGCTCTGATTTCATTATTGACGGTGCATTTACCTGCTTCTAAGCAGCAAAGTACATAAATAATCTGGGGGACAACAAAATATCCAGACACTTGATCTCATAAAAAGCCTGCCTATTTTGTGCCCCCTAAAAGCCGAACAGATCAGACAACTTCTATCCCTTTATCATTACTCACAAAATTAACTGTGTCTCTGTAAAAACGCCTCCGCAATCTCCAGATCCTCCGGCGTCGTAATCTTAATATTTTCGTAGGAACCCTCTATTAATTTCACTTTCACATCTGTAAAGTTCTCTACAATCATAGCATCATCCGTCATATCTGTACGGCCACTTTCCATCGCTGTCTGGTAAGCTCTGTAGAGCAGCTGAAAGTCAAATACCTGGGGAGTCTGAATCCCCCAAACCCTGTTTCGCTGGGGGGTGCTGCTTACAAAATTATTTTCATCTGCAAGCTTAATGGTTTCTTTTACAGGCATAGCCGCCACACAGGCCCCGTAGGTTTCAGCCGCCTTAAGGGTTCGTGCAATTATTTCATCATCTACAAAAGGACGTACTCCGTCATGGATAAATACAATCCCCTCCCGGTCCGCCTGTGTCATATCCTCCTCAATCACCTGCAGCCCATTCCATACGGAGACATATCGTTCTGTACCGCCTGTGGTAATGGTATCTACCTTGGATAAATTGTATTTATGTACCAGTTCATCTCTGCACCAGGCCATCTGTTCTGAACCTGTAACCAGAATAATGCTGTCAATCAGAGAGGAGTTTTGAAAAGCCGCCAGGGTATGGTAGATAATGGGCTTTCCCTTAAGCTCCAGATATTGTTTCTGCACACTGCCCCCCATGCGTTTTCCCTGCCCCGCCGCCACAACAATCGCTGTGCAGCGTTTCCTTAACTCGCCCATGTTTTCTGGGCATAAAGGTATGCCCGCAGGGTATCTCCTTAATTTATCCACATTCTCCATCTATCGTTCTCCCAGCCTCAGACCCGGAACCGCATTCAGATCTAATCCGTGCCGTACCCCGTTCTGATATTCATAGTATGCCGCTGCTCCAATCATAGCAGCATTATCTGTGCACAGGATTGGTGAGGGATGATAAAAACGAATTCCCCGCTTGTCACAGGCTTCTCTAAAAGCAGCCCGCAGCGTAGAATTTGATGCCACTCCCCCGGCAATGGCAAGCTTATCCCCTCCAAAGTCTTTCATAGCCATCATCGCATGTTCTACCAGCACATCACAAACTGCTTTCTGAAAGGATGCCGCTACATCTGCCCGGTTCACCGACTCCCCTTTCATCTGGCAGCTATTCAGATAATTGAGTACTGCTGACTTCACACCACTAAAGCTAAAGTCATAGGGTGAATCCGTAATCTTTGCTCTTGGAAATGAAATAGCTTCCGGATTTCCCTCCTTAGACAGCTTATCAATCTTTGGACCTCCGGGATATCCCAGTCCAATAGCCCTTGCCACCTTATCAAAGGCTTCCCCCGCCGCATCGTCACGGGTCCGTCCAAGAATCTCATAAACTCCATAGTCCTTTACCCGAACCAGGTGCGTATGCCCTCCGGATACTACCAGACAGATAAAGGGCGGCTCCAAGTCAGGATTTTCAATATAATTAGCAGAAATATGTCCCTCAATGTGATGAACACCTACCAATGGCAATTTCTTGGCATAACTGATAGCCTTGGCTTCCGCCACTCCTACCAAAAGGGCCCCTACCAGTCCCGGGCCATAGGTTACGCCAATGGCATCCAAATCATCCAGGGTTACCTGTGCCTGATCCAAAGCTTCCTGAATCACCTGATTGATTTTCTCAATATGTTTTCTGGATGCGATCTCCGGTACCACACCGCCGTAAAGCTTGTGAAGATCGATCTGTGAAGAAATCACATTGGACAGCACCTGACGGCCGTTTCTTACCACAGAAGCGGCTGTCTCGTCACAGGAACTTTCAATTGCCAAAATGTAGATATCCTTTTGTTCGCTCATATTATTATTCATCCTCAAAATCCAGTTCTATGGATTTCCGATCCTTTCCTGCTTCTGCCTTTGGAAATATCCGGCGTACCTCATCCATAAATTCTTCCGGCCGGTTCAATGAGGGACTGTAGTGTGTCAGCCAAAGTGCTTTTACTTCTGCATCCTTTGCCAGCTTTGCTGCCTCATAAAAGGTCATATGTTTATAGGACACCGCTTTGGCTTCTTTTCCCTTTTCTCCATACATGCCCTCGCAGATAAAGAGATCTGCTTGTTTTGCATTTGCTACTATGGAGGGGGTGGGACGGGTATCTGTGCAGTATACCAATTTGATCCCCTTTCTGGGGGCTCCCATTACCATATCCGGAGTATAAACCACGCCGTCCTCTGTGGTAATTGTCTCTCCCTTCTGCAGCTTATTCCAGAAATGCTTGGGAATCTGTCTCTCCATAGCCTGCTCTACCTGAAACTTTCCGGCCCGATCAATTTCCAGAGAATAGCCATAGCAAGTAATGTTGTGGTTTACCCGAAAGGCTTTGATGCGGTATCCGCCCATGCACAGCTCTTCTTCCGGCTGGGTCAGCTCTATGAATTGAATGGGAAAGGGCAGCTCCGGAGCAATGACCCGCAGGGCGTTGACTACTCTCTCCAAACCCTTTGGCCCAATCAAAGTTAACGGCTCTGTGCGTTCGGCATTTCCCATGGTCAGCAGAAGACCCGGGAGACCGCTGATGTGATCTCCGTGGAAATGGGTGAAGCATATGATGTCGATGGGCTTGAAGCTCCAGCCCTTTTCTTTTATGGCTATCTGGGTTCCCTCTCCGCAGTCTATTAAAAGGCTGCTGCCGTTGTATCTGGTCATTAGTGCTGTGAGCCAGCGGTATGGTAATGGCATCATTCCGCCGCTTCCTAGTAAACATACGTCTAACATTTGGTTTTTGTCTCCAATTTTCTGGTGCCGTACGGGGCTGTCGTAAAATAAGGCATCCCCTGGTTTTTGAATTGCTTTTGAATTATACGAGTTCTATTACTTCTGTTTTTGTAAGAGGAATCTGGAACTGCTCTGTCATTCGGTCGTAGCATGCTTCGCACAGGTCAAAGCTGTCTACCTGGCCGTCTTTGCCGGACATGTATTCCCATACCTGCTGCACCTGGAGTACCCCCTCCATGGGCATTCCATGCTTTACGGTTATGATCCTGCCGCATCCGTTGCAGATGATTCGTTCCAGGGTCTTTGTTTCTTCTTTTTTATATTCACGCATTGTACTTGTCCTCCCTATCTGTCCCGATTGTTCTCATAAGCTTAGGTGCAATAAGCTTTTAAGAATGTTTATCTATTTGCTGCAACTTTATTTTACATAAGAACCGCATGTACAGATAGTGGGAATTGCTTACAGCCACAAGTTTCCTTAAAATTGTCCACGTTCTTTGGACATAAAGGGATATGCCCCAGGGCACCCCCTCTTTGGCTTTCAGCCAAATTCGCCTTGCCCGTAGGGTGTTTCCCTATACTTCCCAATGCCGCCACATGATCATTGCGTCTTCCTTTGGCTTTTCATAAAAATTTTTGCGAATGCCAAAGGAGGTAAATCCAAGCTTTTCATATAAATGTATTGCCGCCTGGTTGCTGACACGTACCTCCAGGGTGTAGGCAAAAGCCCCTCGCTCTTTTCCAATCCGCATCAATTCCTCCAGAAGCCGCCTGCCGATTCCATGACCTCGAAGCTGTCTTTTTACTGCCACATTGGTGATCTCTGCTTCCTCAAGGCTCTGGTAACAGCCGCAGTATCCTGCGATCTCACCGTCCAGTTCGGCAACCAGAAACAGGGTATGATAATAGGAAATGCTCTCTTCAAAGGCTTTCCTTGACCATGGCATGGAAAAGGTCTCTTCTTCAATTGCACACACCTGGGGAATATCCTTTTCTTCCATCTGACGGATGATAAGCTTACTCATGGCTCTTGGCTTCCTTTTCCGCCCGTTCCCGTTCTGCCTGGGGAAGCCGCAGATAGTCAGGACTATGCTCCATAGCAGTCTCGGTCTTTCCCTCCCGGATATACTGCATGGCAAGCATTCCCACGGCCCCTGCCCGCTGGCGGCTTAAATGGGCCGGGGCAAAGGAAAAGCTTTGTCCCGCCATCAGTACCTCTGTCAAAGGTTGTCTATATACGGGTACACCGTCTCCCAGGAAGATCACTTCCCGCCCTAAAGCACAGATCTTTTTTGCTATTTCCTGAATGCTCACTGCCATCTGAGGTTCCAGAACATGCAAACGGTTATTCTCAAATTCATAGATTCCTGTGTAGACTTGATTTCTTCTGGCATCCATTAAAGGGCAGATGACTCTGTCTGTTCCGTAAAGGTTGTAAGCCAGGGCATCCACAGTGGGTATGTGTACCAGGGGCTTATCGAGAGCAAGTCCCAGTCCCTTGGCCGTGGCCGAACCAATCCGAAGACCTGTAAAGGAGCCAGGACCGGCAGCCACTGCAATGGCATCCAGGGTATTCAAATCCAGTTCTATCATAGAAGCGATTTCGTCCAACATAGGAAGAAGAGTCTGGGAATGTGTTTTTTTATAGTTGACTGTGTATTCCGCAAGCAGACTGCCATTTATGCCGTCGTCCTCTACCACAGCCACGGACGCTACAAGGCCGGAGCTGTCCAACGCCAATACTTTCATTCTATTCCCTCCACCGTAATTTTCCGATAGTCAAAGCCCTGATTCAAATCTTTTTCTATGGTTATGGCAAATCGCTCCTCTGGCAGGATTTCTTCAATCAGATTCGCCCACTCAATCAGGCAGACACCTTTTCCATAGAAGTAATCCTCGTACCCGATCTCTTCCATCTCGTCTATATTGCCGATACGGTATACATCAAAATGGTAAAAAGGCAGGCGGCCGTCCTCATATTCCTGAACGATCGTAAAAGTAGGACTGTTTACCGGCTCCTTGATACCAAGACCCCTGGCAAAGCCCTGGGTGAAGACTGTTTTACCTACCCCCAGGTCTCCGGTCAGGGTATAGATGCTTCCCGGCTTTGCTTTGACCGCTAATTGCTCCCCTAATGTTCGGGTTTCCTGTTCTGAAAATGTTTCTATGATCATGTAATTGCTCCGTGATTTTTAAAAGATGCCGTATTAGTATAGCATATTTATTTTAAAAGGAAAAGATAATTCCTGCTGCCGCTGCCGCCACAATAAACGCAATCGGATGCACCTTGGGAAACTTCTGCTTAAATGCCAGCAATACTGCCAAAAGTAAAATGCATTTCCAATTAAAAAATTCTGCAATTCCTCCGCTAATTCCTTTTTCCGCATGCAGCAGGGTCGAAATAAATAAATTCAGGCAGGCAGCGGCAATAAATGCTACAACAGCCGGTTTGAGACCCGCGAAAATCATCTGTACTATTTTTGCATTTTTAAACTTCTGAAAATAGTTTGCTATAATGCAGATAACAATGATGCTGGGAGTTACGATGCTTAAGGTGGCAAGTACCGCACCCCCTGCACCTGCCACCGTATAGCCAACATAGGTAGCCATGTTGATTCCAATGGGCCCCGGGGTGGATTCGGATACCGCTATCATAGTTGACAGAGTGTCCATAGTAAACCAGCCGTATTTCGCCCCCATTTCGTTAAGGAAAGGGATGGTGGCCAGGCCCCCTCCCACGGCAAACAAGCCCGTTTTCATAAATTCCAGGATTAACAGCCATATTTTATTCACGTCTTAAGCCACCCCGCTTTGCTCAGAATCACACCCAGTATCCCTGCTAAAATGACCAGCCATACAGTTGAAATACCAGTCAGAAGAGACAAGATGAGAGCTATGGCAAATATGCAGAATGCCGCTATATTTTTGATGCTTTTTTTCCACAGATTGGCTATGGCCTGAATCATCAGCATGCAGACGGCTACATTGATGCCCATCAATGCATGCTGTACAACCTCAAGCTCTGCAAAATTCGATATCAGGGAAGCGATAAGGCCTATAATGATTACCGAGGGGCTTACGACTCCAAGTGTAGCTGCGATTCCTCCAGGAATCCCTTTTTGATAATATCCTACAAAGGTAGCTGTATTGACTGCTATGATTCCCGGAGTACATTGTCCGATGGCATAATAATCCATGATCTCATCTTCCGTAGCCCAGTGGTGTTTTTCAATTACCTCTTTTTGTATCATCGGCAGCATGGCATAGCCGCCGCCGAAAGTAAAAAGTCCCATTTTAAACCATGCTGTGTAAAGCTGCAGCAATACTTTCATGATGTTCTCCTTTTTCTTTCAAAGTCTCTAACAGTTCCTGTGCTGTCCTCTGATAGACAGGATGACGCACATAGGGTGCTATCTGGCAAAGGGGTTCCAGCACAAAATCCCGTTTGTACATTTCAATGTGGGGAATGTGAAGTTCCTCCTCATCCAGTATGAGATCATCATAGAGCAGAATATCCAAGTCCAGCGTACGTGGTCCCCAATGAATCACCCGTTCCCGTTTGGCTTCTTTTTCAATCTCATGAAGCCGTTCCAGGAGCTCGTGAGGTGTCAGCAAAGTACGCAGCTTCATAGCACCATTCAGAAATTCATCCTGATCCGTTACACCGTAAGGCTCCGTGGCCAGGTAATCGGAAACCGCCAGAACCTCACAGCCCCTTGTCTGCCGCAGTCCCTCCACTCCCATATCCAGATAGGCCTTTTTGTCCCCCATATTGGAACCAAGGGCAATATAAGCCGTATGCCATCCCCGTTCAATCTCCACGGACACCGTCTCTAAGGGCAGGCCCACAGGTGCCCAGGGCTTTTTTATCTCCAGGCGTACCCCCTTAAGATGCTCTGTCTCAAGCAGCAGCTCCTCCGCCAGTTTTTCCGCCACCGTCTCCAGAAGCTTGTAGGTGTGCTCCTCCAGAAAACGGCGGATAAAATGACTGACCTCTCCATAATGAATGGACTTTGTCAGATCGTCTGTCTGTCCTGCCTGACGGGTGGAGGTGTAAAGTGTTGCTGAGACTACAAACTTCTGCCCCAAAATGTTTTCCTCCGGAAATACCCCGTGCTTCGCAAATATCTCAAGGTTTTTAATGTGTATCTGATCCATATTTACAACTCCTTCGATCCCGCTGCCAGAATCGCCTTTGCCATTTGAATCGCCCGTTTGTTGGCCTTTACATCATGAACCCGCACAAAGGAATATTTTTTCATTACGGCCATAACGGTAGTTACCAGTGTTCCCTCCTCACGCTGATCCGCAGGCAGATCAAGGGTCAGGCCGATGACGGATTTTCTTGAGGTTCCCAGAAGCATCGGATAGCCAAGGGAATGAAAACGCTCCATATAATGAATGGTTTCCAGATTCATCTCATAGGTCTTGCCAAAGCCCACTCCCGGATCCAGAATGATTTTATCATCCAGAATGCCTGCTGCCCTGGCTATCTCCACGCACTCCTCCATCTCCTGCAGCATCTCACGATAAAAATGATTGTACTCGGCTTTTTCCTTGTTGTGCATCAGGCAGCAGGCCGTTCCTGTCTGTGCAATTAAGCCCGCCATCCTGGAATCGTACTTCAGTCCCCAGATATCATTGACCAGATCCGCCCCGGCCTCCACGGCCGCCTTTGCCACCTGATATTTGTAGGTGTCTATGGAAACGGGTACGTCGATGCGAGACTTTACCGCTTCAATGGCAGGAACTACACGGCCAATCTCCTCTTCCTCCGTAATCTGCTCATGGCCGGGACGGGTGGATTCTCCGCCGATGTCTATGATATCTGCTCCGTCTTTCACCATCTGCTCCGCATGGATCAGGGCCTTATCAAGCTCATTCCATTTTCCGCCGTCGGAAAAGGAATCCGGAGTTACATTCAGGATTCCCATAATATAGGTTTGATCTGCCGTATCAAATATTCGATTACCAATTTTCATTTCTGTATTCATTCCTTTCCTCAAAAGGCAAAATTTCAGATACGAATCCGGAGATTTTTCTTTTCCTTTGGCCAGTCACACTTCTCTCTGACAGGGCAGGAAAAGCAGTTCCTTGATAACTTGTCCGCCTGATAAAACAATCCCGCCAGGCTTTGTTCCTGCTGCCTTGTCCGGTGGCTTCGTATAAGCTCCAGCACCTGTTCCTGTTCCGATTCCTCAAAGCCGCAGTCTCTCAAAATTTCCTCCGCAATGCGGGCACTTGCCTGCTCATGGGGAATCCCCTCCTCATATTGGCGGAAGCGGCCGATATCGTGAAGAAGACCTGCCGCATAGACAATTTCTTTTTCTGCAGGCATCCTGGCTTCCAATGCCAGAATCCAGGTAATACGGGCCACATCCAGGAAATGCTCCGGCGTGTGGCGGCAATATTCCCGTTTTTCTTCCCATTTACTCAATCTCTCAAGGCTGCATTGATAGGTTGCATGGTTCCATATGGCATCTATCCGCTTCATGACTGACGCACCAGTGCCAGAAAACGTTCCTGAAGCTTGGCATTATCCTGAAATACACCTGTGGTTACCAGTGTCACAGTCTTGCTCCCCGGCTTTTTGATTCCCCGCATGGTCATGCAGGTGTGCTCCGCTTCCAGCATTACGATCACGCCCTGGGGCTTTAAGCTTTCCTCAAGAGCTTCCGCTATCTGTGCCGTCATTTTTTCCTGGATCTGCGGTCTTCTGGCAAAGACATCCACCGTCCGGGCCAGCTTGCTTAATCCCACTACTTTTCCATTGGGAAGATAGCCGATATGAGCCTTTCCATAGAAAGGCAATAGATGGTGCTCGCAGGTGGAGTAAAAGGTGATGTCTTTCTCCACTACCATATCATTTCGTTCAGCCGTAAACTGCTTCTTCAAGTGTACCGCCGGGTCTTCGTACAGGCCGCCATAGATCTCCCCGCACATCCGTGCGATTCGATCGGGAGTTTCTAAAAGCCCCTCACGGTTCACATCCTCACCGATTCCCTCAAGCATCAGCTTGATGCCGGCTTTTATCTTGTCGTAATCCATCATAAAAACAGTCCTCCTTTCACTGGCCCCTCTTTCCGGGCAATAAGGCATACTATAAAATGTTACTTTTGGAGACTGCTTTTCCATACAAAAAGCATCTCCATAGTGTGACAGAACATATGACGAAATATCCCTTCACAATATGAGATGCGATCTTATATTGCTGCAACGGGTGCGGTAATCATATCGTAAGACTGGCAATGCCGGCTTTTCGTTTCGGCGGCAACTCCCCATCCGCTGAACACTTGACGCATGAAAACCTATTTTGCATATTATTCTTTATTTTTTGTTAAACAAATAGCCCTCAGTTGGCAAAATTATGTATCTGCCAACTGAGGGTATTATATCACAGGATACATAAAAGATCTATACCTTAATGAGCAAAATCCCCCGGCTCCAAAAGAGCTTGTTACTGTTCACCCTTTGGTGTTCACAGTAACGAATCCGGCCTATTTAAAGTTGCCTTACGGCAAGCGGCCGGATTCTGGCCCCATTACTATGCTGGCCTGTGGTCGTGCACCGCAGTGCACGACCCAGGAGTGAGCAGTAACAAGAGCTTACACTACACATTTTTCTCCCGAAATTCCTTAGACAGCAAGAACAGGCCAAATAATATTCCATCAAGCAGTATCGTCGCAGGCAACATTTCCCAGGTTACCTGCTGATTCTCCATCACCTCCACGGAATAATTGTTGGCAATTACCAGGGACAGGTTGTTATTCAGAAAATGCAGAATCACAGGAACCCAAATATTGTTTGTTTTCAGGTAAGCCCAGGCAAAAAAGATTCCAAGGGTTACGCAGGTAACAATCTGGGTCGTCAGCATAATCAGCCCCTTGTCCGGTGTGGTGTAGTAGAAAAAGTCCAGGAACACATGCCACGCACCCCAGGCCACACCCAGAATCAGCACGCCCTTTCGCATGCCGAACCGCTTTTGAAGTAAGGGCTGCAGGTAATAACGCCAGCCATATTCCTCTCCGAAAAATGCCGCAAAAGCAAGGAAAAAGTTCACCGGCGTAAAGAGAAGATAAGCCCAGGCCGAGGGATTTTGCAGGATCTCGAGCATCGTCCCTGCCTCCCCTCCCATGGCATAGGCAATGGCTGCACGGCCAAAATAAAGTACAAGAAATAGTAAAACACAAAATACCGAAGCTTTCCATTGCTTCCATCCCAGCCCATAGGCGGCTCTTTTCTTTTTCCCAGCTATTAACAGCAGAATCCATAAGAGAATGCTGCCCCCTATCATTACATACTGAGAAAGGATTGCCCACATGGAGATTGACTGTCCGTTCAGGGAAATCGTCTTTCCCGGAAGTGCTACGGACAAGAGGGAAAAGCCCACCATTGACAATGTCACCAGTAAAAAGCCTATATAAAAGCCTTTCGGCAAAAGACCTTCTTTCCACTCCGTTATCAGATAAGCAAGTATCACTCCTGCCGCCGGATAAAACATCTGGGCACTTGGAAATATGCTCATCTCCACCGGTATGGTGCTTCCGTACCAGATTAGAATCCCCATCACATAGGTTACTCCATAGGCAACCAGAAGAAAAATGATAAGCTGTCTCTTGGTTTTCGTTGTTTCAGTCATTTCATACCACTTCTTTCTGTAATATCGTTCTTAATAAATGATATTATCACTTACTCCATTCAGAAAGGTATAAAATGCCTGAACAGTCCGTTTTACTGCCTGAATGGTTTTGCATCATCCAGCCGGATATGCTGACATGTCCATACGACTCTATCTTAGGATTCAGGAATCCGAAAACAAGGTCTCAAGCTTCTGTTTCATATTTCTGGAAAACGGACACCGTTCGCCATTTTTCAGCACGACCTCTCTGGTTTTCAGATTTACCTGAGCAATCTTCTCCCTCCGGACAAGATAAGCTCTGTGTACACGGATAAAGTGCTCTCCCAGCCGTTCCTCCAGCTCCTGCATGCTTCCGATAAAGTCAAGCCGTTCCTGTCTGGCATGCAGCTCTATCCGGTGGGTTCGTCCGGCAGTAGCAAAATACAAAATCTCTGCCAATGGAATATGGCGTACCACATCCAGAGTCTTCACGGTAAAATACTCCTGCTGCTCTCCCTGATCCCGTTTCACACGTTCCGCAACCACTTTCAGGCAGCGGGAAAGCCCCGCATACATCTGCTCCGCATCCTGCTTGCAGATATAATCCAGTGCCTCCAGATGATAGCGAAACGTCTCAAAAGCCAGCTCCCGAAAAGCTGTCACATAGATCAGAAAACCTCTGGAATCTATTTTTCGAATCTCCTGCCCCAGACGAAAGCCATCCATGGACGCTCCCTTTAATTCCACATCCAAAAAATAGATTCCCTGACGCCGTTCATATCCCCCAAGCCGCTCCAAAAGCTCCTCCGGGCTGCCGGTGCACAATACAATCTCCATATCACAATTTTCAATAAGAATCTGCTTTTCCAGCCAAATCCGCTCGGCATTTCGAATCGGTTCCTCATCCTCACATATATAAATAGGCAGCATGGAATCCTCCTAATACAATTACAGTTATAAAGCAGCCTGTGTGACATCCCCAAACTGGTTATATTTTAATCACGTCTCCTGTATTTTCAATTCCTGCACAAAGAAGCCGTCCTGTATGGCTGTAAAGGGAAATACAAAGTCATATTTCCCCAGAATTTTACGATAGCTTTCCAGGCCAATTCCACGGCCCACCCCCTTGGTGGTATATCCCTCTGTTCCCAAGCTTTGAAAATCCACCGTCCCATACAAGGTATTTTTTACCCGAAAAGTGGTACATCCATTCTGGCTGCTGATCATCAGGTGAATCCTGGCATCCTTTTTTCCCCGAACCTCGTCCACCGCATTGTCCACCAGAATGCCAAGACACCTTAAGAGATCCGTGCTGTGCATTCGAGTGCCCTCAAAGGGCCGAAGTACCTCCAGCTCACAGCGAATCTCCTCTTTCTGCATCTGGCCCAGCTTCTCCAAAAGCAGTCCCTTTACTTCTACCATATGTATATTGGCAAGCTGATTCAAAAGCCGGACCTGGTCACCTACCTGCCGGTCGAAGTCCTCTGTCATCTCCTGAATAAAGGCTTGAACCGCCTCCAAATCTCCCTCCTTTGCCTGAAGATACATCCCTGCCATCATATTTTTAAAATCATGGCGAAATCCCCGAAGCTCCGACTGAATCTGCTCCATCTTTTCTATGTACACCGTCTGCTGCCTGATGCTTAGCTGCTGTGCCGCAATATATTGCTTCTGCTGCCAGTCCCGCCCCACATAGACAAAAATCATGTGAATCACTAAAAGCAGGGACACCGGAAGCAGCAGAGACACCCATCCGGTTTTCTCATTGTCAGTCACTACATCAAGCATAAAATGCAGGATAGGGTAAAATACAAGCAAAGCCAAAATTCCTTTGTTTTTCTCCTCCTGTTCCATCCACTGCCTGTAAATCTTCCACGCTCCGGATTTATAAATCACCAGGCCGCAAAGGAGCAGACAAGCCGGAGTTATGACAAAGAACCAGAAGAGATAGCTCCGGCGTTCGCTTAATATGGACAGATTATAAACTTTCCCATAGGCATATAGCTCCGCAAGAATTTCTCCATAGGAATATAACATCTCACTCATCAAGACGGCAAGACCGCATTCCCGCAGAGGCACCCGATATAAAATCCGCAGAAGCAAAACCTCACTTGCCATCACAAAGTAAACCCATATTAAGGCACCGGTACCATATATCCACTGCCATGCACCTATTCGAAAGCAGATTGCCCCCAAAACCGCCATTATCAATGCCAAAAGCAGGGCGAGTAATAAGCTTTTTGCCCTATAACTCCCGCCCTGTCTCGGAATCCGGCCCAGAAGCATTCGGGACATCCACAAAAGAAATATAAAATATATTATTAATTCAATAAAATTTGCACTGACAATCTGCCCAAAGCTCATAACCGCTACCTTTTATGCTTCAAGCCCTTTCATAGTAAGGGCAATCCGCTTTTTCTGCAGATCCACACTCATAACCTTTACCTCTACCACATCCCCCACGCTTAAAACCTCAAGGGGATGCTTGATAAACTTCTTATCGGTTATCTGGGAAATGTGCACCAGGCCGTCCTGGTGTACGCCGATATCCACAAAAACACCGAAATCAATCACATTGCGGACGGTTCCCTTAAGAATCATGCCAGGAGTCAAATCTTTCATTTCCAGCACGTCTGTGCGGAGAATGGGCTTGGGCATCTCATCTCTCGGATCTCTGGCCGGCTTCTCCAATTCCTTTACAATATCCTGGAGGGTGATCTCGCCGATCCCCAGGCTTTCCGAGAGCTTCTTCACATTCTTCACCTGCTTTGACAGTCCCGTAAGCCCGCCCTTTCGCAATTCCTCCTCGCTGTAACCCATGGTGGCAAGCAGCTTTTCCGCCGCTTCATAGGATTCCGGATGTACACTGGTGGCATCCAGAGGATTGCTTCCTCCGGTAATCCGCATAAAGCCCGCACACTGTTCATAAGCCTTAGGACCCAGCTTCGCCACTTTCAAAAGCTGGCGGCGATCCGTAAAGCGGCCGTTGACTTCCCGGTAGAGAACAATGTTTTTTGCCAGGGTCTTGCTGATGCCGGAGATGTATTCCAGCAGGGAAGCGGAAGCCGTATTGAGATCCACGCCTACCTTATTTACACAGTCCTCCACCACGCCAGCCAGGGCTTCGCTTAACTTCTTCTGATTCATATCATGCTGATACTGTCCCACGCCGATGGACTTGGGATCGATCTTCACCAGTTCCGCCAGGGGATCCTGAAGCCGTCTTGCTATGGAAGCGGCACTTCTCTGTCCCACATCAAAATTGGGGAATTCCTCGGTTGCCAGCTTACTTGCGGAATAGACGGAAGCCCCCGCTTCGTTGACTATCACATACTGCACTTTCACCGGGAGTTCTTTCAGAAGCTCTACGATCACCATCTCCGACTCTCTGGAAGCCGTTCCGTTCCCTACGGAAATCAAGGTAATATGGTACTTGGAAATAAGCTTCTTTAAAACCGCCTTTGCTTCCGACACTTTGTTCTGTGGGGCTGTCGGGTAGATCACAACCGTATCCAGAACCTTACCTGTGGCATCCACCACCGCAAGCTTACACCCGGTACGAAATGCCGGATCCCAGCCGAGAACCACCTGTCCCACAATGGGTGGCTGCATCAGAAGCTGCTCCAGATTCCTTCCAAACACCTTAATGGCCCCATCTTCGGCCTTTTCCGTCAATTCATTCCGAAGCTCACGCTCAATGGCCGGGGCAATGAGACGCTTATAGCTGTCCTCAATCACCTCTTTCAGCATCGGACTTGTGTATGGATTGTCTCTTACAATCACTTTCTTTTCCAGATAACGCAGAATGCGTTCCTCCGGTGCTTCCAGCTTTACGGTCAGAATCTTTTCCGCTTCTCCCCGGTTTAATGCCAGAATCCGGTGGCCTGCCAGCTTTTTCACAGGCTCCTCAAAGTTATAGTACATCTCATAGACGCTCTCCGTCTTCTCATCCTTGGCTGCGGAAGTCAGTTTTCCCTCATCAAAGGTCAGCTTTCGAATATAGATCCGGTAATCTGCTTCATCAGAAATGGATTCCGCCAGAATATCTCCGGCTCCTTCTATGGCTTCTTCCGGGGTCAGAACACCTTTTTCCTCCGACAGATAGGCTGCCGCATCCTCAGTCAGCGGTCGCTTTGTCATCTGCAGGCGGATGAGATCCGCCAAACCCTCCAGGCCCTTTTCCTTTGCAATGGTTGCACGGGTACGCCGCTTAGGACGATAGGGGCGGTACAGGTCGTCCACCACCACCAATGTCTCTGCCGCCAAAATCTGGCTTTCCAGTTCTTCCGTCAGCTTCCCCTGCTCCCGAATACTTCCAAGAACCTGCTCTTTCTTCTCTTCCAGATTGCGAAGATACGTAAGACGCTCATTGAGGTTACGTAAGACCTCATCGTTCATCGATCCCGTGGCTTCCTTTCGGTAGCGGGAGATAAAGGGAATCGTATTGCCCTCATCAATCAGTTTTACGGCCGCCTCGGTCTGCCACCGCTGCACGCCTAGTTCTTCTGTCAGTTTTTTCAGAATATCCATATCCACAAACTCCTTTGCCCTCCCTGTGCGAGGGTATTTTCTCAGTATTCCTATTATAAACAAAACCGGAAGTCTTCGCAAGAAGCATTTGTTTTTCCGGAATGGCTGTGATATGATAGAAAGGATCCTGATTCACAGGATACAGGAGGTTTACCATGGATCCATTACAACAGACAAAACAAAATCCCATGGCCACTGCCGCTCTGATTCTGGGGTTCTTTGCCATTGGCCTTGCTTTTATCATACCGATCTACGGGCTCTTTTGCGGCTGCCTGAGTATTCTTTTCGCCACCCTTTCCAGGGGCAGCAGCCTTAGAATGCCGGAAAAGGCTCTGGCCGGCTTTATCACTTCCGCCTTTGCCATTGTGATTGCACTGCTTCTCTTTATCGCTTCTTTATATCTGCAGCAGTTTCTCACCCAGCAATTCGGTGCGGAAGCACTTGAGGATCCTGCCAGCCTGCAAAAGGCTTTAGACGAACTGCTGCGTAGCTATATAGACAAATTACAGACAGGAGGAAAAGGATTATGACCATTCCATCCCGGGAATTAAAAAGGCGAGCCCGTTCCGTACTGGAGGGAAAATATTTCTTTGCCGCCAATACAGTCTGTACCTTGATGCTGTATTCCTTTTTTATTACTCTGATTTTGCAGTACAGCGGCCTTTCTTCTACCGAAAAGCCTATGGGCATTGCTTTTTATTATATTTTATCGATTATTATGGCTCTTTTGGGGTCTTTGCTGGAGATTGGCCTGGTTCGTTACGTCTATCTCCTAAGTCAAAAAAAGGAGATGCCTAACACACCTCCACTCTTTTATGCATTTCGAAACCAACCAGACACTTTCATTCTGGTTTATGCTTTCCGCTATCTTCTGGCCTTGATTTGGTTTACCCCTGCCATATGGGAAGCACGGAAGCTGCCTGTGAATCTGGATCCTCTTCCATTGATACGGGCTCTCTTTCCGATCCTTTTGCTCGTTCTGGCAGCCATTCTTCCGGCTTTGCTTGTATCTCTGCCCTTTGGCCTTGCCTGCTATGTGCTTTTAGATGATCCTTACTGTTCTGCCCATAAGGCACTGGGAACCAGCCGCCGCCTTATGAAAGGCAATTATATGCGGCTGCTTGGCCTTTGGCTCAGTTTTCTTCCCTTTGTTCTTCTGATCATCGGAACTTCAGGCGTGGCGATTTTATGGGTGAAGCCTTATTTCCATACCACCATGAGCCAGTTTTACATGGAGGTCAGTCATCAGGAGCTGCCGGAAGAGCCGCAGATTTCGATTGTTGTGTAAAATCCTTACCTACACATCTTCGCTTTTCTTTTTCGCTCCATGACAGTCCAGCCAAATAATCAATACTATCAGAATTCCTTTCGTAGCCTGTTGAACATAAGGACTGATCATCAAGCTGTTCATGGCATTTTCCAACAGGGAAAAGAGCAAAAGCCCAATGGCCGTTTGCGGAATTCCTCCTACACCGCCGGCAAAAGATGTTCCACCCACAACCACTCCGCAATTTACCAGCAATGCCGTATTATCTCCATAAATAGATGAGCCTGTATTCAACTGAGAGGAAAGCATAATTCCACCGATTGCCGCAGTAACGCCACATATCACATATGTCATCCATTTCGTCCAAATAACACGAATGCCTGAATATACTGCCACATCATAATCACCGCCTATGGCGTAACAATTACGCCCAAAGGCTGTGTAGCGAAGAATCAGATGAAATATAATCATCAAAATAATTGTAACTAATATTAAGTTTGGAAGAAATCCAAAAGCTAATCCATTGGCCAGCTTAACGAAATCGGAGTTCTCCGGCGAAACAGGTTTGGCATCTGTCAATTGCTGGCATATTCCTTTGATCAGCATACCCGTCCCCAATGTAATAATAAATGGTTCTGTCTTCTGCTGAACAATAAAAAAACCATTAATCAGCCCTATTACCGCTCCGCTTGCAACACCTGCCAGGATCGCCAGCCACATAGGAATATGATTCATAAGCAAAATCGCAATAATTCCCGAAAGGCTCATAGTACTTCCAATAGAAAGATCGCAGCCGCCACAGATAACAGTAAGTGTAACACCAAAAGCCAGTATCTCCAATACTGCTGCCGCTTTCAGCAGTTCCAGCAAATTATAGCTTGTATAAAATCCCGTTTTTGTAAATGCCATAATAATCAAAATAGCAATTACCGCAAGAAATGCTTTTTGCTTAACCAGCAAATTTCTCCATCGATTCCATGTATCTGAAATACTCATTAATTTCCCTCCTCATTTCTATTGTCAATCCAAATAGCCGCAACCAGGATCACCCCACGAAATACTGTCTGCATATAAGGAGTAAGACCTAATAGATTCAAACAATTTGATAGTAATGTAATCAGCAGTACGCCCAGAACAGTCCGCAGAACGCTTCCCTGTCCGCCTTTCAGGCGTGTTCCTCCTACCACAACCGAAAGAACCGCATTCGTATCATACCCTTTCCCCACCACCGGTGAAGCTGTTGTTACCCGTGACAAAAGAACAACTGCTCCCACTGCTGCCATCAATCCTGAAATCATATAGATAATGCGAATACTTTTGTAAATGGGAACGCCTGACAGCCGGGCCGCTTCTTTATTGCCGCCAGTAAAATAGATCGTCTGCCCCCAATAAGTTTTCGATTGAAAAATATAGAGCAGCACAAGGCAAAGTACAAAAAGCAAAAATGAAAAAGAAAATAATTCTCCAAAGCCGCCCTGGGCAAGCAGTGAAAAAATCGAAGCATCCCTTTCAAGCCAGGATAAATGACCCGTTTTCCCCGCCGTCAGAACCAATGCGATCGCTCCGTAAACCGTACTCATTCCATAGGTAATAAATAATGCCTTTGCACTGGTAAGTGCACCACAGGAGAGGACTAACACACTATTCAAATAGCCGGCAAAAGCACCTGTCAATAGCCCGATTCCAATTGCTCCCCATTGCCCCAGAGGTTCTATCAACAGATATGTAACCACTACGACCAGAGAAATGACACCAGAAATAGACAGATCAATAAAGCCGCCCATGATCACAAAGGTCATGCCAAGGGCAAAAAAGCTTAAAGGACCAAATTGTCTCACAATATTAATCAAGTTGGGTACTGATAAAAATTTAGGTTCCACAATAATCGTAACTACAACAAGAAGTGCAATGGAAACCATAACAAGGTAGTTGTGCAAAAAACTTTTTATCTTACCCGTTTTTTCTGTCATCTGCATTCTGTTCCCCCTTATCCCAGTACTCGTTCCATAATAGATTGTACACTAACTTCTTCCGGGTTGAACTCCCCGGATATCTTTCCGTCACAAATGGTAAGAATTCGATTACTCATATTCAAAACCTCCGGCAGTTCTGAGGAGATGAGAATTATTGAACTGCCACTTTCCACTATTTTTTTCATCAACAGATAAATCTCGTATTTTGCTCCTACGTCAATACCCCGGGTGGGCTCATCCATAATCAATATCTCTGGTTTCGTTTCCATCCATCTTCCCACAATACATTTCTGCTGATTTCCTCCAGACAGATTGATGACTTTCGTTTTTATGCCGGGTGTTTTGATTGTAAGTGCCTCCACATGCTTTTCTGCAATTTGCTTCTTTACTGACTTATCCAGAAATCCGAATTTTACATATTTCTTCAAAACAGCTAAGACAATGTTCGTTTCAACACTCTGAGAAAGAATCAAACCCTGAAGCTTGCGATCCTCTGGCACCAGTGCGATTCCGGCAGCAATAGCGTCCCTTGGATCTCGTATTTTAGTCGGTTTTTCAGACATCCAAATCTCATGCCCTTTTACTTTATCTGCCCCGAAAATCGCCCGGATAATTTCTGTTCTGCCTGCTCCTACCAGGCCTACCAGACCAAGAATTTCACCTCTGTGAAGAGAGAAGTGAATATCGTGCAGTTTTTTTGTATTTAAGTTTTGTATCTCAAAAATCTTTTCCCCCACACAGTCAGGCCGTTCCGGATATTCTTTTTCAATAGTTCGGCCCACCATTTTTGTAATCATTTCTTCTCTTTCAAGTTCTGCAATGGGCTTCGTATCCACCACACTGCCATCCCGCATAATTGTCACAGTATCACAAAGTTCAAAAATTTCATCCAATTTATGGCTAATGTAGATAATTGAAATTCCTTCTTTTTTCAAATCATTAATTATTTTATAAAGCCCTTTCAATTCATCATTGGTAAGGCTGCTGCTGGGCTCATCCATAATAATCAGCTTAGAGTGGAAAGAGAGGGCCTTTGCAATCTCTACCATCTGCTTCTGTGAAACACTGAGTTCCGAAACCATAGTATGCGTGTCAATGGAACAGCCTATCTGCTCCAAAAGTTTTTTCGCTTTTTCGTGAGTACCCTTCATTCCCTTCACTTCTTTAAAACGCCCCAGAAAGATATTTTCACCCACACTCATGGTATTTACCAGATTAAATTCCTGATAAATAATACTAAGTCCCCTGGCAAGTGACTGAATGGGTGTTGTATGCTCTACAATCTCCCCATCAAATATAATTTCACCTTCATCTTTCGTATAAACACCGGACAAAATCTTCATTAAGGTAGACTTTCCCGCACCATTCTCTCCCACAATCCCATGAACAACCCCTCGCTGCACCTGAATCGTAACCTTGTCCAATGCCTTTACTCCGGGAAAGGATTTGCAGACATTTTCCACTTGTAAAATAAATGTAGAATCTCTTTCATTCATAATTGTTTTCATGCCTTTCATAATGATTACAATATTCCTTTATGCCTGAATAGCAGGCAAGGCCCGCATCGGCTCAAAGCCGGCACGAGCCTTTTCACACTTTCCCTTTACCATTCAGGAACCGGGAACTCATCTATATTGTCCTGCGTAATCAGATCAAATCCAATCAGATTTTCTACAGAATATTCCTCTCCATCCAAAATCTTACGAGCCGTATCCATGCAGCCTCTTACCAGCTTATCAGCATCAAGACTGATAGTGGCAAACTGATCGCCGGCCTTTACCTGATTATAGCCCGCCTGACAGCCGTCAATTCCAATCACAATCACGTCATCCATATTAGCAGCTTTTAATGCTTCGATACAGCCGGTTGCTCCATTATCCCAGTGACAGAAAATTGCATCTATATCATCCCCATATTTTATAATCATATCCTCCGTAATCGACAAAGCCTCTGCCGTTGCCCATTGGGTGGGAGCCATAGATGCCAAAAGGTTGATTCCTGTACCCTCCAGATTCTCTTCAAACCCACTATGACGCTTAATGGCAGCATCGTGGCCTGCCTGCCCTTCTACCTCTACCACATTACACCCATCCGGATATTTCTCTAAAATTACTTCAACAGCACTCTTTCCCCCCTGAATATCGTCCTGTGTAACATAGAAATCCCTTGCCGCATCTGGGTTGTCACTCATAATCTCCGATCCGTAGATCCCCACAATGACTCCTTCCTTTTTAGCCGCCTCCAGGCTTGGAACAATTCCTCTTGCATCATTGGGATTAATGCAAATAACATCCGCTCCCTGTGCAACCGCATTTCCTACAACCTGAGCCTGCACCTGGGGATCCCCCCGTCCGTCCAAAGTGGAAACCTCAAATCCATATTCTTCCGCATGCTCCGCAAACATTTTTGAAGCAAATACCTGGGACTCATTTGACATATCTCCGGCTATATAAACCAGTTTAGGCTTCTTATTGTCTGCTTCCGTTTCGTTGCTTTGTGTTTCTTCATTGATCTCCGCCTCTTCTCTGGGCACTTCCGCTTCAGGCTTTTTGCAGCCTGCCAAAAGAGTAACCCCCAGAATCACACTTACTGCAAACCCCATAATCTTTTTGTACATCAGAATCCTCCTTATTTACGTTTTATAAATTTATCTTTCCCTTTTGTAACCATTATTAAAAAGCATCATCGCTTTTTTTGCATTTTCCCGCATTGCATTTTTGGAATAATAAGACAATTCATGCACATAGGGCGGAATCTCGGAGTCTTCCATTACTTTCTGCATTGCCGCCACACCCGCATTTGACATATAGGTATAATAATTGATTTTACTAATGCCATGATCGATCGCCTTTTTTATCTCCCCCGGCTCCACACCGGAGCCACCATGCATCACAAGGTTGCAGCTTACTGAACTGCGGATCTGTTCCAGCAGGTCTATATCCAACTCTGCGTCTTTGATATAGAGCCCATGAACAGTTCCAAAGGAAATGGCAAGAGCGTCCAATCCCGTTCGTTCCGTAAAATCTTTTGCTTCCTCCGGCTTTGTAAAGAAATCACGGATTCTCATGCCCTCTAAAACTTTCTGTTCCTGACCCACTACATTACTTGGCATCACTCCCAGCAAGCCCTCTGTCGAAATTCCGCATGCCTTGCAAATATCTACCACTCGTTTTACATTTTTCACATTGTCCTCATATTCCAAAAGTGAAAAATCTGCCATTACGGAAGTAAAACCAAGTCTAATTGCCGACATGATATATTCGAAATCCAATCCATGATCCAAGTTAACCGCAACAGGCACTCGAGCCGCTTTTGCAATGGCAATGAGTTTTGGAGCAACCTCCTTAATAGGGGTGAACTTCTCTACACACTCTGCGTGGTTAAAAATAATTGGTACATCCAGCTCTTCTGCCGCTTCTACAACGGCTTCCATTGTTTCTATTGTTGCAGCATTGAATGCTCCAACCGCATAGCCTTTTTTCTCTGCCTCATCCAGGAGCGGTTTCATTGGTACCAGCATAATATCTTATATCTCCTTTCCTGTGTTTTTCTTTATGATACATCTTCAACTCTTATTTGTCAATATATTTTTTCTCATTTGAGCATATATTTTATCTCATATGGTATTTTTATAGCTTTTCAAATATGAAAAATAACATTTTTATATTCTTCTATTGATTTATTTCCTCCTAAAATATATAATAAATCTATAAAAAGTAGAAAAATCGAAAGGAAAACTCTCAAATGAGCGTTATTTGTATTGATATTGGTACTACAAGGTGTAAAATCTCTACCATTGAATCCAATGGTCAGGTTTTATCCGAATCCGCTTTTTCACACAATGCCCAGCTTCCCGACAACAGGCTTGACAGCGAACTTATTTTCCGGGCCATCGACCTAGAACTTCAGAGGCTTTTCTCACAATTTGATTCTATTGACGGAATTACTGTCTCCTCTTTCGGCGAGACCCTTATTTGTACCGACGAAAGCGGAACTGCTCTTGCTCCTGGAATCCTGTATTTTGACACACGGGCCAGGCCTCAGGTTGAAAAGCTGAATAGCCTTTTAGGTGAACAACAGATTTACAGCCACACCGGACACCGTTTGCATACAGTCTCACCTTTGGCCAAATTTTGTTGGATGAGAGATCATGAGAAGCGGCTCATAGACAATACTTCTTATTTTCTTTTTATGGCGGATTACATTTTAGTTCGTCTTGGTGCTTCTCCCTTTATATCCAAATCCTTTGCCGTCGCTTCAAACTGGATGGATTACCATGCAAAGGAACAATGGCCTGACGCTCTGGAAGCAACGGGAATGCCCTCCGAAAAGCTTCCCCCTGTTCGAAGTGCCGGAACCATTGCCGGTCATCTGTCGCCCGATCTTTGTAAGCGTTATCACTGCTCAACTCCACCCAGACTTATTGTGGGCGGACACGATCAGCCCTTTGCCACCATTGGTGCAGGTGTATATTCTCCTGGTGATGCAGTCTATGGCATGGGCACTTCTGACAGTTTGAACCTCATTCTTCCAAAACCCACGCTCACAGAACACACCTATCAATATGGCTTTTACTGTGAGCAGTATTTTGACACCCCCAATTATCTCACTTCAGCCCAACTCCCCAGCGGCGGAAAGTCTCTTACCTGGGTAGAACAGCTTCTGTTCTCCTCATCAAAGGATTTCTCTTTTGAAGTCTGCGAAAGACATATTGGCCAAGCCATAACCCAGAAAAATGACATCCTGTTTTTTCCGCTTATTAACGGCTCCGGAACCCCATTTTCTCTCACCCCTCTTTCCGGAAGCTTCTGGGGACTGACTGACCAGGCTTCTCCTTATGATCTGATTCTTTCTGTCCTGGAGGGCGTTGCTTTCGAGATGAAATTCAACCTGGAATTGCTGCATGATTGTGATATGGACTGTAAACGCATTATTGTTTCCGGTGGTGGTGCACAATTTGATGACTGGCTCCAACTACGCAGTAATATACTGGGGCTCCCTCTGTGGATAAGCAGCAGCAAGAACACGGGCATCTCCGGCCTGTTTGCACTCTGTGCCACTGCTTTAGGCTATTTTAATACGCTTCAAGATGCCGTGCAGAGCACAAATCCCATCTGTGGCGTCAAAAATCCCCGTTCTTCCGAATCAGATTACTATAACAAGAAATATCGGCAATACCGGGAACTTCGGAACTTAATTCAAAATGGAGTCCTGAAGAACTAAACAATTGTTGAAAAATTATGAAAATAAAAGAGGTGGCATTATGCTCCAAAGACATTTGAAGATTATTGAACTTTTAGAAACCAATGAAAGATTGGATGTAACAACTCTTGCAAACAGATTCAACATCTCTCCTTCAACCATAAGAAAAGATTTGGAATATCTGGAAAGCCAGGGACTTTTAAAACGCCAGCACGGATATGCATCCAGAGTATCTTCTGACAATATTACATACCGAATGGCTTTTAACTATGAAGCAAAACAGGCAATTGCCCAGGCTGCCAGCCAGCTTGTCTGTGACGGAGAGACAATTATGATAGAGTCCGGCTCTACCTGTGCTCTCTTTGCTTCTCTGGTGGCAGAAAAGAAAAAAGACCTAACTATCATCACAAATTCTACTTTTATCGCACGCTATATTTCCACTTCCAACACCAGTGTTATACTGTTGGGCGGTGATTATCATTCCGATGCGGAGGTTCTTGTAGGACCTTTTGTAAAGTTATGTGTATCACAGATTTATGTTGATAAATTTTTTGTAGGTCTCAGCGGCTTCAGTCCCTCCAGAGGTTTCCTGAACTCTAACATATCACGGGCGGAAGCAGTCCAATCCATGGCGGAAAGTGCCAGCAAAACATACGTCCTCGCTGACAACACTAAGTTTTCCCAGTTATCCACCATCGCATTATTCCCATCCAAACTGCCTGCCGCCGTTATCAGCAACGACCCAATTCCGGAAGATGCACGTATCTACTTTCAGGAAAAGGGAATTCAGTATATTCCTGCCGGGAAACAAGGGGCTGTCTCTAAATAAGACAGCCCCCTGTTTCCTTTTTTACATGTTATTCCTCCAACCCAAACGCATCATGAACCGCATTGGCCGCACGCTCCGCATCTCTTTCATGAATCAGAACAGTTACACGAATCTCAGAGGTGGAGATCATGTTGATGTTGATATTCTGATTGTAAAGAGCCTCGAACATCTTTGCCGCCACACCCGGATTGGACATCATGCCCGCACCAACGATGGATACCTTTGCCACTTCCTTGTTGCAGGAAATGCTTTTGCCGCCGACACGGTTTAAATTAGCCTCCAGAATCTTTACTGCCGTATCTGCCTCGTCCCTGGATACAGTAAAGGAAATGTCTTTGCTGTTCTCACGTCCGATGGACTGCAGGATTACGTCCACATTGATATTTTCCTTTGCCAGCATATTAAACAGCTTAAATGCCATACCCGGTTGATCCTTTAATCCAATTACCGAAATTCTGGCTGTATTTTTATCCAGTGCCACTCCACTGATTAACATTCTCTCCACGTTTGTCTCCTCCTTAACAATTGTCCCTTCGTGATCATTCAGACTGGAACGTACCACAAGCTGTACGCCGTATTTTTTTGCCATTTCCACTGACCGGTTATGAAGTACACCTGCTCCCAGAGTCGCCAGATCAAGCATCTCGTCATAGGTGATCTCCTCCAGCTTCCGAGCCTTGGGCACATATCTGGGATCTGCGGTGTAAACGCCGTCCACATCCGTGTAGATCTCGCAGGCATCCGCATGCAGGACTGCCGCAAGGGCTACTGCTGTGGTATCGGAACCGCCCCGGCCCAGGGTAGTATAATTGTCGTATTTGTTCACTCCCTGGAAGCCCGTCACAATGACGATTCTCCGATGCTCCAGCTCGTGCATAATCCGATCCGTATCAATACGCTTTAGCCTGGCATTTCCGTGAGTACGGGTGGTATGCATGGCTACCTGAAATGCGTTGAGAGATACGGCCGGCACATCCATGGTATCAAAAGCCATGGCCATCAGTGCAGTGGACATCTGCTCGCCTGTAGTAAGCAGCATATCCAGTTCCCTTTTCGGGGGATTGGGATTGATGGTCTGTGCCAGGGCAATCAGATCATCTGTGGATTTCCCCATAGCGGAAAGTACTACAATAATGTCGTTTCCCTTTCTGTACTCCTCGGCACACCGTCTGGCCACATTAAAAATTCTCTCCTTGTCGCCTACGGAGGTGCCACCAAATTTTTTCACTATCAGCATTGCTTTTCTCCTCGTTTTTATATTTATCAGCTGGGCTTTATTCCCGAAACAGCTTCTCTATCAATTCATACCCATTCGCTACAACAATTCCACTGTCTGCAGCCTCTCTTTCATTATATGCTCCAATCCTGCGAAGCTCTTTCCCGCTGTCATATAATAGATAAGGAATCGGATCGCCGGTATGGGTCCGCACACGAATAGGCGTAGGATGATCCGGAAGCACCAAAAGGCGGTAGGGCTCGTCCGACCGGTCAAGAGTTTCCCTTACAATTCGTATTACCCTGTCATCCAGGTATTCAATTGCCTGAATTTTCTTTTCCACGCTGCCCTGATGGCCCATCTCGTCCGGAGCCTCCACATGAATATAGACAAAATCAAATCCGTCTTTCAAAAGGGCGTCAATTGCAGCCTGGGCTTTTCCCTCATAATTGGTATGAAGACCGCCATTGGCTCCCTCTACGCTGATATTGGTCATTCCTGTGCCCACAGCGATTCCTTTCAGAAGATCCACTGCGGAAATCATAGCCCCCTTTTTGTGATACTTCTCTTCAAAGGAGGAAAGGGCCGGGCTGGTTCCCGCTCCCCAGAACCAGCAGGAATTCGCCGGGTTCAGCCCCTTTGCCTTTCGTTTCAGATTGATAGGATGCTTCGAGAGAATCTCATAGCTCTTCTTCTGCATGGCACGAAGCTTTTCATCCGCCGGAAGATAAGCCCCTGCTTTCTGCCCCAGCACATCATGGGGCGGTGTCAGTTCTACCACACTTCCTCCTGCCCAGATCAACAGATGGCGGTAACTGGTTCCCACATAGAATTTATAGATGTCATCCTCCAGTTCCTTACGAACCGCTTCCAGAAGAATAGCTGCATCCTCCGTACTGATCTCATCCGAGCTGTGATCGAGAATAATTTTATCCTCATAGGCTTCCTCATCCTCAGATAAGGTGATAAGATTCGTTCGCAGGGCGATATCGTCCGCTTTCATATCCACACCAATGCTCAAAGCCTCCAAGGGGGAACGGCCAGTATAATACTGCCTCGGATTATACCCAAGAACTGCAAGATTAGCCGTGTCGCTTCCCGGTTTCATTCCCTCCGGAATGGTACAGGCAAGACCTATCTCCGCACGGCCAGCCAGGTCATCCATGACGGGTGTCTTTGCATATTCCAAAGGTGTTTTTCCCCCTAATGCTTCTATGGGTTCGTCAGCCATGCCGTCCCCAAGAACAATTAGATATTTCATAGCTCTCTTATCCCTCCACACGGATCATATGGATGACGGCATCTGTCTTGGCTGCACGCTCCTTATATTCCGCCTCTGTATATTCTCCTGTTATGAAGCCGAACTCTCCGGCCAGGTCTGCAGAAACCACTTCAATAGGACCGAAAATCTCGGCCATTTTGATGGCATCTGTCTTTTTATTTCCCCTTACCCTTACGAAGAAACGACGCTTGGCATCGCTCAGATCGGTAAGTTCCAGCTTCTCGCTGCTCCAAAAGGTCATAATGTTCCGGTGCAGATGCTTGGCCGCATCCACTACGTCTGCCACAACAGCACTGGCTGTGGGCAGCTTTCCGGCACCGCTTCCATAGAACATTACATCCCCTAACACATTTCCTTTGGCAAATATAGCGTTGAATACATCATTTACACTGTAAAGAGGATGCAGCTCATTGATAAGGAAGGGGGCAACCATGGCGAAGAATCTGCCGTTCTCTTTCTTGCTGGTGGCCAGAAGCTTAATGGCTCGGCCCATCTTCCGGGCATATTTGATATCCTCGGCTGAGACCTTCGTGATTCCCTCCGTATAAATGTCCTCGTAATCTACCTGACAGCCGCTGGCAAGGGAGGTTAAGATGGCTATCTTCCGGCAGGCATCATATCCCTCCACATCAGCTTCGGGATTCCGCTCAGCGTAGCCTTTGGCCTGGGCTTCCTTTAATGCCGTGTCAAAGTCGATTCCCTCGTGGGTCATCTGGCTTAAAATGTAGTTGGTGGTTCCGTTGAGGATACCGGTGATCTCTATGATCTCGTCTGCGGTCAGGGAGGAATTCAAAGGACGGATAATGGGGATTCCGCCGCCTACGCTGGCTTCAAATAAGTAATTCAGCTCCCGTTCCTTTGCGATCTCAAGAAGCTCGGCACCATGTCTTGCCACCAGTTCTTTGTTGGAGGTGCAAACACTCTTCCCTGCTTCCAAGCAGCGTTTGGTAAAGGTGTACGCAGGCTCTACGCCGCCCATAACCTCTACAACAATGCGAATCTCCGGATCGTTTACGATGGTTTCAAAATCGTGAACCAGCTTGGATTCGATTGGGTCGCCGGGAAATTCCCGCAGATCCAGAACGTATTTGATATGGATCTCGTCTCCTGCCCGGCGATTGATGCTGTCCTGGTTGGTATTTAATACCTCTACCACTCCGGATCCTACAGTTCCGTATCCCATAACTGCAATCTGTATCATCTTAGTCTACTCCTTTGCCAGTATTTTTAAATAGTGAATGCCCTCTTGGCTTTCTATCTGCTCGATCATGGCGGATACGTCTCTGGTGATTGGCAGCAGATCTACGGTGAGGGTTAAGGACGCCACTCCATTGATGGGTATTGTCTGATGAATGGTGAGCACATTTCCCTTGTAATCGGCGATGGTCTTAAGCACCAGAGACAAGAGTCCCGGCTGGTCATCCATCTGGAGGACAAAAGTGATGCTCTTTCCCTTGGAATTGTCATGGAACGGAGAGATATCATCCTTATATTTATAGAAAGAACTGCGGCTAATCCCCACCCGCTCAGTAGCCTCCTGTACGGTAATTGCTTTTGAAGATTCTAAAAGCCGCTTGGCCTCTACGACTTTCAAAAGCACTTCCGGTATGGCTTTTTGACTTACTACAAAATACTTGCTTTTCTCTGACATTTTTTCCTCCCAATGTCTGAACACCCATGGTTGTGTGCGTCTGTTAAAAACATTTGTATTTCTCTCATGGATTCAACAGGAAAAATATTATCATATTTCAGGGGAGATTGCAAGTAGAAATGTGAGGATCCTGTGTGTTTTTTAGAACGGACGCCCCAGGCGGGAAACGATACTTCCTGACCTGCTCCGCCCAAAGGGCTAACACGCCTGTCAGGAAGTATCGTTTCCCGCCTGGGGCTGGTATTACATACCCTGTTCGTTTTTTTCCTTACTCTTCTTCCGGACCTATGGTGAGCCATTTCAGATAGGCATTGATGAAAGGATCCAGGTTACCGTCTAATACGCTGTTGGTGTTGCTGATCTCAGCATTCGTCCGGTGATCCTTAACCATTGTATAGGGCTGCATGACGTAGGAACGTATCTGATTGCCCCAGCCTATTTCTTTGACTTCGCCCCGGATACCGGAGAGCTTTTCCGCATTCTTTTGCTGCTCCAGCAAATACAGCTTGGCTTTCAGCATCTGCATGGCTTTGTCTTTGTTCTGGAACTGGGATCGCTCGTTCTGGCACTGAACCACGATGCCCGTTGGCAGATGGGTGATCCGGATGGCCGATGAAGTTTTATTGATGTGCTGTCCGCCCGCTCCGCTGGAACGGTAGGTATCAATTCTCAGATCCTCATCTCTGATATCCAGATCGATCTCATCCTCAATATCCGGCATAACATCCAGAGACACAAAGGAGGTCTGACGCTTACCCTGGGCATTAAAGGGAGAAATACGTACCAGGCGGTGGACGCCTTTTTCAGACTTCAGATAGCCGTAGGCATTCTCTCCGTTAACCTGGAACGTGACGGACTTGATGCCCGCTTCGTCCCCATCCAGGTAGTCCAGAACTTCTACGGTGAATCCCTTTCGCTCTGCCCATCGAGTGTACATGCGGTAGAGCATTCCGGCCCAGTCGCAGCTTTCGGTTCCGCCGGCTCCTGCGTTTAGCTTTAAGATGGCGTTGTTGCTGTCATATTCTCCGGACAGGAGGGTTTTGATCTTCATGGATTCCAGTTTATTCACAAAGGCATCCAGTTCTCCCTGTATCTCCGGAATAAGGGAAGCGTCGCTTTCTTCATAACCCATCTCTATGAGGGTTTCGATGTCTTCATATTGCTGCTTGAGACCGTTATAGTCTTCGGCTTCGTCTTTTAGGTTTTTTAACTCTTTCATTCCCTCCTGGGACTTTTCCGTGTTGTCCCAGTACCCAGGGGCTTCCATTTCCCGTTCTAATTCTTCAATCCGCTTTGCCTTGTCAGCCAGGTCAAAGTGAATCCCTCAATTCTACCAATGGTCCCTGATAGTTGTTTAAGGTATACTTAAACTGATCTAACTCTACCATTTTACCACCTCTTTCATTTTATGATTATTCAGTATAACAAACTTATCTGGGTGGTGCAAGGGTTTTAAAGTTCTTCAGGTATAATGACGGCTGCTATAATGTAGGCCAAAAGCCCGCTTCCAAAGCCGCCAATGGTCAGGATGACCCATATGAGGCGAATGATAGTTGGGTCAATGTGGAAATATTCGCCGATTCCTCCACATACGCCGCAAATCATTTTGTTAGTTCTTGATCTGATTAATCTTTTTTCTTCCATATCTATCTACTCTCCATTCCAGTTCCGTAAAATTGCTATTGTACGTCTTTATCCGAAAGCATTTCCATGTGCAATATCAATTCTACTGTTTTCCAGTTCCATAAAGCTTATCTTGCACGACTCTGTCTACTCTTCTACCATCTTCAGATTGATATCGCCGATTCCGCATTCCATATTTATTTTCTTGGACGCATTGTTGTTGAGGGTTTTCTCCCGGCCCAACCCAGAATACCTGCGGCCGTTAAGGTCAATGCTTCCGATGCCGCAGCTTATGGTGTAGTTGTAATCACTTTCTCTTCCCTGTACATTGATGTCCAGAGCACCCACTCCGCATTCCAGTTCCAAATCTCCGCCTTTGAAGCTTTGTACATCCAAGGTTCCGGTTCCCACCTGTAAAAATGCCTTTTCTGCAGACAGGCTGTCTATCTGAACCTCTCCGGCTCCTAGCCCTATCTCGGCTTTTTCTACTTCCACGGCACGGATTTCCGCCTTTCCTGCTCCCATGTCCAGTTCCAACTTTTCCGCCTGGATAGATTCTATGCGAAGATTGCTGGCCCCCAGATCGATCTCTATCTCTTCCAGGGAACGTTTGGGAAGATAGATCTCCAGAAGCAGGGCATTTTTACGGCGTATTCCTCTGTGATCCTCCAAAATCAGCGTATCATCATTGTCTATGATTTTAAAATAATCACTGGCATTCTGGGTCCTGATCCGGATTCCCTCCTCATCATGGGTGTAGATTTTTACAGAGCTTCGATCCAGGTCCAGTCTAAGCTTTTCCGTATGTGCTCCCCCAAAGATTCCATTATCTGTATACATGCTTTCTCCTGCCGCCTCCTCTGTCTCATCAATGGCCGGCACATTGCCCCACTCGTCCATATCGTCTTTCCAGTCCGACACATCATCACTCCAGTCATCACTCCAGTCTGCGGCATCCTCCTGCCAGTCGTCTAACTCATCCTGCAGGTCGTCCAGTTCATCCTGCAGATCCTCCTGCAAATCCTCCACATCGCTTGCCAGATCCCAGTCATTCCAGAAGCCCCAGTAATGATGGCTCCAGGGCAGAGCGTCGTTATGGTAACGTACCATTCTCAGAAACTGGCCGGGCCTTGCACCAAGACTTACGCCGGCAACTACGCCCACAATTCCCAATACCGCAAAGATGGATGCCACAATCAGGCAAAATTTTGTCAATGATTTCATTTATTTGCACCTGCCTTTCGAAATGGATAGCTGACCAGGCCCACAATTCCCCGTATCAGCCAGGGTAATATTTTCACGCAGCACCAGATGGTAAAAAGTGACAGCAGGATTCCCAACGCAAAGATGAGACAGCCCACCCCCGTCAAAGCCAGACCCACCGCCGGCGTCACAAAGATCTCCGCAATTCCGGTTCCGATTAAAACGATACCCACAATGAGGATTGCGAAACCGGCCACAATGATTCCAATGCATATGCCCCCGATGCCGAGAACCACAGCCGCTATGGCAGCAAATATGGCGGCTCCGACGGGAATAATGATTGGGGATGCCAGTATGCACAGCAGAATGATTGCTATAACCTTCCAGGTGTTTGCCTCGGAGCTTCTTCTGTGATTCACGCCGCCTAGGCCGTTTCCTCCACCTGCCTGTGCCCGTTCAGCTTCCTCCTTGGGTATTACCTCCTGGGCCGTTCGGAAGCGAGTGTCCTCATAGCCCTGTTCCGAATATTCGGAAGCCGAGTCGGAACATCCCGCCTTGATTTTCCGGGCCACCTGATCGGGACTTCCCAGTTCTTCGATGACCTTTGATTCATTTTCTTTGCCTGCATCATCGAAGTAGTCGTTGTAGTATTGTAAGGCTTCCTCCCTCTCGTTGTCTGAGATATTCCACAGAAGACGTTCAAGCCTTTCCATAAATTCCTTTCGATTCATTACACACCTCTCCCCGCAAATAGTTTCGAAATTTTGGTGGAATACTGCTTCCACTCTGTCTTGTACAGATTCAACTGTGCCGTTCCTGCCTCTGTGATCCGGTAGTATCTGCGATTCCTGCCTCCGTATTCCATATCATAGGTTTCCAGACAGCCGTCTTTTTGAAGCCGCCGCAATACTGGATATAAGGTGGACTCGGATATCTCGATAGCCTGGCGTACATCCTGGGTGATCTTGTAGCCGTAGGTTCCCTCTGCGTCGTTGGATACCACGGCCAGCACGATTGCGTCCAGGAGGGCCGCTCCTGTGTTAAATACCATGTAGCTCTCTCCTTATCCTGATTTCTTGAAAAGTGATCCCAGAGCCTGCCGTGTTATTTTGCGGCACCTCCTGGATCTGTGTTGTAATACATCCGTGAAATATAATATTATATATCGTATAATATTATAAGATGGTTATACTATATATTATATAATATAGTGTTGTCAACAGTATTAATGGAATCTTAATAAATTACTCATCAACCAGATGCTGGCTGTGCAAGCACTTGGGACAATCAAGGGCTCTGCAGTGGAGCTGTAAGATATTTGGCCCCTGCGGCGGTGTCCGCAAGAATAAAAAAGGATAACTCATTATTCCGAGTTATCCATAACCTATTTTGCATATATGACTTTAGACAAGTGTTTAAAAAGTCGTATCCTCTATATTAGCTGTAAAGCCTGTCACTGTCGTTTTTAAGGATATAGGCCAGCAATGCCTGACATCCCTCCAGAACATCATCATAAGTGACATCAAAGTTTCCGGTGTACCAGGGATCCGCAATATCACGAGGACAATCAGCAAAATCCAGAAGCAATGACACTTTTTCTTCCGGATCCTCTCGGAGGATTCGCAGCATGTTTCTCCGGTTCCACTGATCCATGCCGATGAGGTAATCGTACTGGTCGTAGTCGGAACGCTTAAGCTGTGTGGCCCGATGGTTCAGCACCGGGATTCCCATTTCCTTTAGCTTTCCCCTCGTTCCGTAGTGGACGCCGCTGCCTATCTCTTCGGTGCTGGTGGCGGCGGAGTCGATATAGAAGTGATCGGCAAGACCCTTTTTGTTTACGAGATCCTGCATGACGAATTGGGACATTGGGCTGCGGCAGATGTTTCCATGGCACACGAAAAGTATCTTAATCATAATAAAAATTCCTCCTAAATTGCGTTGAT
>CAOJBY010000032.1 GCA_948330435.1 uncultured Lachnoclostridium sp. | reverse complement strand
GAACACCGATATGGAAAATCCTGTCTGTCCGCTCCGCTGCCGCACGTCTGAACTGTAACCATAATGGTAACTGGAGATGCAAGGCGATAAAAATGCCTTGCAGTTCCTATTTTTAACTGGTAAAATAAAAATAATTTGAATAATTTTCCAGAGCAGGAATCTTTGGAAAATTGCCCCTTATAAGGGGGATGAGAGAAAATGATTTGTGGAGGGAATACGGAGATGAAATCTGCAAAAGAAAACGAGACCCGAACCGGTAGAAAGCGGCGGGGAATGGGAATTACAGGAAAGCTTGTGTCAGCGATTGTTGTGAGCGTTGTCATTGCTATTGCGGTGCTGCTGGGAGTCGTATATGTACAGATGTCCCAGGCGTTGCTGGATAAGAGCGAGGAGATGCTACAGACGACTACCGGCAAGATGATTCAGGAGACCAGGGCATGGATGAACGGTACTCTGTCTATGCTGGAGACACAGAGGGATACCATAGAATATGAGGATATGGATATTCCGGAAATGACGGAGTATATCAAACATACGGTAGATCAGAACAATGCATATCCTGCCGGGCTGTATGTTGCACTGACGGATGGCTCTCTGTATCATGCGTCCTTTGTTCCGGGTCCTGACTTTGATGCACTGTCCAAAAGCTGGTATCAGAATGGTTTAAAGTCGGAAGATTTTATATTGGGAGATGTGTACTTTGATGAGGACAGCCAGTCCTATGTGGTAGGTGCCTCGGGAGTTCTCAAGACTTCTGACGGAAAGGTGCGGGGCGTTGCGGCGGCTGATGTGTACCTGAACTCTATTTCTGAGATCGTAAGCGGTGTTCAGATTGAGAATACAGGCGGAATCTTTTTGGTGGATACACGGACGGACACGATCATCGGCCATAAGGATGCCAAGATTCTCGGAAAGAAGCTGAGCGAAGTCGATGGCGGCATGTATGCTTATGCCGATGAGCAGATTCAGGCAGGAAAGACGGGACTGACGCTCAATGACGGTACATATATTCAGGTGGAAAACATTCCGGGCAGCAATTGGACCGCAGTGGCCTATGTGTCCCGGGCGGAGGTTCTTGAAGAACTTTTACAACTGACCATAAGCATGCTGCTGGTGGCACTTGCGGCAATCGTAGTACTGATTCTTCTGGTGGTGATTCAGGTACGGCGTATTATCGGCAGACCCGTAAGGGAGCTGAGCCAGGCGGCTACCCGGATTGCAGAGGGGGAACTGGAGCAGACGATTTATTATCACTCCAGAGACGAGCTGGGTGTGCTGGCAGATGATTTTAACCGGGTTACCCTGAGACTTCGGGATTATGTGGGATATATTAATGAGATTTCAGAAAAGCTTCGGGAGATTGCCGCAGGAAATCTGGCATTTACCCTGGAAAAGGAATACACGGGTGAGTTTGAAAAGATTAAGGTTGCCTTAGGTGAGATTTCCCGGGAGCTGAATCATACCATGGGGAAGATTTGGGCCGCATCCAGAGATGTTGCATCAGGTGCGGAGCAGGTATCCGACGGAGCAACCACCCTGTCTCAGGGTTCTACGGAGCAGGCGGCCGAGGTGGAGACCCTGGCCGGGCATATCAGTGCTGTATCGGAGAGTGTTCATAAGATTGCCACGGGTGCCCAGGAGGCCAGCCGCATTTCGGAGGAAGTAAAGAGCGGTCTTCTTTCCAGCAATGAAAAAATGCAGAATATGACGGAAGTTATCCAGAAAATCAGTGATAAGTCCGCAGAGATTCATCAGATTGTAAAGACCATTGAGGATATCTCGTTCCAGACCAATATTCTGGCACTGAATGCAGCCGTGGAAGCTGCCCGTGCCGGTGCGGCCGGAAAGGGCTTTGCGGTGGTGGCCGATGAGGTTCGGAATCTGGCAGGAAAATCCTCGGCGGCAGCTCAGGAGACGACCGTTCTCTTAGGCCAGACCGTTGACGCTATGGAGGAGGGTGTCCGTGCGGCTCAGGAGACGGCAAAGTCTATGCTGACTGTAGTGGAGGACGCAGATAAGATGAGTGGACTTGTCAACGGAATTGCGGATTATACAAGGGAGCAGGATACCAACGCCACAGAGATTACCCACGGGATCGAGCAGATTTCTACGGTTGTCCAGACCAATGTGGCGACGGCAGAAGCCAGTGCTGCAGCCAGCGAGGAGCTGTCCGGCCAGGCTTCCATGCTTAAGGAACTGGTGTCCAGGTTCCGGCTGAAGAATTAGTTGATGTAGAAGCGGATTTATTTTACCAGTGAGCACACGAAAATAAAATAATCTTAGATAAAAGGGGATGCCTTATTTTGCGGCATCCTTTTTTATAAAGAAAAATAAAATGGATTTTTTTATTAATATTTGCAACTTTTCTGCTTACTTACTGATCTATTATATGAAAGGATAAAAAAGCTTTTTTATAAACCAATGAGACAACGGGAGCTTTACACTGGCAAAGGCTGCGTGGTTAGGAGGTAAAAAATGCAGCAGGATTATTTTGAAGAAATCGTAGAATACATTTTGGCCAATCAGAACAAGCTTTACCGTCTGGGCTATTCGAGTGTTCGGAATGAGCAGGATGCCATGGATGTGGTGCAGAATACCATATGCAAGGCCTTGGAGAATGCAGCCGGACTTCGCAATATCAATGCGGTAAAGACCTGGATTTACCGTATATTGATGAATGAGAGTATGACCTTTCTGAGAAAAAACAGAAAGGAGCTTCTGCTGGAGGAACCGCTTGATGAGGAAATGTATGTATGTGATCCGGAGTATGCGGACCAGGAGGATTTGTATGAACGGATCCAAGGGCTTCCTACGGTGGTGCAGAATATTATCCGGCTTCGGTTTTATGAGGAATTGTCGTTGCAGGAGATAGCAGAAGCTTTGGAACTTAACCTGAATACGGTAAAGGCGAAGCTTTATCGGGGCCTTAAGGCTCTGCGTGTGGAAATGGAGGGATAAAACAGTTGGAAAAGAGTAAAGAAACCTACGAGAACATTGTGATTCCGGAGGAATTGGCAGGGAAAGTACAGGAAGCCATTGATATTTCCCGAAAAAAGAGAGTAAAACGTCTTACACGAAGCAGGAGGAAAAGAGTGTATCAGTGGGCTGCGGGAATAGCGGCGGCATTTACGGTAGTGACAACGGTGGGCTTGAACACCAATGAGGCTTTTGCAATGGAGGCTCAGAAGCTGCCGGTTATTGGGGAGCTTGCACGAATTCTTACAGTACGCTCCTATGAAAAAGCAAATGACGATTTGCATATTTCAGCTAAGATTCCCGGAGTGGATTTGGGCGGAGACGGTCAGCAATTGTCAGATGAGGTCAATGCACAGATTGAAAGAATGACAGTACAGTACGAGAGTGAAGCCGTGAAAAGGGCGGAGGAGTATAAAGAAGCATTTCTGGAAACCGGCGGGACCCAGGAAGAGTGGGAAGAGCATGACATTCGCATAGACGTGTGGTATGAGATTAAAAATCAGACAGAGGATGTACTCTCTTTCACCGTAAAGGGAACCGAGAGCTGGACGAGTGCTTACGCCGAGACCAGATATTACAATCTGGACTTGAAGAACAATGAATTTCTGACGCTTGAGGATTTTCTTGGACAGGACTATGTGGAGAAAGCCAATGAAAGCATCCGTGCCCAGATAGATGAGAGAATGCAAAATGGCGAGACTTTCTTTACTTCTGAGGAGGGCGGATTTGAGACGATTGAAGCAGATCAGAGTTTTTATGTAAATGAAAACGGAAATCCGGTAATTGTATTTGAGAAATATGCCATTGCACCTGGTGCCATGGGTGAAGTGGAGTTTGAGATTGCATTATAAAAAACGCCGTATAAGTATCATTTTAGAAAAAACGCCGATAGATTAAGAAAGGATAAAAAACATGAAAAGAAGAGGATTTATTTTACTGGTAGTGATGATATCAATATTGGGACTGACAGCTTGCCAGACCCAAAAGACAAAGGAAGAGGATGTTCCGGCAGTCGTAGAGCAGGAGAATGAGGAGACGGGAACAGATGAATCGGAGATCTTGCCGGAGGATGAAACAGGATCTGAGCCGGAGAATCCGGAGGAGGGAGCATCGGAACCAGACAGTGATTTGGATAACTTTGATGCGGATATGGAAGAGGTTTTTGCTTATGCGGCTTCGATTAAGGAGGCTGTGGCAGAAAAGGATTTGGAGAAGCTTGCGGATTTGACAGGTTTTCCGGTTTATGTGGGCCTGGAAGGTGTGGATGTAGTGGAGACAAGGGAAGCGTTTTTGGAGCTTGGTTCGGATCGGGTGATTTCGGAGGGAATGCAGAGATCAATTGAGAAAGCGGACGTTCAGGATCTGTCGCCCAGTATGGCCGGCTTTACCTTGATGGACTATGATACGGAGGGGAGTGCCAGCATTACCTTTGGAATGGTAAATGGGGAGCTTCGGATTACCGGAATTAATTATGAATATTGAGATTTAAAACCAGCCATTTTCTGAACCCCATATTCTTTAAAATATTCATGAAAGCAGCTCTCGGGGCTGTCGGGAAATAAAACATCAGCCATTTCTGTATCCTGTGTTCGGACGATTTGCGTACATTCTGTCTGCTCTGGACGGACATTGCCAAAGCAATATCCGCCCATATCAAACAGCCTGTTCGCAAATAGCCGGACACTGGATATCAGAAAAGTCTTCTGTTTTATTTCCCGACAGCCCCGAGAGCTGCTTATTTTTGGGCAGAGCTCGTCTTTCTTCAATTTTCTTGCAACTCCATTCAAGATCATCTATAATTAAGTTCATTAAAAGGAAAGGGTCACATCATATGGAAGAAATTCGTTTAAATAAATTTTTAAGTGAAGCAGGAGTATGCTCCCGGCGGGAAGCGGACAGAATGATCGAGGAGGGCCGTATCACCGTAGACGGCAGGAAAGCCGAGACGGGTATGCGTGTACGTCCGGATCAGGAGATCAAGGTGGGTAAGAAAGTGATTTCCATGGGGCAAGAGGAGGAGGTGCTTCTGGCGGTTTATAAGCCGCCCGGTGTAATCTGCACGACGGATCGGAGAGAGAAGTGCAATATTGTGGACTATGTGGGTTATCCGACTCGAATCTACCCCATTGGACGGCTTGACAAGGATTCCGAAGGGCTGATTTTAATGACCAACATAGGCAGCCTTGTGAACAAAATGATGCGTGCCGCCAATTATCACGAAAAAGAATATTTGGTTACTGTCCATAAGCCGGTGACGGCTGGGTTTTTGGAACAGATGTCAAAGGGTGTCCGTATCCGCAAGGAGGAAAGGGGCGAGGTGCTTCTTGATGCCATGACAAGGCCTTGCCAGGTAGAGAAGCTTGGCAAATACAGTTTCCGCATTATTTTGACCCAGGGGCTTAACCGGCAGATCCGGCGTATGTGTGAGGCCCTGGGATACCGGGTCACCCATTTAAAACGGATTCGGGTTCTGAATATTGAATTAAAGGGTATGCGTCCGGGCACCTGGCGGAAAGTGACAGATAAGGAATTGAAAGAATTGCTGGAACTGCTTCAGGGTTCGGCAGGATAAGGAAGAAAAGGTTATGGATGAGAAAAAGACAAGAATGAAAGAGCTGGTGAAGCTTTTGAACCAGGCCGGCCGGGCTTACTATCAGGAGTCCCGGGAGATTATGAGTAATTATGAGTATGACAAGCTTTATGATGAGCTCCTTGCACTGGAAAAGGAGACGGGAACCACTTTGTCGGGAAGTCCCACGGTTCATGTGGGCTACGAGAGCTTAAGCGAGCTTCCAAAGGAACGGCATGAAAGTCCCATGCTTTCTCTGGACAAGACTAAGGAGGTAGAGGACTTAAAGGAATGGATCGGAGAACACAAGACCCTCCTTTCCTGGAAACTGGACGGCTTAACCATTGTACTGACCTACCGGGAGGGTCAGCTTTTTAAAGCGGTTACCCGGGGAAATGGCGAGGTGGGCGAGGTTATTACCAACAATGCCAGAGTGTTCCGGAATATTCCTTTGCAGATACCCTATGGGGGAGAGCTTGTTCTTCGGGGAGAAGCAGTCATCGGCTACAAAGAATTTGAACGGATCAATGCGGAGATTGAGGATGTAGATGCAAAATATAAAAATCCCCGCAATCTGTGCAGCGGTTCCGTACGGCAGCTGAACAATGAGATCACGGCAAAAAGAAACGTGAACTTTTTTGCCTTTTCCCTGGTATCTGCGGAGAATGTGGATTTTGAAAATTCCCATGAAAAGCAATTTCTCTGGCTTCGGGAACAGGGATTTGAGGTGGTGGAATACAAGGCCGTTACGGCGGAAAATCTGGAAGAAGCGGTTGCCTGGTTTTCGGAACATATCTCTGAAAATGATTTTCCGTCAGACGGCCTGGTGGCAGTATATGATGACATTTCCTATGGCCGTTCTCTGGGTAGAACAGCCAAGTTCCCCCGGGACTCCATGGCATTTAAGTGGGCGGACGAGATTCGCACGACACGTCTTTGCGAGATTGAATGGAGCCCCTCCAGAACGGGGCTTATCAATCCGGTGGCCATCTTTGAGCCGGTGGAACTGGAGGGAACCACCGTCAGCCGTGCCAGTGTCCACAATATCAGTATCTTAAAGGCTTTGGAGCTTGGAACCGGCGATACCATCGAGGTCTATAAGGCAAATATGATTATCCCTCAGATTGCGGAAAATCAGACTCGAAGCGGTACGGTAGAGATTCCGAAAGTCTGTCCGGTCTGCGGCGGGGAGACACAGATCCGCAAGGTAAATGATGCGGAATCCCTGTACTGCACCAACAGCGAGTGCCAGGCTAAAAAGATCAAATCCTTTACTCTTCTTGTCAGCCGGGATGCTTTGAACATTGAGGGGCTTTCCGAAGCCACCCTGGAGAAGTTCATTGGAAAGGGCTTTATCCATGAACCGGCGGATATCTTCCGACTTAAGCGTTATCGGGAGGAGATGGTGGAACTGGAGGGATTCGGGGAAAAATCCTACGAAAATCTTATGGAAAATGTGGAAAAGGCCAGAAACACTACCCTAGCAAAAGTGATTTACAGCTTGGGAATCCCCAACATTGGTTTGGCTGGAGCTAAGCTTATTTGTCGAGAATTTAATAACCAGGTGGATGATATGCTGAAAGCAAAACCAGAGGAACTGGCAGCAATTGATGGAGTGGGGGATGTAATTGCAGGAAGCTTTGTGAATTATTTTCAGGATGTAACGAAGAGGGAGCGTTTTTTAAACCTGCTGTCGGAACTTCATATGATGCAGGAGCAAGAGAGAGATGAAGAACAGCAGACGCTAAAAGGAAAAGTGTTTGTTATCACCGGGAGCTTGAACCATTTTTCCAATCGAAAGGAGCTTCAGGAACTGATCGAATCAAAGGGAGGGAAAGTTACCGGAAGTGTTACAGGCAAAACGGATTATCTGATTAACAACGATACAACCTCAGGATCTTCTAAGAATAAGAAAGCAAAGGATTTGGGGGTGCCGGTGATTTCGGAAGAGGAGTTTTTGACTTTATGAGAACGGACAGAAAGATTGTATTTTTTGACATTGACGGAACCATATTTGAGTTGGAAAAGGGGACTCCGGACAGTACAAGGGAGGCTCTGCGTCTTTTGAAAGAACAGGGGCATATCCCTGTTTTGTGTACCGGACGCCCCATGCCCAGTTTGTTTCCGGAGATTTTGGACTTGGGCTTTCCGGGGATTATCGGAGGGGCAGGAAGCTACATTGCATATGAGGGAAAGGTGATCCGCAATATGATTCTTAATCACGAACTGGTGAAGCGGACGGTACCCCGTATGGAAGCGATCGACTGCTCCGTGGTGTTGGAGGGACCGGAGTACTTAAGCTACCGTGGGGAGGGGAAAGCACTACATTTCTATCGGGTTCTGGGAAGACTTCACAGGGAATATCCGGACCGGGTCAAGGAGATGGAGCCGGAAACAGATGAGGCATGTAAGATATCGGCACGGCTGGGTGACCCGGAAGCTTTTAACGCCATGATTCCAGAGCTTCAGAAAGATTTTTCCGTTGTACGCTACCAGAGCTTCCCCTTTGTGGAAATGATGCCGGCCGGAATCAATAAGGCAGATGGAATCCGGGTGTTGATTGAGTATCTTAAAATACCCAGAACGAATACATATGCATTTGGGGATGGACCAAATGACTTAGAAATGTTACAATATGTACAGTACGGAACGGCTATGGGGAATTCGGAGGAAAGCGTGCTTAAGACGGCAAAGTATAAGACCGAGGGTATATGGGAGGATGGAATTTACCTGGGGCTTAAGCGTTACGGGCTTATCTAAATTTTCTTATGTTGCGGAACCTAAAAACAGCAACATCTGCACCATGCACAGAAGAATTTACAGGCACATGCTTTTGTGTCCGGAAATTCTTCTAGATAAGGGTGTACGGTGCAGATGTTGCGGAACTACAATGAAAACACCCTACGGGTATACCTTTATGCACAGAAAGCATGTGCAGATCAGGGAAAGGAGCGAAAAAGCATGGATGGTAAATTGTATGATTTGATGAACTGGCCCAGGATTGAGGCGTTGGTTTATTCCGAGGAGGACGAGCCTTTGGAGATTCTCGGACCCCATAAGGTGGCGGGAGGAATTTTAATTCAGGCTTTTTTGCCCACAGCCGTAAAGGTGTCAGTAGTGGTAAAAGGCAGCGGCAAGACCTATCCTATGGAGCAGGTGGATGAGAATGGCTTTTATGCGGTCCTTTTACCGGGCAGGACCATTCCGGAATATTCCTATCAGGTAGAGTATGACAATGGAACAAAGGAAGAACTGCCCGACCCTTACGCCTTTGTGCCAAAGGTATTTACAAAGACGGATTTGGACAAGTTTGAAGCCGGCATTCACTATACCATTTATGAAAAGCTGGGAGCTCATCCCATGACCATCGGGGGGACGGAAGGGACTTACTTTGCAGTCTGGGCACCCAATGCATCCAGGGTGAGTGTGGCAGGAGACTTCAATCTTTGGGACGGACGCCGCCACCCCATGCGTAAGATTCGGGAAGCAGGCATCTTTGAACTGTTTATTCCGGGACTTAAGCCCGGAGAAAATTATAAATACGAGATTAAGACAAAAAGCAGGCTGACCATGCTGAAAGCAGACCCTTATGCTAACGGAGCAGAGTTGCGGCCGAATACGGCGTCTGTAATCCGGGATTTGAATACTTACACCTGGACGGATGGCACATGGCTGGAACAGCGGAAAAAGATGGATTATAAAAAGTCTCCCATGCTGATTTATGAACTTCACTTAGGTTCCTGGAAGAAACCGGATGAGGAATCCGGAAGAGAATTTTACAATTATCGGGAGATTGCCGAAGATCTGGCTCCCTATGTAAAAGAGATGGGCTACACCCATGTGGAACTGATGCCTGTTATGGAGCATCCCCTTGACGCTTCCTGGGGCTATCAGGTGACAGGCTACTATGCACCCACGGCCAGGTACGGAACGCCGGAGGACTTTATGTACTTTATGGATTATATGCACAATCAGGGCATCGGCGTGATTCTGGACTGGGTTCCGGCTCACTTCCCAAGGGATACCTTTGGAATGTCTGCCTTTGACGGAACCTGCCTGTATGAGCATCTGGATCCCAGGCAGGGATCTCATCCCCATTGGGGAACCCTGATCTATAACTACGGCCGTCCTCAGGTAAAGAATTTCCTCATTGCCAACGCCCTTTTCTGGACAGAAGTTTATCATGCGGATGGAATTCGTATGGATGCGGTAGCTTCCATGCTGTATCTGGATTATGGAAAAAATGATGGGGAATGGGTGGCGAATATCTACGGCGGCAAGGAGAATCTGGAAGCCGTGGAATTTTTGAAGCACTTAAATTCCATTTTTAAGAAGCGTAAGGACGGAGCTCTCTTAATTGCGGAGGAATCTACCGCATGGCCCAAAGTGACGGGGTCCGTGGAAGAGGAGGGCCTTGGATTCGACTTTAAATGGAACATGGGCTGGATGAATGACTTTATCGGTTATATGCACTACGATCCGGTGTTCCGTGCGTATCACCACGGAGAACTGACGTTCAGTATGATCTATGCCTACAGCGAGAACTTTATTTTAAGCCTTTCTCATGACGAGGTGGTTCACGGGAAAGCATCCCTGGTGGGCAAGATGCCGGGAGACAGAGACTCCCAGCTTAACAACCTGCGTGCGGCCTACGGTTACATGATGGTACATCCGGGTAAGAAGCTGCTCTTTATGGGACAGGAGTTTGCTCCCTTTGAGGAGTGGAATGAAAATGTGGGTCTTGACTGGGATTTGATCCAGTATCAGGACCATGGCAATATGAGGAATTATGTAAAAGCCCTGAATGCATTCCTAAAGGAGCATCCGGCCCTCTATGAGCAGGATCACGATCCGGCGGGATTTGAATGGATCAACAACATCTCGGCCAATGAGAATATGCTGGTGTTCCTGCGAAAGGCGAAAAAGGCCAAGGAGACCCTGCTGGTGGTCTGCAACTTCTCACCTCTTGTCTATGAGAAGCATAAGATCGGCGTGCCCTTTGAGGGACGTTATAAGGAGATCTTTAACAGCGACAGTGAAGTGTTTGGCGGCAGCGACGTGCTGAACAAGCGTGCAAAGCGTTCTAAGAAGTCCGAGTGCGACGGTCGGAAGCATTCCATTGAGATCACCGTTCCGCCCATGGGAATTGCCGTATTCTACTGTACGCCTGAGAAAGTTCCGGCGAAGAAAGGGAAGTCTGAGAAAGCGGCAGTAAAAGCGGCAGGGAAATGAATAAATAAAAGCATCACAGAATAAAGTAGAGGAAAAGCTATGTTGGAGAACACAGATACGCCACAGGAAATAGAAGCAATCACAGAGGAAATCGATCGATTTCAGCAATATATAGATGAATACCTGCCAGGCGTGGTAGCCTTTGGACTGCGTGTGGTTATGGCACTTCTGGTCTTCTTTATCGGAACCAGGTTGATCAAGCTTTTGCGTCATGTCGTGCGTCGCTCTATGGAGCGTGCGGGAGCAGACGTAGGAGTAATGCAGTTTGTGGACTCCCTTTTAAAAGCATTTTCATACTTTATATTGGTGATGCTGATTGCATCCGGCTTCGGAGTGGATACCACGTCCATAGTTGCCCTGGTGGGATCCGCAGGTCTGGCTTTGGGTCTGGCCTTGCAGGGCAGTCTTGCCAATTTTGCAGGCGGGGTGCTGATTCTGCTGGTAAAGCCCTTTAAGGTGGGCGACTATATTATCCAGGGCAGCCTGGAGGGGACGGTTTCGGAGATACAGATGATCTACACCTATCTTTTGACTCCGGATAACCGAAAGGTTGTGATTCCAAACGGTACTCTTGCGGATAACAGCCTTATTAATGTGACGGCAGAGGAGAAACGAAGACTGGATATTGATGTGGGAATCTCCTATACGGCGGATCTGCGAAAGGCGAAAGAAGTCAGTATGGGACTTCTGGAAAAAGAGGAACGGGTGCTGACAGAAGAGGAACGCATGGTAGTCGTATCCGAGCTGGCAGACAGTGCCGTGATATTAAAGCTGCGGTTCTGGGTGAAACCGGAGGACTATTGGAGCACAAAATGGGATGTGACAGAATCCGTGAAGCTGGCCTTTGATGAAAATGGAATCGAGATTCCCTTTAATCAGATGGATGTGCATATTCGGGAGAATTAGTTCATCTTGACCTTTCTTGCTTCTGTTGTTATAATTGTTGTTACATATAAACAATTGGACAATAGGAGTGAGATCGAATGAGTCAAAGTGGAAAAGATTATGTAATTGAGAAAGTCAAGGAAATGATGAATGCACATTCCTGCTGTGCAGAAGCAAAGGCGGCAGGCCAGGCGTGGCTTAATGCCATTGGAACAGACAAAGAGACGGAACAGGCGAAGAACCTTATTGTAGAGCTGGAAGAGGATCTTATGCCTATCGATCAGCTGATTGCCTTTGCGGATTCCGAAGCAGGAGCTCAGGTGTTCGGCAAAGAGATGGCTGCAAATGTAGCGGCCCACGCAAGGGACATCAAGGCGGCCGGAGCAAAATACTGTGATTGTCCGGCCTGTGCGGCGGTGGCTGCAATTTTGGAGAAAAAAGAAGAACTGTTGGCGTAAACTTGACATGGGAATTTCCTCCTCTCTGTGTTAGAATGGTAATGACACGAGAGGAGGATTTTTATGTATACCGCAAAAGAGACACGCTATGACATGTGGCCAGGTTCTTACGGAAACTGGGGCAGTAAGAAATATTTAGTGGCAAGCCTTGACCAGAGTCTTAGAAGAATGGGGCTTGATTATGTAGACACCTTAAAGAAAGTGCATGCTTTGAATCGTCTTGTAAATGAACGGGGACAAAGCCTGGCACAGATTGTGGACAATGTGGGAATATTGGAGCATGTGCGGTTCAGTCAGGAGGAACGGGAGAGGATTGAGGAGATTTTAAAGGAATAAGCAGATATTTTTGCAGACGGTTCCGATAACCATATCATTAAGTGAACCCATAAGGATGAGTCAAATACCCCACAGTTCTGCTATGCTACAAGTTTGATGCTCCGTCAGCCTTTCTGTGGGGTGTTTGACTTGTTGTGATATCTATACTTTCCAATATTTTTCCAGATACGTCTCTGTGGTTTCGGGAGAAAGGGAAAGCCTGCGAATCAGCCGGGATGCGGTTTCTTCTCTTGAATGAGAATCATCCTGGCACATTTCAATGAAAGCTTTTGCACTCTGCTCTAAGGTTTGTTGAACCCCCTGCTGTAACCCTTGCTGTAATCCCTGTTCCCGGCCCTCCTTTAAACCAAGCTCCATTCCTTTTTTCTGACCCTCTTCCAGGCCCCGCTTCAGATTATAATTCATCAGGTAGTTGTGATCCCGAATGGCCTTTTCCCGTGCTTCGTATTCCAGGCGTTTTTCTTCATCCGCACTGATATCCATTAAACGTTCATAAGCTTTTTCCAAATGTGGACTTGCTTCTGCTGCCATTTCAAATTCCTCCTTTTGCTCCGCATTGAAAAACCGTGCCCAATTCAAAAGCTCAGTATCCGGATAGTCCTGATTTTTAAGCTTGGGAAGCTCCAGAATATGGATCTCCAGCTTGTCCGTGTACATCCGGTGCCTGTGATCCTCCCAAAGATGAAAACGGGAGTAAAATTCTTCATCTTCCTCATAAAGTATAAAATCCAGAATTCCTACGTGAATGCATTTTTGAAGCACTTCATAGTTCTGTCCCTTATGAATCTCACCTGTGAACATTTTAGCCAGATAGAAGACGGAACGTTCCGGCCACAGGGGAAAAGGGGCAAGCTGAATCTCCAGATCCATCTGGCTTTCGGTTTCTAAGGAACCATTCGTTCCTTTTGTCTGTTCGGAGATGGAAACCCGGATATCAAGGATTCCCAGCTTATCTTCCGGATGTTCTGTTCTCAAATGCGTGGGCAGGAGCTTTGTCCACGCAATTTTTTCCGGCTCTACGCCTAACAATGCGGATATAAATCCCGTACGGATCTCTGCATCCTCCATCAATTCTTTGAAGCAGAAATCTACCTTTGGTTTCATTAAAAATGTTTGCTCGTTACTCAATACTGTGTTCTCCTTTCTCATGGGGTGTTTCCAAAAAGAAAGATAAGAAAACAGTAAATCTGCTTTTATTATAAGGGATTTCCCAGACTGATACAATATCTTTCTTTTGGCGTTTGTTTTGTTTTCATCTCAGGGATTTTTCTGACGGAAACGTCGAAATATTTTTAGAATCCTTGGATAGATACAGCATATAACAGATTTTTCCAAATGGCAAGTTAAATTTTAGCTTCAAGTGAAAAAACTGTGGTTATTGTACAGACGGGGTACAGCGAAACCGGCCCTTTGCCATTTCCATATCCTGTGTTCGGACGGTTCACGTACACTGGATAACGGAAAAGTCTTTCATCTTATTCCCGACAACCCCGTCTGCCCGGACGGCTTAAGTCTCCGCCCCTATTTCTCCAAAATAACCACCACATCCTCATACCCCGAATGCAACCCGGCTCGGGCTTTGGTCGGTTCGCACTCCAGTTCAAAGGGAATGACCTTTCTCGTGCTTAAATCCACCGCCGATGCCCGATACTCCCGCAGATCCCCCCGCAGTGTAAAGGGGGCGTTCACAGGCACATAGATTAGGATCTCATGCTCTGTCCGGGCTGCACGGATATTTTCCGGGTAGTCTATGAGAAGCTCCTGGCAGGGAACGGGATGCGTGATCCCCCGCCTCGTAAAAAAATCTTTTGCAAATACAAAATCCTCCGCACCGGGAAACCTCAGAGCCTGCCCTACGGACATGGCCCGAAGAAAGCCCTCCCCGCCGATGGGATTGACGGGCATTCCCGGCTTCTGCCAGTTCCATACGCCGTGGGCCCCGTAGGTGATTCCGGCCGACGCACCGGACAGCAGACTGTTCCAGAGTGCATGGCGGATATCTTTCTGACGGAAACGCCCGTATTTGTGATGACTGTAGCCCATTTGTTCATAACACGGCTCACTGTTGATCACCGGATGCCTTGGCGTTCTGGCGGAAAAGGTTTCCGCCAGACGGTGAGCCATATGCTGGGCCCCGGGATTATGACCAGATTGATATAGATAGAGATCGGCCCGCTCTGCCAATTCCTGGGGCAGGCCGTCATAGCGTCCTTTAATGTGCCAGGCCTTTAAAGCGTTTGGAGCGTATGCATCCACGCAGGCGGCAGCTAGGCGATAACGCTTTAGCGTTTCTTCCGCTTCAAAGCCCGTGTCTCCGCTAACTGCATATACGGGATTGAATTCGTTGAACGATTCGCAGATCTTCCGGATCACCGGCTCCACACATTCCTTCGGCATCACATTGTCGGAACAGATTTTTGTGGCCCATGTGTCAGGCACATAATTGCACCACATGACTACCAGCATAAGAGTAAAGCCCTTATCAACCGCTTTCTGGCACATCTGCCTGGCACGAAGAAAATAATCCGGAAGAAGCGTTCCAAAGTCAAACCGGAATCCGTCCTTTGTGGGAAAGGGAAAACAGTCCAGTCTGGATCCGCATCGATCCCACTGGGGAAGCGTGTTGATCTGGAGTACATTGAAGCCCTGACTTTGGCGGAAATCAAGATACTCATCCCATTCATCTTTCGTAATATTGGTAAATGCACTCCAACAGGTATCCGCCAGCCAGAAGAAAGGTTTTTTGTCCCGCAAAAGATATGTCTTATCCTGCGATATCTGTAAAGGTTCCATAAGTATACCTCCTAGTCGAGTTCCTCTCCATTTGAAGCAATCACTTTCTTGTACCAGTAGAAGCTGTCTTTTCTGCTTCGTGCCAATGTGCCCTTTCCCTCATTGTCCTTGTCCACATAGATAAATCCATAGCGTTTTTTCATCTCGCCTGTGGAAGCACTGACCAGATCGATGCAGCCCCAGGGAGTATAACCCAGCAGTTCCACTCCATCTTCCTCAACAGCCTGTTTCATGGCCCGGATATGTTCCCTGAGATATGCAATCCGGTAGCTGTCGTGGATCTTTCCGTCACTCTCTTTTTCGTCCACGGCACCCAGTCCGTTTTCCACGATAAACAGAGGTTTTTGATAGCGGTCATACAGGGTGTTTAAGGTGATCCGAAGTCCCAGGGGATCGATTTGCCAGCCCCATTCCGAGACATTTAAGTAGGGATTACGGACGCTCTTCATGACATTGCCGGCAGTGGCCCCTTTTAGCACCTCCGGGTCAGTGCTGGTACACCTGGATGAGTAGTAGCTGAAAGAAATAAAATCAACCGTATGGGCTTTGAGAACCTCCAAATCCCCCTCCTCCATTCGGGGACGAAGTTTTTCATGTTCAAATTTTTTCCAGGCATAACAGCCGTATTCTCCTCGGGCCTGCACGTCGATAAAGAAATAATTTTCCCGATCCTTTTTCATGCTCTCCCAGATATCGGCTGGATTGCAGCTATAGGGATAGAAGTTTCCGGCGGCCAGCATACAGCCGACCATGCAGACAGGATCTATCTCGTGGGCCAGCTTTACAGCCAGAGCGGAGGCCACCAGTTCGTGGTGGGCCGCCTGGTATTTTACTCTGTCATGGTTTTCCCCCTGTGCGAAGTGGATCCCCGCCCCCATAAAGGGGAGATGGAGCAGCATATTGATCTCGTTAAACGTAATCCAGTATTTTACCTTTCCTTTGAAGCGATGGAAAATAGCATGGCAATAACGAAGATAACAGTCAATCATCCGGCGGTTCTTCCAGGAACCATATTTTTCCTCCAGAGCCAGGGGAACGTCGAAATGGCAGATGGTCACAACCGGCTCAATCCCGTATTTCAGAAGCTCATCAATAAGGCTTTCATAAAAGCGAAGCCCCTCCTCATTGGGAGTCTCTTCCTCGCCGGTGGGAAAGATTCGGGACCAAGAGAAAGAAAAACGATAACATTTAAAGCCCATTTCCGCAAACAGGGCGATATCTTCCCTGTAGTTGTGATACATATCAATGGCTTCACGGGAGGGATAGAATATACCCTCTGGCAGCGTATGGTAATCAAGCTCCCCTTTCATGACTGGAAAGCGGTCAGGACCTGCCGGGATAACGTCCACACTGCCCAGCCCTTTTCCTCCCTCTAAGTATCCGCCCTCACACTGGTTGGCGGCTGTGGCACCGCCCCATAAAAAGTCTTTGTTCATAGTTTTGGCCCTCCTTTTGAAAGAACTATCCGATACGGATTACAGTGTCTTCCGCTTTCTTTTCCCCGGTTATAAGCTCCATGTTCGGATAGTCCGTGGAATTTGTTACAATTACCATGGTGGTAATATCGTACCCGGCACTCTTAACTCCATGAAAATCCACCTCAATGAGAGGTTCGCCTTTTTGCACCTTATCTCCCTGCTTTTTCTTTGGGGTAAAGTGCTTTCCATTCAGTTCTACGGTGTCAACGCCTACATGAATCAGAACTTCCATGCCATCTTTTGTTACAAGCCCCACTGCATGGCCGGTGGGAAAGAACGTGACAATTTCACCGGATATGGGAGAGACGATCACGTTTCCCTTAGGGGTGATGCCCACGCCTTTTCCCATGGATTCCGTGGAAAATACCGGATCCTTTGTTTCTGTAATATTCACAGCGGTTCCCTCTACGGGGCTTCCGATTTCGCAGGTTATGATGCCTTTGGTGTTTGCCGGCTTTGGGGTGGGTTCGGCTTTCTCTGGCCCGGAGACAGGCTTTTCAGAGTATACGGCCATGCAGGCCAGAAGTGCCAGTACAAATGCGATGACGGATGCGGCCAGGACCACAATTGCACTGTAGAGTCCGGTTCCGCCTGCGTCAATGTAGCCGGGAAGACCAAAAAGACCAAGACCGCCCGGTATATACCGCTTTGCACCCATGATTCCTACAAATGCACCTGCAATGGCGGAGGTAATACAGCCGATGACAAAGGGCTTTTTCTTGGGAAGATTGATACCGTACAGGGTAGGCTCTGTGATACCGAACATGCAGGAGATAAATGCCGGAATCCCAATCTTTTTTAACTTCTGATCCTTTGTCTTTAAAATCACAGCCAGAAGTGCACCCGCCTGCCCGAATACGGTGGCAAAGGTGCCGGGCATAATGAAATCATATCCCAGGGCCGCAATGTTGATATACCCTAAGGGGATCACAGACCAATGGAAGCCGAAGATAACCAGTACCTGCCAGAAGCCGCCTACGACGGCACAGCCTAAGGTAGCACCCACAACGGGAATCTTGAACAGGGCTTCAAAGCCAATAGTCAGGATACAGCAGATAACGTTGGAAACAGGTCCGATGACCAGATAGGTTAAGGATGCCATGATGACCAGCACACATACAGGGGTCAGAAATGCCTTGACCATATCGGAGATGTGCTTGTTCAGCCATCGCTCCAGCTTTGCAGCAATGAAGCAGCACAGAACGATGGGGATTACCGAGGAGGTATAGCCTGATCTTGGCATAATAACCGGAATGTTGAAGAACGTGGTGTAATAACTCATTTCAAAGGCAGTTCCCGTGAAAAGAGTTCCCATAACCTCTCCGGCGGTAAGGCTTACCATGGTGGGGTAGCAGAGGGCGATTCCCAGAGCCATTCCCGTAAATTCATTCATTCTGAATTTTTTTGCAGCAGTGTATCCGAGGATCACCGGCAGAAAGAAGAAGAAGCCGTCCGCCACGGTATACAAGATCATATATTCGCCGCTTTGGGCGTTCATCAGTCCGAAAAAGGTGAACAGAGTCAGAAGACCCTTGATGATACCGGTGGCACCCAGAACCGTGATGGTAGGTGCCATGATTCCGGAAATAATGTCAATCAGAACGGCTGCCCCGCTTTTCTTTCCTCCGGAGCCGGTATCCTCCATGGGATTGCCGTCCTCGTCCACCGTTCCGCTGCCGCTTAAGTGGCCTACGGACAAAACCGCATCGTAAACCTCCGCAACTGCATTTCCGATTACAACCTGGTATTGTCCGTTTGCCTGGATGACAGAGATCACGCCGTCGGTCTGATTTAAGATGTCTGTGTTCGCCTTTGATTCGTCCTTTAGTTTGAAACGCAGGCGGGTAATGCAATGGGTAATGCTGTTAATGTTCTGCTTGCCGCCCACATTTTGGATGATGATGCGGGCCAGGCCGTCATACTTTCCTGCCATTTATTTCTACTCCTTTTCCTGTATTGTTTTTCCTGTAAGGATCTTTAAGCTTGTGCATGCACGGAACAGATATCTGTGTTTCCTTTATGCCCTCAGTATATCCGCATCCGTTCCGGCCCTCAATCCCCCTTGGCTTTTTCTAAATTTCCGAGAATTTTACCGTGATTTTCCCCATGCTTCGGCCGCATTTTTTGTACAAAAAAGCCATGCTTTTAAATTTTCTTTAAAAGCATGGCCGGTAAATATATTTTGTCTTGTCAAAAACGCTGTCGCCCTCTAAAAGCCTGGTGTGGTAGTAGATTTTTAGAATTTCTTCATTTTCATCCTCAATATGACGGATAAGATGCTGTACACCAGCCAGGTGCCTCTTGGTATGAGTCCCCTTGATAATGGTCAGTTCCGTACCCAGCAGATTGCCGGGGAGAAGAGCGTCAAAGCCCAGGAGGGAAATGTCTCTGGGAATCCGCAGCCTGCGTTCCTTTAGGGCCTTGCAAACACCCATGGAAATGACGGAGCTTTCCAGTACAAAGGCGGTGGTGTTGTGGATTCCGGCGTTCAGTCTCTGTTGCATGGCAGTGTAGACCTCCTCTGTCTGGCAGCCCAGGTGCCAGATCCGGTTGCTGGCATCCCCAAGCTCCCGCCTTGCCATTTCACTTAAAAAAGCTTCCCGCCGTTCGCTGAAATTGAAAATGTCAATGGTTTCCGCAAGGTAGACAATATGGCTGTGGCCCTTGTCTACCAGATAGCTGACACCCCGGGCGATCCCCTCACGGTTATCAATGAGCAGGCTGTCGATTCCCTCCTCATAAAAGAGATTGTCACCTGTGACGAGGGGGATTTTTAACTGCTGCAGGGGATAGATATCCGAGTGGTGCATCTCGGCGGCCAGAATATAGATACCCCTGATGTGAAGCCTGCGGCATTCTTCAAGCAGCAGATCTGGAGCTTCGGAATCCTCCCGAAATATCCGGTAAACCATTTCGTAGCCTTTTTTATTGCAGAATGCTGTCATTGCCTGGAAAAGAGGGCTTTTGCCGCTTCCCTGCTGTGTGGGATTTTCCGTCTGGCGGCGTTCCATATGGTCAAGGACGGTTCCGTTCTTTATATAGTAGAGGACCATAATTCGACCTTTGAAAGCAAGAGGGGATTCCGACCACAATTCTGTTTCCTTTTTATGAACATAGGCCAGGATTCGCTTTCTTGTCTCCTGATTTACCCCAGGGCGGTTATTTAAAACCAGAGAAACGGTGGCCGGGGACACGCCCAGTTCTGTGGCGATTTCTTTTGCTTTGATACGCATAGGTACTCCTTTTTTATTTGATAGTTATAATGCTGAGGCTAAAAGGCGGGGCTGTCTTATTTTACGCCAGCCCCACCAGCCGCACTTCTCACGGAAAACCGCCGTACCAGTTTGGTGGAGATCTCGATCTTCACCGTATGAGGCACCGGTGTGGTAATCTGATGGATTAGCTGTCTGGCCGCCGTCCGCCCCATAAAGGTCCGGGGAATGTCAATGGTCGTGAGGGAGGGCTCCACAATCCGGCTCTCGGAGATGTTATCAAAACCCACGATTGCCACGTCCTCCGGAATCCGGTATCCCCGCAGTTTCAGAGCTTTCATGGCACCGATGGCGATGAGATCATTATCTGCAAAATAACACTTTGCCAGAGAAGCGTCCCGATCAATGCTTTCCAGCATATCTGAGAGAGCCCCCTCAATGGAGGGCGGAAGTTCGTGTATTACTGAATTAGAGGGAGACATTCCGTGCTCCCGAAGAGCCGTGTCAAAGCCGATCCGCCGTTCCTCAAAATTACCGATTCGATACGAGGAACGCATATACCCTGGCTGACTGCCGCACTGGTTAATCAGCAGGCTTGTGGCAAGGTAAGCCCCCTGCCGGTTGTTAATCAGCACGCTGCTAAAACCCAGGGAATCAAAATGAGAGTCCAGAAGCACAACAGGAACCGATAGCTGAAGAAACATTTTGCATACGTGAATACTGGTTTCCGTTCCGAGAAGAATAATCCCGGCACAGTTGGCGATTCTTAAATCCTCAATCCGTTTCTGGAGATCATCCCGATTCTCGTTGATCTGGACAAGCTTCAATTGATATCCCTGGTTCCGGCATTCCTGTTCAATCCCGTCCGTCAACTCGGAAAAAATCGGCAGATAATTCAAGATGGCATTGTGTGCCCGGTAGATAATACAGTAGATATCTCCCGAGTGCCCGTTCTTTAAGGAAAGTCTTGTAAAATCATACCCGTATTTCTCTGCAGCCTTAATCACCTGGTCCCGGGTGGCGGTGCTTACACCGGGCTTGTTGTTAAGGGCCATGGATACGGCGGTGGCAGAGAGATTCAGTTTTTTAGCCAGTTCCTTTGCAGTAATTGCCATGTCTCCTATCCTCCAATGAGTCTGTAAATCTTTGAATCTGTAAACCTTACTTCCACCCATTATAGACAATTTTAAGAAAAAAGCAAGTAGGTAAAGTAAAAATAAAGTAAAAATGACTTTATTATTTATTGCTATAAAGCTGTGATAAAGCTATATTACAGGTAGTGCATGTAAGGAACAAAACAGCAATACTCTGGCAGTGCCAGAACAATTTATGGACATATGTTTTTGTGACTGGAAATTGTTCTATATAAGGGGTGCTGGAAAGGGTAATGCGGAACGGTAAAGTCGCAAAGACGCACGAGAGGAACTTTTATGAGTGTCCTTTCGAATGAAAGTTTCTCTCATTACATGTGTGTCGAAGTGACTTTACCCTTTAGTACTGTTGTGTAGCAACTTCAGACAGGAGGAAAAAAATGGAAAAAATTAAGATCGGTTATGCACCGACCAGAAGAAGTATTTTCAGTGCACCGGATGCCATTAAGTATCGGGGACTGACGGCGAAACGCCTGGAAGAACTGGGGATTGACTTTGTGGATATTACCGATATCAACGAAGAGGGACTTCTCTACAACGATGAAGATATGTATAGAATTGCAGAGAAATTTAAGAAAGAGAAAGTGGATGGACTCTTTTTGCCCCACTGTAATTTTGGAACCGAGTATGAATGTGCAAGACTGGCCAAGGAATTGAATGTTCCTGTGCTTCTCTGGGGCCCCTTAGATGAGAGACCGGAAGCGGACGGAACGAGGCTCCGTGATACCCAGTGCGGACTTTTTGCCACGGGCAAGGTTCTTCGCCGTTTTCGCATTCCATTTACCTATATGACTAACTGTAGGCTTGGTGATCCGGTATTTGAGAGGGGCCTAAAAGATTTCCTGGCCGTATGTAACGTGGTAAAGACGTTCCGGAATATCCGAATTCTTCAGATATCCACCAGACCTTTTGACTTCTGGACTACCATGTGCAACGAGGGAGAGCTTTTGGAGAGGTTTAATATTCAGCTTTCTCCCATCCCTATGCCGGAGCTGACAGACGAGATAAAAAAGGCAAAGGAAGAGGGAACCGAGGTGGCAGAGGTTATCCGCTACTGCAGGGAGAACATGGAGATTCAGGTAAAAGACAATGAGTTGGAAAATGTGGCGGCTCTCAAGGTGGCCATGATGCATCTGGTGAAAAAGTACGGCTGTCAGGCAGCAGCCATCCAGTGCTGGAACCAGCTTCAGTCCGAGATTGGCATTATGCCATGTGCCGCCAACGCCCTGATGAACGAGGAGGGAATCCCCGTGGTGTGCGAGACGGACATTCACGGAGCCATCACCGCACTTCTGGTAGAAGCAGCCGGAATGGGAGAGAAGCGGAGCTTCTTCGCTGACTGGACCATCCGTCATCCGGATATTGCAAACGGTGAGCTTTTGCAGCACTGCGGTCCCTGGCCCATCTCTGTGGCAAAGGAAACGCCGAAGCTTACATATCCCCTGGCCTTTGACCATCCGGGCAGCATTACCGCCGAAGCCAAGCACGGCCATGTGACGCTGGCAAGATTTGACGGCGACAATGGCGAGTATTCCCTGCTCCTTGGAAATGCAAAGGGCGTGGACGGACCGAAAGGCATGGGCACCTACCTGTGGGTAGAGGTGGAGAACATCAAACGATTGGAAACAAAGATCGTGGAGGGACCCTACATACACCACTGTGTTGGAATCCATGAGAATATCGTTCCGGTACTTTATGAAGCATGTAAATATATGGGAATTAAGCCGGATCTGTATGACCCCATAGAAGAGGATGTAAAGGCATATCTTCGGGGCGAGTGATTGGAAAAATAATTTAATCAGTAGTACCTCGTACAGTGCCAGAACGATTTACGGACGCAGGCTTTTGCGGCCGGAAATTGTTCTAGACAAGGGGTACTGTTAGAGGTACTACGGAACTTTAAATAGGAGGATTTATAGGATGCAGAATTTAAAAGCATTGTCCTACGATCTCAGAAAAAACGTCATCGACATGATCGTGGAGGGAAAAGGCGGCCACATCGGCGGTGACATGAGCGTCATGGACATTCTGGTAGAACTGTATTTTGAGCAGATGAATATCAGTCCGGAAAATATGGACGATCCGGACAGGGACCGCTTCGTCATGAGCAAGGGACATTCCGTAGAAGCATTATACGCAGTACTGGCAGCCAAGGGCTTCTTCCCCATAGAGCAGGTAATCAAAGAGTTTTCCAAATTTGGCTCTAAGTTTATCGGACATCCCAACAACAAGCTTCCGGGCATTGAGATGAATTCCGGCTCTCTGGGACATGGACTTCCCGTGTGCGTGGGAATGGCATTGGCAGGCAAGATGGACAAGAGAGATTACCGTGTTTACACCGTCATGGGTGACGGTGAGCTGGCGGAGGGCTCCGTATGGGAGGGTGTCATGGCAGCCCGCCAGTACAAGCTTGACAATCTCTGTGCCGTTGTAGACCGGAACCGTCTTCAGATTTCCGGCTGCACCGAGGATGTCATGGCCCATGACAGTCAGGAAGAACGCTGGGGTTCTTTCGGATGGCATGTGATTTCCGTAAACGGCAACGATTACAAGGAGCTGAAAGCCGCCTTTGACGAAGCAAAGACCGTAAAAGGTGCTCCCACTGTAATCATCGCCAATACTACCAAGGGATATGGCTCATCCGTAATGGAAAATAAGGCAGGCTGGCATCATAAGGTTCCGAATGCAGAGGAATATGCACAGATCATGAAAGATCTGGAAGCAGGAAAGGAGGCGGCACTTCATGAATAAGATACCGAATCGGCAGGCAATCTGCGAAGTGTTAATGGAAAAGGCGAAAGAGGACAAGGACATTGTAGTGCTGTGCAGCGACTCCAGAGGAAGTGCATCCCTGGCACCCTTTGCAAATGAGTATCCGGAGCGGTTTGTAGAAGTTGGAATTGCGGAGCAGAACCTGGTGAGCATCGCAGCCGGCCTTGCAAAATGCGGGAAGAAGCCCTTTGCGGCATCCCCGGCCTGTTTCCTGTCCACAAGAAGCTACGAGCAGGCAAAGGTAGACTGTGCTTACTCCAATACCAACGTAACCTTAATCGGCATCAGCGGCGGCATCAGCTACGGTGCCCTGGGCATGAGCCACCATTCCGCACAGGATATTGCGGCCATGTCAGCCATCCCCAATATGCGTGTTTATCTGCCAAGTGACCGTTTCCAGACGGCGAAGCTGATTGAAGCACTTCTTCAGGATGAGAAGCCTGCCTATGTCCGGGTAGGGAGAAATGCCGTGGAGGATGTATATACGGAAAATGACTGTCCCTTTGAGATGGATAAGGCAACCGTGATCACAGAGGGAACCGATGTGGCAATCATCGCCTGCGGCGAGATGGTAAGCCCCTCCGTGCGGGCGGCAGAGCTTTTGAAAGCAGAGGGAATCCGTGCAACTGTGGTAGATATGTACTGCGTAAAGCCTTTGGATAAAGAAGCAATTGTAAAAGCGGCAGGAAATGCAAAGCTTGTGATTACCGTAGAAGAGCATGCACCTTTTGGCGGTCTTGGCTCTATGGTAAGCCAGGTAGTTGCAGGGGAGTGCCCGAAGAAAGTTGTAAATCTTGCTCTTCCGGATGCACCGGTTATTACGGGAACTTCCAAAGAGGTATTTGATCACTATGGACTGAATGCAGAGGGAATTGCAAAAACCGTAAAGGAGAATCTGTAGGGATGGCTGATTATGTGTTGGGGATTGATCAGAGTACCCAGGGAACAAAGGCATTGCTTTTTGATGGAACAGGCCGTCTTCTGGAACGGGCGGACCTGTCCCATCGGCAGATGGTGGATAGTCAAGGCTGGGTAGAGCATGACCCGAAAGAGATTTATCACAATACCATAGAGGTCGTAAAGCTTCTGGTAGAAAAAGCCGGAATTAACAAAAGCGAAATCCGGACACTGGGAATCAGTAATCAGAGAGAGACTGCCATGGTATGGGATCGGCACACCGGACTTCCCATCTACAATGCAGTGGTGTGGCAGTGTGCAAGGGGAGCCGGGATCTGTGAACGCCTGGAAGCTCATGGAAATGGGGAATTGGTGCGTTCTCACACGGGCCTGCCCTTGTCCCCCTATTTTTCGGCAGCCAAGATTGCCTGGGTACTGGAAAATGTGGAGGGAGCCAAAGAAAAGGCAAAGAGAGGAGAACTGTGCTGCGGAACCATAGACAGCTGGCTTGTATACAAGCTGACAGGGGGAAAGGAGTTCCGGACAGACTACTCCAACGCTTCCCGGACGCAGATGTTTAATATCAAAACCCTCACATGGGATCCGGAAGTTTGCGGGTTATTCGGAATTCCTCTGTCCTGCCTTGCGGCTGTAACAGATTCCAACGGGTACTATGGAGAGACAGATTTTGATGGATTCCTTGAAAAACCCATTCCCATCCGGGGGGTGATGGGTGACTCCCACGGAGCACTGTTCGGGCAGGGATGCCTTACGAAAGGCATGACAAAAGCTACTTATGGAACAGGATCCTCCATTATGATGAATATCGGGGAACAGCCGGTATTCAGCAGCAAGGTTGTCACTTCTCTGGCATGGGGGATGGATGGAAACGTAACCTACGTGCTGGAGGGAAATATCAATTACACAGGGGCTGTTATTACCTGGATGAAAGATGATTTGAAGATGATCTCCTCTCCGACCGAGACAGGCAGCCTGGCCGAACAGGCCAATCCTAAGGATGAGACTTACCTTGTTCCGGCATTTTCCGGTCTTGGTGCCCCTTATTGGGACAGTGATGCAAGAGGAATCTTTTATGGAATGTCTCGGACAACCGGACGTGCAGAGTTGGTAAAGGCCGGACTGGAGAGCATTGCCTACCAGATTACAGATGTGGTAAGGGCCATGGAGGAGGAGTCGGGAATTGCCATCGGGGAACTTCGGGTGGACGGAGGTCCCACAAAGAATACATATCTGATGCAGTTTCAGAGTGACATGGCAGACATTCCTGTCCGCATTCCCCCGGCGGAGGAACTGTCCGGAATCGGGGCAGCCTACGTGGCAGGTCTGGCCATGGGTCTCTATGAGAGGGACACACTCTTTAGCGGACATAAGAGAACAAGCTTTACTCCCTCCATGAAACTGGAAGAGAGGGATAAAAAATATGAGGGCTGGAAGAAAGCTGTTTCTAAGGCTCTCACCAGATAAGATATGAGGTTTCCGGGCGAAAGTCCGTAATCCTGGCTGTTTTCATAGGGAAAGCAGTCCAATACAAAACTATTTCATTTTAAGGAGGAAAACATTATGAAACGAAAAGTATTAGCTGTACTTCTCAGTGCGGCAATGGCAGTGTCCATGCTGGGCGGCTGTGGAAGCAAAGAGGCAGAGGCACCGGCAGAAGCTCCTGCAGAACCGGAGGCGGAGGCGCCCGAGGAGGCACCTGCAGAGACAGAAGCACCTGCGGCAGAGGCTCTTCCGGGCGGCGGATCCAATATCATCTACATCATTACACCGTCTCATTCCAATCCGTTCTTCAAGACAGAAGCCGATACAGCAACTGCAAAGGCACAGGAACTTGGATATGAGGTAAAGGCAGTTTCCCATGACGATGATGCAACTAAGCAGTCCGAGCTGTTTGACAATGCGATTGCAGACAAGGCAGCAGCTATCATCTGTGACAATGCAGGTGCAGATGCAACCGTTGAGGCTGTTCAGAAAGCAAGAGATGCCGGAATCCCCACGTTCCTGATTGACCGTGAGATCAATGCGGACGGCGTAGCTATTTCCCAGATCGTTGCAAACAACTACCAGGGTGCAAAGGCTATCGCTGAGGAATGGGTAGAAGCAATGGGCGAGGAAGGAAAGTATGCAGAGCTTCTCGGAAAAGAGTCCGATACCAACGCAGGCGTTCGTTCTTCCGCATTCCATGAGGTAATCGACCAGTATGATACCTTAGAGATGGTAGCACAGCAGACCGCTAACTGGGAGCAGACAGAGGGCTACGATAAGACAACAACGATCCTGCAGTCCAATCCGGAAATCACCGGTATCATCTGCGGAAACGACACCATGGCAGTAGGTGCGGCAGAGGCATGTAAGGCAGCAGGAAGAAGCGACATCAAGATCATCGGTGTTGACGGATCTGATGAAGCAGCAGCCCGTATCAAGGCAGAAGAGATGACCGGTACCGCACTGCAGCAGTGTGCTCTGATGGCAGAGATGGCCGTTGAGCAGGCAGACAAGTACCTGAAAGAGGGGTCTACAGGACTGGAAGAGAAGCAGCTTGTTGATTGTGTAGCAATCACAATTGAAAATGTTGATAAGCTGAGTGCATTCGTATACAGCGAATAAGTAAAAAAAGCAAGGCAAACAAAAGCAGGGGCCTTAAAAAAGGCTCCTGCTCTTCTAAAATGATGGTTTTGTGGGTTCGATAAGGAAATTTAGAGATATATACAGGAGGTCAACATGAAAAAGAAGTTGTTAGCCCTGACCTTAACCCTGGTCTTTGCAGTATCACTTACAGGGTGTGTGAAGGTAGTAAAAATCGGAGAAGAAAGTACGCTGACCGGAAAGCAGGAATTCAATGCCACTGACAGTGTACAGGGAATGTGGGAAAGTGCAGAAGCAAATATTGAAGAAAAAGCAGTAGATCTCCCCGCCTTTTTGACAGAGGCAGGCGGCGATCTAAAGTCATTAGTAGATAAATACGGAAAATACTCCATGGGAACCTCGGGAACCATCAGCTATGCCGTGAAAGGATCCGGAGTGGTAGAGGAGGTAAACCAGGAGAAAAAGGCCGGTTATATGACCGTAAAGCTTGACGGCTACGACGGCCCGGAGATTATCAAGATCCAGATAGGAAGCATTTACAAGGGTTCCTCCACCCGTGACACTTTGGACATCATCCGTTTTGGCGATTACACCAACCAGGAGGAGTGGGCGGCCGTTTCCCAGGAGCTCCACAGCCAGATTGATGCCAATGTCATTCAGCCTGCGGATCCGGGAAGCCTTCAAGGAAAAACCATTGAATTTGTGGGAACCTTTACGGCGGACAGCGACGACGAGCTTCTGATCACTGTGGTAAAACTGGAGGCAAAGTAAAGCAGGAGGGACTTTGAGCATGGAAAATAAGAACAGAGAGGGCGTGTGCTTTCACGCAGAAGGGATCAGTAAGATCTATCCTGGAACCAAGGCTCTGGATAATGTGGATTTCGATCTGCTCACCGGGAAAGTCAACGTGCTGATTGGTGAGAACGGTGCGGGAAAATCTACACTGATGAAAATGATAGCCGGTATTGAACAGCCCAGCGAGGGCAAGCTCTACATGGACGGAAAAGAAGTACGTTTCCGCAATACCACAGAGGCAAGAAGCCACGGAATCGGAATTATCCATCAGGAGTTGAACCTGTTTCCGAATCTTCCGGTTTATCAGAACATTTTTGTGGCCAGGGAGAGGAAAAAGGGCCTTGGAATGGACAATAAGTACCACAGGGAGAAAGCGGAGGAGGTCTTAAAGAAGCTGGAACATGAGATTCCTGTGGATACCCTGGTGGGAGAGCTTCGAGTAGGACAGCAGCAGATGATCGAGATTGCAAGGAATCTGGTGGAGGATGACCTTAAGATCCTCATTATGGATGAGCCAACCTCATCCCTGTCCGAGCAGGAGGTACAGGTACTCTTCAAGATTATGCGGGAACTGACAGCCCAGGGAATCTCCATCGTCTACATATCCCACCGTCTGGAAGAGATCATGCAGATTGGCGACCATGTTACCATTCTTCGGGATGGAAAATATGTAGCAGATGCAGACGTAAAGGACATTGACGTACCCTGGATTGTCAGGCAGATGACCGGAGAGGGCAAGTCTTATCCCAAGAAAGATCGGGAAATCGACTGGGCGAAACAGGAGAAGGTTCTGGAGGTGAAGAATCTTACCCTGCCCAAAAGCGGCGGTGGTTATCTTCTGAATGATGTAAGCTTTGACCTGAAAAAAGGAGAAATTCTGGGAATCTACGGCCTGATGGGTGCAGGGCGGACGGAGGTGTTCGAATGTATCATGGGTCTTCGCCCGGAGCATACGGGAGACATCTTTCTGGAGGGTGAGAAAATGGATATCAAATCCATCTCCGGACAGATCGAAAAGGGCTTTGCCCTGGTGCCGGAGGACCGTCAGAGAGAGGGACTGGTGCAGACCATGGATATCGGGCGGAACTGTTCCCTGTCAGCACTGACCCGCTATACAAAGGCAGGATTTGTGGACTTTAACAAGGAAAATGAAAAGGTGGAGGAAGAGATACGGGATATCCACATTAAGGTGGCGGACAAACGGCTTCCGATCCTTTCCCTGTCAGGCGGCAACCAGCAGAAAGTTGTTATCGGAAAAGGTATTCTGACAGAGCCCAAAATTCTTTTGATGGATGAGCCCAGCAGAGGAATCGATATCGGTGCAAAAACAGAAGTGTTTGATATTATCAACCAATATGCGGAGCAGGGCCTTTCCATCATCGTGATTTCCTCTGAATTGAAAGAGATCATCGCCATTGCAGACCGGGTTGTGGTTCTCTCCAACGGAATCAAGACGGGAGAGCTGAGCGGTGATGAGATTCAGGAGGAAGCCCTGGTGCTTGCGTCTTATAAAGGTCATCATGGTCACTGATAAAATTTGTGTGTTGAAGGGAACTTTACCCTTTAGTACTGTTGCGTAGCAACTTTAAATCAGTAATATCCCGTCCATGCACAAATCAATTTACAGGCACATGCATCTGTGGCCGGGAATTGATTTAGACAGGGGTGTATGGATGGGATATTACGGAACTTATAATAGGAGAGTAGAAATGAGTGGAGATAAAAAAAGTTCCAATAATAATGCATTGGTAATGACTTTGTTAAAGGGAAGAACCTTTATCGTACTGATTGTACTGCTGATATTTTTCAGTATTGCAGCGAATAACTTTCTGGCCATGAATACGGCATTGCTTATCGGCCGGCATGTGGCCTTGTATGGAATCCTTGCCATCGGTATGACTTATGTAATTATCACCGGCGGTATTGACCTTTCCGTGGGTGCTATCGTGGGTCTGGCCGGAATGATCGCAGGAGGGCTTCTGCAAAAAGGCCTTACCTTAAAGATGTTTGGTGTCACCCTCTATTTCAGTGTGCCGGCAGTGGTATTGATTACCTTACTTATCGGTGCTTTGATTGGTGTGATAAACGGTCTCATTATCACCAAATTTAACGTAGCCCCCTTTATTGCTACCCTGGGTATGATGTATGTAGCCCGCGGTTTTGCGAATATCCATTCCAACGGTGCGACTTATTCGGATTTGAAGGGCTATGAGGCTCTCGGAAACCAGGGCTGGGGATTCTTTGGATCCAGTGTGGCTGGCATTCCGGTGGGGCTTCTGATCCTTGTGATCCTGGCCGTGATTTTCGCAACTCTTTTGAAAAAAACTGCCTTTGGCTGGCACGTATTTGCAATCGGCGGAAATGAGAAAGCGGCAAAGCTGTCCGGTGTTAAAGTAGATCAGGTAAAGATTCTGGTGTACATGATTTCCGGTATCTGCTCTGCCATCGTAGGAATTATCGCATCCTCCCAGCTGGCGGCTTCCCATCCGGCAACCGGAGAATCCTGGGAAATGAACGCCATTGCTTCGGCAGTACTTGGTGGAACTTCCATGGCAGGCGGAATCGGAACCATCGGCGGAACCATTGTAGGAGCTTTCGTAATCGGTGTGATCAATGACGGAATGGTTATGTGCGGAGTGTCTGAGTTCTGGCAGATGGTAATCAAGGGACTGGTGATTGTACTGGCCGTAATCATTGACCAGTTCCAGAGAAATCTTCAGGCGAAGATGGCTCTGAAAGCAAGGAATGAGAGTAAATAATTATAGTTTAAACAACCGTTTTTAATGAGATGCTCCGGAAAACGTGTTATAATGAAATAAAAAAGTTTTTTCGGAAAAGGAGAAAGCCTATGAAAAAGAGAGGAATTTTGAATGCTCAGCTGTCCGCATACATAGCGGCTCTCGGGCATATGGACACGTTTATGATAGGAGATGCCGGAATGCCGATTCCGGAAGGGGTGCCTGTTGTGGATCTGGCCCTTTGCGGAGGTGTTCCCACTTTTATACAGACTATGGATGCCGTGCTTGAGGAGGCAGAGGTAGAATTCTATACCTTGGCCGAAGAAATTCACGAAAAGAATCCCAAGCTTCTTGCTTATATCCAGGAGAAGCTGCCGGGAGTGGGGCATGAATTTATCCCACATACGGAACTTAAGAAGATGTCGGCAAATACAAGATTTGCCATCCGGACAGGAGAGTTTACCCCCTATCCCAACATCATTCTTCGGGCGGGTGTAGCATTCCCAGCTTAACGTCAGACAGAACTGTAAATATTTGAGTAAAAGGCTCCCTGCCAGGTGTTCTGAACAACAACGGGACATGGTGGGGAGTTTTTTATAATTTTTAAAGTAATGTTTTTCAGGGAATGAATGGAGAGAGAAAAAAAGTCCCTATGCACTCATACAGTTTAAAAAGAATATTGTACAATTTGCGAAATTTTCCCTTTCAAATACTTCGTTTATGAGGTATAATAATTACAAAATATCAGAATTACCCATGGATATATGGGAGAATTAGGGAGGAAATGCGGTGAAAAAGATATTATTTGTTGCTTCCGAAGCAGTACCCTTTATTAAGACCGGAGGATTAGCAGACGTTGTTGGGTCTCTGCCCAAGTATTTTGACAAAGAATATTTTGATATTCGGGTAATGGTTCCCAAGTATCTATGCATCAAGCAGGAATGGCGGGACAAGATGCAGTATGTAACCCATTTTTATATGAATCTTGCATGGCGCAGCCAGTATGTTGGAGTCCTGGAGATGGAATATGAGGGTGTGAAGTTTTATTTCATTGATAATGAATATTATTTTGCGGGTGCAAAGCCTTATGGAAATATTTATGAGGATATAGAGAAGTTTGCTTTCTTTTCAAAAGCAGCTATATCAGCGTTGCCATCTCTGGATTTTAGACCGGATATCATTCACTGTCATGACTGGCAGACCGGACTTGTGCCGGTGTTCCTAAATGATTCTTTCCAGAATAATCCGTTTTTCCAGGGAATCAAGACCATTATGACCATTCATAATCTGAAGTTCCAAGGTGTGTGGGATATGAAGACGGTACGTGATATTACGGGACTTTCCGTATCCTATTTTGCACCGGATAAACTGGAAGCTTATGGAGATGCCAATTATTTAAAGGGCGGTATCGTATATGCGGATGCGGTTACCACTGTAAGTGATACTTATGCGGAGGAGATCAAGATGCCCTACTATGGTGAGCATCTGGACGGCCTTATGAATGCGAGGGCCAATTCCCTTCGTGGCATTGTAAATGGTATTGATTATGACGAATACAATCCGGAGACAGATAAGTTCCTGGCTAAGAATTATAATGCAGTGAACTTCCGGAAAGAAAAGGTAAAGAATAAGACAGCCCTTCAGGCAGAGCTGGGGTTGGAAGTGGATCCCAAGAAGATGATGATTGGTGTAGTTTCCCGTTTGACAGATCAGAAAGGTTTTGACCTGATTGCCTATGTGATGGATGAGTTGTGTCAGGATGAGATTCAGTTAGTTGTTCTCGGAACAGGAGAAGAGCGTTATGAGAATATGTTCCGTCATTTTGCATGGAAGTATCAGGGTAAAGTATCAGCCAATATTTTCTACTCTGAGGCGATGTCTCATAAGATTTACGGCTCCTGTGATGCGTTCCTGATGCCCTCACAGTTTGAACCCTGTGGCTTGAGCCAGCTTATGAGCTTGCGGTACGGAACGGTGCCGATTGTTCGTGAGACCGGAGGACTGAAAGATACGGTAGAGCCCTACAATGAGTATGAGAGCACCGGAACGGGCTTTAGCTTCTTAAATTACAATGCTCATGAGATGCTTCACACCATCCGTTATGCAGAGAGCGTATACTATGACAAGAAGCGTGAGTGGAATAAGATCGTGGATCGTGCCATGGCTGTTGATTTTTCCTGGGGTGCTTCTGCGAAAAAATATGAAGAATTATACAACTGGTTAGCTGGTTAAAAATGAATAAGAATACCTCCTTTTCGGGATAATAACAGTAACTGCTTAAGAGATATTTTGAAGCAGGAACTATTAACAGCAGAGTCCCATATAGTACCCAGATGGATTCTGTGGAACTGGAATAGGAGGTATTCTTTATGAAGTCAGAATTATCCGAATTGGATGTACAGAATCTTCGCCATCTCATCGGAGGCTATGACACCACCCATTGCAAGATGAACGATTATGCAAACAATGCCACAGATCAGCAGGTAAAGCAGTTCTTCCAGAAGGCAGCACAGTCTGCCAAGGAAAACAAGCAGCAGCTGATGCAGTTTTTAGGTTAGGAGGGTGCGACGATGAATGAGAAGACGATGGTAGCAGATACCCTGGTGGGTATCAACGGAGAACTGAAGATGTTCAGCGAGATGATTCCTCAGACAGAGGAGCCGAGACTTAAGCAGACCTTAAAAGACCTGCGTAACAAGTGCGAGATGTCCCAGGAGGAACTGTATCAGATTGCAAGAGCTAAGCAGTATTATGTACCGGCTTCCAAGGCAACAGAGGAAGAGGTTCAGCATGTGAAGTCTCTATTTACCCAGAGTATTATGTAAGAAACGAAAACAGCGAAAATCAAGGAATTTATAGGAAAAAGGGCTTGCAAAAGCCCTTTTTGCATGTTATACTTTCTAAGTTAGCGAAAAATCACGTTGTCCCTTGCCAAGAACGGTGCCAAAGCATCTGTTTTGGTCTTTGCGGCAGACAGGTTACAGCGGAAGAACAACCAAATGGAGGAAAGAAACATGAGCGTTATTTCAATGAAGCAGTTACTGGAAGCAGGTGTTCATTTTGGACATCAGACAAGAAGATGGAACCCTAAGATGGCTCCCTACATTTACACAGAGCGTAATGGCATCTATATCATTGACCTGCAGAAGTCTGTAGGAATGGTAGACGAGGCTTATAAGGCCGTGTTTGATATTGTGGCAGACGGTGGCACCATTCTGTTTGTGGGAACCAAGAAGCAGGCTCAGGATGCTATCAAAGTTGAGGCAGAGCGTTGCGGTATGTTCTATGTAAATGAGAGATGGCTGGGCGGTATGCTGACCAACTTCAAGACTATTCAGAGCAGAGTAAACCGTCTAAAAGAGATTGAGAGAATGTCTGAGGATGGAACTTTTGATGTATTGCCTAAGAAAGAAGTAATTGCACTGAGAAAAGAGTGGGAGAAGCTTGAGAGAAACTTAGGTGGTATCAAGGAAATGAAGAGAATTCCAGACGCAATCTTTGTGGTAGATCCAAAGAAAGAGAGAATCTGCGTTCAGGAAGCACATACATTGGGAATCCCCCTGATTGGTATTGCAGATACCAACTGTGATCCGGAAGAATTGGATTATGTGATTCCGGGTAACGATGATGCAATCAGAGCTGTGAAGCTGATCGTGTCCAAGATGGCAGATGCTGTTGTTGAGGCAAATCAGGGACAGGCTGAGGATGTGGCAGAAGAAGAATATGACTATGTAGACGAGGCAGAGGCAGCGGTAGAGGAATAATTTGCAAATCAATAGATGGAGGAAAGAACAATGGCAGTAACGGCAGGAATGGTAAAAGAGTTAAGAGAGACTACTGGTGCCGGCATCATGGACTGTAAAAAAGCCCTGGCCGCAACAGATGGAGATATGGATGCAGCAATTGATTGGCTGAGAGAAAAAGGACTTGCAAGTGCCCAGAAGAAAGCCGGACGTATTGCGGCAGAGGGTATCGTGGCAACCTGTCTTATTAATGATGACAAGAAAGCTGTAGTGGTTGAGGTAAATGCAGAGACTGATTTTGTGGCAAAGAACGCCAAGTTCCAGTCCTTTGTAGCAGATGTTGCGGCACAGGCAGTGAATACTGGTGCAGCAGATATTGACGCATTTATGGCAGAGACATGGGAGAAGGACAGTTCCATGACCGTAAAGGAAGCCCTGGCTGCTCAGATCGCAGTCATCGGTGAGAATATGAATATCCGTCGGTTTCAGCAGATGGAGGAGGAGAACGGATTTATTGCTTCCTACATTCATGCAGGCGGCAAGATTGGTGTTCTGGTGGATGTTGAGACGGATGTCATCAATGACGATGTGAGAGAGATGGCTAAGAACATCGCTATGCAGGCAGCCGCTTTGAAGCCGCTTTACACAAGCGACAAGGAAGTGGATGCGGAGTATATTGAGAAAGAGAAAGCTATCCTTCTGGCACAGATTCAGAACGATCCCAAGGAGTCCCAGAAGCCGGAGAAGGTCATCGAGGGCATGATTAAGGGACGTATCAATAAGGAATTGAAAGAGATTTGTCTCTTAGATCAGGTTTATGTGAAAGCTGAGGACGGAAAGCAGTCTGTGGCAGCTTATGTGGCTCAGGTGGCTAAGGCGAACAGTGCTAATATTACCATTAAGGGATTTGTTCGTTTTGAGACCGGGGAAGGTATGGAGAAGAAGAACGAGGACTTTGCGGCTGAGGTGGCGAAACAGATGAATCAGTAAACTTCTGAGAAGAATTGATTTACGAACCCCTGAAAATCCCATAGAATGGGCATTTTCAGGGGTTTTTTGCGTTCTTAGGAGAGGTTCATAACTTATCGTAAATTACCGTATTTTGAGTGCCGATTTGGGGGATTTTTGGGGGAAGAGTTGGGGGAAAGGGTATCCCCCAAATGGTGTGTGAAAGTTTGCCTCGTTCTTTTCGTAAAAGGGGAGAAGTTTGCTTGCCGTTTCTGGACGTAGATTTACATGGATTTTCTCTAAATGGTGTTAGGGTGCGTAATCTGTTATATCTTATCATGTAGAAATTATGGTGATGATGGAGATTGTTGGTTGATAGAGGCGTGAAATTGACCTATAATGAGTAAAGAAGAAAACGACGTTATCAGAAATTATGTATCTTTATAGATAGGGGTGGGTGTTGTCATTGAAAAATAGATGGGAATTATTATGCACAGACAAGATTATCCGTATATTAATTGGAGATAATGCTGATTGTCAATCAGAAGGGTATAGATTAGGCTTGCCTTATTTAAGAGGTCAAGATATTTGTTCATTAGCGACAAGGTTCGGATTTCCGATTGTTTATAAGGAAGATGAGTTAGGTTGTAGTTCCAGATGTGAAATGTTTAAAGCATTTCTATTAAATATAATTAAGCGTGAAATGGTGTCTAATGTTTTAGCATATATGTTTTCAATGACGCAATTTGATTATTTGACAGAATTAGGTGATAGGAATACTATTCAGGAGGCATATGACAAAGCAAAGAAATGGGCATTGGACGCTATAAATGCAAATCTGTTTTTAGGAAAACATGAATTGAAGGTAGTCAATGAGAAATTTTATCTTGTTGAGTTTCAGAAAGATATACAAATAGAAGCTCCGGTTTTTAATATTGTGAATATGGAATATATACACAATTTAAGGACAAGATGTACTGAGGATTTATCCAATGGAAATTATGATAGCGTGATAACAAAGTCGAGAACATTGATGGAGGAAATTTTCTTATATGTTTTGGAAAATGAAAAAGTTAATGTTAAGATGAATGGTGATTTAACGCAGTATTATGGAAAGATAAAAGAGAAGTACGGATTGAATCAAAGTAGTGATATTGACAACAGAATCAATAGCTTATTTAGTGGTTTGGAAAGAATAGTAAGGGCGATTGCTGAATTAAGGAATAAAACCAGTGATAGTCATGGAGCAGGACAAAAGCGGTATGCAATCAGAGAGCATGAAGCAAGGCTTGTTATGAATTCTTCTATTACCATATGTGAATATATTTTGTCAATTTATAAAAATAATCAATAAATTTTACATAGCCGATTGATTTTCAAAACGAGAATCAGTCGGTTTTTTTATTGCCCAAAACCCA
>CAOJBY010000031.1 GCA_948330435.1 uncultured Lachnoclostridium sp. | reverse complement strand
AAGTGTCCAGATTACCGGATCGGGTACCAATCACTTTGCTGTGAAACATGGGATCAATATAATCCGGGCCGCATTTAAAAGACGCCCCTTTATAACCCCGATTCACAAGAGCTTTCAGAATCCCGCAGGTTATCAGGGTTTTTCCACTTCCGCTGGCCGGGGCAGCCAACATAATTCTTGGTAATTTCATAATTTGTCTCCTAAAAAGCAGGTATTGTAAATACTTACCCTCCCTGTACAAATACAGATCTCATTTATCCGCATTTCCATCTGCCGTAAAAATATACACCGGATTCTGGCCCATCATCAGTTGATAGCGGCCAAGGGTCTTCGCCTTTGACGTCTGTACCTGTACTGCCTCCGTACCCGCAAATGGCAGTTCCTTTAGGCATTGCACGGTCTCCCCGATGGTTTCCAGTGTCACTGCACTTATCACAACCCGAATCTTCGGATTTTTCTTAAGAAGCAGCTCTAAAATCTCCCGAAGATTTCCGGAGGATCCGCCTATAAATGCATGGGTAGGAACCGACAGATCCAGGAAAGCTTCCGGTGCCATTCCCTCCACCACTTCTATATTAGACACCTGGAACTTCCGGCAGTTTTCCCGGATAAGCTTTGCCGCTTCCTCCTCTTTTTCAATGGCCCAGACGGTACCCTCCGGCACCTGAAAGGCCATTTCCACACTGACCGAGCCTGTCCCGGCACCAATATCATAGACAAGGGAATCCCGCTGTAGCCCCAGCTTTGCCACACAAAGACAGCGAATCTCGCTCTTCGTCATAGGTGCCTTTCCCCGGACAAATTCCTCATCCGGAATGCAGGAGGACATTCCCCCTTGGTAATCCGGATTTTCAATCAATGCCGCACAAAGACCGTCAAAGGCCTGCCCCTGAAGCTCTGCCGGAGTCCCCTTTGTGATCCGCTCCTCCGGATAGTGGAGCCGTTCTCCCACGTAGATAATCACTTGATCCATCCCATAGTATAATAGCTCCCTGCACAGTGCTTCCACGTTATCCTTTCCACCCAGGAGAGTAAAGGTACGAAGATTTTCCCGAACAGCCTCAATCAGATTGCCCTTTCGCCCGTGAATACTCATAAGCTTTACATCCTCCCAGGCGATCCCAAGCCTGCTGCACAGGTAAGCCACAGAGGAAATACCTGGCATAAGCTCCACCAAGATCCCCTCCTGCTCAAATGCTCCAATGAGCCTTTTTGCTCCGCTGTAAAAGCCCACATCCCCGGAGAGGGCTACCGCAATCCTGCGATATTCGGGATGCTCCCGAACATAAGCAGTCATTTTCTCCGGAACATAGGCATCCAGCATAGGCTTTCCAAGCCCTCGAAAGCTCTCAAGCATCCGGCCTGCTCCAAGAATGCAGTCGGCTTTCTGAAAGGCTTCCCACACTTCCTTTGTCATGGTATCCGCCGTCCCCATGCCGATGCCTGCCAGAATCACTTTCTTCTTCGTTTCTTCTCCAGGGTTTGCTCCTACTTGATTTCCGGTATTCTCTTCCTGTCTTTCTGCGGACAGTTTCGGATATGTTTCTAAGGAAAATCTCTCCCTTAAAAACTCAATTCCCTCTTCTACGGATACACCCTCCTCTTCCAAAGGCCGTCCAACCAAAACAACCCTGGCACCGGCTTCCCTAGCTGCCGCAAGCTTTTCCGAAAAGCCCCCCTCTTTTCCCGACTCTTTTGTTACCAGCCAGGAAGCATCAAACTGGCGGAGCATGGCTGCATTCATTTCCCTGGAAAAGGGGCCCTGCATACAGATGAGATGCTGCCCCAGAAAGCCTAACTCTTTACAGTGGGCCACCACCTCCGGCGTGGCAAGAACCCGGGCATATACACGCTCCTGATAATCCGGAATCTCTGTAAAATAATGAAGTTCCTTGCTTCCGGTGGTTACCAGAATCCTCCCTTTGGTTTCTGCCAGCCGGTCCGCTGCTTCCTTTACGCTCTCAACTGCCACACAGTCGTTTTCTTGCTCATGGATAGGATCTGCGGAGCGAATCAGGCGAAGATATTCACAACCGGCACTTTCACAGGCTGTTCGTATATTCCCGGATACCTCTACCGCATAGGGATGTGTGGCATCCAGCACCAAAGGAGGCTCCTCTTTCCCGAAAAGATGCACCATCTCTTCCCTGGACAGTCTCCCCTTTCGTACCTCCAGGTTTTCTCCCTCTTTCATCAACAGGCTCCCGTATTCGGTTGCAACGCAGACCAATACGGAAAGCCCCTCTCCTGACAGCCACTCACTGAGGAGCCGCCCCTCTGTTGTCCCTGCAAATACAATGATCTGTTTCATACTTTCCTCTTTCCGACTCAATTACCGTGTTATTTCGACCGCTTTGGAAGCTCTTAAAAGCGTACCATATATTTTTCCAGGGCAATGGCTACCGTCACGCCATCCTCCGCCACCTTTTTCTGTATGAGTTTTGTCCCTCCGGCAGCTTTCAAAGCACTGCGTTCACACACATTTCCGATACCCGTAATCCCTTTTACAAATGAAGATTCCGAAAACCCATCCTCACAGGATACCTGTTCCAGTTCCTCTCTGCTGTAAGTAAAAAAGGCCGCATGATAAGTCTCACAGAAGTCCAGGATCCCTTGTTCCTCCTGCTTTAAGTCAATGGAAGCTACCTTTCCGATGCTGTGCATGGAAAATTGATTCTGCCCCATGACCTTTTTTACCAACGTCTCAATCTGCTCTCCCGATGTCCCCTTTTTACAGCCGATACCAAGGACCGCTATCCTGGGTACTAAATGCAAAGTTTCCATAAAAGGATCGTAGCCCTCATCCAGAGAAATACTGATTCCAAGTTCTTTTCTGTCCCCAAGTGACAGCTCCAGTGGCACCTGTCCTGCCAGTTCAAAATCTGTGTACAGGCCAATCGTGTGATTCTCCAACACTTCGGCCGAGATCCGCTTTGCCAGTTTCAGATTGTCCAGATATAGATGCTCTCTTTTTGCAAAGCTGTCCACGGAAAATCGCCCGTCAATATCTGTCGCCGTCGTAATCACCGGCACTGCCCCGCAGAGAACCCCAATGCCCTTTGCCAGTTCATTGGCTCCGCCTAAGTGGCCGGACAAAAGGGAAATCACAAACTTCCCCTGTTCGTCCATACACAGCACTGCCGGATCCGATGCCTTGCTCTTCACAAAAGGTGCTATGGCTCTGACAGCAATCCCGGTGGCCCCGATAAAGAGCAGGGCATCCTTAGAAGCAAACTGCCCGCCTGTCCATTCCCTTAAGGATTGTTCAAGAACCGGAATTCCCCAAGAAGAAGCCTCTTTCCCCTTGCCCCAGATCTCACATTCATTTTCCTTTGCCGTAATCGCCTCCCGGATTTTTTCTGCGTATCTGCATCCGGATCGGGTAAATGCAATCACTGCCAGCTTCATACACGCCTCCTGTTATAAATATAAGTTCCGCAATACTTCTTCTACATTGTCTGTCTTCCCTAGGATTCCATGCTTCTGTGAAAATGTGATGACGGCACAGGAAAAGGCACCTCCGGTTCTGTGGTCCGCATAGAACTGCATCCGTTCCATGAGACGGTTCATAACCGGCTCCAAAAGGCCAGCATCCCTTAGAATGTCCAAGGCTTCATCGGTGGTCACGCAGGACATCAGGGCTTTCGACGTATCTTGATCGGCACCCGACAGGGCTGCGTGAGCAGTGAGAATCTCCATTCTGGCATCTGCATTGCGGGAATGGGTGTTCATGATCCCTCCGGCCAGTTTCACCAGCTTGCCGATATGCCCTGCCAGAAGAACACCCTGGAAGCCATATTCCACCGCTGCGTCAAGAGCTTCGCCCAGAAAGTTACTGTATTTTACACAGTGCTCCAGCAGCTTCGGATTGTATTCTTTCAGAAAATCCAGTCCGTAATTGCCGGGGGCCAGTACCAGACACCGATGTCCCTGGGTGTGCCGCATCCGAACCTCCATGCGGATCGTCTCAATGAGGGCCGTCTCACTCATGGGTTCCACAATTCCGCTTGTGCCAAGAACGGAGATGCCGCCCTGGATGCCAAGCCTTGGATTGAACGTTTTCCTGGCAAGCTCCATACCCTCCGGAATGGAAATGATGACGGACATACCACCCTCATATCCAAAGCGGCGGCAGGTCTCCTCCACGCTTTTCCGAATCATGGCCCGAGGGACGGAATTGATAGCCGCACTTCCCACAGGCTGCTCCAGTCCATCCCGGGTCACACGTCCCACACCCTCTCCGCCGTCAATGTGAATTCCCGGCTCCTGACATTTCCGGACCGCGGCATAGATTTTGATCCCATTGGTTACATCCGGATCGTCTCCTGCGTCTTTCTCTATGGCACAGGATGCTTCCTTTCCGGAAATTCGTGCATCCAGAACCTCCAGAGTAAGGCTGATGCCTTTTGGCGTCATCAGTTCCACATAGGACACCTGCTTTCCGGTCAGCAGCATCTGTACGGCTGCTTTGGCTGCCGCCGCCGCACAGGAGCCTGTGGTGTAACCGAGACGCATTTTTTGGTTGTTTTTGTAGATATATTTTTCTATCATTGCCTTAATATTTCCTTAAGCCGGTTTATTGCAATTTCGATTGCATAATTTACTCTGATTTGATATACTATAAATAGAATAGTAAGAAATTCTCACTTTCACACCCTCAATAAGGAGATGATATCATGTTAGCAGAATTACGGCAAAAATCACAGATTACAATTCCAAAAGAAATCATTATGAAACTCGGTCTGTCAGAGGGCGATACATTGGACATTTTTGAAAAGGATGGCTCCATCTGTATCATGCCCGTAGCTGTCTATCCTCAAAAATATCTAAACGATTTGCGAAGAGAAATCAATGATGTAAAGGCCAAAATCGTCTCTGGCGAGCAGCCTGTTTTTGACAGCGTAGACGAACTATTTGAAAAATTGGAGGGACATTGATGGCATATACATTTCAAAATGATCATTTTGGTAGATATAGGACATCACGATATACTAAAGCAATTTTAGCATATTAATTCTTACTTCAAAAACACATACTCCCCCTCCGCCGACCTGTCCGCACAGTAAGAAAATCCCAACCCCTCAAATCCCCGAACATCCTCCGGCTCTTCTATCTGCTCTTTTGAAAGCCACCGGACCATCTCGCCTCTGGCCATCTTAGCTTCTGTCCCTTTTACCTTAACCTTTCCATCCTGTAAGTTTCCAAAAACACAGGTCACATACCGGACCTCCGGCTCCAGATAAGGCTCTATGACCCTGGAATATTCCTTTGATGCCAGATTCAGAATCACTTTGTCCTCCCTCACCAGTTCCTGATAAAGCCTGTCACCCCAGAACCCATAGAGATCCTTTGTCTCACCCATGGAAAGCTGTGCCTGCATCTCCAGCCGGTAAGGCATCACCCCATGATCCGGCCGCAGCATCCCGTAAAAACCGCTTAAGATCCACAGATGTCTCCTCACATATTCCCACTGCTCCCCGGTAAACACCTGAGGTGCCATATACTGATATTGAAGCCCCACATAGGACAAAATCGCCGGTGTCCGGCCATTTTCCGGATTCATATGGGAATATCTCTGAAAATTCTCCTCCGTAATCTTCTCATTGGCACGAAACAGTTCCCGAAGTTCTCCCCGGTTAAAGGTCTTTAAGCGGTTCAGCAGCTTGCCTGTTTCCTCCAAAAATAAAGGCCGTCTCCCTGCTTCTATGGAATCCGTATCCGCCCGCATCTGCTTGGCCGGTGATATAATAATCTGCATAATCTTTTCCTATTCCAGTTCCGTAATATCCCGTCAGTACACCCTTATTTAGATCAATTTCCAGCCACAAAAAGATGTGTCTGTAAATCGATCTGTGCACTGACAGGATATTACTGATTTAAAGTTGCTACGCAACAGTACGAAAGGTTAAAGTCACTTCAAATGCTCATAAGCCTCCACTTTCCCGTCATTCCAGCCTGGAAGTCCGTCATACAGGGCAAATGCATACTGATAAAGGCCATAAGCCGTCACTGCACCGGTTCCCTCTCCCAGATGCATGCCTGCCTGAATGGGAGCTTCCATTCCCAGGGCTTCCAGCATCAGTCTGCCCGCAGGCTCTGCCGAGCAATGGGTAGGAACCATATACGCCTTACATTCCGGTGCCAGGACTGCCCCGCAGTAAGCCGCCACGGAAGAAATAAACCCGTCAATCAGTGCCGGAATCCTGCAAATGGCCGCCCCGATATAGCAGCCTATCATCCCCGCAATATCCAGACTGCCAATCTTGCTGAGCACATCCAGAACATCCTCCTTATCCGGCTGATTTACCTCTATGGCCCTTTTGATCACCTGAATCTTCCGACTAAGGCCCTCACTGGAAAGGCCGGCCCCCCGGCCCGTCATCAATTCCACCTCCCGAGAGAGCAGCACAGAAGCCATAGCCGAACTGGGTGTGGTATTCCCAATTCCCATCTCTCCGGTGATTACCATACGAAAGCCCTGTTTATACAACTCCTCCACAACCTGAATTCCCGTCACAATAGCCCGAACCGCTTCTTCCCGTGTCATCGCAGGCCCCTTAGCAATATTGCCTGTACCATAACGCACCGGCCGGTTCCAGATTCTGGGATGCTTTCCATCCACCAACATTCCAATATTCACCGGGATCACCTCAATCCCCTGGGTCCGTGCCATAATACACACAGAAGAAATCCGTTCCCCCATATTCTCCAACACTTGAGCCGTCACCTCACTGCCCGTCTGGCTGACCCCCTCGGCTACCACGCCGTTATCCGCCCCCATAATCACAACCACAGGCTTAAGCTCCCCCGGATGCACCGTCCCATAGATCCCGGCAAGCTGAACCACCATTTCCTCCAGCTTCCCCATCCCCCGAAGCGGCTTACACAAAGAATCCCAATATTCCCAGGACTTCTCCATAACCTCCTGATCCAGGGGCCGAATCCTGCCAATATAATCTTTCAAAAGCATATATTCATCCATATTCCAACCACCCTTTCTTCCAAATAAATGAAAATTAAACTTTGGATAGTTTGACACAAAATATTTTTCTGAGAGTGCTACTTCCCAAACACAGACGTACCAGGGGTGTCCTAAGAGAGTATCATGCGAAACATGATGGATTCCCTAGGACCTACCGAGGGTTGTGGGCGTAGTACTATCAGGAAAATAGGCAAGTCAAACAATAAACCAGACAGACACCCCCACTATCAAAAGCAGGATATACTTTCTGGGCCAGTAACCAGGGGCTGTCGCAAAATAAGACAGAAGACTTTTCCGATATCCAGTGTCCGGCTGTTCACGAACAGGCTGTCTGCTCTGAGCGAACATTACTCAAAAACCAATCGCCCCAAAAAATCAAAAAGGGCAATGTACGTTCAGAGCAGACAGAATGTACATGAACCGTCCGAACACAGGATATGGAAATGGCTGCCGGCTTATTTTGCGACAGCCCCGTCCCCTTTCCACAAATCACAAACTCTACTTTTGATACAACAACGCATTACATATAGTCGCCGCAATATTACTCCCCCCCTTACGTCCCCGAGGAACAATATAAGGCACCCCCGCCGTCATAATCAACTCTTTTGCCTCCACCACATTCACAAATCCCACCGGTGCCCCGATAATCAGCACCGGCCGAATCTCCCCTGCCTGAATCAGCTCATACAGCCGAATCAAAGCCGTAGGTGCATTGCCCACCGCAATAATCAGATTTTCATGAAGAGCCGCCGCCCGTTCCATGCAGATTGCCGCCCGGGTACACCCCCGTCTCTTTGCCTCCTCCGCCACATCCGGTGCATCCATAAAACAGTACACCTCACCCCCGTACTCCCTAAGCCGCTTCTTATTAATTCCGGAAGCCGCCATCCGGGTATCAGTCACAATCGAGATACCATCCCGCAGAGCTTCCACCCCCAAAGCCGCCGCTCCCTTGGAAAAGCAGAGATTCTCTCCGTAATCAAAATCCGCCGATGTATGGATACAGCGTTTTACAACGGAAAATTCCGGCTCCGGCCAGGTCTTCCCGTTCAATTCCTTTGTAATAATCTCCATGCTCCGGGCCTCAATCTCCTCAGGCCTTACAATCTCAATCCTCTCTAACATGTGATTCCCGCCTCCAAAATCTCATATATTTTATCCATATCTAAAGAACTTCGAATCAAATCCGCCAGCTTATCATATTCCTGCTGCTTATGTGCTTCCGGATCAAAATGCCACTTTTCCGGATCCATACCCTTTTTCTCCATAAGCCGGCCTACCAAAAAGGCTGCCAAATCACCAAAATCGAAAATCCCATGAAGATAGGTGCCAAATACGGTTCCCTCTTCATTGCAAAGTCCATCAATACGTCCATCCTCTAATTGTATGGTTTCCCGGCAGCGGCCCAGGTTCCTGGTTCTTCCCATGTGAATCTCATAGCCCTGAACCACCTTTTCGGCAACATTTCCAGGCACATCCTCTTTGTAAATCATACGGCCACTGATCCGGGTCCTGGTTTTTGCCGGCTCAAAGACGGTCAAAGCATTTAAAAGTCCCATTCCCCGCATGGTTCCGCCCTGCTCCACACCATCCGGATCCTCCAATTGTTCCCCCAGCATCTGATACCCGCCGCAGATACCCACAACCGGCGTGTGTAACTCTGCCCTGCGTATAATTGCAGTTTCCAATCCGGATTCCCGGAGCCACCGCAGATCCGCCATGGTGTTTTTTGTACCTGGCAGGAAAATCAGATCGGGATCTCCAAGAGACTCTATGTGCTTTACATATCGAAGCGAGACCCCATCCATCCTTTCAAACACATTAAAGTCCGTAAAGTTGGAAATATGGGGCAGTCGTATAACCGCAATATCAATGATACCGTCAATCTCGGTATGGTTCAGACGTTCGGATAAGCTGTCTTCATCATCCAGATCCAAGGGGGTCATGGGTACTACACCAACTACGGGGATGCCTGTCTTTTCCTCAATCATGTCAAGTCCCGGGCGGAGAATCTCCACGTCTCCCCGGAATTTATTGATAATGAAGCCTTTGATTCGCTGCTGTTCTTCCTCCTCTAAAAGCTTGACCGTTCCGTAGAGGGACGCAAATACTCCGCCCCGATCGATATCTCCTGCCAAAAGTACCGGTGCCTTTGCGATCCTGGCCATTCCCATATTTACAATGTCATTATCTTTTAGGTTGATTTCCGCCGGACTTCCTGCTCCCTCTATGACGATGATGTCAAAATCCTGGGACAGCTTTTGAAAGGCCGCTTCTACCTTGGGAATCAGTTGCTTTTTGTAGCCAAAATAGTCCGTGGCACTCATGTTGCCCAGGACCTCCCCGTTTACAATCACCTGGCTTCCTACATGGCTGGTAGGCTTAAGGAGGATGGGATTCATCTCTACTCTCGGCTCGATTCCTGCCGCTTCTGCCTGCATGACCTGGGCACGGCCCATCTCCAGGCCGTCTTTTGTGATGTAGGAGTTTAAGGCCATGTTCTGGGATTTGAAAGGGGCGGCACGGTAGCCGTCCTGCTTAAAGACCCGGCACAGGCCTGCGGTCAGCAAGCTTTTGCCTGCGTTGGAAGCGGTTCCCTGTATCATGATTGCTTTTGCTTTGTGAGTCATTTGGTGGTGCTCCTTGTATTTTTTGATAAGCGGATGTCGCCAGGGAGAAAGCATACTGCTTTCCCTGCTCCGCCCATTCGGGCTAACACGCCTGGAAAGCAGTATGCTTTCTCCCTGGCGGCTGGCTTTGACAACATAAAATTTTCAATTTGCTGTTGGCCTACATGATTTTTGATACCGAATATCTCATAGTGAGTTGGCAGAAATCTCTTTTATTGCCTGTAATAAATGCTCGTTTTCTTCGTGGGTACGCACGGCGATCCGGTAGTCCTGTTCTGTGAGATTGTGATAATTTTCGCAGCGGCGGATTAGAATTCCATGTTCTAACAGCTTCTCATACAACTGCGTCTCTCCCGCCATCCGGAAACATAGATAGTTGGCTCTGCCCGGCCATACTTTGCAGCCAAGCTCTCCAAGGCCTGCCAACAGGAATTCCCGTTCCCTGTCTACCAGGGTTATGGTCCGCTCCCGGTAATCGGTCTCTTTCAGTGCTACCATTCCGGCCTGCATGGCCGGTTCCGATACGGACCACGGCTGGCCTGCCTGCTGCATTTTTCCAAGCAGCTCCCGGTTGCCGGACAGGACATAGCCCAGTCGAAGCCCTGGCATGGCGTAGAGCTTAGTAAAGGATTTGAGAATCACCAGATGATGATAGCGGGACAGAAAGCCTGTCAGGGTGCAGATTTCTTTTTCTTTTACAAAATCCAGAAAGCATTCGTCCACGCAGACCCAGATACCTAAGTCTTCCGCCCTATCTAGCAGCTTTTGCAAAAGACTCCTGTCTGTCAAAAGTCCGGTGGGGTTGTTGGGATTGCATACAAATATAAGCTCCAAATCCTCTGTAACGGATTCCAGGAATTCTTCCTTAAGCTCCATGGACTCCGAAAGCTTATAATGATGAACCCTCGCTCCCACTTGCCGTAAGGCTTCCTCATATTCCGCAAAGGCAGGTGCCGTTACCAGGGCCTGCTTTGGCCTTAGGGCATAGACCAGGCGATAGATGAGATCTGCCCCGCCGTTTCCGCAGAGGATCTCTTCTGTCCCCACATTTTCTTTTTCTGCGATTCCTACTCTTAGCTTGCGGCAGAACGGATCCGGATAGTGCAGGGATGCGGACAGACTGTTCCGAATTGCTTTTTGGACGCTCCCCGGCATTCCTAAGGGATTGATATTTGCGGAAAAGTCCAGCAGCTCCTCCTGGGTAAAGGAACTGTGCAAGGCTGCCCCGTAACGGTCCCCTCCATGTATTGTCTGTTGTGTCTGTAAATCCTGTGATACTTCCATTTCTTCACGTTCCGCTTCTTGCAAATGCATTTTTATGTCTTTTTTACAGGTTTTATTTTAAGGATAACTGCTCTTTTAAAAGTACATCCCGAATTCCCTCTGCCGTATAAGTAACGGCACTTTGATGCACTTTAAGCCCCTCCGCTACAGCGGCCCGCTCTGTCACCGGACCGATGCAGATTACTTTTGCCTTTATCTGCCCCAAGTCTCCCGCCATACTTACGAATGCCTTTACTGCCGAAGCACTGGCAAAGGTGATATAATCTACTTTTTTAATCACCCTTTTTAATTCCTCTTCTTTTCGTCTGTCCACTTCCGTGGTGTAGAGAGGAATGGCTTCATAAGAAATGCCTGTCTGTTCTAACGCATCCGTGAGCTCTTTGGATGCTTCCTCTGCTCTTAACAGCAATACACGATCCTTGGAGGTAAGCTTTGGAATCCATTCCTCCGCCAGGTCCCGGCTTGAATATCTGGCAGGCACGAAGTCCGCATAGATTCCCTTTGACTCCAAAGCATCCTTTGTTCCGCTTCCGATGACAGCAAAGCGAATATGTGACAGGCTGCGAATATCCACATGATTTTCTTTTAATTCCTCAAAAAACAGCTCCACGCCGTTGCTGCTGGTAAATACAAGCCAGGTACACCCTGCGGGTACACTGCAATCCATATCCCTGCAGGCAAGCTTCCCGATTGCCTGAGTTAGTTTCTCAGAGCGAAGCCTTTTCGTGCGAATCAAGCTAAAGGAGATGGCTTCCGCTCCCTCTTCCTCCAATAGTTCCTGCTGCTTTCTGCACATGGCCTGGGTACCGGTGAGCAGCACCCGGATGCCGGAAAGAGAATCCTTTCCAAACCAGGTAAGCTTCTCTCCAAGGGATGCGACTTCTCCCACCAAAATCACGGCCGGAGTCACAATTCCTGTCTCTTTTACCTTTTCTTCGATTGTCTTCAGGGTCCCCATTGCCAAACGCTGTCTTGCCGTGGTCCCCTCCTGAATCACGGCTGCGGGAGTATCCGGATCCTTTCCCCCGGCTATCAGTTCTTTTGTAATATGAGACAGATTGTTAAGTCCCATGAGAAAGACCAAGGTTCCCTCTTCCCTTGCTAAAAGCTCATAGTTAAGAGCCAGTCCCTCTTTGGTGTTGCTCTCATGGCCGGTGATTACATGGAACGATGACGCAAAGTCCCGATGAGTCACAGGAATGCCTGCATAAGCTGCGGCTGCATAGGAAGAGGAGATTCCCGATACAACCTCGAATTCGATTTCTGCCTTTTGAAGCTCCTCTGCTTCCTCTCCGCCCCGGCCAAAGATAAAGGGATCGCCGCCCTTTAATCGGGCTACTGTCTTTCCCTCCAGGGCCTTTCTTACAAGAAGCCCGTTGGTCTCCTCCTGCCTTAAATGGTGATTGGACGCACGCTTTCCTGCGTAGATAAGCTCTGCGTCCTCTTTTGCTTCATTTAAGAGGGAACCGGATACCAGATTGTCATAAACAATGACATCCGCTGTCCGAAGACAGGCAAGGCACTTCTGAGTAAGAAGCCCCATATCCCCGGGACCTGCACCCAGAAGATAGACTTTTCCCCGTCTCACCTTATCAGCCATCTGCTCCCCTAAGGTTCTCATTTCCTCTAAGGTCGGCAGCTTTGAAGTCTCGTCTTTCAAAGGCTTCTGACAGGAAGCATACTTCGGATGCTTTCCGTCTTTTGCATACATGACCTGCATCCTTAAGGCTCCCGCTTCCAATCGGCACAGACTGGCCGCCGGTGCATTACAGCTTCCTCCGATTCTGGTCAGAAAGCTGCGTTCCGCCGCCAGGACCAGAGCTGCCTCCTCACAGTGAATCGCCGCCAGCACCTCCGGAATATGCCCTTTTTTGACTTCCACAGCCAGAATTCCCTGTCCGGTGGCAGGCAGGAAGTCCCCTGTCTCCAGATATTCCAGGCATATGCCGTCTTCCTTAAGAAGCTCCAGTCGCTCCAATCCTGCTGCCGCCAGGAGAATTCCATCATACTGCCCATCCTTTAGCTTTTGCAGGCGAGTGAGAACATTTCCCCGAAGAAGCTTGATACGCACCAACGGATTCATGGCTTTTATCTGCAGCTCACGCCGCAGGGAACTGGTGCCTACCACGCTGCCCGCCGGTAGATCTGCCGCTTTCACTCCGGTTGTGGTCACAAATACGTCTCTTGGATCCCCCCGTTCCAGTACGGCTCCAATCTCAAGGTTCTCGGGAAATTCCATGGGCATATCTTTGGCACTGTGAACTGCCAGATCGATCTCTTCGGAAAGCAGGGCTTCCTCCAGTTCTTTGGTAAATACACCCTTTCCCCCGAAAGAGGTCAGGGATCGGTTAAGAAGCTCATCTCCTTTGGTAGATAATTTCACGATCTCTACCTCTGCTTCCGGAAATGCCGCTTCGATCTTCGCCTTTACCAGCTCCGTCTGTATCATGGCCAGGCGGCTTTTTCTTGTTCCTATGCGAATCTTCATACTTTGTCTCCTAATCTACCTCTCAGTGCACCTCAAGGCAGCTTCGCTCCCTTTCGGTCACGGGCTTCGCCCTATGGAAGATAGCAGCTCTAGCCGCTTACATGCCGCATGACACGTCTGGAGCTGCTATCTTCCGCACTGCTCATTGCCAACTGAATATCCCCTGGGCGTAATCATACGCCTTCTGTTTACATAAGTCTGGGAGTTTCCGATAATCACAACACTGAACATATCGATGTCAGCATCCTTTAGATGCTCAAGGTCCGTAATCTGGCTGCTCTCATCCTTACGGCCTGCATTGCGGACAATTCCCACCGGCGTTTCCGGCTTACGGTACTTTAACAAAAGCTCTGCTGCCTGCTCCACATAGGTCGTCCGCTTTTTGCTCTTGGGATTATAGAGACATACAATCAAATCTCCCCGGCCCGCACAATCTACCCGTTTCCAGATAAGATCAAGCGGAGTCATCAGATCACTTAAGCTGATAACGGCAAAGTCATGCATCAGGGGTGCTCCCAGCACAGAAGCTGCCGCACTCGCAGCCGTCACGCCGGGCACTGTCTCAATCTCAATATCGACTCCCATTTCCTCTGCCACCTGGTAAATAATCCCTGCCATCCCATAGATTCCGCTGTCCCCGGAGCTGACCATAGCCACCACCTGGTCTTTCTGTGCTTCTTCCACTGCCATCCGGCATCGCTTTACTTCCTGCATCATGGGCGTGGCCAGATATTGCTTATCCGGAAAATACTCTTTCAATATATTTACATAGGTGGTGTAGCCAGTCACCACATCTGCCTTTTCTATCACTTGAATGCATTTGGCCGTCATGTGCTCATAGCCGCCCGGTCCAAAGCCTACTACATACAATTTTCCCATTCTGTTCTCCTACTATTTTAAATTCCGCAGTCCCTAAACTGTACACCCGTTATAGAACGAGTTTCCGGTCACAAGACCGTGTACCCATAAATCTTTCTGCCTATTGCTGTTTAAAGCACTCACAGTTCTTCCCCCAGACACCTGAAAATGGCCTCCAGTTCTTTTGGAGATGCCTGTTCTCTCAACCGGTAAAACAGCTTGTCCACTGCTTTTGCAAAGCCCTTTTTCTCCGCTTCTTTCAGCATCCATTCTTTTGTGCTCTCAATCTGAGGTGTGGCAAGGGAAAAAATCATCCAACACATAAATTCTTCCTCGTATTCTTTCAGAATCTCTCCCGCCTCCCGGGCCGCCTGCTTTTTCGCCTGATTGTTGGCCTTTGCCAGTGCTTCAAAGTCATCCATATTGTAGAGGAATGTTCGGGGAATCTCCGTTATGGCTTCCTCAATATCCACAGGCACCGCCAGATCCACAAACACCCGTGGCTTTTCCGTATGGATCTGTCCCCGCAGCTTCGAATAAGTCAGGGTATAATGAGGACTTGAGGTCGCACTGATCACCACATCCATCTCATCCACATAGGAATACCGTTCCTTATAATCAATCACATGATTGCTCTCGCTTTTCACATGAGCATCATGGGTCAGGGCCACGTTTCGAATGGTGCTGTAGATGTGCAGCCCTTTCATACTGTAGAGATTCTTGAGAACAATTCCTCCAATCTCCCCGGTTCCCCCAATAACCATAATCTTCTTTCCCTGAAGACTTCCCAATGACTCCTCGGCAGCTTTGATGGCAAGGGTTGCTGTGGAAACAGCAGTTTTCGACAGCTCCGTATCCGTCTTGATCCGTTTGGCACAGGTCACCGCATAGCGAAACAGGGTGTTCAGATATTTTCCCGTAGTTCCCACATCCCTCGCCTGCTCATGGGCCTTTTTCACCTGCCCCAGAATCTGATCCTCTCCAACCACCATGGAATCCAGTCCGGCAGTTACCAGGAACAGATGGCGAACTGCCTTTTCCCCCTGGTAAAACCGCAGATAATCGGTAATGTGCTCTACCCGGAGTGCTCCTGCTTTTTCAAGAACCACCCGCTGCAATCTGGCAAACAATTTTTGCTGCCGTTCCTCTTTTGGATAGAACGTATAGATCTCTGTACGGTTACAGGTGGAGATCACCAGGCTTTCCGCTGCTCCTGCTTCCAGGCGTAATGCCATAAGAAGTTCCGCCTGCTGCTCCGAAGTAAAGGCAAACAATTCCCGTATGGCAAGGGGGGCCGTCTTATGGCTGATGCTTAATAGGCAAATCCCCATCTATACCTCCACTCCTTTTCTAAATTCATGCGTAAAGGTCTTATCGTACAGCCTGGAAAGCTCATAATCGTCTCCCAGAAAATCTCCCACCACGGTCAGGGCCGTCTTACGGATGCCCGCTTCCTCTGCCTTTTTGGCAAGGTCCGTTAAAGTACCTCTCACGATCTTCTGGTCCTCCCAGGTAGCCTTATACACAACCGCCGCCGGTGTGTCAGGCCCATATGCCTGCCTGAGGGTGGCACACATCTCTTCTAACATTCCCACACTTAAAAAGATAACCATCGTAGCCCGATGCTTTGCCAGATCCAGAAGCTTTTCACCCTCCGGCATGGGGGTTCGTCCCTCCATCCGGGTAAGAATCACGGTCTGGCTGACCCCGGGAAGCGTATATTCTTTCTTCAAAACAGCAGCGGCGGCAAGAAAGGAACTGACGCCAGGAATCACCTCGTAGGAAATACCCATTTCATCCAGGGCATCCATCTGTTCTCTGTGAGCACCGTAAACAGCCGGGTCCCCCGTATGTACACGCACCACTTTTTTTCCGGATTCCTCCCCCTCTTTCATCACAGCAAGCACTTCCTCCAAAGTCATGCCCGCACTGTTGTAAATGAGAGCGTCTTTCTTAGCATCCGCTAACACTTCCGGATTCACCAGTGAGCCTGCATAGATAATAACATCGGCACTGTCAATGAGCCGCTTGCCTTTGATGGTCAAAAGCTCCGGGTCGCCGGGGCCTGCACCTATGAATGATACCATCCTTTTCTCTCCCTTTATTCCCTGTATTTTTTCCTATACCTTACCGGACGAAGTCCGCCCGCCCCGTAAGGGGCATGTATTACGGTATGCCCGTAGGATATACCCTACGGGTATAATAAAAGGACCCAATGCATAAACGGGTCCTGTCTCTTCTCTATCCTGGATCTGCTTTCACCGGAAGCCCGTCCAATCTTCAGAATACTCCTGAAAAATTCCACGAATATTCATTTACAGAAAGCAGGTTTCCTGACTTACAGATCATTGTTCAGTGTACTGACCTGTTTATATTTAGCCAAATTACGCAGGATATTTGTTCATCTGCAAGACGAATTTTCGATGGCGTAGCGGTGGCTACGACTAGAAAATTCAACGTAGCAGATGGGCAAATAAACAAGTAAGTTTGGCTGAATATAAACAGGTCAGTACACTAGCCCTCCTTCTCACGCATAAGCGTAATGGATCCCTGGGCTTCACTCCCTGAATACAGTGACCGGATCGCTTGGGATTCTCACCCAATTCCCTTTTCTGCGTTTATGAACGCACACTTTCTGTAATATTGTTTTTTGTTTTTCCTGCCCTTTTAGAGCAAAATCTATGGTATAGTTTAGCATATGACGTAAGTTTCGTCAAATAAGAAAGTTTTATTATCCAATAGATATAGTTTTGAGTTTTATTCCGTGGCCGGGCTCTTACAGACAAGATAAAATCACGAAAAATGGCTATCCTTTACCCAATCAACACCCGCTTCCCCTCAAAAGCAAACCCAAACTTGCGTATTCGCTCCGGTGCGATTCCCCTTGCTTCCAGAACGGCCCCATACTGCTTCTCCTCAATCTGCACAAGAGCCGACCGCACCGTATCCTCCAATGTCTTCTCCTCTTCCGGATCACGGACCTTAAACTCCAAAATAACTGCCGCATCCTCCGTTCTGCGTGGCTCTAACATCACGTCATATCTCCCATAGCCGCTTTCCCTGTTGGAGGTAAGAATATAGCGATCCCGCAGTTCCACCAGAAGCCCCAGAACAAAACCATGATAAAAACGCTCCGGCTCCGTGTATCCCGACGGTCTGCTGCCCGTATCAAAAAAACTGAACGTGGACAGTGCAATTTTATTCATATAGATATTCATGCCTTTCCTGTCATTCCCAAGCATAGCCTTAATAAATCCGTTATACGACAGGGTGTCTCCCCCAAACCAGTCCTCGATCATCTCTTCAAACATCAACCGCACTTCTTCATTGGTCAGAACAAGCTCACACCAGGTTCTTCCTGATTTAATCGTATAGCTTTTCAGTCTCAGATAGCCACTGGCCAGAAACAGACTCCAGATTGCACTCTCCCGATGTCCCAACTGATTAAACACAATCTGCTCATCCAGTCTTGTAGAAAGGACTTTCCCGCACAGTAAGTCCTCCATCGCCATCTTAATATCCGGATTTCCCTCTCGTACCAGCTTTCCTATCAGGCCATTGCTGCTGGTATTCGCCCAATATGAACGAAAAACTCTCTTATCCAGGTAATTAATAATAGACCAGGGATTGTAGATATTCGTCTTTGTTCCAAAAGTAAAGCCGTCGTACCAATATTTGACCTCATCTTCCCTTTCTGTCAATCCGTATTCTCGTAAAGCATCGGATACCTCCTGCTGAGTAAAGCCAAAGGATTCCTCATATTTTTCGGAGGTTGTTGTCACCACCTCCAGATTATTGAGATCGGAAAAAATGGATTCCTTACTGACACGGGTAACGCCCGTCATAATGGCACACTCAAGATACGGATTCGTCTTAAAGGTGGAGTTAAACAAGCTTCGTGTAAAAGAAACCATTTCATCCCAAAAACCGTTCACATAAGCTTCCTGCATGGGAGTGTCATATTCATCCAACAGAATAATCACCTTTTTGCCGTAATAGCGTTCCAGATAGGAAGATAAAGCTTTCAAAGCAAGGGAAGCCGTCACCTCCGACATATCCGCTGTCACTTCCCGGAAAAGTTCTTCCTCTCCTTCCCTCAAAAAACCTTCCGTCAGCAGAAAGTCATGCTGAATATAAAGATTTTGCAAAATCCGGAAGATTTTTTTCTTTGTATCTGCAAAGGTTGTTTCTTTTATATCTGCAAAGCTCAGTGAAATCACCGGGTAGGTTCCCTGCAGCTTTCGGTACTTCTCCTCCTTCCAGATAGCAAGCCCCTCAAACAGTTCTCCATGTTCTGCATATTCCACAGAGAAGAATTGCTCCACGGTGTTCATCATCAGTGTCTTTCCGAAACGTCTGGGGCGGGTAATCAGTGTCACTGCATCCTGATTCTCCCACCATTCCTTGATAAACAGAGTTTTATCCACATAAAAATTATCATTCGTAATCAATTGTTCAAAATTCTGATGTCCGATTCCTACCGTTCTTGCCATATTCTCACATCACCCTTAAAATAGAAACTCTTATCCTCATCAACTATCCGCTGCAGCCGTCATAATCAAATTATACTTTAAAACATTAGCCAAAACAATAAAATTTTAATTAAAAAATGCCCTGTGCCCTTTCGGCACAAAGCATTTCTATAAGCTTTCTCACTTCTAAAATTTACAGTTCAATCTTACCGGTATCCTTACCATTGATCACATAATAAGCAGCCGCATCCTCCGGTTTTACATAAACCTCCAGGCTCTTAATAGAGGAAGCACGATGTCCCTCACCTGTCCAGATTGCCTTTACCTGCTCTACCAGTTCCTCTGTCTTAACTTCTTTTCCATCAAACTGAACATATACGTTCTGGCTTACTGTCTCTTTTGCTGTCTTCGTTGTCTTAGCCGCTGCCTTGGATGCCGCTTTCTTAGGTGCTTCCGCTTTCTTTGCAGGAGCCTTTTCTTCTTTCACTTCTGTCTTCTTAACAGGAGCCTTTTCTTCCTTTGCCGGTGCTGCCTTTGCTGCTGCCGCTTTTGCCGGTGTTGCAACTGACTCCTTGGACACTTCTGTTGCCTTTATCTGTTCGCTTGTCTTAGCCGGTGTCACATTCTTTACTGTATCTGCTGCTTTCTTAGCACTCATGATAATCCTCCCTTATGCTAATCGCATATTTCCTGAATTCTTAATTTTTACGAAATATATTATAGCCTCTTTCTTCCGGAAATTCAACGGAAAAGCCGAAATTCTCCATATTCATTACTTTTCTTTCGCCCACTTTCCCCTTTTTAGATATAATTCTTACAAATTTTGGTTTTTTATTTTATCCCCCGGCATTTATGCCTAAAATACGGGGGTTTTTCAGGAAAGTTTGTGCAAAAACAGGCCGCTTCGAAGCTTCGGTTCAAACCAGGTGGACTTGGGAGGCATCAGAAGTCCTGCGTCCGCCACTGCAAAAAGCTCCCCGATGGAAGTGGGATACATGGCAAAAGCAGCTTTCATATCCGTATGTACCCGACGCTCCAGTTCTAAAAGCCCCCGGATTCCGCCCACAAAGTCAATCCGGTCATCCGTCCTGGGATCTCCGATTCCAAGGACCGGTTCCAATAACTCCCGCTGAAGAATTGACACATCCAATCCCTCCACGGGGTCTTCCCTTGCATATTCCGGCCGCAGAGTTAAAAGATACCACCGCTTGGAAAGAAACAGGGTAATCTCACCCTTTTTCCCGGGATGAGCCGGACCCTTAAGCTGCTCCACTGTGAAAACCTCTTCTGTCTTCTTTAAAAATTCCTCCGGTGAAAGCCCGTTTAAGTCCCGAACTACACGATTATAATCCATAATCATCAGCTCATCGTCAGGAAACAGCACGGAAAGGAAATAATTAAACTCCTCATCTCCCGTATAATCAGGATGCTCCTCTCTACGCTTTAAGCCCACCCGAACCGCTGATGCCGCTCTGTGATGCCCATCCGCAATATAGACGGCATCCATAGCCTTGAAAGCTTCCTGCATACATCGAATTATATGACCGTCACTAATCCGCCATCCTCTGTGGCCGATCCCGTCCTCTGCCATAAAAGAAAACAATGGTTCCTGTCTTTTTTCCCTCTCTATCAGCCTTTTCAATTCCGGTTGATTCCGGTATGCCAGGAAAATAGGACCTGTCTGAGTATCACACACATCTACATGGCGGAAGCGATCCTCTTCCTTTTCCCGCCTGGTATTTTCATGCTTCTTAATGCGGCCCTCCAGATAGTCATCAATGGAAGCACAGGCCACTATCCCTGTCTGGCTTCGACCATCCATCGTCAGTTCATATAGATAGCAGGAGGGAGTCTCATCCTGAACAAAATCTCCCCGGCTCTCCATTTCCCGAAGCAATTCCCTGGCTTTTTCATAGACCTTTGGATCGCAGGTATCTACACTGTCATCCATCTGTGTCTCCGCCCGGTCAATTCGAAGAAAGGAGAGAGGATGTCCCTCCACAGCCTTTTTTGCTTCTGCACGGCTGTACACATCATATGGAAGAGCCGCAACGAACGCTTCCTTTCCCTTTGCCGGACGTATTCCTTTAAAGGGCCGAATCCGCACCATCAGCAGATCACCCGCACTTTCAGCACACCGTCAATGGCTTCTAACTTGCGGATAAGCTCCGGACTCGCCTGGTTCTCCAGGTCAAACATGGAATAGGCATAGTCGCCACGGCTCTTGTTGGTCATATTGGCAATATTATGATTTTCCTCACCCATCAGGTTGGTAAACTGACTCAGCATATGCTTGATATTCTTATGGCAGATAGCCACACGGGCCGGATAAGCCGGCACTCCCATATCGCAGTTGGGGTAGTTCACGGAATTGCTGATATTGCCATGCTCCAGATAACAGCGAAGTTCTTTTACTGCCATGCGGGCACAGTTCTCCTCCGCTTCCTCCGTAGAAGCCCCCAAATGGGGAATCACAATGGTTCCCTTGGCACCTGCCGTGTTGGGATTGGGGAAATCCGTTACATAACGCTTTACTTTTCCCTGCTTTAAGGCCAGAACCATGGCATCCTCATTCACCAGAAGATCCCTGGCGAAGTTCAGAACTACCACACCGTCTTTCATCTTATCTATGGCTGCTTCATTGATCATTTTCTTTGTACTGTCCATCAAAGGCACATGAATGGTTATGTAATCACATTCCCGGTAAATATCATCCACATTGGTTATATGCCGGATATTTCTGGACAGATTCCAGGCTGCTTCTACGGAGATATAGGGATCATACCCCAGCACTTCCATGCCCAGATGAATGGCCGCATTGGCTACCTGCACGCCGATAGCTCCAAGACCGATGATTCCCAGCTTCTTTCCCAGGATCTCCCGGCCTGCAAATTGCTTCTTCTGCTTCTCGGAAAGCTGGGCAATCTCCTCATTCTGACGCTCGGACTGGACCCAGTTTACTCCCCCGATAATGTCACGGGAAGCCAAAAGAAGCCCCGCCAGCACCAGTTCCTTTACACCGTTGGCATTGGCCCCCGGCGTATTGAATACCACAACTCCCTGCTCTGCATATTTTCCAAGAGGAATGTTATTGACACCGGCCCCCGCACGGGCAATGGCATGGATATTTTCCGGCAATTCCATGTCATGCATGGCTGCACTTCGAACCAGAATGGCATCTGCTTCATCCAGTTCTTCTACTTCTTTATACTCTCTGGTAAAGTGATTCAGGCCAAACTTGGCAATGGGATTCAGGCATTTGTACTTATACATGGTGTTCCTCCTCAAATTTTTTCATAAACTCCACAAGGGCCTTTACGCCCTCTATGGGCATGGCATTGTAAATGCTGGCACGCATGCCGCCCACGCTCCGGTGTCCCTTAAGATTCACAAGCCCGTTTTTTGTCGCCGCTTTCACAAATTCTCCATCCAGTTCCTCGCTGCCTGTCACAAAAGGTACATTCATAAGTGAGCGATCTTCTTTTCTCACCGTCCCTTTAAACAGGCTGCTTTCATCCAGAAAATCATAGAGAATTGCTGCCTTTTCCTCATTGCGGGCTTTCATGACTTCCAATCCGCCCATTTTCTTGAGCCACTTGAAGACCTTGCCGCACATATAGATGCAGTATGCATTTGGCGTATTGTAAAGGGAATTGGCATCTGCATGAATCTTATATTTCATATAGGTGGGGGTTTGGGGCAGGGTATCCTCCGTAATCAAATCTTCCCGAATTACGGCAATTACCATCCCGGCAGGACCAATGTTCTTCTGCACACCGCCGTAGAGCAGGCCATATTTTGTCACATCCACCGGTTCGGAAAGGAAACAGGAGGATACGTCCGATACCAGAATTTTCCCTTTGGTGTTGGGGAGGGTATAAAATTTTGTTCCGTAAATGGTATTGTTCTCACAGATGTATACATAATCCGCATCCGGACTAATCGGCAAATCCGAACAGTCGGGAATATAAGAGAATGTCTTGTCCTCAGAGGTGGCAATCTTGTTGGCTTTTCCATAAATAGCCGCTTCATTAAATGCTTTCTTTGCCCACTGTCCGGTAACAATGTAATCTGCTACCCGATTTTTCATAAGATTCATGGGAATCATGGCGAACTGCAGGTGTGCTCCTCCCTGGAGAAACAGGACTTTATAGTTGTCCGGAATTCCCATCAGATCCCTAAGATCCTGCTCAGCTTCATTTAAAATACCCTCGAATACCTTGGAGCGATGGGACATCTCCATCACAGACATTCCCGTCCCCTGATAATCCATCATCTCAGAAGCCGCTTCTCTTAGGACTTCCTCCGGCAATACGGCCGGGCCTGCGGAAAAGTTGTATACACGACTCATTTTTTCATCCTCCTATTTAAGTTCCGCAATACTTCTTCCAGCACCTCTCTTCTAGAACAATTCCCAGCCACAGGTGCTTGTGTCTGTTAATTGTTCTGGCACTGTCGAGGTATTGCTGTTTTAAGTTCCGCAATACCTATTCCAGCACCTCTCATCTAGAACAATTCCCAGACACAAGTGCATGTGTCTGTTAATTGTTCTGGCACTGTCGAGGTATTGCTGTTTTAAGTTCACTAGTAATATAAGATAACCGGCGTCCCTTTCTCTGCATTCTCAAATATCACTTTCATGTTGGCCGGCGGTGTGTTTACACAGCCGTGAGAACCGTTTGTCTTATAGATATTCCCGCCAAAATTCACCCGCCAATTGGCATCGTGGATTCCGTAATTTCGATAGAACGGCATCCAATACTTTACCGGTGTAGCATAGTCGGCACCCCGAAGCACTGCGTTACGGGCCTTATATTGTATGGATGCCACTATAGCCGGTGTCCCGTAGCCACGACTCATATTTCCGGTTACAACATCCGTATCTATCACAAGCCGTCCATTCTTATAAAACCACATATGCTGAGCACCCATATCTACCTCAATATAAGTGTCTCCAATATCATAATTGGAACTCCATGCATTCCCCCGCTGGGTGTAGGCCGGTTCTTTTGAAAGGGTCTCACCCTGTTCCACATGGGCAAAAAGAGCTTCGCTCTCTGCTTCCTGATCAATCTGCCAGCCATAGTTACCGCCCTTTACTGTGATCACTCCCCGGAGGGTACTCTTAAAATTCCTTGGCTTTTTGTAGGTATCCCGCTTTTCTGCCAACTGGCAGACCCAGGCTGTCACAGCTTCCGAATCAAGAAAGGCTTCGTAGCCATTCAGACGGATAAAACTGCTGACAGCCTTTTTATCCACCACTTCTGTCTCCGGACCAAATTCATAGGTAACCTCTGTCTTAAGCCAGCCGTCAAGCTGCCCGGTAAGAGCCGTGATTTTCTCAGACTCTGCCGTAATCCCGGGTGCCTGATAGCACCCTGTCTCCTCCAGGTCAAGCTCCGGCAATTGATTGGATATGGACCCTTTAATCTGCTCGCCAAGATTCCTGACAATCAATCTGCTGCCCGGCTCCTCCTCATGAAGCTCATATCCCTCTTCGGTCATTTCTACCCATGCGTTTTGGGGCGGCACTCCATTTTGCACCAGTTCCAGATCACGAACCGCTGCCAAAAGCTGCTCCTCATCAAAGGAAACTCCCGGAACCAATTGATAAGAATCCCTCTGCCAGAACATTCTAGGCCAGAGAAATCCATTTTGAATTCTCTTCACATGTTCTGCTGCGTCTGTCTCATAGTAAGTAACACCCAGGCTCTTTGGATCCAGCTCCTCAGTCTTTTCCTCTCTGCCTTTTAAGACAAGCCGATATGCTTCGGCCTGTCTCATAATCATTTCATTCACTTGCTTTGCAGTCAAATATTCTACATTTGTGTTATTGATGGAGGTTCCGGCAAAAAAATGATCCATGAAATATACAGAAATTCCTGTATAGATCGCCAGAACCGCAAACAGGCTCCAAGCATACCACCTTATCCGCTTCCGCATCAGTTCCAAACTCCCTGTTTCATTTTTCTAACACCAAACGCTTTTACTTGGAATTCTTCAAATCCTCCGCATCAAAAGCTTCCTCAATGGGTGCTCCTGCCGCCACCATGGGAAATACCTTATCCTCACAGTCAATGATGCAGTCAATCACTACCGGACGTCCCAGGGATATGGCTTTCTCTAAGGCAGGTGCTACCTCTTCTCTCTTGGTCACACGTATTCCTACAGCACCAAGGGCTTCTGCCAGCTTCACAAAATCCACCTGATCATTTAAAATCGTAGCAGAATAATGCTTATTATAGAACAAGGTCTGCCACTGGTGCACCATTCCCAGTACATGATTATTGAGTACCAATTGGATAATGGGTACATTGTAGCGGGCCGCCGTGGCAATCTCGTTCATGTTCATACGGAAGCAGCCGTCACCTGCCACATTTACCACAATCTTATCCGGACGGCCAAGCTTCGCCCCGATGGAAGCACCAAGTCCATAACCCATGGTTCCAAGTCCTCCGGAGGTAAGGAACGTTCTAGGCTCCTTATACTTATAGAACTGGGCCGCCCACATCTGGTTCTGGCCTACCTCCGTAGTGATAATGGCATCTCCCTTTGTAACCCGATACAGCTCCTCCACGATGTAAGGTCCTGTCAGACGGCTTTCCTCATACTTTAAGGGATGCTTCTCTTTCAAGGCCCCGATCTGTTCTATCCACTCAGGATGTTTCTTCTCCTCAACCCTGGAAAGCAGCCGGGTCAGAACCTCTTTCACATCCCCGATAATACTTGCATCTACGATCACATTTTTATTGATCTCCGCCGGATCAATATCAATCTGAAGAATTCTGGCCTTTCTTGCAAAACGGGTTGCGTCTCCCGTCACTCGATCGCTGAAGCGTGCACCGATGGTAATCAAAAGGTCGCACTGGGTCACTCCGTAATTGGATGCCTTGGTTCCATGCATACCAAGCATTCCCGTATACAATGGATCCTCTCCCGGAAATGCACCCTTTCCCATAAGGGAATCACAGACAGGAGCATTCAGCTTTCTTGCTAGCTTTGCCACCTCAGCAGAAGCTCCCGAGAGCACGGCTCCGCCGCCCACAAAGATAAATGGCCGCTTTGCTTTTGCAATCATGGCCGCTGCCTGATCCATATCCTCTTCCCGAATCATATCGGTCTTCCGTTCTGCTTCCAAAGGCTTCTGGTATTCATACTCTGTCTTATTGGCTGTTACATCCTTGGTTACATCAATAAGCACCGGACCGGGCCGTCCGCTTTTTGCAATGTGAAAGGCCCTCCGAATAGCCGGTGCCAGATCTTCCACATCCTTAATAATATAATTATGCTTTGTAACCGGCATGGTAATTCCGGCAATATCTACCTCCTGAAAGGAATCTCTTCCCAACAGGGACTTTCCTACATTAGCCGTAATGGCAACCACAGGAATCGAATCCATATAGGCCGTTGCAATTCCCGTAACCAGGTTGGTCGCACCCGGTCCGGAGGTTGCCATACATACGCCTACCTTTCCCGTAGCACGGGCATATCCGTCCGCCGCATGGGAAGCTCCCTGCTCATGGGAGGTCAGAATATGGGTTATCTCATTGCTGTGTTTATATAGTTCATCATATACGTTTAAGATTGCACCTCCCGGATAGCCAAAGACGGTATCTACTCCCTGCTCCTTAAGGCACTCAATGATGATCTCAGATCCTGTCAACTGCATGCTTTCTCTCCGTTCTTATATTAAGTCCCGTAATATCACACACTGTACACCCTTATGAAATCAATTTCCAGTCACAGATACATGTGCCTGTAAATCGATTTGTGCACAATGTGTGATATTACTGTTTAAGTTCCGTAATATCACATACCATACACCCTTATGAAATCAATTTCCAGTCACAAGTACGTGTGCCTGTAAATCGATTTGTGCATGGTATGTGATATTACTGTTTAAGTTCCGTAATATCACTCACTGTACACCTTTATGAAATCAATTTCCAGTCACAAAATACATGTGCCTGTAAATCGATTTGTGCACAGTGTGTGATATTACTGTTTATTTAATCTCCAAGACTGCTCCACGGTTTCCGGAGGTTACCATCTTGGCATAGCGGGCCAGGTAGCCGGTGGTCACTTTTGGCTCTCTTGGCTGCCATTTTGCCTTTCTCGCTGCCATCTCCTCGTCGGACACCAGTACTTCCAGACGATTGTTGGGGATATCAATGCGAATCCGATCTCCCTCTTCTACCAGTGCAATGGGTCCGCCTACGGCTGCTTCCGGAGATACGTGTCCGATGGACGCTCCTCTGGACGCTCCGCTGAAGCGTCCGTCCGTAATAAGTGCTACGGAAGCTCCAAGGCCCATACCTGCGATGGCAGAGGTTGGATTCAGCATCTCACGCATACCCGGGCCGCCCTTGGGTCCCTCATAGCGGATTACGACCACATCGCCAGCCACAATCTTTCCGCCCTTGATGGCATCAATGGCATCCTCTTCACAGTCAAATACCCGGGCCGGTCCCTCATGGGTCATCATCTCAGGCACAACGGCGGAGCGTTTTACTACAGCCGTGTCAGGAGCCAGATTGCCCTTTAGTACGGCAATTCCGCCAATCTCACTGTAGGGATTGTCTATGGGGCGGATAACCTCGGGATTACGATTTACACAGTCTTTGATGTTTTCTCCCACTGTCTTTCCTGTTACAGTAATCAAGTCTGTATATAAAAGCTGCTTTTTATTCAACTCATTCATAACGGCATAGACTCCGCCTGCTTCATTCAGATCCTCCATGTAAGTTGGACCGGCCGGTGCTAAGTGGCAAAGGTTTGGTGTCTTTGCACTCATCTCATTGGCAACCTCCATATTCAGATCCACGCCTGCCTCATGGGCAATGGCCGGGAGGTGAAGCATACTGTTGGTAGAGCAGCCAAGGGCCATATCTACGGTCAGGGCATTTAAGAATGCTTTCTCGGTCATAATATCACGAGGACGGATATTCTGGCGGAGCATCTCCATGACCTGCATACCTGCATGCTTTGCCAGTTTAATACGCTCGGAGTAAACAGCCGGGATGGTTCCATTGCCCTTAAGGCCCATGCCAAGGGCTTCCGTGAGACAGTTCATGCTGTTCGCCGTGTACATGCCGGAACAGGAACCGCAGGTAGGACATACCTTTTCCTCAAATTCCCGTACCTCATCCGCCGTCATATTGCCTGCCGCATGAGCACCTACTGCTTCAAACATGCTGGAAAGGCTCCTTTTTTGCCCCTTTACATGTCCGGCCAGCATGGGTCCGCCGCTGACAAATACGGTAGGAACATTGATTCTGGCTGCTGCCATCAAAAGTCCCGGCACGTTCTTGTCACAATTGGGAACCATAACCAGAGCGTCAAACTGATGGGCCAATGCCATGCATTCCGTAGAATCGGCAATCAGATCTCTGGTTACCAGGGAGTATTTCATTCCCACATGCCCCATGGCGATTCCGTCACAGACAGCAATGGCCGGGAACACGATTGGCGTTCCGCCGCCCATGGCTACGCCTAGCTTTACGGCTTCTACAATCTTGTCCAAATTCATGTGTCCCGGTACAATCTCATTATAAGAGCTGACAATTCCTACCAATGGCCTGTCAAGTTCCTCCTGGGTCAGTCCCAGGGCATTAAATAAACTTCTGTGGGGTGCCTGCTGCATTCCCTTTGTTACTGCATCACTTTTCATATCTGCTCCTCCTATTTGAAGTTCCGTAATATCCTGTCAGTACACCCTTATATAAATCAATTCCCAGCCGCAAAAGCGTGCGTCTGTAAATTGATTTGTGCACTGGCAGAATATTACTGATTGAAGTTCCGTAATATTATTATCCTTTATTTTATACGTTCCGCAATCAAATCGCCCATTTTTACAGTTCCAACCTTTGTACAGCCCTCGGACATAATATCCCCTGTCCGGTAGCCGTCTGCAAGTACCTGCTGCACTGCCGCTTCGATGGCATCCGCTTCCTTGTCCAAGTCGAACGTGAACCGCAGCATCATGGCTGCAGAAAGAATCGTTGCAATGGGGTTCGCCAAATCCTGTCCGGCGATATCCGGTGCGGAGCCGTGGCTTGGCTCATAAAGTCCAAACTTTGTATCATTGAGACTTGCACTGGAAAGCATTCCAATGGACCCTGTCACCATGCTCGCTTCATCGGAAAGAATGTCGCCAAACATATTTTCCGTGAGAATCACATCAAACTGTCCCGGATTCTTCACCAACTGCATGGCACAGTTGTCCACCAGCATGTGGGAAAGCTCGATATCCGGATAATCCCCAGAAACCTCCTCCACAACCTTTCTCCAAAGCCTGGAAGAATCCAGCACATTGGCCTTGTCTACGCTGCAGACCTTTTTTCTTCTCTTTCCTGCAATGTCAAAGGCTCTCTTAGCTATCCGGCGAATCTCTTCCACATTATATGTAAGGGTGTCAACGGCCGTCAGAACGCCGTTAATCTCCTCTGTCCTACGCTCTCCAAAATAAAGACCGCCGGTCAGTTCACGCATAATCATCATATCAAAGCCATCCCCGATAATCTCATCCCTTAAGGGGCAGGCTTTCCTTAGTTCCCCATACAGTACCGCAGGTCTTAAGTTTGCAAACAGCCCCAAGGACTTGCGAAGCTTCAAAAGTCCTGCCTCTGGTCTCTTATCCGGGGGAAGCTGATACCAGGGGGAGGTTGCCGCATCTCCGCCGATGGAGCCCATCAAAACCGCATCCTTTGACTTTGCCGTCTCAATGGTCTCATCCGTCAGGGGAACCCCGTGAACGTCAATGGATGCCCCTCCCATCAGCAGATCCGTATACACCAACTCATGGCCGAAACATGTTCCTACCTTATCTAATACCTTTCTTGCTTCTCTCACAATCTCCGGCCCGATTCCATCGCCGGGAATTACTGCGATATCTAATCTCATTCTTCATCATCCCTTCCAAAAACGCCTATTGTTAATAATATAGAACAAAAATAGATTTTTTTCAACTGGAAGTTATTATTTCTTTATCGCTTTACCGTAAAAAAGGTAACAGGTCAGATGAACACCTGATATTAGAAAAGTCTTTCTGCCTGTGTCTTTGCCATCTGTCTGTGTAGTAACTTTCCAAAAATATACGGAAAACGTCTGATTTCCCCGATTTCTTCATATATATACAAAAACGACTTTTTGAGGAATGAACTTGAACAAGAATCTCAAGAACATCATCGGTACGGTTCTGCTGCTTACCCTCTCTTATTTCTGCGGCCAGGGAATCGCCCGGCTCCAGGGCTTGCCCGAGTCCGGTGCTCTTCTGCCTGCCAGCAGCGGTGCTTCTGCCAACTGGGGCCTGAGCTTTCAGGAGGAGGGAAAGGCTCCCATAGGCAATGCTGCCCCCTCCTATCTAAAGGATTTTGACGCTTATTATGTGGAAGAAACGGAAGAAAAAAAGATTTATCTCACTTTTGACTGTGGCTTCGAAAACGGCAATACCCCTGCCATTTTGGATGCCTTGAAGAAACACAATGCCAAGGCCACTTTCTTTATTGTGGGAAATTATATGGAGACTAGTCCCGATCTGGTAAAACGCATGGTGGAGGAGGGCCATACTGTGGGAAATCACACGTATCACCATCCCGACATGTCTAAGATTGGAGATAAGGAAGCTTTCAGAAAGGAATTGTCCGATCTGGAAGCCCTCTACGAAGAGACCATTGGCCAGCCCATGACAAAATACTATCGTCCTCCACAGGGCATTTACAGTGAAAGCAACCTGAAAATGGCCCAGGAACTGGGGTATAAGACCTTTTTCTGGAGCCTGGCCTATGTGGATTGGTATCAGGATCAGCAGCCTACCCATGAGGAAGCATTCTCCAAGCTGATTCCACGGATCCACCCTGGTGCAGTGGTGCTGTTACATAATACTTCTAAGACAAATGGAGAGATTCTGGATGAACTGCTGACAAAATGGGAAGAGTTGGGGTACAGCTTTCATACCTTGGGTGAGCTGACCGGGGAAGAAATTCCCAATATCCCACTAAAACCCGAAAAGGCAACCAAATCTGACTCATAGCATAAGTAAACGAAAATCCCATGAACTCACAACTTTTCCACCACTGTGAATTCATGGGATTTACCGTCTTCTGACTTTATTCCTCTTCAATTCTGATACTTACAATCACCGGCATCTCCACCGGCTTGTTCCAGGTCTCGGCCCCGTAAGTCGGTAAAGCGGCAATGGCGTCCAGCACCTCAAAGCCGGAAACCATCTGCCCAAAGGCCGCATAGCGGCCATCCAGCTTATGAGCATCCTTATGCACCACAAAGAACTGAGTCCCCGCCGTGTCATATCCATCATCCCTGGCCATAGACAGAGCACCACGCTTATGCTCCACCGGATTGGGAATGCCATTCTCCGCAAATTCCCCCTTAATATGCCACTCACTGTCCGTCATGATGTCATTGTCCGGGGAGCCTGCCTGAATCACATAATCTTTCACAATGCGGCACCAGGCCAGGCCGTCATAGAAGCCGCTTCTGACCGTATCCGCAAAATTCTTCACCGTAATCGGAGCAAGCTCCGGAAACAGGTCAAAGACCATATCCCCGAAGCCCTCCGTAGAAATAATACATCTCATAGCTTAATGTGCCAGAACCTTTGCATTCTGGAAGTAAATGTTAGATGAGGAAACCATGTAAACGCCCTCAATGTAATCCTTAAGCAGATAGGTGTTGGACTTGTAGTACAGTCCCAATACCGGATAATCTGCGGACACAATCTCGTCTGCCTGCTGTACCAGTTCCGCAAACTTGGCAGGATCTTTCTCAACCTTAATCTGATCTACGACTGCATCATACTCCGGATTGCTGTAGAAAGAGTTGTTGGTCACATCATCCGTATACAAAAGGGGCAGGAAACTCATGGGATTTACATAGTCCGCACTCCAGCCCATAGCAGCCACCTCATAGTCTCCGGCCTGTACGGAATCATAGAATACGGCCCAGTCTGCGGAGCTTACCTCTACGGTAATTCCAAGATTCTGCTCCCACATCTCTGCGATCGCTTCCGCAATCTTCTTTACATTATCGTCAGAGTAGAAAGAAAGCTTCAGGGTGGGGAAGCCCTCTCCGTCCGGATAACCGGCTTCTGCAAGAGCCGCCTTTGCACCCTCCACATCAGCGGTAGAGGACAGTTCAAAGTCAGAACGTCCCTCCGTTACATCTTTGCCATCTACCACATAGCCGGGAGCCAGGAAGCTGTATGCCGGCTGTCCGTCTACCTGTGCTACATTGTTGATCAGGGCCTCACGGTCAATGGCCAGGTTCAATGCCTTTCTCACCAGCACGTCATCATAAGGTGCCTTAGAGCAGTTGATATCATAGTAAACGGTTCCATAGTTGGGTGTAGACACAAGACCTGCATTCTCCGCTTTCAGACGAGCCAGGTCACTGGAGGGAACCGTTCTCACACCGTCCACCTCGCCACTCTCATAAGCAGTCAGTGCCGTGGAGGTATCCAGAACATAGCGGAAAGTCAGCTTTTCAAGAGTTACATTTTCCGCATTCCAATAATTCTCATTTTTCTCAAGTACCATGCTCTCGCCCATATTCATCTCGGTGATCTTGAATGGGCCGTTGCTCACATAGCCCTCCGCAGTGGTGGTCCACTTGTCGCCGTTAGCCTCGATGGTAGCCTGCTGAACCGGGAAATATACCCACATACTTACCAGGTCTACAAAGTAGGGACAGGAAGACTTCAGCGTAAACTCCAGAGTCTTGTCATCCAGAGCCTTGATACCAACATCCTCCGCAGAAGCAGTTCCGTCATAGAACTCCTGTCCGTTTACCACATAATCAGAGATCATGTTCACATACTGAGAAGTGGTCTCCGGTGTCAGAACACGAAGTGCCGAATATACATAGTCATTTGCTGTCAAATCTGTTCCGTCACTCCATTTCAGTCCGTCTCTCAGATGGAACGTGTACACGGTCAGATCGTCGTTGGACTCCCATGACTCTGCATTTCCGGGAACAACCTCGCCATTCTCATCGTAGGTCACAAGCCCCTCAAAGCAATTGCTTAAAAATGGGGTTGCAAATGAGTTGTTGGTCACGTTGGGGTCAATGCCGTCCGGCTCATTATTCAGCACGAATACCATCTCCTGGGTATCTGCCAGTCCGGCTTCTCCTGTCTCGCCTGTTTCTCCGGTTTCCTCCTCCGGAGTTTCCTCTGACGCCTGAATATCATCGATAGTCTGAGGTTCATCCTGTGTCTTGTTTCCGCATCCGGCCATGAGCATAGTACCCACCAGACTTACGGCAAGAAGCAAGCTTAATAGCTTCTTTTTCATAACAATAATCCTCCTTTAAAATTTTTGAGCACTTTTAAAGTTACTCTCTCCTGGTGCTGTCGTGAAATAAGACAGAAGACTTTTCTATCTTATTTCACGACTGCCCCCTCTATGTTTCAGATACGCCGTTATACAGCACATCGGGAAACCATTATTGATGCAAATGGCAGGCCACCCTGTGTCCGCCGCCCACATCCTTAAGCTCCGGCTTCACCTGAGAGCATTTCGGTGTGGCAAAGGGACAGCGAGTGTGGAACCGGCAGCCGGTTGGGGGATTGATAGGGCTTGGAATATCTCCCTCTATGCTGCTCTTTTCTTTCTGCCTTGCCAGCTTCGGATTGGCAATCGGAACACTGCCCAAAAGACCTTTTGTGTAAGGATGCAGCGGATTTCTGTATATCTCGTCCGCTTCACTCATCTCCACCAGCTGCCCTAAATACATAACGCCCACATCATCCGAGACGTAACGCACCATGGACAGGTCATGGGCTATAAACAGGTAAGACAAACCTTTCTCCTCCTGAAAATCTTTCAGAAGATTGATGACCTGGGCCTGAATGGACACGTCCAGGGCGGAGATAGGCTCATCGCAAATAACCAATTGGGGCTCCAGGATCAATGCCCTGGCAATTCCCACACGCTGACGCTGTCCGCCGGAAAACTCATGGGCGTAACGGTTGGCGTGCTCTTTGGTCAATCCCACACGCTCCAGCATGGGATAGACGAGATCATTGGATTCCTCTTTATTTTTTACCAGATTATGGGCCAGAAGCGGCTCCGCAATAATGTCACGCACCGTCATTCTGGCATTTAAGGAAGCGTACGGATCCTGGAAGATCATCTGCATTTTCTTCCGGTAAGGCTTTAGCTCTTTCTGCTTCATAGCCGTAATATCCGTACCGTCCAGAATGATCTGTCCGGCAGTGGGATCATACATGCGGATAATCGTTCTTGCACAGCTTGACTTGCCGCAGCCGGACTCTCCCACCAGTCCTAAGGTCTTTCCTCTCTTGAGGGTAAAGCTGATACCGTCCACCGCATGTACAATCTGCTTCTTCCCTGCCCTGAAATGCTTGGTAAGGTCCTTTACCTCTAAAATATTCTGCTCACTCATAGACTACACCTCACTGCGAAAGGGATTATTTTCATCCGCCGGTGCATCCGGATATAGCAGGAAACAGCGGGAACTGTGCCCCTCCCCTACCTGGGTAAACTCCGGCATCTCGGCCCCACAGATCTTTCTGGCATAGGGACACCGGGGTGCAAAAGGACATCCGGCTGGCGGATTCGTCATATCAGGCGGCGATCCGGGAATCGGCTTCAGCCGCACGGACTTATCCTGTTCCACATCCGGAATCGAATTCAACAGCCCCATGGTGTAAGGGTGGCTGGGATGCTCAAAAATATCGTCAATGGACGCTTCCTCCATAACAAGGCCCCCATACAGAACGATCACCCGGTCGCACAGCTCCGCCACCACACCCAGATCATGGGTAATGAAAATGATGCTTGTCCCGTATTCTTTCTCCAGCTCCCGAAGCTGACGCAGGATCTGATCCTGAATGGTCACATCAAGAGCCGTGGTCGGCTCGTCCGCAATCAACAGCTCCGGCTTGTTCGCCAGAGCCATGGCAATCATAACCCTCTGCCGCATACCGCCGGAAAACTCATGGGGAAAGCATTTGTAACGTTTCTCCGGCTCCGGAATCCGTACCTTTTGAAAAAGCTCCAGTACGGTCTTCTTCGCTTCCTCCTTGGAAATGTCCGGATGGTGTTCCCGAAGCATCTCCGCCACCTGCTTTCCCACGGGAATCAGAGGATTCAAGGAAGACATGGGATCCTGAAAAATCATGGAAATCTTCTCTCCCCGGATCTCCCGCATTCTTTTCTTACCGGCCCCTATCAGCTCTTCCCCGTCAAACCGGATGGAGGAGCCCTCCTTAATGCGGGCCGTATCCGCCAAAAGATGCAGGATAGACATGGAGGTCACGCTCTTTCCGCTTCCGGACTCTCCCACAATCCCCAGAATCTCTCCCTTTTCTATGGAAAAACTCACGCCACGCACAGCCTGAACCTCTCCATTGCTTGTCATAAAGGACACTTTCAAATTCTCTATATTCAAAATCGGTTCCATAACGTTCTCCATTCCAGTTAGATTCCAGTTCCGTAACATCCTGCCAGTACACCTCTTCCTAAATCAATTTTCAGCCACTTAAAGATGTGTCTGCAAATTGATTTGTGCACTGACAGGATGTTACTGTTTCATACCCTCTCCCTACTTCTTAAGCTTCGGATCCAGTGCATCCCGAAGACCGTCGCCCACAAAGTTAAAGGCAAACATAATCAGGCAGATAACCAGGGCAGGAATGAACATCTGGTGGGGACAGGAACGAAGATTTTCCGTGGCATCATTGCACATGGTTCCCAAGCTGGCCAAAGGAGGTCTAAGCCCGATACCCAGATAGCTTAAAAACGCTTCCATAAAAATGGCGGATGGAATCAGCATGGTCACCGTCACCAGAATGGAACCCATGGCATTGGGAATCAAATGCTGCATCAAAATCGTCTTGGTGGAAGATCCGATGGTCTTAGCTGCCATAACAAATTCCTGCTGCTTGAGACTTAAGACCTGTCCCCGAACGACACGGGCCATATCCACCCAGTAGACAGTACCCAGGGCAATGATAATGCTTTTAAAGCCTGTGCCAAGAACCACCATAATCAAAATCACGTATAAGGTCAAGGGTATTGTGCTGATGATATCCACGATACGCATCATAATCGTATCCACCATGCCCCCTGCGTAACCGGAAATTCCCCCAAACAAAATGCCAATGATCATATTCACAACCGCCGCCACAAAGGCTACCATAAGAGATACCCTTGTGCCATACATCAGCCGGGTAAGAATATCCCTGCCCAGACTGTCTGTTCCCAGCACATAGGATTTATTCCACACATGTGTGGAGGGATAGATAACCCTCGTCTCCGGATTGGCAATCACATAGGGCTTTCCTCCATAATAGAGAGCCACCTCCGTACCGTTACAGTCAAAAATCGTCATGGAAGACTCTGAATCTTCACGCACCTTTTTGAGCTGATTTCCCATGGTGCCATCCGGATTCACCTGCACCACCTTAAGTGACTGGGTAATATACAGGTACCCGGAGCCGTCTGGGGACTCATAGACTTTCATCCGGGGCGGAATATTCACCACCTCCAGATTCTGGACCGAATAACTATATTCCGTAAACAGCGGCCCAAGCAAGGCAAACAGCAGCAGAATCACAATCATAACAAGTCCGGCGATAGCCGTCGGCTTATGCCGGAAACGAAACCACACATCCCCGGCAAAGGTTCTGTTTTTTCTCCATATTTTTTCCCGATCCTCGTTGGAGGACCCCAACATTTCCCATTTATTTTCCATCGTTCTTCCCGTCCTTACTCGTACTTGATCCTGGGGTCAATCAGGCAGTAGAAAATATCCACCAAAAAGATCATAGCCATCAAAAAGCTGGCGTAAAAGATCGTCACACCCATAATGGTGGTGTAATCTTGCTGGGATACACTATTTACAAAATATCCGCCAAGGCCGGGAATCGCAAAAATCTTCTCAATGACAAAGCTTCCTGTTAACAGATTGGCAATGGTGGGACCCAGAACCGTGACCACCGGAATCAGTGCATTTCGCATGGCATGCTTTAAAATGACTTTCGTCTCCGACAGTCCCTTGGCCCGGGCAGTCCGTATGTAATCCTGACCCATAACCTCCAGAAGACTGGAACGCATAAGCCTGGCCATATAGCTGATGGAATAGCCCCCCAGTGCCACAACAGGGAGGATGTACCCTTTCCAGGTATCCACGCCGTAGGTGGGAAGCACATTCAATTTAAAGGAAAATAAGTAAATCAAAACCGACGCAATGACAAAGGACGGAATCGTCACGCCGATGGTGGCAATCGCCATAAGCAGCATATCCTGCCATTTCCCATTTTTCACCGCTGAAAGGATTCCCATGGGAATCGCCGCCAACAATACAAATACAATCGTGATAAGGCCAAGCTTGGCCGATACCGGGAAACCATTTGCGATAAAATCGTTGACTTCCTTTCCGGTATACTTATAGGACGGTCCCAAATCTCCTCTTAAGACTCCGGCTACATATTCAAAAAACTGCTCCGGCAGCGGCCTGTCCAAATGGTACTTGGCATTCAGAGCAGCCTCCACTTCCTCGCTTACATTCCGGTCACTGGTAAAGGGTCCTCCCGGTACTGCGTGCATAATGCAAAATGTCAGCAGCATAATCATAAAGAGTGCTACAAGCATCATTCCCAGCCGCTTTGCAAAATATCGAATCATCTTTTCTCACTCCATCTTCCACTAATGGCGTTCATCTGTCTTTCTCATGCGTACAAAGGACGTAGCATTTTATTATTATAACTCCTGTCTTTCTATGTTGTCAATTACGAATCATCCTTGATTTATCAGGATTTTCCATGGAATTTTTGATGATATTTATACCATTACAAGAGAAATCTATACCTTATTGGACGTAGTCCACCCGCCCCGTAAGGGGCATGTATTACGGTGTACCCGTAGGATATACCTTGTTGGACGTAGTCCACCCGCCCATAAGGGGCATGTATTACGGTGTACCCGTAGGGTATAAATAACAGGCTCTTTCTTGAGTTTTTTCTTATTCTACAATCCGCAGGTCCTTGGATGCCCTATTCAACACTTCACAGCCGTCTTCTGTCACTAATACCAGATCCTCAATGCGGACACCAAACTTTCCCGGAAGATAGATGCCCGGTTCCACAGAAAAGACCATGCCCGGCTCCAGAGGGAATTGCGATGCACTTCCCACATCCGGCGGCTCGTGGCATTCCAGTCCCACTCCATGCCCCAGACGATGGGTGAAGCAAGGACCATATCCACCCTCGGTGATAATGTCCCGGGCTATTTTATCAATCTTTGACAAAAATACACCTGGTTTGATTCCCTCAATGGCCGCCAGGTTTGCTTTTCTCACTAATTCATAGACCTTACGCTGTTCCTCCCCTGCTTCTTTATAAAATACGGTTCGTGTCATGTCGCACCAATAACGATTGAACGGAATGAAAATGTCAAAAATCACACTGTCCCCGGACTTCAATACTGTGCCGTCTCCATTGTGATGGGGATCTGCTCCGTTGGGTCCAAAGCATACCAGCTGCGTGCCCTCGCAGTCAGCACCACGCTCCAGATAGAGACGGTTCACCTGTGCTGCAAGGCGATTTTCCACTGCCCCCTCCTTTACCTGGGATATCATAAGTTCCACCACCTCATCATTCAGGGCGGAGCTTCGGCGAAGAGCTGCGATTTCCTGTGCATCTTTCAGCATTCTGGCCCGATCCACAGGAGCAGAACCATGAACCGGCTTTATGTCCGGACGCAATTCCATAAGACCGATGAGGAACTTACTGGACCAGAATTTGTCTATGCCTAAAGGACCATCTTTTACATGTCTCGCCAGCTCCTCCACAGGATTTTCTCCATCCCTGTGGGTATAGAGGGGGAATCTTCCCTGGGGATCGATGCCAAAGATCTCATTGCCAAACAGCTCTGCTCTTCCCGTGTCATCCAGATAGAGGGCAATCATCCGTTCGTGTGGCTCTATCCAAAGCCCTGTCAGGTAATAAAGAGAAGCTGTAGAGGACACTATGATCTGTGTCAGTCCCTCCTGCTTCATATTAGCGATAATACGCCGGATTCTCTCTTGATTCATATTTTTCACTTCTTTCTTCTATCTTCTATGTATAAAACATTTTATTTATATTATAGTGATTTTCTGTTTCATATCTAGTGACATTTTGTACAAAAAGAATAGTCTCTAATTTTATTTCGAAATTCCTCTGAAAGTCTTCATTCCTGGTTACTGGTTACCCTCAGTGTACAAGGGGACACACGCCCCAAGTGCCATCTTTTGGCGGTTGGC
>CAOJBY010000030.1 GCA_948330435.1 uncultured Lachnoclostridium sp. | reverse complement strand
CTGATAGTACGATTTTTTCCCCTATCGCCATCCTATCAGCGGCATCCAAAAACACAAAAATAGGGGCCCACCACCCACCGTGATGAACCCCACCAAGCCTTAAAACCCTTGATTTTAAGCCATTCTTCAATACTTTTGCCTGTTAGTACCAAAAATCCTATGGCATTATTTCTGAATAGCCGCCTGTGCCGCTGTTAAATATTTTTTATCGCTCCCAATACAAGGCTCTGCCCCACCCCATTCAAACCTTTTAACGATTCCTGCTATCGTTAAAAAGTGGTGCAAAATCAGAAAACGGAGCTGCTCCCTCGACAGAAAAAAGGCTCAAAAAGCGAAAAAACAAAACTGCAGAACCCGTGAAATGCCTTGTTTTCAGGCATTTCCGCAATTCCGCATTGTATCAATTTCGTTGTTGCGATGTTCATAGCCGCTACCAGCATACATTTAGCCGGGAATACATAAGTACCGGCCGCCCGTGAAATACATACCCTGCGTTCCTCCAGAGGCTGCCTTAAAATCTCCAATGCACTCCGTTTAAATTCCGGAAACTCATCCAGAAAAAGAATCCCTCCAGAACTTAAGGATATCTCTCCGGGAGCCGGAATGCGGCCTCCTCCTGCCAGTGCCTCCGGCGTAACCGTGTGATGAGGTGCCCGAAAAGGCCGTTTCAGCATAAGTGAAGTCTGTTCCGGTAAAAGTCCGGCCACACTGTAGATCTTAGTCATCTCCAGCCCCTCCTCCAGACTTACAGGCGGCAGAATCCCCGGAATTCGTTTTGCAATCATAGTTTTTCCCGAGCCAGGCGGGCCAATCATCAGCAGATTATGCATCCCTGCGGCCGCCACCTCCGCCGCCCTCTTTACCACTGCCTGTCCATTCACTTGTGCGAAATCCATTTCCCAGGTTTGATTCTGCTCCCTCAAAAGTCTGTCCGTCTCCACTTTCTCCCGAACCGCCTTTTCCGGATGACGCAGAACCTCAATTAACTGGCCCAGGCTGGATACCCCGACAATCTCCATCCCATCCAGAACTGCACCTTCCGCAGCATTTCGAGCCGGTACAATACAACGTCTGATTCCACTATCCCTTGCCGCTTCTACCAAAGAGAGAATTCCCGAAACCGGAAGTACCTGTCCACTTAAACTAAGCTCCCCAGTGAGCATAACATTGTTCAAGCTTTCCCCTGGTATCTTCTCTAATGAGGCCAAAATCGCCGCCGCAACGGGAAGGTCAAAACGGGAACCTGCTTTTCGAATCCCTGCCGGAGCCAGATTTACGGTAATCCGCTTTGGAGGTAGCAGAATTCCCGTATTACGCATGGCCGTCCGCACCCGATCCCCGGCCTCCCTCACCTCCGATGACAGATACCCCACCATCAAAAGCTGAGGCATTCCATCACTAATATCAGCCTCCACCCGAACCAGGTAAGCATCCAGTCCGTTCAAGGCCGCCGACTGCACTTTACTAAACATAAAAAATCACATTCCTCCTCTTTCCTGTATTCATAATCTGTTTGGAAAATAAATCTCGAATCGAGATCAGAACTTATCAGATATTCCAAGATTACCATATATTTCCATAAACTGCAAGTGCTTTTTCGACTTGCACCCTTAAAGTCAGGAGCAAAAGGTCTGTTTTGTGACAGCCCCTCGCTCCCGTCCGCCCCTCAAAAATACTCCCGAAGCTTCCCTAATGCATTTTTCTCAATCCTGCTAATATAAGAACGGGAAATTCCAAGCTGACCGGCAATTTCCCGCTGGGTGTATTCCTTTCCATTATAAAGTCCGTATCTCATAATCAAAACTTTCTGCTCCCTGGGTGTCAACACCTGTTCAAGAAGCTCATACAGCTTCTTACTGTCCGCCTTTAAACTAATCTGTGCAAAGGCATCTCTCTCATTACTCTCAATAATATCCAGCAGATGAATCTCATTTCCTTCTTTATCCGTACCAATCGGTTCATAATAGGAAGTTTCCCTGGCCGTTTTCTTCCTTGCCCGGAAAAACATCAAAAGTTCATTTTCCACACAACGGGCCGCATAAGTGGCTAGCCGGGGCCCTTTCCCGCTGTCAAAGGTGGTAACGGCCTTAATCAGGCCAATGGTACCAATGGAAATCAAATCCTCCACATCTTCCTCTGCTCCCTGATACTTCTTCACAATATGGGCAACCAGGCGAAGATTGTGTTCCACCAGGATATTACGTGCCTCAAGGTCTCCCTCTTTCAGCTTCTGCAGATAAAATTGCTCCTCTTTGGCCGGTAGTGGTTGGGGAAAAGTCTTCAAAAAGGCACCTCTTTGGTGGATTTATATTATCTTATGATAACTCCCCCAAAGAAGTGCCTTTCCACTTTATATCTGCAAATAATAGACCAAGCAGTGGGTGCCTTACTCCTCTCTTCTCCGCAAAATATCATAACCCCCAGCTTCCCCATTAAGCTTCACTAACAACTTCTGCTTGGGATGGGGGGCACTCTCCATAGAATTCCCATCCTCATCTAAAAGTTCTTCCACTTTCACCGGAATATTCTCTCCATCCGGCTTCATAATTTCAATCTCATCTCCCACAGAAAACTTATTCCGCTGTTCAATCCGGCAATAACCCCTATCATCCAGAGCACTTACAGTCCCCAAATACGTATATCCTTTCACATAGGTATTACTTCCATAGATCTGACTGTTCTCATCCGGCTTTCCATAAAAAAAGCCTGTAGTAAATTCCCGGTAGGTACAACCGGCAATCTGTTCCCGATACCAGCCCATATTTTCCCGGTAAAGTTCTTCTGATTTCAGACAGTCATCAATAGCTTTCCGGTAAGTCCGGGCCACCGTAGCCACATAGAGAGCCGTCTTCATCCGTCCCTCGATCTTAAAGCTGTCAATCCCAGATTCCAAAAGCTCGGGAATATGTTCAATCATACAGAGATCCTTTGAATTAAAGATATAAGAACCCCTTTCATTCTCATAAATTGGAAAATATTCTCCTGGCCTTTTCTCTTCCACTACGGCATACTTCCAGCGGCAGGGATGGGTACATGCTCCCTGATTCGCATCTCTGCCCGTAAAATAATTGCTCAAAAGACACCGCCCGGAATAAGAGATGCACATAGCTCCGTGAATAAAGGTCTCTATCTCCAAATCTTCCGGAATATTTGCCCGAAGCTCCCGAAGTTCTGCCATAGAAAGTTCTCTTGCTGATACCACCCGTTTTGCCCCCTGTTCTTGCCAGAAACGGTAGGTCAGATAATTAGTATTATTGGCCTGAGTGCTGATATGACGTTCAATCTTTGGACAAATCTCCTTCGCCAGCATAAATACACCGGGATCTGCAATAATCAACGCATCCGGGCATATTTCCTGAAGTTCCCGAAAATATATCCTGATTCCGTCCAGATCCCGATTATGGGCCAAAATATTGGCAGTCACATAGACTTTCGCTCCCCGCTCGTGAGCGAAAGTAATTCCCTCTTTCATCTCTTCCAGTGAAAAATTTCTGGCCTTTGCACGAAGACCAAAGGCTTCACCACCTATATACACGGCATCTGCCCCAAAAATCACAGCCGTTCTCAATACTTCAAGGCTGCTGGCAGGTATCAATAATTCCGGTTTTTTCATACTTTATTCCAGTCCTGTAATTCGTTTTACACTTAAAGTCACCCCGTCCCCCAAAGGGAGAACCGAAGTAACCAGCTGTGAATTATGCTTCAATTCATAAAGATATTCTCGCATCCGGCTGTGAATGGTCCTGTTCCGGCGTTCTACTGCGAATCGGGACTCAATCAAATCCCCTTCCTGCAACACATTATCCGACACCAAAAGCCCTCCTGGTGCCAGGAGCCGCAGCACATGGGGAAGAAAATGAATATACTGCCCTTTAGCCGCATCCATAAAAACAAAGTCAAAGGACCCGGAAAGCTTTTGTAATAGTTCCGACGCATCCCCTGTAAGCAAAGTGATCTGCTTCTCTCTTCCGGCCCTTTTAAAATTGGCTTTTGCTATGGGAATCCGCTTTTCATACTTCTCAATGGTGGTTATATGTGCCTCAGGATGACCATATTTACACAACAAAAGAGTAGAAAAGCCTACGGCTGTTCCCACCTCCAGAATATCCCTGGGCTGTTTTACTGCCAGAAGCGTTTTAAGAAAGCTCTGCATCTCCCGGCGAATCACCGGCACAAAGTCTCTCTTTGCCTCCTCCTCTATCTGATTCAAAAGTTCCGTGTTACCCATATCCAGAGAATTGATATAGGCCGTTATCCTCTCATCTACAATCACTTAACTTTCCTCAGCCGAATCTTCTCCCGACATTACAGCCATCATCTCTCTGGGCTTCATGGCCGTAGTCAGGGTATAAGTCCCTGCCTCCAGCTTCTTTGCATACTTTGACACCTTTACCTGAATATAGAACAACTTCCAGTCATTTACCAGGCCCTTGTCCTCCATAAGTTTTGCAATATCCGAAATTGCAGACCCATCCTCAATGGTTATTGTAATGCTTCTTCCTGGTTCTTCATCCACGGCTTCTTCCTGGAATACAGAATGACCATAGTCAAAGGCCATGCCGCCCAGCCGAATGATCCCCAATATAACCACCGCAATAATTACAATTTTTAATGCAATTGATAAGACTGTTAAAGCTGCTCGTTTTGTATTCATCCTTTGTCTCCTAATTTAAAGTTGCTGCATGGGCACTAAAGGGTAAAGTCTGGCATAAGCTATACTTCCATGATAATCGGAAGAATCATGGGATTCCGTTTGGTCTTTTTCCAGATATACTCACTTAAAGAATCCTTAATGACATTCTTTAATTTTCCCCAGTCAGAAACTCCCCGTTCCAGACAATCACTTACCGCATCATCCACCACAGATCTTGCTTCCTCCATCAAGTCCTCAGACTCTCTCACATAGACAAATCCCCGGGATACAATATCGGGACCAGCCAGTAATTGATTGCTGTATTTCTCCAGGGTCATAACTACAACCATAATACCATCTTCAGCCAGATGCTGTCTATCCCTTAATACAATATTTCCAACATCTCCCACTCCAAGGCCATCCACCAGAATAGCTCCTGTATGCACATGGTCCACAACCTTTGCACTGTCCTCGTTAAGTTCCAGTACATCCCCGGAAGAAAGAATAAATACATTATCCTTTGGAACTCCCAGACTCTTTGCCAGATCTGCCTGAGCTTTCAGATGGCGGTACTCTCCATGTACGGGAATGGCGTACCTGGGGCGAACCAGGGAGTAGATAAGCTTAATCTCTTCCTGACAGGCGTGACCGGATACATGAGCATCCTGGAATATTACATCGGCTCCTTTCATGGAGAGTTCATTAATCACCTTGGATACGGCTTTCTCATTACCTGGAATTGCCTTAGAACTGAATATAACCGTATCACCTGGCTTAATCTGTATCTTTTTATGGATATTGGCTGCAATTCGTGACAGGGCAGCCATGGACTCTCCCTGGCTACCAGTAGTGATCAGCACTACCTGATCGTCGGGATAGTTTTTCATCATCTCAATATCAATCAGGGTCTTGTCCGGTACATTCAGATAGCCCAATTCTGCAGCCGTCTTAATTACATTGACCATACTGCGGCCTTCCACCACAACCTTGCGTCCATATTTGTAGGCAGAGTTTATAATCTGCTGAACCCGGTCCACATTGGACGCAAATGTGGCAATGATAATTCGTGAATTCTTATGATCCGACATAATATTGTCGAACACGCTTCCCACTGTACGTTCTGACATGGTAAAGCCCGGACGTTCCGCATTGGTACTGTCGCACATCAGTGCCAACACGCCTTTTTTACCAATCTCTCCAAAGCGCTGAAGATCTATGGCATCTCCAAAAACCGGTGTATAGTCCACCTTAAAATCTCCCGTATGAACAATAATTCCTGCCGGTGAATAGATAGCCAGGGCAGAAGCGTCTACGATACTGTGATTTGTCTTAATAAACTCAATCCGAAAAGCTCCCAGATTGATAGATTGTCCATGTTGAATGACCTTACGTTTGGTATGGTTAATCAGATTGTGCTCCCGGAGTTTATTTTCAATCAGGCCGATAGTCAGCTTGGTGGCATACACCGGGATGTTGATCTCCTTTAATACATAAGGCAGGGCGCCAATGTGATCCTCATGTCCATGTGTAATTACAAATCCTTTTACCTTTTCTATATTGTCCTTTAAATATGTGATATCGGGAATCACCAAATCGATTCCCAGCATATCATCCTCCGGAAAAGACAAGCCGCAGTCCACAACAATAATACTGTCTTCAAATTCAAAGGCAGTAATATTCATTCCAATCTGCTCCAGTCCGCCCAGAGGAATGATACGCAATTTTGAATTGTTAATATTTCTCAAATCTTAGCCTCCTATTTTAAGTTCCGTAACACCTCTTCCAGCACCACTTGTCTAGAACAATTCCCAGCCACAAAAACATGTGTCTGTAAATTGTTCTGGCACTGTCGAGGTATTGCTGTTTTAAGTTCCGTAATCTTAGTTCTCTTCTTTTTCCGAACAATCCTTACAAATGCCGTAAAGCTTTACCTCATGATCCGTCACCCGAAACCCAAGTGCCGCCTGTACCCCCGTCTCCAGTGCTTCCAGCATGTCTTTCTGAAATGCAGATACACGGCCACACCGAAGGCAAATCAAATGGTGATGCCTGTGGTGCTCTCTCTCTTGCGTGTCTCCGATCTCATAGCGAACAAAGCCGTCGTCCAGATTAATCCGATCAATTAGTTCTAACTCCAGCAAAAGCTGAACTGTTCTATATACAGTAGCCAATCCGATATCCGGATTCCCTACCTTTACTCTCTCGTATATCTCCTCCGCAGTCAGATGCTCTTCCGGGTTCTCTGCCAGTACTTCCAGAACCACCAAGCGCTGTGTGGTAACTTTCAGTCCTTTCTCTTTTAATAGCTTTTTAAAATCTTCTCTGCCAATTGCCACAGACGCCACCTGTCCCTTTCTCCTTAAAGCTAACGGGTGATGTCTACATCCTCCAAAAGCTGTTCAAAAATACCCATTACACATTCCAGTTCCTGATCATCCTCAACAATCTCATAGACAGCTTCCTGATCTCCGTCCGCAGACAAATCTTTCAAAATCAAAGCTTCTGCGTCCTCACTTTCCGAATCTGCAACCAAAATATAGTCTTTTCCGTTCAGCCTCGTCTCCCCCAGAACAAAAAATTCTGTCTCCTCTCCTGTCTCTTCCTGGATGAACGTAATCTTCTCCATTCTCTACTCCTCATTCCCCAGCTTTGCAGCTTCTGGTGTGCGAATACAATCTAAATAACCCTGAAGAATCAGAACAGCCGCAATGGCATCCACATACCTGCCCCTATTCTCTCTTCGCACATTCCCTTCCATCAAAGTCCGGTTGGCCTCTACAGTAGTCAGCCTCTCATCCCACATAACAACAGGCAGGCCAGTCCGTCTCTCCAGCATTTCTTTAAACTCCAGAGACTTCTCTGCCCGCTCGCCCAGGGTATTGTTCATATTTTTGGGAAGTCCCAGCACAAGCTGCGTAACCTGGTATTCTTTTATCAGTTCCTCCAGACGTGCAAGGGTCTGCCTTAACTTATTTTCCGATTTCCTTCTGACGATCTCTATCGGCTGGGCCGTGATACCCAAGGGATCACTTATGGCAACTCCCACAGTCTTTGAACCAAAGTCCAGTCCCATGACTCTCATAAATTATTCCCGCCTACTTTACGGTCGTCTTAATATAGACCTTTAAAAGTTCCTCAACCAACTCATCACGCTCCACTTTCATAATCAAACTGCGGGCATTGTTATGGCTTGTGATATAAGTAGGATCTCCGGACATAATATATCCTACAATCTGGTTTACCGGATTATAGCCTTTTTCTGTCATGGCCTGATAAACCTGATGCAAAATATCACCCACCCGATTCTCAGTCTCCGGCATTACTTTAAAGTTTTGTGTACTATCCAATCTACCCATTTTTCACGCTCCTGAAACCACTACCCACTATTCTACTCTAAATTTTTGAAAAATACAATACCTTTTCAGATAAGTTTACATAAGAGAAGTTCATTTTCCAACTGTTTTTCTGCTACAGCTTGGACCACCTGGCCTGTGAAATTCCGTTTTGAGGAAAAGATCGCCTTACAATACTCTTTCGTATGGCCGGACTGGTAATAGTTCCCTTGAACTTCTATGGGTTCTTCCACCAAAATTTCCACCTGACATCCCAGCTGCTCCTTTAGATACCGCTTTTCATTTTCCGCATTCAACTTTAAGAGAATCCGGCTGCGTTCGGCTTTTACGGCTTCCGTAATCTGCCCCTCCATCCGATCTGCCTTTGTCCCCTTTCTTCTGGAATACTTAAAAATATGGGTTTGAAAAAATTGAATATGCTTTAAAAATTCCTCTGTCTTTTCAAATTCCTCTTGTGTCTCTCCCGGAAATCCTACAATCACATCCGTAGTCAATGCCGGATGTTCAAAAGCCCGCCGCAACAGTATGCATGCTTTTTCATATTCTTCCGTGGAATAACGACGATTCATTCTTTTTAGCACCGTATCACAGCCGCTTTGCAGTGACAGGTGAAAATGCGGACAGAGTTTTTCCTTCCCGGACAGAGCTTGGACAAACTCTTCCGTAATGATTCTTGGCTCCAGGGATCCCAGACGAATACGCCGAATTCCCTGCACTCTATGAACCGTCTCAATAAGTGAAAGCAAATCCCCTTTCTCCAGATCCACACCATAAGAGCTGAGGTGAATCCCCGTAAGGACCACCTCCTGATACCCATTTGCGGCCAACTGCTCTACTTCTTTTTGAACCTCCTCGGGTCTCCTGCTCCTCACCCGTCCCCTTGCATAGGGAATAATACAATAACTGCAAAACTGATTACACCCGTCCTGAACTTTCACATAAGCCCTTGTGTGTTCCGCCGTTTTCTCCAGGGACAGGCCCTCATATTCCTTTGTATGGTTGATGTCAATTAGAGTCTCTGTTCCCCGGCCTTTCTCATAATTCTCCAGAATCGAAATCAGGTCCTTTTTTTTATTATTACCAATAATCAGGTCAATCGAATCATCCTCACAAACTTTTTCTCCAGCCGTCTGAACGTAACATCCGGCAGCAACTACCAGTGCATGGGGATTCATTTTTTTTGCACGATGGAGCATCTGTCTGGATTTGCGATCCGCAATATTCGTTACCGTGCAGGTATTAATAATATAAATATCCGCCCCCACATCAAAGGGCACAATTTCATAGCCCGCCTTTATAAGAAGCTGCTGCATAGCTTCCGTCTCATAAGCATTTACCTTACAGCCTAAGCTGTGCAAAGCAACCTTTTTCATCTCTAACATTCCTTTCCGCTATTGACTTTTACCAACCCTGGTATTAAGATTAAATCAAGCTGATTATTATTAATATGAGGAGGTATTTACCATGAAAACCGTAAAAATATGCCTGAATTCCATTGAAAAGGTAAAGTCCTTTGTAAATGATATTACAAGATTTGACGTAGACTTTGATCTGGTTTCCGGCCGTTATGTCATTGATGCCAAATCCATCATGGGAATCTTCAGTCTGGATCTGTCAAAACCCATTGATCTGAACATACATGCAGAGGAAGAGTTGGAATCCGTGCTGAATACACTGCAGCCTTACATTGTTGAATAGCAGGCTGAACGACATACCGGTTTTGATTATAGGGATGCCGCAAAATAAAACAGTAGACGTTTCCCATATGGAAATGGATGATGTTTTATTTTGCGACACCCTCTTTTTTGTAAATTATCCCACTACAATTAACTCCGCCGTATCGATGGCTTCGTCCACCATGGCATCGATCTTCTCCACAAGCTTCGTCTCCGAGCGTTTGATCACTTTGATGTTCGGCTTGGTCACCGGATGCTTGGCCACAAAGATGGTACAGCAGTCCTCAAAGGGTTGGATCGAGGTCTCAAAGGTATCGATCCGCTTGGAGATGGTCACGATATCCTCTTTATCAAAAGCAATCAGGGGCCGGAATACGGGCATGGTGCAGACCTCATTGGTAGCCGCAAGGCTCTGTACCGTCTGACTTGCCACCTGGCCGATGCTCTCCCCTGTAATCAAACCCAGAGAGCCTGTCTTCTCTGCAATCCGTTCCGCAATCCGCATCATATATCGCCGCATAATGATGGTCAGCTCTTCATGAGGACATTTTTCGTAAATATATAACTGAATATCCGTAAAATTCACCACATACAGATAGATGGGTCCTGCATAGCGGGCTACTTTCGCCGCCAGATCCACCACTTTCTGCTTTGCCCTCTCACTGGTATAGGGCGGTGCATGAAAATATACCGCATCAATCTTTACCCCACGCTTTGCCACCATATACCCGGCCACCGGACTGTCGATGCCACCGGAAAGGAGAAGCATGGATTTGCCGTTGGTTCCCACCGGCATTCCGCCCGGACCCGGAATCACATCGGAATAGAGATAGATCCGCTCCCGAATCTCCACATGCAGCATAAGCTCCGGGTTGTGAACATCCACCTGCATCTTGGGAAAGCTGTCCAGGATCCTGCCGCCAAGCTGTGCATTTAACTCCATGGACTGCAGAGGGTAGGTTTTACGTGCCCTCCGTGCATGTACCTTGAACGTTTTTTCACAGTCTCCGTAACGGTCGTGAAGATAACTCACTACCTCCTGGGCCAGTCGCTCAAAGCCCTCGTCCTTAAGGATCACCACCGGGCAGATTCCCACGATGCCAAATACCCGCTTTAAGGCATCTACCGTTTCCTCATAATCATAATCCTCCAGGGCTTCCACATAGATTCGTCCCTGCTCCTTGGTAACACGAAAGGTACCCTCTACCTCTTTTAAGGCATGGCGAATCTGAGAAACCAGGGCATCCTCAAAGAGATACCTGTTCTTTCCCTTGATTGCAATCTCTCCATATTTTATCAAAAAAGCTTTGAACATATACGACTCCTTTTCCGATATATTAATGTCTTCTGAATCTGCGAAGCACGGGAAGCAGTTCTCCCAGCGTTTTCAGACAATAAGTAAGTTCTTCCTCGGTGGTAAATTCACTGAAGCTGAAGCGAAGCGTGGAATCCAAAAGCTCCCGCCTGATTCCCATGGCCTTTAAGGTCCCGCTGACCGCCGGATGATTGGATGCACAGGCGGATCCGGAAGAGACGTAGATTCCCCGATCCTCCAGGGCATGGAGTAAGACCTCGCTGCGGACTCCCTCAAAGCTGACGCTGACGATATGAGGTGCACTGTCTTGTCCCGCTTTGCCATTGACGACCGTGCCCTCTAGCTCCTGTATTCCTTTTATAAAATACGCTTTCAGTTCATAGAGACGCTGTCTTTTTTCCTCAAAATCCGTATAAATCTCCCGGACCGCTTCTCCAAAGCCTGCAATTCCCGGTACATTTTCCGTCCCCGGACGGAGATCCTTTTGCTGACCGCCCCCGTAGAGCAGAGGACGTATCTTGACACCCTCTCCCACATAGAGGAGACCCATTCCCTTGGGACCATGGATCTTATGGCTGCTGACTGACATGAGATCTACATGAAGCTTTTTGGGGTGAATCTGGTATTTTCCGTACGCCTGCACGGCATCTACATGAAACAGGACGGGCTTTTCCCTCTTTTTCAAAAGCTCCCCTATCTCTCCTATGGGCTGCACGGATCCTACCTCGTTGTTCACATACATAACGGAGACCAGGATGGTATCCTCGCAAAGGGCTTCCCTAAGATCTGACAAACGGACAATTCCCTCTGAGTCCACCGGAAGATAGGTGATTCGAAAGCCCTGTTCCTCCAGGTACCCCATGGCCTGATGCACTGCCGGATGTTCAATGGCCGTGGTAATCAGATGCTTTCCGGCTCTCTGGTTGGCATGGGCACAGCCAATCAGGGCAAGATTGTCGCTTTCCGTTCCCCCTGAGGTAAAATAGAGTTCCTTTTCCTGGACCTTTAGATTATGGGCAAGGATCTTTTTCGTCTCCCGCAGAACCTGTTCCGCTTCTACACCCTTGTGATGAAGAGAGGAGGGATTGCCGTATTCCTCCGTCATGACCTGGTACACTCGCTCCGCCGCTTTCTTATAGCACTGGGTGGTGGCTGAATTATCTAAATATACTTCCATGTTTTTACGCTTTCTTATAACTGTTCCATACTTTCACAGTTACGGTTTCCTGTTCTATTGCAATCCGAAGATCTCCTGTTCATAAGTCAATATCCGGACATCACTCTATGAGTTCTGCTACTGCTCCAGCAGATATGCCAGCACGGAGATCAGTGCCATGCCTGCCGTCTCGGTCCTCAGTATCCGCTTTCCCAGGGTAAGGGGGATCGCACCTGCTTCTATGGCCATGGAGACCTCCTCCTCCTCAAATCCGCCCTCGGGACCGATAAAGATCCCTACTGATTGGCCGAGCTTTATGGCTGTGCATACTTCTCTCGTATGCTCTATCCCCTTTGCCAGCTCATAGGGGATCAGGCAGACATCCATGCTCCTTGCTTCCTTTACGGCTTCGGAGAAGTCCGTCACCTGGCCTATCTCGGGAACGATTCCTCTTCCGGACTGCTTGGCTGCACTCTCGGATATTCCCATCCACCGCTTCCTCTTTGCCTGCTCTTTTTTGGCATCCAGCTTTACGATGGTTCGCCTGGTCCGGACCGGAACGATTCTGGCCGCCCCAAGCTCTACGCATTTCTGGATGATGAATTCCAGCTTATCCCCTTTGGGCAGTCCCTGGAACAGGGTGATGGTAACGGGAAGTTCCGCATTGCCATCCAGACGCCACATAATGGAAGCTGTTACGGATGTCTCATCTATGTTCCCCAGCCTGCAGTGATAGTCGGTTCCCTGACCATTGCTTATGAGTATCTCCTCGCCGGTGTGCATACGCAGGACATTGCGGATGTGGTTTACGTCTGTTCCCGTTAAAATGATCTCTTTTTCCTTGATTTGGGAGGGATCTGCAAAAAAACGATGCATGACTCAATTCTCCTGTTCCGGTTTTCTGGCTGTCACGGAAACCCATTCGCCCTGATAGGTAACCTCCAGCACCTCAAAGCCGCAGTCTTTTACTGTTTTTACCATCAGTTCTTCTTTATCGTCAATGATTCCGGAGGTGATATAGATTCCGCCGGGCTTTAGATGCTTAAGTACTACCGGGGTTAAGGGCACCAGCACTTCCGCCAGAATGTTTGCCACTACAATGTCATAGCTCTCATACCCCGCCCATTCCTGTATTTCTCTGTCGTCTATGATGTTTCCAATTCGAAGTTCAAAGGCGTCTGCAGCAATCTGGTTGGCTTCCAGATTCTCTTTTACTGCTTCTGCTGCACAGGGATCCAAATCCGTTCCCCTGGCTTCTTTTGCTCCCAGCTTCAGGCTGATGATGGACAGGATTCCGCTGCCTGTGCCTACATCCAGAAGCTTTGTTTCTTTTGTCAGGTGTTTGCGTATCTGACGGATGCAGAGCTGGGTTGTCTCATGCATTCCCGTTCCAAATGCCGTTCCCGGATCGATCTGTATCAGAAGCTTGTCCTGATCTTCTGACTTTGTCTCCTCCCAGGAGGGCTTGATCAGGATGTCGTCCACATAGAATTGATGGAAATATTCTTTCCAGTTGTTGATCCAGTCTTTGTCCTCTGTCTCGGATGCGGTGATGGTTCCCTCTCCGATGGACAGGCCCCAGGTCTGGATCTCTTCTAAGCCTGCCCGGACTTTTGAGAGCATGGCTTCCTGATCTGTGTCCGGCTCCAGATAGAAGCTGATATAGGCTATGCCGTCGTCTTCCGGTATGTCCGGCAGGATGTCTACGAACATCTGCTCTTTGTCACGCTGGGATAGAGGGATCTTGTCCTCGATCTCGATTCCCTCGATTCCGGCTTCCATCATCATGTTGCTGATGATGTCTTCGGCTTCGGTTGTTGTTTTCAGGGTGTATTTATTCCATTTCAAAGTCGGGTACCTCGCTTTGCTCCATAACTAATCCAATTCCTCAACTGTAAGACAAATTCTATCACCAGACCGCATCTCCTTTATATATTCATCTATCTCTTCCACCGTTCTTCCACTGGAAATAACAAAGGCATCTGATTCTATTAAACGTCTTCTCTTTTACACTCTCGTATCAATCTTCTGGCTGTTCATCTTGTCTAAAATCGTAATGTTCACTTCATCACCAACGCTGAGATTTTTATATTTTCTTTTCCGCTTGTTAAGTATTATTTTTATTATAGCATTCTTTCAATCTATAAACAATCAGGACATCATATTCTGTTTTTCTCATGCTTTCAGGTCTGCGAACAGTTCATCCAGATCCGTGTATCCTTTTACCGCCGAATCTTTCGCAATCCTTTCTGCCTCCAGCATGGCGGCAACCGTCTCGCTGTTAGGCTGATTGAGAGAAATGTCAAACCTGCAGGCGATTACAGTATATGCTATATGCACGAAAAACACAATGTATTGCACAAAGAATTAATGGGAAATTTATTTTTTACGATAAATAACAGGCAAATAGCAAGCCGAGATTAAGAGGTGAGTCTCTATTTCCTTTGCAAGGAGAGGATGGATAGGGGGATTCGCTCCAGGATATCCCTTGGGAGCATTCCGAATTCGCCCATTTCTTCTTTGCAGAGGTCTCCGGCATGGCCGTGAAGCCAGACTGCCAGGGCGGCTGCGGTGACCGGTTCCAGATGCTGTCCCAGCAGTGAGGTTATCATTCCGGCCAGTATGTCTCCGCTGCCGCCTTTTGCCATTCCGCTGTTTCCGGTTGTGTTGATCCATGTGGCTCCATCGGGATCCGCCGTTACGGTATTAGGGCCTTTGAGCACCAATATACATCCGTATTCTCTGGCAAAGCTTTTTGCCGACTGAATCCGTTCCCGGTTTCGCTCTTCCCGGATCTTTGGATCTTCGCTGCCTGCCTGGTACTTTGTGAGCTGCCCTCCCAGATAGGCAAATTCTCCCTCGTGGGGTGTAAGTATGGTTACTCTTCCTTTTTCGCTTCGGGTTTTTAAAACTTTTTTGTTTTTTCGGATAGCATAGAGTGCGTCTGCGTCCACAACCAGGGGTGTCTCTACCTGTTCCAAGAGCCGTCGGACCAGAATCTCCAGCTCCTGGCCACGCCCGATTCCGGGTCCGATTAGTCCGGCATCGCAGGTGTTCATTCGCTCCAGGATTCCAAAAAGAGCTTCTCTCGAGAGCATTCCTTTGCTTCCTTTCAGGGGAAAGGGCATGGCTTCCAGACACATGGCGGCTGTGATGGGATATATCTCCCCCGGTACGCCCAGGTATACCAGACCGCTTCCGGTTCTCGCCGCTGCCCCTGCCGCAAGAACCGGTGCCCCTGTCAGCCCTACGCTGCCGCCTGTGATTAAGATCTTTCCGAATGTCCCTTTGTGGCCGTCGAAAGGACGTGGGGGAAATGCCCAGGCCGCTTCTTTTTCCGTAAAACACTTTCCTCCCTGTTCCGAACATATTTTCGAAATAATCTTATCCTCTTTTTCCATTTCTTCCCCCTTGATTTACCTCTCCTTTAAATCTGTGCAATATCAACCAATGTCAGCCCCGTCACGTCTGTATTCTCCAGGCTGGTCACTAAGGCTCTGGCCGTGTCGATGGCCGTAAGCACGTTGACTCCCGTCTCGATTGCATTTCTTCGGATGACAAATCCGTCATGGCTGTGCTCCACGCCCTGGGATGGGGTGTCTATGACCAGATCGATCTTATGCCCCAGGATCAGGTCCAGAATATTGGGGGATTCCTGCTCCAGCTTTCTGGTGAGACGCACGGATACATCCGCTTCCAGAAGTGCCCGGGCCGTGCCCTTGGTGGCATAGATACGGTAGCCCAGAGACTCAAAACGCTTAGCCAGTTCTACTGCCTCTTCTTTATCCTCATCCCGAACAGTCATGATTATGTTCTTATGCTTGGGCAGGCGGATTCCTGCCCCTAAAAATGCCTTGTACAAGGCTTCATTAAAGGTCGTTGCGATCCCAAGGCACTCTCCGGTAGACTTCATCTCCGGCCCTAAGCTTATGTCTGCACCCCGGATCTTTTCAAAAGAAAAGACTGGCATCTTAATGGCAAAATAATCTGCCTCCCTCTGTAAGCCCGGTGTAAACCCAAGTTCCCGGATCTTGTGCCCCAGAATCACTTTTGTGGCCAATGGTACAATGGGAATTCCTGTGACCTTGCTGATGTAAGGTACCGTACGGCTGGATCTGGGATTTACTTCTATTACATAGACCTCTTCTCCCACGGCAATGAACTGAATGTTAATCAGTCCGATTACATGGAGAGACCGGGCCAGTCTCCGGGTGTACTCTTCTATGGTTGCTTTTACCTTGCTACTGATGCTTCTGGCTGGATAGACGGAAATGCTGTCTCCGGAATGAATGCCCGCCCGTTCTATGTGTTCCATTATGCCGGGAATCAGGATATCCTCCCCGTCACAGACTGCGTCCACCTCTATCTCCTTGCCCTGGAGATATTTGTCTACCAGTATGGGGTGCTCCTGAGCGATCCGGTTGATGATCCCGATGAATTCCTCCACGTCCTCATCGTTAATGGCAATCTGCATGCCCTGGCCGCCCAGCACGTAGGAGGGGCGTACCAGAACCGGATAGCCAAGCTCATTAGCTGCCCGCTTGGCTTCTTCTGCCGTGTAAACCGTATGTCCCTTTGGCCTTGGAATCTCACACTCCTCCAGAATCTTGTCAAAAAGCTCCCGATCCTCGGCTGCGTCTACGTTTTCTGCGGAGGTGCCTAAGATGGGCACGCCCATTTTCATGAGGCTTTCCGTCAGCTTTATGGCTGTCTGACCGCCAAATTGTACCACTGCCCCGTCGGGATGCTCCAGGTTTACAATGCTTTCCACATCCTCCGGTGTCAAAGGCTCAAAATACAGCTTATCCGCAATATCAAAATCCGTACTTACGGTCTCCGGGTTGTTGTTGACGATGATGGTCTCATAATCCTCTTTTGAAAAGGCCCAGGTACAGTGAACGGAGCAGAAGTCAAACTCAATCCCCTGGCCAATGCGGATGGGACCAGAGCCCAGTACCAGTACTTTTTTGCGGTCCCCGGTTTTTACCGCTTCATTTTCGCTTCCGAATACGGAATAGTAATAGGGGGTGGATGCGGCAAATTCCGCCGCACAGGTGTCCACCATCTTATAGGCCGCCGTAATGCCGTTTTCATACCGCAGGGCCTTGATCTCTTCCTCGCTCTTTCCCGTGAGCCTAGCAATCACTCCATCCGGGAATTCTATCCGCTTTGCTTCTTTCAAAAGCTCCGGTGTCAATTCCCGGGTCTTAAGAGTCTCCTCCATCTCTGTAAGAATGGCAATCTTGTCAATAAACCACAGGTCAATCTTTGTGATCTCATGAATCTCCTCATAGGAAATGCCTTTCCTTAGTGCTTCTGCAATGAGCCATATCCGCCGGTCATCCACAATCCCCAGCTTCTTTAAGATTTCCTCTCTGGATAAATCCGAGAAATCATAAGATAGCAGGCAGTCCACATGCTGCTCCAGGGAACGGATGGCTTTCATAAGTGCTCCCTCGAAGCTGTCGCAGATAGACATCACTTCCCCAGTAGCTTTCATCTGTGTGGTCAGGGTCCGCTTGGCACTGATGAACTTGTCAAAGGGAAGTCTTGGCAGCTTTACGACGCAGTAATCCAGCATTGGTTCAAAGCTGGCCATGGTCTGCCCCGTAATGGCATTGGGAATCTCATCCAGGGTATAGCCAATGGCAATCTTTGCCGCCACACGGGCGATGGGGTAGCCGGTAGCTTTGGAAGCCAGGGCCGAGGAACGGCTTACACGGGGATTCACCTCTATAACGCAATACTCAAAGCTTTCGGGATGCAGAGCGTACTGGACGTTGCAGCCGCCGGTAATGTTCAGCTCACTGATGATATTGAGAGCCGAGGTCCGAAGCATTTGGTATTCTTTATCTCCCAGGGTCTGAGAGGGAGCCACTACGATGCTGTCTCCTGTATGGACACCTACGGGATCAATATTTTCCATATTACATACGGTAATGCAGTTGCCTGCACCGTCCCGCATGACCTCATATTCGATCTCTTTCCAGCCTGCAATGCACCGTTCTACAAGAACCTGTCCCACACGGGAAAGTCTGAGACCATTTGCAAGAATCTCCTCCAGTTCCTCCTGATTGCGGGCGATTCCTCCGCCGCTTCCTCCCAGAGTATAGGCCGGACGTAAAACTACCGGGTAGCCGATGCGGCCCGCAAAGGCCAGTCCGTCTTCTACATTTTCTACCACCAGGGATGCCGCCACCGGCTCGCCGATTTTCTCCATGGTGCTTTTGAATTCCAGTCGATCTTCCGCCTTTTTGATGGTCTCGGAGGTAGTTCCGATAAGCCGTACCCTGTGCTCACGCAAGAATCCCCGTTCCTCCAGCTCCATGGCAAGATTCAAGCCTGCCTGTCCGCCCAGAGTGGGAAGCACGCTGTCGGGCTGTTCTTTTAAAATAAGCTGTTCTACCACCTCTACGGTCAAAGGCTCGATGTACACCCGATCCGCAATGTCCTTATCCGTCATAATGGTAGCCGGATTGGAATTGAGCAGAACTACCTCGACGCCCTCCTCTTTTAAGGAACGGCAGGCCTGGGTTCCCGCATAGTCAAACTCCGCCGCCTGACCAATCACAATGGGTCCGGAGCCGATTACAAGTACTTTTTTGATATCCGGATTTTTAGGCATACTTTTTCACCCCCATCATTTCCATAAAACGGTCAAACAGATAGCCGGAATCCTGGGGGCCCGGACAGGCCTCCGGGTGGAACTGCACAGTAAAGATCTGCTTTCCTGCATACGCAAGTCCCTCGTTGGTTCCGTCATTGACATTTTCAAAGGCAGGAACCGCCACCTTGGGGTCAAGGCTCTTGGTATCCACCGCATAGCCATGATTCTGAGATGAGATATATACTTTTCCCGTTTTCAGGTCACGAACCGGGTGATTCCCTCCCCGATGGCCGTATTTCAATTTATAAGTGTCGGCTCCCGTTGCCAACGCCATCAGCTGATGGCCCAGACATATTGCGAAAATGGGGATATCCGTGTGATAAAGGGTGCGAATTTCTTCTATAATAGAGACACATTCCTTGGGATCTCCGGGGCCGTTGGAAAGCATAATGCCGTCAGGCCTGCCGGACAAGATCTCCTGTGCAGATGTGGCCGCCGGATAAACCGTTACCTGACAGCCTCTTTGATGTAGAGAACGGGAAATATTCTGTTTTGCTCCCAGATCGAGAAGTGCTACCTTAAAACCGTCACCGGCAAGAGTGTAAGCTTCTTTTAGAGTGACCCTTTCGACTACATTGCCGGTGGTGTAGGCCTTAAGCTTTGGAAGCACCTCCTCTAAGGAAAAGCTTTCATTCGTAGTAATCATGCCATTCATGGTGCCCCTCTCCCTTAGAATTCGGGTAAGGGCTCTCGTATCGATTCCCGCAATTCCCGGGATATCATATTCCTCTAAAAAGTGTTGAATCGTATCCTGGCTTCGAAAGTTGCTGGGGATTCTGGACAGCTCCCGCACAATAAATCCGTCCAGCCAGGGGCGTGCCGATTCCATATCCTCACGGCAGATTCCATAGTTTCCAATCAGTGGATAGGTCATCACTACGGCCTGGCCCGCATAGGAGGGATCTGTCAGCACCTCCAGATAGCCGGTCATGGAAGTGTTAAATACTATCTCACTTATCACTTCACGAGCCGCACCTATGCAGGTACCTGTAAATACGTGTCCGTCCTCCAATATCAGAAAAGCTTTCATCCTGTACTCCTTTCTGTCTGCCCGTCCTTTCAGGGCATAAAGGTATACCGTTTCCTAAATTTGCTCAAAAAAAAAGACACAATTCGCCTTTAAATTTCAAAAATTATACTACATTTCTTTTTACAATGCAAGAACTTTTTTATCCTCCCTCTTGACATCTGCCATGTATTGTCTTATACTGTATTTGTAATAGCAATACAGTATAAGACAGAAAGGCGGTGGGACTTTGGAAATTATTGTGAGCAACAAGACAAGTCGCCCTCTGTACGAGCAGATTTCAACACAAATCAAATCGCAGATTATGAATGGCGAACTGAAAGCCGGGGAAGCACTTCCCTCCATCCGTTCTCTGGCAAAATCCTTGCAGATAAGTGTTTTGACTGTTCAAAAGGCATATGATATTCTTCAAACAGACGGTTTTATCGAGACGACAGCCGGAAAGGGTTGTTATGTATCAGCACAAAACCAGGACTTTTATCTCGAAGAACAGCAGAAAAAAATAGAGGAACACTTTAGCAAAGCCATTGAGATTGCCCGTACAAACGGAATACCGCTTAATAAATTACTCAATTTGCTGACATTATTGTATGAGGAGGATTGACTATGAACAATGCTTTGACGATCTCGGGGCTTACCAAAACATATCCGGATTTTGTTTTGGACCATGTTTCTTTTAGCGTTCCAAGGGGCTCTATTGTTGGGCTGATTGGCGAAAATGGTGCGGGGAAAAGCACGACAATAAATGCAGCTTTGGGACTTATCCAAAAAGAAGCCGGTCATGTTGCGGTATTGGGAAAGGATACCCTGGACAGTGAAACAAAAGAACAGATTGGCGTAGTATTTGACGGAAGTAATTACCCGGAAATTCTTTCTCCCGGGAAAATCAACCGGATCATGAAAAATATCTATGGCACATGGGACGAGCAAACTTATTTTCGGTTGCTGAAACAATTTTCTTTGTCTCCTGACAAGCAGATCAAACAGTTTTCCAGGGGCATGAAAATGAAGCTGGCTATTTCCGCAGCCCTTTCGCACCATTGTAAGCTGCTGATTCTGGACGAAGCCACCAGTGGACTTGACCCTGTTATCCGGGACGATATTCTGGATATGCTCTTGGACTTTGTGCAGGACGAGGAACACTCCGTCCTGCTGTCTTCCCACATTACCAGCGATTTGGAAAAAATTGCCGACTACATTGTTTTTATCCATGAGGGAAAGGTTGTATTTTTCAAGACGAAAGATGAACTGATTGAGCAATATGGCATTATAAAATGTGGAGCAGCACAATTTGACGCACTGGATAAATCGGATATTATTGCATATCGAAAAATGGATTATGAATGGCAGATTTTAATTTCCAATCGGGATAAAATGCAGAAGAAATATCCGAAAGCATTGTTTGTGCCAGCTACGATTGATGAAATCATACTTCTCTATGTAAAGGGGGAACGGTAATGAAAGGTATTTTATTAAAAGATCTCTATATTGCAAAGAGCAATATTCTTGTAACTATCGTTAGCCTGATTGTTTTGGGCTTTGGATTGTCCTTTTTACTGGAAACGAGTGCACTTCTGATTTTAGCCCCGGTTGCTTCCACAACAGCGGTTTTTATCAGTATCACAAGCGACGCAGGATCAAAATGGAATAAAAATGTGATTGCCATGCCCGTATCAAGAAAGCAGATTATCAGCGAAAAATTTATCTTTTACATCTTCCTTGCGGTAGTCGGACTAATTACAGCACTTATTCCATGTATCGTGCTTATGTTAGTGGGAATGGCTATAACGGCTCATTCTCTGTGCTTATATGCCGCTATTGGAATGAGTGCCACTTTATTGGCGGGTGGAATCAGCTTACCGTGTGCTTATCTGTTTGACCCGGAAAAATCCCAGATTGTTTTTATGATGTCCTTTATGGCATCAACAGGTATTATTGTTGGTCTTGTTCTTCTCACAAATCTCTTTATTCCTGTAAAAAACAATATCCTGTTGGCTTTTCATATCGTTCTTGCAATTTCCGTTGGCTGGTTTTTTATCTCATATCGGGTTGCGGCAGCGGTATATCAAAATCGGGATATCGTTTGATAATGCAGCTGCAAAGCTGCAAAACCTGTCAAACCGTCTCTGTCATAGCCGTTTGGAGGCCCCCCCTCTTTCCTATTTCTGTGCCAGGTATGGCAGACTGTTGCCGTCTTCATAGTAATACCAGGTTCTGCCGCATATCTCCTTTGGATGCTCCTGGTCATTTTCAGCAATGAAGATCTCCTGATTGCAGCAATCCTGCTTTTTTGTAAAGAGCACATGATGATGGGGCTTATCAAACTGGAAAAACCATTCTTCCCAGGGATGCTCCTTTAAAAGTTCCTCTGAGGGAACTCCATGAATCACATAACGGGAACGAATCCCATCTTTCATACAGGTAACTTTCTGCCAGGAATAAGATGCATAGATCTTCTCCTGATCCGGTGTCAGATTTCCAAAAATCACTTCATAATCGTATCCCAGTTCTTCCAGTGCTTTCAGGATGCCTGATTGTTCCATTTTTTCTTTCAGCATATACTTTCCCCTTTTCACTCAAAAATATTTTGCCAGTACATTCACAGGAAATATCCGGTGGTGCTTACGTACAGTATAACGAATTCTTATAGGTATTACAATTACCAACCGGAGGAATTTCAGTTGAAAATTCCTCCGTCGTCCAGTATACTAAAGACTGATAATACAGATACATTCAAATTCGTACTGTTGCGTAGCAACTTTAATCAGTAAGTGCCTTTGTGTGCACAAATCAATTTACAGACACATCTTTTTGTGGCTGGAAATTGATTTAGACAAAGGTGTATACAAAGGCACTTACGGAACTTGTAATAGGAGGAACTTCATGGCTTTTGACGGAATCACAGTTGCAAGTCTTCGCAGCGAACTCTCCGACGCACTCGTGGGCGGACGGATCACCAAGATCGCCCAGCCGGAGACGGACGAACTGCTTCTTACCATAAAAAACAATAAAAATCAGTACCGGCTATTGATCTCAGCTTCCGCAAGCCTGCCGCTTCTTTATCTCACCGGCAGCAATAAGCCCAGTCCAATGACTGCACCTGGCTTCTGTATGCTTTTACGCAAGCATTTGGGCGGAGGAAAGATTGTAAGCGTCACCCAGCCGTCTTTGGAGCGAATTTTACAATTTGAAATCGAACACTTAAACGAGCTTGGGGATCTTTGCCGCAAGCTTCTTATCGTGGAGTTGATGGGAAAGCACAGCAATCTCATCTTCTGCCAGGAAAATGGTATGATTCTTGACAGCATCAAGCATGTATCCTCCGCAGTCAGCTCTGTGCGGGAAGTACTTCCGGGACGAACCTATTTTATTCCTGTTACCCAGGAAAAGCTAAATCCTCTGTCCTCGGACGGTACTGCCATGCTTCAGGCAATCTGCGGGAAACCCTTACCCCTTGGCAAGGCAATTTATACCACTCTCACGGGATTTTCTCCGGTGATGGCGGAAGAGCTTTGTCACAGGGCCTGCCTGAATTCCGCCGAACCGCCGTCGGTTCTGACGGAAAATGAACGGGAAATGCTGCTTCATCAGCTTCTTCGTCTCCTTGAGGATGTCAGGAGGGAGCAATTTGCCCCCCAGATCCTCTTTCAGGGTAAAGAGCCGGTCGAATTTGCCGCCTTTCCCCTCACCGTTTATGAAGATCTGGAGAGCCGGTCCTTTTCCAGCATTTCTGCTCTTCTGGAAACCTACTATGCCTCCAAGAATACCATCACCCGAATCCGGCAAAAATCTTTGGATCTGCGAAGAATCGTACAAACCACTTTGGAACGAAGCCGTAAAAAATACGATCTCCAGGCAAGGCAGCTTAGGGATACGGAAAAACGAGAAAAATACAAGATCTACGGAGAACTGCTCCACGCCTATGGTTATGACCTGGAGGAGGGAGCCCGGTCTATGAATGCCCTGAATTATTATACCAATGAGACCATCACCATTCCCTTAGATCCCCAATTAACCGCCCAGGAGAACGCAAAAAAATATTTTGACAAATACGGAAAACTAAAACGGACTTATGAAGCCGTCACAGAACTCCTTGCCGAGACAGAAAAAGAAGTAGAGCATCTGGAGTCCATCAGCCAGGCTTTGGAAATCGCTCTTTCCGAAGAAGATCTGGTGCAGATTCGGGAAGAGCTGATGGAATCCGGCTACATCCGCAAACGAAGAAGTCAGGATAAAAAGCCAAAGATAACCTCAAGGCCTTTCCACTATCTTTCCAGTGACGGATTTCACATCTACGTGGGGAAAAACAACCTGCAGAATGATGAGCTGACTTTCAAGTTTGCCTCAGGCAATGACTGGTGGTTTCACGCCAAGGGGACTGCCGGCTCTCATGTAATCCTGAAAAGCGAGGGAAAAGAGGTGCCTGACCGTGCCTTTGAGGAAGCCGGCCGCCTTGCCGCCTATTATTCCAAGAGCCGTGGGAATGAAAAGGTAGAGATTGATTATGTGGAAAAGAAGCACGTAAAAAAGCCGGGAAGTGCCAAGCCTGGCTTTGTGGTTTACTATACCAATTATTCCCTTGTGATTGATTCTGACATTTCCGGGCTTACTTTGTTGACATAATTCGAAAGATTTTCTTAATACTGCCCTCGGTTCCTTGCTTTTTTTGATAAGGAAGCTTATACTGAAAATGGTGTTTTTTACACTTGTAGTTTCTTTATTGAATGTAAGGTAGAGGGGGTATTTTATGTTAATCAAAATAATTCACAGGCGGACAAGCTTTCTTCTTTCCGTGCTGTTATTGCTTTCATTATTACTGGCACCCCTGGGGCCGGGGTTTTCTTCTCAGGCTGCCAGAGCAACCGGTACGGTTAAAAATCGTATCTTAAACGTCCGCTCCCAGGCTTCCACCGGTTCTTCTATTGTGTGCAAGCTTACACAAGGCACAAAAGTTACTATCATTTCCGAAACCACTGGAGATGACGGCCTTAAATGGTACAACGTCTATTTTGCCTATAACGGTGATGCAAAGGAGGGCTTTGTACGGGCGGATCTGCTGAATGTATCCGGCAGCGTATCCGGCAATTCTTCCGGTGGAAGCACTTCTAGCACCGCAGGCGGCACTGCAGCAGGTTCAGGCTCCACCCGCTATGTAAAACCCAGCGTGGCAATCGTCCGTTCCTATGCCTCCACCAACGGAGACATTCGTTCCCGACTGGATCGGGGAACCAGCGTCACGGTTCTTTCCTCTAAAACAGGAACAAACGACGGCAAAACCTGGTATAAAATTTCCTTTACCAAAAACGGCACTTCCATGGAAGGTTATATCCGGGGAGATCTGCTATCAGATACCAATCCCGGTGGTACAAGTTCCAATTCTACAGACTTGTCCGGTATACGCTACATAAATGGTGACATTGTAAGAATCCGTTCTTATGCCTCCACCAATGCCGATATCCGATCCCGGCTGACCAGAGGCACTCAAGTTACCTTGATTTCTTCCAAAACCGGTGATGACGGGAAAACCTGGTACAAGGTATCTTATCAAGATAGAGGTTATCAGTTAAATGGTTATGTTCGTTCGGACATGCTTTCAGGATCCGGGTCCGGAACCGCCAGTTCCCCCGGCACTTCCTCCGGAAGCACGTCTAACACACCTGCAACCATACGACCGGCTGTTGCCAATATTCGTACTTTCGCTTCCACCAATGGAGATATACGTTCCAAACTGTCCGCCGGAACCAATGTTACCATCCGTTCGGAAAAGACTGGGGATGACGGACGAAAATGGTACAAGATCGCCTACACATTAAATGGCGTTTCCCTGGAGGGTTATATCCGCGGCGATCTGCTGAACGTAGGAAGTTCTTCTCCCGGAACAGGAGGTTCTTCCACAGGTTCCAATTCCAATAATTCAAATACCTCCGCCGGTGGCAATGCTGTTGCTCAGATACGCACTTACGCTTCGCCTTATGCAGACATTCGTGCCACTTTGCAAAATGGTACAAAGGTAACCATATTAAAAGAGGTAACCGGAGAGGACGGACAAAAATGGACAAAGATTTCTTTCACTCAGGATGGGAAAAAGCTGGAAGGCTATGTACCCTCCTCCCTGTTGAAATAACCTGTCCACTTAAGCTTTCATACAAAAAGACCACCAAAGCGGGAATCATTCCGCCCGGCGGTCTTTTTTCTTTTTTATTATACTGCTGCCAGTAAACTGGATCTCGATGTGCCGTTAATCAAATTCAGAATCCCCTGAACAACCTGGCGACAGACACGCACAATATAATGGCAATCCTCTTCCACATTGTGCTTTCTGCTTAAATATTCCTTATGAACATTCCTGATAAAGTTCACGATTGCCTCCGGTGTGGTAAAATGCTTTTCCTCCACTTGCTCCCGAAAAGCTTCACCGCTTGTCACATACTCCCGCAGACGAAACTTCAGTGCCTTTTCATAATAACAATGGTCCTTAAGATTCCCATCATAGTTGATGTTATGAGGAAAGGTAAAATAATCCGCTATATAATGAATCACTTCTCCCAGATGCCGCATATAAACACGCAGGTTTTGATGCTTCCAAACATCTTTCTTCGCAAGTTCACAGATCTGATCTGTTACAATGCCAAAGGTCTCTTCGAATTCATGACGTCTGGTTAAAAAAGAAGGCTTGCAATCCGGAAGAATACTTCCCAGATAAAAAGCTTTCCGATGTGCCTCAAGTTCTGGTACTTTCATATCCTCTACAATATATTTTGCAAGAGAAATATGTGATTTTTTTCTCAATTTTATATCCTCCTCACAGGGGGGACGCTTTTGCTTCCCCTTAGAAATCACTTTCAGGTTTACATCACTTCTTCTATCATACTCTCTTTGACGGTTCTTTGTCCATACCTAATTTTGACAGTTTTTTATGGTTTTGGAAGCTAATTTTTTCATTTTCCACTACTATCTTTTAATACCTGAAAGCCTTTCCATAATCTCTTTGCATATTTCTTCTGCGGCCCGATTGTCTGTAGCTACCAGATAATCTGCAGCGGCCTCATACCAGCTTTTGCGTTCGTTCATCAGTGAAGCAATAAAAGGAATATTCTTATTTTTTTCCAACAGAGGACGGTTATGGCTGTCCTTTACACGCCGATAAACAGTCTCCGGTGTGGCAGTCAGGAAAATCACCTGTCCACTCTCTTTCATCACTTCTACATTACATACCCGAAGAGGTACTCCCCCTCCACAGGAGACTACCAAATTAGGCTGTCCCCGAAGTTTCTGCAAGAGTTTTGTTTCCAATCCCCGGAAATAGTCCTCCCCTTTTTCCTCAAAAATTCTGGAAATCGCCATCTGCTCTTGTTCCTCAATCTTCTGATCCATCTCCACAACTTTTCGTCCATAATTCTGTCTCAGGCACTCTGCTATTGTGGATTTCCCGGCACCCATAAATCCAATTAAAAAAATCGTATCTTTCATGTCTCATTCCTCCTGCCGAGTCCAAGTATAACATACTGTTCTCTTCGCCGCCACTGCTTTTTTAATGGTCAAATATGGAACCAGAACCATTGAAATCCTTAAAAAGTTTCATGATTGTCTCTAACAGCATTCGCTTTGTTTTTCCATCCTCCTGCCCAAGTCTTTGCAAAACAGCATAGATGTACTTGGGCCTGGCAAGTTCTCCAACATGTTTAATATCAGAATCTTTAAGGAGTTCATACAGAGCATCTACGAAAGCTTCCCGTTCTTTAACAGATAAGCCCGCAAGCCAATTCTTTATGGTTTCATCCACCATACGGCTTCCCTCTGTCACCTGGGGAAGTTCAACAAACCCATTTCCCAGAACCTCCCAGGAATAAGGCTCATGTTGAAGAAGCCCCTCTTTTGTGCTGTAAACAACCGTATAAGGTTCTTCATGTTCCAACAGCATTCCCACTACAGAGGATTGAGGAACAAATGTATATACCCGATCCAAGATCTCTGCATATCCCGGATCCTCCAATACTTTCTGCCGAAAACCCGGACCATCATAATTATAAACTGCCTGGATACGGCTTCTTGTATCATTCTTGCATCGAATGGCTGCGTACACTGCCAGATTGCCACCTTTAGAGTGGCCGACAACATAAAGCTTCCCCGTACAGGTCTGGGCCATGTCCTCTAAGTATCTTCTGGCTTCCACCTGCCCGGGAATCACATCCAGAAAGCTTAAGTTCAGGTCTTCTTTCCAACCAATAAGCGTACCATCTGTTCCCCGAAAGGCTATCAGTGCTCCTTCATCTTCCAAAAGAAGCGTAATAGCCGCAAATTGAAGTTCCATCTTATCATCCAGCAATTCTTTCGCAGCCGTCAAATGTAGGGGGCCAAAGCGCCTGCTTTCTCCTAAGGCTTGTATCAGAGCTGCATCCTTGGAATCTCGAAATCGGCTTTCCATAGCTTCCTTTGGCAGTTCCAAAAACATTTGAGAAAGTTCTGACAGTGTTGGTGCCTCATATGGATCCTTTGATACCATATTGTCGAACTGTATGTAGGACAAAGTGCTTAAAAGCAGGCCATCCACTGGTGTAATGGGAACCTCAGAAAAAGACAGATCGCCTCTCCAGACTAAGTAGTCAAGCATATTGGCCATTGTGTCTCTCATCTCTCTTATTTTTACTGTGCAATTCACAGTCTTTTTTCTATTCTATGCGGCAAAAATTTTTTGCTGCTATTAAACCCCGAAAATCTCCGACGCCCGATGCATATTCTTAATAATTGACACACCGAAAGGACAACGCTTCTCACAGGCTCCACAGGCGATACACTCCGATGCTTTATGCTCCAGGATTCCGTAATGCTCTCGCACCGTCTCCGGCACGCTGCCCTGTGCTTTTGCCAGATTCAGGAACTTTGTTACGGAAGCCACATCAATTCCCCTGGAGCAGGGAGCACAGTGACCGCAATACATGCAATGACCCTGCCAGCTTATCTTCGGCATGGATACAAATGCCGCCGCATAGTCCTTTTCCTCTTTCCCTGCCGTCTCGTAGGCAATACTGGTTTCCAGATCCTCCATAGTTCTGGCTCCGGACATGACACAAGCTACTGCCGGACGAGTGAGGGCATAGTGGATGCACTGAAAGGCTGTCAATGCCTTTCCCGCAGGGGAAAGTTCAGCACTTAAGAGATCTCCGCCGCCGAACGCTTTCATAACCGTGATTCCAACCCCTTCCCTCTGACAGACCTCATAAAGTTCCTGCCGCTTTGGATCCATATTTACCAAAGGCTTCTCATAATTTTTCTCATCCCACAGGGACTCTACATCCTCATTGGCCGGAAGCAAGTCATAGCAGGGATTCACACTGAACATAAGCACATCAATAAGACCGCTGTTTACTGCCGCAAGAGCCGCTTCCGGATTGTGGCTGGACATACCGACACAGCCAATCGTTCCCTTTTCCTTTAACTCAAGGGCGTATTTGATTACATCACCATTTTTTATATTCTCCCAGTCCTCTAAAGAATCCACATAATGGATCATACCAATCTCTACATGATCCGTCTCCAGACGGCGAAGCTGATCTTCAAATCCCTCCTTAACTTCCGTAAGCTTTCTGGTGCGTTTATACTGTCCGTCTTTCCATATGGTACACAAGTGAGCCTGAAGTACAAACTTCTCTCTGCGTCCCTCAAGTGCCTTTCCCAGATTCGAACGAAATTCCGGATTTGGTGTATAAAGATCAATACAATTTACACCTGTCTCCTCCATGCGATCTATGTACGCTTTAACCGTCTCGTAGGGCTGATCTACAAACCCCTCGCATCCCATTCCAATCTCTCCTACCTTTAATCCCGTTCGTCCCAATATTCTGTAATTCATAGGTCTCCTCCTTTTATACGCAAAATCTATTTTCATTATAATTCTTAAAGTCCGGTTTAAGTCAATTGTTTTTTACATCCTCTTGTGTTCTTCCTTTCAATGGAGTAAAATCTCTATAAATGGACTCATCGTAAGCAATAGGGGGATTATTTATGAATTGGAAAGATAGGTGCTTTCTCTGTCTGGACGAGGAAAAGCTATTTGAAAGCTCGGGACATCGAACCCGATTCTGGGAATTGCTGGACTGTTATGGAGATTATCCTTTTTTTACAAAGGGGCTGTGTAAATGTATGTACCTGTCTGCCTGGGATGAAGAGCACTTTGCTATTATGCTGGAAACTCTTACATCTATGGGTCTTGGGCGGGAAACAGATACAGAGGATATGCGGATTCAGGGGGATACTCTTGCTGAAGCACAGCCGGATGCAGAATATTATGTCTACCAGCTTTCCAATGCTTTCCTGGATGACAAGCCCTTTTCCCTACCTGATAATGCCAAGCTTGAGACAACGCAGCGTCATATTATCGATCAGGCTTTGAAAGCCGCTGCAGTGATTGATCATACATAAATACAGGCCATCCGCTTTCCCTGTGTGGAATATTGGATGGCCCTTATTCTTAATTTTTTTAAAAATCCCGAACCGTAAACACTGCCACTGAACGGGGCCGCATAACGAAATGTCCGTCAATCCGTATTTCCTGATCTTTCGGGTAGAAATAACGCCCCTCCCTGTCTCCGTAAGTATTCACATTGAGATACCAGGAGCCGGAACAGTAAATTCTGGGGAGAGTGATCTCCACATCCTCCCAAAAAGTATTCAATGCAATATAAACAATGTCATCCCGGCCACGCTCCCTGTCATAGCCTGCAAAGCTCATTCCGAAAGTTCTTTCTCCATCCATAAGAATATGCCTGTCGGCATCCACACCATGGGCATGTATAAGCCCCATTCCGCAGACTGCCCCCGGCAGCGTCTTACGAATAACCGGATGGTTGTGACGGAAAGCAATCATAAATTGAAAGAATTCAAACAGTTCCCTGTTCTTCTCTAAAAGTTCCCAGTTCAGCCATGAGATCTCGTTGTCATGGCAGTAGCTGTTATTGTTGCCATGCTGAGTATTCCCAAACTCATCTCCCGCCAGAAACATGGGCGTTCCCCTACTGCACATAAGCACTGCACAGGCATTCCGAATCATGCGGAACCGCAGCTTTAAAACCTCCGGGTCATCTGTCTCTCCCTCAACTCCACAGTTCCAGCTTCGATTATTGTCCGAGCCGTCTGTATTGCCCCAGCCATTACTCTCATTATGCTTTTCATTGTAAGAATAGAGGTCATACAGGGAAAATCCATCGTGGCAGGTAAAGAAATTCACGCAGGAGTTGTAACCTGCATAGTCTTTCTCGTGGCCATCTCTGTGATCTCCATAGAGATCACCGGAACCGCCGATGCTCCAGGCTGCTTCCCTGGCCATATGGTTTTCCCCTTTTAAAAAGCTTCGAAGAGAATCCCGATATCTTCCATTCCATTCCGCCCACCGCTTGCTGGCCGGAAAACGGCCAACCTGATACAGACCGCCTGCATCCCATGCCTCCGCAATCAATTTTACCTTGCTTAAAATGGGATCATAAGCCAGACTCTTTAACAGAGGCGGATTGCTGATAGGCGAGCCGTCCTCATTTCTTCCCAGAATGCTTGCCAGATCAAAGCGAAAGCCGTCCACCCGGTAGCTGACCGTCCAGTACCGGAGGCATTCCAGAATCAACTGGTGAACAATCGGGTGATTGCAGTTCAGGGTATTGCCGCAGCCGCTGAAATTATAATAATTCCCATCCGGGGTCAGCATATAATAGACCTTATTGTCAAAGCCCTTGAAACAAAAAGTGGGACCATGCTCATTTCCCTCTGCTGTATGGTTAAAGACAACATCCAGGATTACTTCGATTCCGTTGTTATGAAGTTCCCGAATCAGCTCCTTTAATTCCGTCCCCTCCCGATTGTACTCCCGCACAGAGGTATAATTGGTATTGGGTGCAAAAAAACCAATAGAATTGTATCCCCAATAATCCAAAAGCTTCTGTCCGTTCATTTCCCGAGAATTCATGGTTTCGTCAAATGCAAATATAGGCATCAGTTCTACCGCATTGATTCCCAATTCTTTCAGATAAGGTATCTTCTCTTTCAGTCCCGCAAAAGTTCCCGGATTCTTCACTTCTGAGGAGGGATGCTGGGTATAGCCCCGCACATGAAGTTCATAGATGACCAGATCGCTCAACTCCCGTGCGGATTGAGGCATGTCCCCCCAGTCAAAAATATCTTTTACCACCCGTGCCCGATACCCTCTGCTTCGCCGTTCGCCCCAACGACCCTGCCGGGTAACAACCCTGGCATAAGGATCTAACAGTATGGACTTCTTATCAAATATCATCCCCTGTTCCGGCTCATAGGGACCTCCCACCCGATAGGCGTATTCAAATTTCTCAATATTCAATCCAAATACAATCATGGAATACACGTCGCCAATCTTGTATTCCTCCGGAAACGGAAGCACCGCATAGGGTTCCTCCTCTCCCTCATAAAACAGCAGCAGCTCACAGGAAGTTCCAAAATGGGTGTGTACTGTAAAATTCACTCCATTTGGCAGAGCCATAGCTCCATTTACATCAAACAGCCCCGGCCTTACAGGATAGCCGGCAATCTTCCCCATAGGTGTCATGGTTATGGTATATTCCGGAACAAATTTCTGTGTGTAATATTTCAAACAGTCCCTCCTTGTATCTTTTGTTATATATCCCTAATTGGCATCCATAAATACTTTTCATACATCCCCTCAGTGTACAAAGGGTATTGTCTCTTGCACGCTTACAGTTTATTAGCTTTGGTATTTTGCTATTATACCCGATCTAAACCATAAGGTCAAAACATATTTGTAAAAATTTATGACTTTTTTCAAAAATTTACAATTTGTATGTCTGCACAGTACAGACACTTATATTCCGTTATAAATCTCTTCCCCATAATCAATATTTGTGGTAAAATAATTTGACAAATGAATTAAGCCATCTATCTGGGTTTGGCTGAAAAAGAAAAGAGTGTGAATACATATGCCAATTAAAGTACAAAGTGATCTACCGGTTCGGGCGATTCTGGAAAAGGAAAATATCTTCGTGATGGATGAAACCAGGGCTATGAACCAGGATATCCGACCATTGAAAATAGGAATTTTAAATCTGATGCCCTTAAAGGAGGACACGGAGCTTCAGCTTCTCCGATCTCTGTCCAACACGCCCTTGCAGCTTGATATTACCTTTTTAACGGTAAGTACCCATGAGTCTAAGAATACGGCTCAAAGCCATATCAACAAGTTTTATGAGCCATTCTGTCAGGTAAAACGACGCCGATTTGACGGTCTTATCATCACCGGTGCTCCTGTAGAACAGATGGAATTTGAGGAAGTGGATTACTGGTTGGAACTGATGGAGATTATGGACTGGGCCGAAACCCATGTAACCTCTACTTTCTTTATCTGCTGGGGTGCTCAGGCTGCCTTGTATCACTACTATGGACTGAATAAGCAGCTTCTGCCTCAAAAATTGTTTGGCCTGTACCGCCATCAGGTTCAGAATCGGAAAGAACCTCTGATTCGAGGTTTTGACGATGTCTTTCTGGCCCCCCATTCCCGTCATACCACAGTGGATGCCAGGGCCATTCATGACTGTAAGGCTTTGACTGTCCTTGCGGAGTCTGAGGAGGCCGGGGTTTTCATTGCTATGGCAGAAAAAGGAAGGAAAGTTTTTGTCTTTGGCCACCCGGAGTATGACCGACGCACATTAGAAAAAGAATATCTGAGAGATAAGGGAAAGGGACTGGATATTCAGATTCCCAAAGACTATTTTACGGAGGATGACAGCAATAACCGGCCACTTCTCATGTGGCGTGCTCATGCCAACACCCTTTACACCAACTGGATTAATTATTATGTATATCAGCTTACTCCTTACATGTGGGAGGACGAGGAATAAGAGAGTTGCCTGGCGGAAATTAAGGGGGTCGGGAAATAGGATATCAGAAAAGTCTTCTGTCCTACTTCTCAACCCCCTTAATTTCCGATAATCCACCTCTTTATAACTCGATTCCCCTCCGGGCCGGAAGACCCTGGTCAAAGGGGTGTTTTTTCTTTTGAATCTCAGATACATAGTCTGCAATCTCTAAAAGCTCCGGAGCCGGATCCCGGCCAGTGAGCACGACCTCCAGATTTTCCGGTTTTTCCTTTAAAAAAGCAAGTGCTTTCTTTTGGTCTATCATCCCATGATTATAGGCCGCAATAAATTCATCCATCACCAGCAGGAATATGTTTTCCTGCCTGGCTGTCTGCACTGCCTTTTCAAAAAGTTCCTCATAAGCATTCTTTGCCTGGATTTTTTGTTCCTCTGTCATATTCCAGAAAAATCCAAACTTTTTATCACAAGTCAACACCTGTACCCCGGGGATCTCTCGCAATATCTTAAGTTCCGAGGAAGTGCCGTCTTTCAAAAACTGTGTCACCAAAACTTTCTCACCACTTCCGGCCGCACGCAGGGCTAAGCCCATAGCTGCAGTAGATTTTCCCTTACCGTCTCCACAATAAATATGAATACAGGACTGTTTCATTCATGATTCCTCCGATATTTTATAATTGTTATACCACTGTTGCAATTCTACCATGGCCTGAAATCCTTTACAAGGGGGGCAGCAACCGGCTAAATTATACTTTCCAACGAAAGTAACCGTTCAGATGGCGGCGGCAGAGTGGGTGGGCAGGCTTTTCCATATCGGTGTTCGGACGGTTCATCGTACATGCTGTCTGCTTTGGACGGACATTACTTTGAAGTTTTTGAGAAAACCACTTACATTTTAAAGTATGTCCGTCCAAAGCAGACAGCATGTTCGTGAACAGCCGGACACCTGATATTGGAAAAGCCTGCCCACCCACTCTGCCGCCGCCATCTGAACGGTTACAACAGGAACCATAAAATCCAGACTCCGGACAGCATCAGCAAAGAGGTTGCATACATCAGTCGGTTTACCCTGGGAATGTCTTCATATTCTATATCCCGCAGCGGATCTCCAATGGACGGCTTTTCATAAAGCTTTCCAAAATAGTAAGCATTTCCTGCCAATCGTACCCCTAGGGCACCTGCTGCTGCTGCCTCCGTATGGGCAGAATTGGGACTTGCATGATTCCGTCTGTCTCTGCAGTAAATTCGCCAGGCCTGTTCCATGGAAAATCCGGGAAGAAAGCTTGCCAGCACCATCAGGAAACCGGAAACACGGGCAGGAACCCAATTCACCACATCATCCAGCCTGGCAGAAAAACGCCCAAAATACAAATAGGTATCATTCTTATAGCCTACCATGGAATCCAGTGTATTCACAGACTTATAGAAGAAGCCCAAAACCGGCCCTCCCAGAGCCAGAAAAAGCATGGGGGCAATCACCCCATCAGATGTATTCTCCGCCACCGTTTCTACGGCTGCCTTTGCCACACCCTCCTCATCCAGTCTCTTGGTATCTCTTCCCACAATCATGGAAACAGCATGGCGGGCTTTTGTAAGATCCCCCTCCCTAAGTGCATCATACACTTTCATACTTTCCGCTTTCAAAGATCTGGCCGCCAGGAGCTGATAATCCCAGAATACGGTCAGGCCGAAAAAAAGCCAAAAGCTTACCCTGGAAGCCAGCCGCAAAAGAAGAAAAGGAATTCCGGCTGAAAGGAAAATGACAAAAACTGCGAAAAATATTCCGGCTGTCAGTTCTCCCCTTTCGGTCTTTGGAAAGACCTTACGAAATCCCTTTTCCCCTCTGGTGATTAGGAAGCCTATGGCACGTACCGGATGATACAGCCATCTGGGATCACCGAAGAGCAGGTCCAGCACAAAGCCTATCGTCAATGCCAACAGGTTCCACTTCATAAAGCCTGATTCCTCCTTTGTCCTTCTCATTCCACCTGGCCCGGTATCCCATACCGTTTTTTGTCTGCCAGTGGTAGAAATCTCTCCTAGGCACCCCATAAGCTTCCAGAATGCTCATGATTGTCCCGCCGTGAACTGCCAGGGCAACTTTCTTATATTGCTTTTCCCTTATGGCAAGCAGCACTTCCAGAAACCCGTCCCTGCATCTCTTCTGAAAAGCTTCCCTGCTCTCCCCTCCCGGAAACGGCAAGACACCTCCGCTATCCACCCAGGCCTGATAGTCAGGATTATCTTTCAGTTCCAAGTAATTCTTATTTTCAAAATCGCCAAAATCACATTCCCGGAGCTTTTCAACACACTGCACCGTCACTTCTGGCCAGAGTATCTCTGCAGTCTCCATACAGCGTTTCATAGGGCTTGCATAGACCGTCTCTACCCGAGGATACCGGATAACTTTCAACTCTTCCATTCCCGCAGTGCACAGGCTTTCGTCCGTTGTTCCGATATAACGCCCCAGTGTATTGCCATAGGTTTTTCCATGGCGGATCAGATACAGCTCAACCATGCTTAATCACCATGCCAATCCCACAGACGACTCTGTGTACTTCTTTTGCGTCCTTTGCAAGGGCACAGCAGATTCTCCCGGCAGTCTCCCGGTATTCCCGATCAAAGGCATCCATGGGGACTACGCCGCTGCCAAGTTCATTGACTACGATTACCGTCTCCGGATTTTGACGAAATATCTCTTCTGCAAGGGTGCCGACCTCTCTCCCCGCCCTCAGACAACGACGGATGTATTCATGAAAATGGAAAATTCCCTTAGACCTGAAAACGGCATCCCAGGGACAGCTCTCTCCGTCTGCAAAATCCTCCTCTTCTAAAGAAAATGTCTCCATGGCATATGCTTTTTTTCCCTGAAAGGCTCCTCCTGTTATCAATATCATATTAACTCTCCTATTTTAAGTCCCGTAAGACCCTTTCCAGTACCCTTTACTTAGAAGAATTTCCGACCGCTAGTACATGTGTCCGTAAATTCTTCTGGCACTGTCAGGGCCTTACTGTTTTAAATTAAGTCCCGTAAGACCCTTTCCAGTACCCTTTACTTAGAAGAATTTCCGGCCGCTAGTACATGTGTCCGTAAATTCTTCTGGCACTGTCAGGGCCTTACTGTTTTAAAGCTTCCCGGCCAGATACACGGCCGCAGCCATAACCAGTTCGCAAAGCTGCAAAAAAAATCCTGCCAGATCCCCGGTGATTCCCCCAAACTGCTTCTTTGACATCCCATGATAATATGCAAAGGTAAGCAAAGCCCCCAGTACAGCCGCAGTTCCAAGCTTCACATCCATCCGGCACATATATCCCGCAGAAGCCGCTATAAGAAAATACATGCAAAGCTTCACCCACTGCTTCTGTGCCGCATCTGCGAACATGGCTACTGTGCCGCTTGACTTCGCACTTGGAAACACCGCTACCGCAAGGCCGCTAAGTGCCCTGGATAGTACAAAGCTTCCTGCCAGCACCCGTAGGGCGGCATCCGGCAGTTCACTCCAGATACCGAGAGCTGCGATAAAATAACAGCAGGCCGTTATCACTGCAAATGCCCCCGCATGGGAATCTTTTAAAATCTCCAGCTTCCGTTCTCTGGTCTGATAAGAACTCAGGGCATCCGCCGTGTCAAGCAGGCCGTCCAGATGAATCCCCCCTGTAATTGCCACAGGTATCAATACAAAGCCCGCTGCTCTTAAAAGAGTTCCGACTTCCAGCCAAAGAACCACCTGACTCCAGAGCGTAATAACCGCTCCTATGACAACCCCAATCAGGGGAAAGAAGCACATCATATAACGCATGTTTTCTTTTTCCCAGTCCGCCTTTGGCATGGGAATCTTTGAATACATGGCAAAGGCTATTTTAAAACTGTTCCACAGTCTTCTCACTTTTTTCCCTCATTTCTATCTGTCATGCTATTTTCACTTAATATCTACAGCCTTTTTACTTACTTAAATTTTCTTATTCTCTGCAATAAATTCTTATTAAGCTCCCAAAGTGACCGGCAAGGCTATTTCGGACTATTTTCTTTCAAGTTCAGCGGAATTCCACAAACCACCTCTGTAACTACGTCCGCTTCCCGTGCCAGCTCCTGATTAATCTCTCCAAGATAACTTTGATACCGCTTCGTAGTCTTATCATACAAAATCCCATCGGAAAAAATATCATTGGTAACCGCAATCAAATGTCCGGATTCGGACCGAATTTTCATCACTCCCGAAAAAACCGCTTCCGGCGTGTCTGTGCCCGCTCCCTTTTCCTCAAACATTTCATTTGCAGTCAGATTGGAGAGACATTCCAAAAGAACCACACTTTTCTCCGGCAAAACCAGCCCCTTTAAGTTTACATAACACTCTATCGTGTTAAACCCTTTCCCCGCCCGCAGCCTCCGGTGCCGTTCCACCCGTTTCTTTCCCTCTGTTCCAAAGGGTATCATGGTGGCAATGTAATAGAGTGGAAGCCCTGTTTCTTTGGCAAGCCCTACGGCCAGATTTTCCGCATATTCCGATTTTCCGCTGCCGCTTCCTCCTGTAATCAGTGCAAACATGGCGTCACCTCGCATTTCCCCCAAATACTTATTGCAAACATGGCGTTCCCTCACATTTCCTGAGGAAATTCCAGGCCGCCAACGGATTGGAATAGAAAAATAAGTGGGGGAATCCCGCATACAGGGTGTCACTGCCATGGACACACTCCCAGCTTCTTTTCCGCAGGGGCTTCTTTGCCCTCATACTGCTGCCGCAGCTCTCACTTTCCCAATAGTGAAATTCATGTCCACGTATTTCATTTCCTTTCCCAAGAAGCATCTGATCCTCCAATACCTCCAACGTCACATAGCCGAATCGGGACAGCTTATCCTTGCGGTAAGCATTCGCTTCTAAGACACCCGCCATAGGATAAACTCTGCCGTCCGCCCCCTCCAGGGTCTTATGGAGATACAGAAAGCCGCCGCACTCTGCGATACAGGGAAGTCCCCCTGTCACCGCCTGATAAATAGAGGTCCGCATGGAAATATTTTTACTCAGAGCATCTGTGTGGAGTTCCGGGTAGCCGCCGCTTAAAATCAGGCCCTTGATTCCTTTTGGAAGTTCTCTGTCGTGAACGGGGGAAAAGGATACCAGTCCTGCCCCCATTTCTTTAAGAAGATCCAGGTTGTCCCGGTAGGTAAAGCAAAAGGCTTCATCCTCTGCCACTGCCACGGAAACTTTCCCGGCTTCTTTCAAAACGGGAACATAAGGGGCTTCGTATGAAAGCTCCGGAGCTGATGCCGCCATAGCCAGCAGGGCATCTATGTCCAGGGTTTTTTCCAAAAGTTCTGCAAACTCGTCCAGCTTCTTTTGGAGTTCCTCTATCTCCCCTGGGAGCACCAGGCCAAGGTGACGGCTTTCAAGCACAAGTTCCGGCACCCTTGGCACATACCCCAGCACCTTAAGGGGAAGTCTCTCTTCTATCAGCCGCTTCATGTCCGGATACATGCCCTCAGAGACCTGATTTAAAATAACCCCCTGTATATTTGAGGGTGTCTCAAACTCCAGAAAGCCCTTAAGCAGCGGAAGCACGGAGATGCTTAAGCCCCGGCAATTCACAATGAGAATCACCGGAATCTTTAAGATTCCCGCCACATCTGCAGAACTTGCCTTTGTGGAAATGCCTGCAAGACCATCATAATAGCCCATCACGCCCTCCACCACGGAAATCTCAGCCTCCTGTGCCGCATTTCCAAAGAGATAGCGAGTGACATCTGGTTCCGTGAAAAAAGTGTCCAGATTACCGGATCGGGTACCAATCACTTTGCTGTGAAACATGGGATC
>CAOJBY010000029.1 GCA_948330435.1 uncultured Lachnoclostridium sp. | reverse complement strand
TTACACTGTTTAGTTATCAAGGTTCGCTTGCTGCTGTCTCTTGCGACAGCTTTTAGATAATATCACAGCATTTTCCACTTGTCAACATGTTTTTTTCATTTTTTTCTTTTTTTTACAAAGTTTTTGTAACATGTTTTTTTGACCGCTTTCTCAATTGTTTTTTGACACTTATTTTGGGCATAAATCAAAGCCCCGCAGGAATAACACATTTGGGTGTATATGATGATAAAGAACAGTAAAAGTTTCCAGGAGATCCTATTACAGAATCCCTCGGAAACTCTCCGTTCATTCGTAATGCGTGCTTTCCCTTTATCCATCAATCCTGATTTTCATCTCTGTATGAATAGGTCCAAGGCACTTTTCTACCTGTTCCTTATCCAGCTTATTAATACCCGGATTCCAATAATCCATATCAAAATACCTGTATTTATTTGATGCATACCGATGATAGGGAAGGAAATCCACTTCCCTGACTCCTATCCTTTCCGCAAATCGAATAATATCTTCCAGTTCTCTTCTGTCAAAATTAAATTCCGGTATTACGGGAACACGTACAATAACCTTTTTATTTTCAAGGCACAGACGTTTGCAATTCTCCATGATCTGCTCACAGCCTGCTCCTGTGTATTGTTTATGCTTTGCGGTATCCGTGTGTTTGATATCAAACAGAAACAAATCCATCCACAACAGAATCCGTTCAAAATTTTCCCAGGGCACATTTCCGCAAGTCTCTACCGCAGTATGGATTCCCCTCTCTTTGCAGTGCCTTAAGACATCTTCCAGAAATTCCGCCTGCAAAAGAGCCTCACCGCCGCTGAAAGTAACTCCGCCTCCGGTCCTACCATAAAAGATTCTGTCCTTTTCTATCTCTCTCAAAAGTTCTTCCGAACTTATAACCGTATCCTTTTTACATTTTGCCTCTGCATAGCAGACCTGGGCACAGGCTCCGCAGCCGGTACAGCGTATGCGATCCACGGTAATATGTTCCAAAGAGCCGGATGCCCCTGTGGGACATACCGAAACACAAGCCCCACAGCCGATGCAAAGCTCCGGCTGGAACATCAGCACCGGCTTTTGGAGCATGGCTTCGGGATTACAGCACCATCTACATCGAAGCGTACATCCTTTCAGAAAAATGACTGTACGAATTCCCGGTCCGTCATGCACGGAAAATCGCTGAATATTTGTAATATGTCCTGTCATAATCAAAATTCCATCAGGCTTGTTCGATCAATAATATCATCCTGAACCTCTCTTCCAAGAGCCGTAAAAAAAGCACTGTAGCCTGCCACCCGCACTACCAGCCCCCGGTATTTTTCCGGATTTTCCCGAGCTTCTATGAGATTCTCTTTTGTAACCACATTAAATTGAGTTTCCCAAACTCCGCAGTCACAGATACTGCGTATATACTCTCCAAATATCCGATCACATCCATCCCCCTTAAAAATGGACGGATGCAGAAGCTGGTTTAGCACCGATCCATGTCCTGCCCTCACATTGCAGAGCTTTCCTGCCGATTTAAAGATTGCGGTTGCACCCGTCTTATCATCCCCGTGAGTGGGAGAGACCCCTCCGTCATTCAGTGGCTCCCTTGCATGTCTTCCATTTGGTGTTGCCGCCGTGCGTTTTCCGTTGGGAACATTTGCCGTCATATAATAGATTCCCGCCGTAAATACTCCCCCTCTGGCAGTTGCATGGCCCTCCAGGGCATCACAGAATACGGAAATCGCAAAATTACTCATTTCATCCGGCTCATTCAAGTCATTTCCATATTTCGGCCCCCTGTTCTTTAACATCATTCGCAATGCTTCTTTTCCCTGAAAATCCGTCCGCAGTGCTTCCAGAAGTTCTTCCATACTTAAGGTTTTTTCATCAAATACAAACTTCTTTAAAGCCATCAGAGAATCTCCCACCGTAATGGGGCCCACTCCAAGAGGGGATGCAAAATTGTACTCTGCACCGCCCGCTTCAAAGTCCTCTCCCTTTTCAATGCACCCTGCAATCACACAGGAACAGAAAGGCAGGTGCAAATACATTTTGTGGCACATATCAATCACTCTGTCATATTTCACAAGAATATCCGTAAAATAATTCACCTGTTCACGATATGCCTGTTTCACTTCTTCAATGGAAGTAAATTTCGATGCATCCCCCGTATGGGGTCCCATCTGTTTCCCGGTCAGCATGCACTGCCCGTCATTTAATGCCAGCTCCAGGCACTTTGAAAGATTGATGTGTCCGCTGTTTCCCCAACTGTTTGTTTTACCGTCTATCACCGGTTCACTGCATCCCAAAAAGCTGAAATTATACGCATCCTCGTCCCGAACCCCTATCCTTCTGACCGCTTCGGTAATAAGCTCATCATTATAGATCTTAACCTTGTTAAGTCCCATTTTCACATTTTTTGTCACTTCGTCAATGAGACGCTGGGAAGTATTCTTATGAATACGCACTGCGATATCCGGCTGTGCCAACGCAATTCTCCGATCTGCTTCCAGAACCAGAATGGATACGTCATTTGTAATATCACTTCCATCCGCCAATACTCCGCCTATCGTTATGGTCTGTCCATGGGCCGGCCCCGTATTTACGGCCGTTGATTCATTGGAAGATATTTTATCGATCTCGCTTAGCTTCAAATACAGGCATTCCATCAGCTCCAGGGCACTCTCATGTGACAGGCCGTTCTTTTCCACGTCACGCTGATAGAACGGATATAAAAATTTGTCCATTCTGCCGATGCTGATAGCCAGCCCATTTCCCTCCAACTGAATGGACAGCTGTACAAAATATAAAAACTGCAGTGCTTCCCAGTAAGTTTGTGCCGGTTTTTCCGGAACCCTTGCACAGTTTTCCGCTATATTAAGAAGCTCCTGTTTTCTTACCGTATCCGTTTCCTCTTCTGCCATCTCCTTTGCCAGCTTTGAAAAACGATGTGCATACAAAATCACTGCTTTCATTGACTCTGTACAGGAAAGGTAGAATTCCCGCTTTTCCACATAATCGTCTTTCTCCATATCCAATGCCGCCAGCTTGTCTTCACAGATGGCAATCATCCTCTCAAATCCCGTATTCAGCAGATATTCATAATCAGGCACCAGATGTCCCGGGGATTTGGAAGCATAGCTTGCATTGTACACAACGCCAAAATCCAGGATATGTGTCAACTCCTTTGGAATACAAGCCTCAATCCGTTCATCCAAAGCCCGCCCTTCCCAGTATTTCAGGCAATTGCGAAGCTCTGCTTTCTGTTCCTTTGTAATGGCAAAGCGATCACCCGGCCTGGTAGAAAAATCGTCCATCTGTCTGGAGATCCATCCGGCCGCATATTCCGGAAACAAAGGTGTGCTGCGAACTCTCTGAGCATGACAGCCTACAATCAGTTCATTTTTATGAATGGCTATGGTCATATGTTCCATGACAGATTTAAGTGCAAGAGCTTTTTTCATTGGCTCAGACTTGCTCTCATTCTGTTTGTAGCTCTCTGTCACCAGCAGTGCCCGTTCCATATCAGCGGCACGTTCCGCTCCAAAAAAGGCATCCCGCAGTTCTGTAATTCTATCCTTCATCTCTAGCCTCCTATTTTAAGTTGCTACGCAACAGTACTAAAGGGTAAAGTCGCAATATCTCTACCACTGGGCGGGCAGGAAACTTTCTACGTTATCCTTATGGATCACAGCCGGCTCCATAAATACATAATCATCCAGTTCTTCACCATTAAACCATTTTGCCGCAAGGAGAACGGGGAGTGCCCCATCCTGCATGGGCGGCTGATTGGTCGAACACTTCAGCTTTCCGTCCTTAATATAATTGAGGGCCGTCTCACTGTTGTCAATCCCGCCAATTAGAATATCGCTTCGGCCCGCATTCTCGCAGGCTTCAATGGAACCGGTAGCCTGTGCCGTTGTCTCGGAAGTAAAGATAACCGTCAGCTCATCTCCGTACCTTGTAATCCAGTCAGATACCACCTGCTTTACATTTTCAGCGGAATCCGTACCCGGTGACTGAATATCCAGACACTTCATATCCGGAGCAATCTTGGCCAGCTCCGTAATCACGCCATAGGCACGTGCATAATAAGCGGATCCGCCCGGGTTATGGGTAACCACGCAGTAGCCCCCCTTATAATCCGCTTCTTCGGCCATATACTGTGCCAACAGCTTACTCTGATCCCAGTCAGCCGGTCCACAGAAGCTTAAGAGGTACTGGAATCCCTCATTGCTCGGCATAACGTTAGAGCCAATCACCGGAATTCCTGCATCATACATTTTCCGCAGATGTGTCACGGAGGTCTCCTGATCCACCGGGTTATAAATAATCAGATCCGGCTGCTCGTTAATCGCCTGATCCACCTGCTGGGTCTGAATATTTACATCCCAGTTGGCGGACATAACATCAACCTCCATCCCAAAAAGTTCTGCCGCCTGCTTGGCGGCATTGATATAAGCCGTATGATAAGGATGATCTCCGTTTTTAAGAAGTACAATCTTCTTCCCAATGCATCCGTCTGCAGGAGATGCCGGCTGCTCCATCTTCTGAATCTCCCCATAGGGATATTCAAATTCAAACCAGTGCAGCTCATCCGTCTCTTCCAGTGCGTCCGGATCCTCCGGCTTTTCGGGAACCTCCGGTACAAAGGTGTCGATAAACAGTGGGTTCCCCGCATTGTCCTGGGCAGACTGCCAGTCAATAGCTTTACTTTCCTCCAGATTATCTCCCGCCGGTTCTTCTGCTGGCTTTGCATCCTCTGTTTCCGTGTTTTCCTCCGCTGCTCCCTGTTCGTTCGTCGGTGCTTCCTTTGAACCGCATCCTGAAAGCAGTCCGCATACAAGTATGGCTGCCGTAAGCAGGCTTACAAGTCTTTTCTTCATGTTGATAAAACCTCCCTTAATTTTTTATATAATAGATCTGTTGCCAGATTATTATCTCTGTAAATCACTTTTGAAACCTATCAGCTTCTTTTTCCGATAAGTGCTGATCGCTTCCATCAAAACCACCAGAATCAATACCAAACCATTTACAAAAATCTGCATTTCGTATCCAAGCTTAAAACAGGTTAGCCCATTATACAAAGCAGTTAATGTAAGTACCCCAAAGAAGCTGCTCAGTATGCCCCCTTTTCCGCCGGTAAGGCTTGCTCCTCCCAGAACAGAAGCCGCAATCAGCATATTCAAGGGGCTAATCCCCATGGCTCCGATGTCCGCCATGGCCGATGCAAGATAGCAGGCATACAGTGCACCGCCAAGGGCCGCAAAAGCTCCGTTTAATGCAAAAGCCCCTGTCAGGTACCCATCCGTATGAATTCCAGCATACCAGGCAGATTCCACGTTGCCGCCCACCAGATAAAAATTCTTTCCAATCGTTGTCCAATTCATAAATACTTCCATCAGCAGTACGATCAGGATTGCTATCAACGCCCTGTTAGGAAGAATGGGCAGAAGCTTTTTATCCAAAAAATCTGTCATGGCAAAATTGGTAATAGATCTTGTGGCCGCATTATTAGAATAGCTTACCAGGCCCTGAAGCAGAGTTGACATTCCAAGGGTGGCAATAAAGGAATTGATCTTCGCCTTTGTCACCAGCAGCCCGTTTATCATTCCAACCAAAATTCCTGCGGCAACCGCCACGAAAATTGCTATGGCAAAGCTTCCCGTCTTATCCGCCATATAGATAGCAAGGTTGCCCGACATATTGATAATGGTCACCGTAGACAAATCCAAGTGTCCGCATATGAGGACAATGGTAAAGCCAATCACTGCAATTCCGTTCAGCATGGCCGTCCCGAGCAGTGCACTGATGTTATAGGCATTGAAAAATCTGGGTGCAAATATACTCATAACTGTAAATACGAGCAAAAATATCAGATAAATCCTCCGGGCGTTGATAGATGCCCATAGCTTTTTCTTATTTTCAACCATTGAGTGCCTCCGATTTTTTCGTTGTATAATTCGTCAGCCATACAATCACAATAAATACAATACCGGTAACTACATCCTGCAAAAAGCTGTTCAATCCAATCAATGTCATAATATTGTTCAAAAGGCCGATTGCCAGAACACCTCCAAACACGCCCGCAATACTTCCTCTACCCCCGTCTAAGACCATTCCACTTAATACGACTGCGGTAATCGCACGAAATTCATATCCCGTTCCATAGTTATAGCAGGCTGATTTGGATAAGGAAGCAATAAATAATCCTGTAACCGCCGCCGCAAGGCCGCTTCCCACAAATGCCATTGTAATGATCCCCGGCACATGGATTCCGCTGTACTGTGCTACGGTTTCCGCACATCCAACCATCTTAAGCTGTCTTCCAATCCGGCTGTGTGACACCAGGATATGCAAAAGCGTTATGAGAAGAAGCATCACCACAGCCCCCATTGGAATCTGTCCAAATATGCGATATCTGGAGATTCGCTCAAATGCCTGTACATTCCCCTCAGTGGGATAAATATTCGCACTTCCGAAAATTACCCTTATGAGTCCCGCAAACACGAAGCTTACCGCCAGTGTCCAAACAACGGTGTTAATCCGAAAAATTCCTACCACCAATCCGTTAAGCAATCCAATCAGTACTCCGCTTGCCAGTGTACATAAGATCATGGGAAACATCCCATACTTCAATGTCAGTATTGAAACGAAGCTTGCCACCGCAATCGTAGACGGTACGGATAAATCCACACTCTGACCGCAGTAGGTTACCAGGGCCATCCCGCTTGCCAGAATTCCCAGATAAGAGATCGCATCCAAAATGTTCAAAAGATTTGCTGTGCTCAAAAACTTGTCTGACACAAAGCATCCGATTATTAATAGAAGAAAAACAATTATATAAGTGAACCCATTACGCTTCTTCATAAGCTTTTCCATCCCCATTTGCCAACATCAACAGAGAAACTTCAGAACAGTTGTCCTGTTCCTTATCAATGATTCCTTTCTGTCTTCCCTGATAAAGAATTAATATTCTGTCCGAGAGACCTCCAACCTCCATCAAATCAGAGGAAATAAGTATAGCCGCATTTCCCCGGCTCACATGCCTTTTGACTGCTTCATGAATCATACTTTTGGCTCCCACATCCACGCCCCTGGTAGGCTCATCCAGAATCAGCAGCTTTGGATTGGTCAGGAGCCATTTTGCCAGCAGCACTTTCTGCTGGTTTCCTCCGGATAGCTGCCCCACAATCTTATTTACATTCCTGGGATTCACCTGAAGCTTCTCCATCAGAGCATCCACCTGCTCTTTTTCCTCCCCCTCCCTGCACCAGAAGCTCCTGCTCTGACTGATTGTCTTTGCACTTGTAATGTTTTCCCCAATGGAAAGATTCAGCAGCAGCCCCTCCAGCTTTCGATCTTCGGATAGGTAAGCTATATTCTTCCGTATCGCCTGGGTATAGCTCCGATTCTTTAAAGCCTGCCCCTCATAATACAGCTCTCCTGTGTCCCACTGGTCAATTCCAACCAAAGCTCTTGCCAGTTCGCTTCTCCCGGCTCCTGACAGGCCGCAGATTCCAAGAATCTCTCCCTCGTGAACCTGGAAGCTGATATCTTTGAAAAATCCATAGCGGGCCAGCTTCTTTGCTTCCAGAACAACTGCTCCCACGTCCGTCTTTTGCTTTGTGTAAAAGTCCTGAATATCCTTGCCTACCATATTGTGTATAACCTCTTTTGTGGTAGTTTTCGTCTTATCTATGGTCTCTATATGCTTTCCGTCCCGCATGGTCGTAATTACATCTGAAATCTCAAACACTTCACTCATGAAATGAGATATATAGAGAACCGCCAGCCCCTGGCTTGTCAGTTCATGTATAATCTCAAAAAGCTGCCGGCTTTCTTCCCTGGACAGCGAGGAGGTGGGCTCGTCCATAATCAAAATACCGGGATGATTGGACAATGCCTTTGCAATCTCCACCAATTGTGCTTCATGCTGGCTCAGTGCCGATACCGGCATATCGGGATTCAGATCCTTAAGTCCCACCATCTCCAAATATTTTGCGGAAGTCTCCCAAAGCTTTTTCTTATCCAGAAAAATCCATCTCTTCTTTGGCAAGGCTCCCGACATAATATTCTCTGCCACCGTTATCGGCCTTGCCAGTCCCAGTTCCTGATGAATAATTGCAATCCCACACTTTCTTGCCTTTGTGGGGCTGTCAATTTTTACCTCTTTCCCGTCAATGAAAATCTGTCCCTCGTAATCCGGATATTCCCCTGCCAGTACTCTCATCAGCGTAGACTTTCCGGCACCATTTTCACCGCAGATTGCATGCACCTCACCTTTATGCACCTGAATACTAATATCATTTACCGCAGGAAAGGAAGAAAAGCGTTTTATGATATGTTTCATTTCAAGTGCACATGTTTCCTTGTCCATTGACATTCTCCTTTTCCCGTTTTCATTCCTTTGACTTTTATCATTTTTGTTGACAAAATTATAGTAGCATATCTTTATTTGCCGAAAAAGTAACAAATACGTCCCTGTTTTTTGGGGCTTTTTACACTTTTCCCACAATCCGTCTAAGCATTTCCCATATGCCTAAATACTTTCAGCAATCTTTCCGCCGCTTCTTCCTCATCTTCACCGGAAATCAAAACCTCAATATTTTCACCCGAATTTACACCCAGCGCCAGAATGCTAATACTTTTCTTTGCGTCCGCAAGCTTTTCCCCGTACCGTATCCGGATATCCGATTTGAACTTCTCCGCCTCCTCTGCCAGCAAATAAGACGGATGGGCATGAAGCCCTACATGATTTCTGATTTTCACTTTGCGAATTACCATTTTTCTCCTCCACTCATTTCTCATTTTCTATTTCCATAATTTCAACACAAAGGTAAGCAGCAGCCCCAGAATTCCATATCCGGTCTCTCCGAAAGCCGCCCCCAACCCATAATAGCTGCCATGAATTGTCATAAACAGGCTCATCATAAAAATAACCGCAGCTCCGACTACAGTGCCTGAGACAACTGCTCCCGTTTTTCCGCCCTCTGCATTTCCGAACACACCCGCCACCCCTCCCGCAAAGTAAAGGCTTGTAAATCCCGGAAGAGGTACGAACGGGGCTTTCAAAAGAATGAGCATACAAAGAGCCGCCAGCCCGGAAAAGCAGGCTGCCAGGAAACCCGCCCACCATGCCTTAGGCGAGTATGTTATAACTGCCGTTGAATCCAGCCCCACAATCAACCGGGGCAAAAGGCACTTTCCCATATCCCAAAACATCGGGATAAAGGTCCCCAGAAACATACGCAGACCCTGGATTATCATGGTAAGTGCCGTGCCATATGCAAGGGCTTCTATAAAGCACGCCCGCCATTCTGCCTTGGTGCTTTCTCCCGCAAACAGCATCAGCAATATCCGAAGTGTCAGGATCGTAAGTATCCCCATGGAGGTAATATATCCTGTATTTTTTCCATCTTTCCCATAAAATTCTTTTGCCCGTCTGCGAAAGCAGCGTCCGATACGAACGCCCAGAAAGGCTGCTCCGGATGTGGAATTAGCAAGTCCCGCTGACGATCCCGGTTTTAGCTTTTCCATACTTTTGGAGCCTATCCATACACTTACGTAAGCATAGATTCCTGTGACAACCCCTGCCGCCAAAGCTGCCGGAAGCTTCGGAAGCCCTGCTGCATGGCGAAACAGGGAAACAACCATCAGGCTTAAAAACATCAAATGGTGGCCCGTCAGGAACAGATACCCCCTTTTCCTTATATATGCCAGCAGAAGATTCATGAAAAATGCTGTCAGAAATGCCAAAAAGCCCGTATTTGCCGCTTCCCGTAGCAGCCAGGAGCCAAAAATCTCCGTATTCAGCACGCCGCCCCTTACACCTGTGACAAAAAAAAGCTTCTCTGCCAACGGGAGCAGTGCCCATTCTGATATATCCGCCCCAAGGAGAATCAAATACCATCCAATCCCTGTTTTTATAACATTTTCTATAATCTCATTGAGATTTTTCCCCTTTTTGAACAAATAGGCCGCCGCTATAAAAGCCGGCAGCCATGGTATTTTCTCAAACTGAATGAACATCGACCCACACCTCATTTTCCATTTTCAAACCATTTTGACAGCTTTCTTTCAATCTCATCCACATCCACAACATCCTCTATCACCAGAACGGAACCTCCCGCCTCTATGGATTCATCCATATCCAATCCATAAGGCATCACATAAAGATCCGCCTGTTCCAGAAAGCCGCTGCTCACATCACAGGGAATCACCTCGCAAAATCTCCCCAGTCTCTCTAGTGCTTCCTCTGTTTTAATTTTCAGTGCAAAGCAGGTTCCAAGCCCGCAGGCACATAAGGTAACGATTCTCATTTTCTCTTTCCTATCCTTTCCCATGCATCTTTTGGATAACGCTAAGAACCTCTCCCGGAGTTACTGCCTCGTTTACCCGTCTTACCATTTCTTTATTGCTAATGAACTGAATCAGCTTTACCATCTCCCTCATATGCTCCTTTTTGTCAGAGGTGGCAATACAGATAATAAGCTGCACAGGATCATTCATTTTATGTCCAAAAGAAACGCCTGTCTTCAAAGTTGCCAGACTAATAGCAGAACGCAAAACCCCATCAGTAGAGAGTGCATGGGGCAGAGCAATTCCCTTTGTGATAACAATATACGGCCCCATTGTCTTTACATTCTGAACCATACATTCTATATATCCGGGTGTTACAAATCCCTGTTCGGCCAGTGGGCGGGCACTTTGACGGATTGCATCCTCCCATCCCTTTGTCTCAAGTCCCAGCTGAATCTCCCTTTCCGTCAGTGCATCCAAAAGTTCCAATTTGGGCTTGTCTATGAAAAAGATTCTTGAAAGCTTTTCCTCCAACTGCTCTGCATCACGAATCTCGCAGGTCTCTGTAATTGCTTTTATGACCTGTGAATAGACCGTGTCTTTCACAAAGCTTTTATTCATCCGCCCATTTCCGCTAAGAAAGAGCCGAATCTTTTTGAAATCATCCTCCGTGGGAAGCGTATTAACGAGAATGACCGGAATATTCAAATATTCAAAAGAGACTGTTGAAATAATAAAGTCCGGTTTTTCCTCACTGATTACCTTTCCCGCACTGCGCAAGCCTGTGGTTGTAATAATCTGAATCTGAGGGAAAAATTGCTTAATACGAGCAGATACAATTTTAGCCGTTCCCACTCCGTTATTGCAGACAATAATTGTAGTATAATTTATACTGTTTTTCATATAACGCCGTTCATCTGCAGCCAGAAAATGAAGCATCAGCAAAGCTCCCTCAGACTTTGGATCTGTATGAAGCTTTTCGTCCGGAAACTGCCGCAGGCAGTTTTGAATGCTCTGATACAGCACCGGATTTTCTTCTGTCATAATCCGCAGGTTCTTCATATCGGTATCGTAAGAGACAAAACTGTTTTCAATCAGGGAAATCAGATGCTTCTGCAGACTTGATCGAAGCTCCGCATCCTTGTAATAAGGTTTTTTCATCCTTTCACTTACTTCCAGAAGAATGTGTTCTGTGATTGCCAAAGACAGGCTTTCTGATTTTCCCAGATTCTCCAGGTTAAAAATCCGGTGAAGCTCCGTAAGGAGATAATCTTCATCCTCTTTCCTGAAATCATACGTTTTTTCTTTGTGCATCTCTTTAAAATATTCTTCCAGGTACCAGGGCGGCTTACCCCCATCAACTTCCGTTACTGACGGCTTGCCTTTTGCTCTTCTTTTTCCTGCCAGGACAGTCAGAATAATAATCATATAGTACTGTGCATCGGTAATGGAAGATTTTCCTTTCTGCTCTGCCGCCCGAAGCTTTTCTTCGCATATACCTATTCCGTTTCTTCCCGCCGTCTTATGCCACATTTTTTCAATAATAATGCTTTTGTTTGGATAAATATCACGAAGAATCTCCCAAAGTTCCAGAGGTGTAAATATCTCAAGGAGACTGTCCGTTAACAGTCTCCTCAGCTTAAGTTCTTCCCCCTCATATTTTAATCCATGCTTTGTGCCAATCAGCTTTATTCCTCTGGCCTCACAGTCCTCTTTCACAAAATGCACATCATCTATCACTGTTTTTCTGCTTACGAACAGTGCCTGGGAGAGCTGTTCGTAGGTCAGATACCCCTCTGCGTCAAATAACAGAAGTTTCAAATACAAGATCCGTTCCTCTTTGGAAAATACATAATTTTCTGTATTCATCTCCAAGAGAAGCTTTCTGGCACTTTCCAACTCCTCCGGCTCCAGATCAAGAATCATTCCGTTTTTTCGCTCCCGTTTCAGAGGGGGCAGATGATTTATCTTCAAATAATAATCGATCCGTTCCAGATTATTTCTTACCGTGCGGCTGGAAATCCCAAAGCTCTTTGCCAGCTCCTCTATGGTTGTACCCTTTCGCTCCTGTGCCTTTTCAAACAGAAAAACAAGTATTTTCAGATCTTTTTGACTAACCATTCTTTATCCTCGATAAAATCTCATAATTGTTTTTAACATCTTCATACAGTTTGCGGTAAAGTGCATAATAAGTTTCATACACCCCATGCCGCCCCGGATCCGAATGATGTGTCTGATCTACTCGTATAAAGGTTTTTGCCACGTCAAAGCTCCCAAAAATACCTGCCCCGACACCTGCATTTATCACATTACCCATAGGTGCTCCCTTTGCATCTCTCATATAATCCAGGTCCACATTCAAAATGTCCGATGCGATCTGGCGCCACAATTCACTTTTGGATCCGCCCTCGCTGACCATAATGGGATTGCTGATAGGAAGACGGTTCTCCTGCATAATCCTCAGACAGTGATAAACGGCATAGATTCCTCCCTCCATCATGGCCCGAACCCAGTGCCCCCGCCTGTGAGAAAAGGATAAGCCAAATACCATTCCACGGGCATCCGGGTTCCACAGGGGAGTTCTCTCGCCGGAAAAATACGGCAGTACAATCAATCCGTCAGCTCCGGCCGGGACAGTGGACGCTTCTTCGGAGAAAGCATCGTAAATGTCCTTTCCCTCTGCTTTCAGCAGTTCGCTCTCTTTCTCCGTAAAGGTATCACGCAGATAGCGAAGCAGACCGCCGCAGGTTGAAGTTCCCGCCAGAGTCGTATACAAGGTTTCGGAATCAGCCGTATGAATAATGGTAGTCAGATTTCTCGTAAACCGGGGCTCCTTATGAACAACACCCAGTGCCCCGGCCGTTCCCATCACTAAACTGGCATCCCCGGGACGTGTTGAGCCATTTCCCAGCCATGCGGCATTACAATCCACGGTTCCAGCCATAACTAAAGTTCCTGGGGCCAATCCGCATTCTGCACCAGCCTTTTTTGTCACCTCTCCCGCAATTTCGTGACAGGGAACAAGACGTGTGAGCTTATCCGCATCCATACCGAGACGCTCTATCATATCCGTCCGCCATTCCCTTTTGACAATATCAAAAAATATGCCGATTAGAGATGCATTGGAATAATCCGTTACGAATTCTCCTGTCAGCTTCATGGTGATGAAATTGGCAGGATTCAGCATTTTATAAGCCTTTTTATAAAGCTCCGGGTTATTATTTTTTTCCCACAAAAGCTTAATTGCCCCACTATGGGGATCCAAAGGATTGGCGGACACTTGAAAGATCCAGTCATCATCATAAATGTTCCGGACAAATTCACATTCCTCCTTTGCCCGCCTGTCCATCCAGATGGGGCTTCTCTTTAAAGCATTTCCCTCCCGATCTACCAGAATGCAGCAGGGAGAACAGGCACTGACGCTGACGCCTGCAATTTCTTTTGGATTTATACCGGACTGTTTTAGGACTGCCCCTATATTTTTTTTAAAAACCTCCCAGTAATCGTTGGGATCATGTTCAAACCACCCGGCTCTTGGCGAATACAGCGGATACTCCACATAACAGCTTCCATAGATTCTTCCTTCCACATCCGCCAGGACTGCTTTTGCACCGCTGGTTCCTATATCGCACCCCACAAGATATTTTACCATACCCTCACCTGTTTTAATCAATATTCCGGTAACACCGGTGTTATTTATTATTATATCCTGCGAAAAATTCCATTAAAAGTCACAACCTTTTCCTTTCAAAATGCAAGGGTTTTCCATACTGCTTATGATGTATGGATGTTTCTCCAAAACAGACGGCGGGAAGATATCATCCATAAAATCATATCTTCCCGCCGTTTCTATTCATATTTATCTATCTTTATGCTACTCCACAAACACCGAATTATACCGATCAATACACTGTCCTAGGACATAGGAAAAATGCTCCAGAGATCCCAGAGGTGCACCGGAACCACTCATGTCCGGAAGTTGTCCGCTCTCTGCCTGCTTCATCACCCACTCAAGAGCCTGAATCAGACCATCCAAAAGACCGTCAAAGGGGCGGGAATTGGACAATGACTCCTTGACCAGCTGATCATTATCAGCCGTAGCCGCATCAAAATCAGCTACCACTGCTACCAATTCATCATACAACGCCCGAATTTCCGTAAGATCCAGATCCGTAAGATTTTCATCGCTGACACCCTGGTCATAAGCTGTATCCAGAACTTCCCGTCCAATGGAAATAGCCCTGCTGGCATTATAAATGATAAGGTTGCCCTCTTCTTTCATCTTCTGCTCTTCTTCTTCCGTCTTGGCTGTACCCATCTCGTCAATGGCATTCATAAATGCATAGCCATATTCCGCAAATACGTCTGCATTCGCATAAACAATTGCATGATATTCCTTTGCTTTCGCATACTGGTTGTCCGCATAATCATTGCTGCGACTGATATCCGAGAAAGCAGTCATCAAGGCTCCAAGGGAATCCGCCATGTCCTTAACCAGGGTATCCATATCTCCGTAACTGGGATCCATATCTGCCAACAGCAGGCAATCCTCCAAAACGTCCGTATTGTTTCCATAAACACGGTAACCATAGGTAAGACCCGTATCCGGCAGCAAGGAAAATTCTTCTGTCTCGTCTACAACCTGATAGTAGTATTCAATCGAATCCAAAATCTCTACTATCTGATTATTCAGCTCCACATAATAATTATACTTGATGAGATCCATCTGCTCCGGAGGAATCTCTTCCTCCTCAGGTTCCATATCTTCCATGTCCGCTTCTGCGGTGACCTCTTTATCCGGCTGCTCCGGTTTCGTCTTATCCGGCTCCTCTACTTTCTTGCCGCACCCCGGCAGAACAAGAGCAAAGATGAGCAGTATGGCAAGCACTCTAGTAAAACTTAACCCTTTCATGATTCAAATCCCTCCTGCGTAAAATAAGATGGATTTATTATAACAAAAAAGAGAGACTTTGTATAGAATCAATGGGATGATATATTATAAACACAAATCCCTAAAATAATAACCAAAAAAAGCCGAAACAACTTGTTCACTGTATTGTCTTCTATCTTTTTTTGAATTTTTCTTCCTGCCATTCCTCCTGTGATTCCACATGCACTCATTCCTATAAGCAGTACGGGTGATACATTTGGAAGTTCTTTGGTGCCAGCCGTCCACAAAATGCTGGCAAGCTGAGAGAGCATAATAATATATAAGGAATTACTTGCAGCCGCTTTTGGCGACATGGAATAAAAAGTATACAGGACAACAAGATTCATAGGACCGCCCCCGATTCCGAGAAAAGCGGAAAACACTCCCAGCACACCTCCAATAAAAGCGGCTGTCCCTTTTCCATTCATCCTATAAGTACGGCAGTTCTTCTCCTGAAAGGTATAAGCCAAAGTTGCTGCTGTAATCACCATAAGAAGCACCGCCTGTATGATACGAAGCTTTCCCGTGTCTCCCATTTTGTACCACATAATCTGAAAAATCTGTTTTCCCAGAAGTCCTCCTACGGCCGATCCAATTCCCAGAAACGGTGTAACCTTTTGATCAATTACGGACCTGCGGCTTACTTTCTCTTTTAAAACAGAGTAAGATGACATGCACAGCACTGTACACCCTGACAGAAAATTGATTTCGGCAATCCCAAGACCACTCATTGCATCCATTAACGGCTTCAAAACCACCCCGCCGCCAATGCCGCATATGGTCCCCAGAAGTGCGGCAGAAAAACTGATTATGAGAATTACTATATACGTCATTTCATATCTTCTCGATCCATTGAATGGCATCCCATATCTCTATACCGTTGTTTTTTTGCTTTTCCCCCGGAGTGCTGCGGCCCTGACGGATATATCTCACCAGAATTCCTTTCAGGTAATCGGCAATTGCCGGATGTTCCCGGATAATATTACGTGTTTCTCCAATATCATTTTCCAAATCATACAACTGAAATTCCGGCATATCCTCCGTTTCTTCTCCCGGCTTTGGAAATGACCATCCACCTGACCCCGGACACATCTCAAGTTTATACTTTCCTTTCCTTATGGAAAGGGAACCATCCACACTCTGATGTACTACGTCTTCTCTGACCTCCGGTCCGTCTGCGTCTTTCCATAGGGGAAGATTACTAATGCTGTCAACCGCCGCATGTTCCGGAATCTCTGTCTCGAAATAATCCGCCATAGTGGCAAAGAAATCAGAAAGGCATACCAGCTTATCACATTTATTTCCTGGCTTTATCAGTGCAGGCCACCGGACAAGCAAAGGAATTCTATGACCGCCCTCGTAAATATCTGCTTTGTGTCCCCGGAAAATGTAACTGGGATTATGTCCGGCCTCTAAAAGTTCCTGATAATCAGCCATAGGCGAGCATCCGTTATCTGACGTATAGATCAAAATCGTGTTTTCATACAGTCCAAGTTCTTTCAGTTTTTCAGAAATTTTTCCTACTACGTCATCGCACATCAATACAAAATCACCGTATTCATTTGTTCCGGATTTTCCCAAGAACTCTTTTGTGGGAAGTATGGGCGTATGAGGTGCCGGCATAGGGAAATAGATAAAGAAAGGCCGTTCTTTATATTCTTCAATTTTCTCCAAAACTTTGTCAGTCAAATGAGGCAGCACTTCCTCATGTACAAAATCCGGAGCTGTTGGCCCTTTTCTCCAAAATCTTTTTCCTGTATCTTCCGTTTCATGATCCGGCATCTTTGTAAATCTGTCATTTTCTATGTAAATATAAGGAGCCATATCCAGAGATGCACTGATTCCATAATAATAGTCGAAGCCATTTGTAATAGGTGAACGTTCAATTTTTCCTGAATAATCTACTCCCTCACAAGTCTCATATCCTTCTTTTTCCACAAAAGTTTCATCTTTCTTAAAACTCATCCCAAGATGCCATTTTCCTATAGCTGCCGTCACGTAACCATTTTCCTGGAACAAATGTCCCACTGTCATTCGTCCTTCTTCAATCAATGGCTCCGAATATCCACTCATAACATCACATTTAAGCCTTGACCTCCAATTATACCTTCCCGTCAAAATGCTATATCTGGAGGGTGTACATACTGCCGAAGACGCATGTGCATCCGTAAAGGCAACCCCCTCTTCACACATTGCATCAAAGTTCGGCGTCCGAAAACCTGCATTTTCATTTAAAGCAGATACATCTCCATATCCCATATCATCTGCCAGAATATAAATCACATTTGGTCTCTGTTTCATATTAATCTTCCCTTCTTCAAAATGTCACCACCACTTAATGAGTTCTGTCACTTCATTCCGAAGCTTTACAAACTCCGGATCTGCAATATCTCTTGGCCGTGGCAAATCGTCTGTAATAAACTTTTTAACCTTTGTAGGCTTATTTGTTAAAACCAATATCTTTTCGCCCAAATACACAGATTCTTCAATGTTATGGGTAATAAATAAAACCGTGGTTCCCGTCTTTTTCCAAAGCTTTATCAGTTCATCCTCAAGCTTAAACCGCAGCTCAATATCCAACTGTCCATAAGGCTCATCCATCAAAAGCAAATCCGGCTTTGTGGCAAATGCCCTTGCTATGGCAACCCGCTGAAGCATACTGGAAGATAATTGGGCGGGATAATAATTCCTGTATTGCATAAGTCCTACGATTTCCAGCATTTCACTTACGCTTTCTTTCTTTTCTTTTTCCGGGACTTTTTTAATATCCAATCCAAAGCCTACATTCTGCTCCACAGTAAGCCATGGCATGGTTGAGGTTTCCTGAAATATATAAGAAACATTATGTTTTTTTAAGTCAACTGCTTCTCCGTTTAGAAGAATCTCTCCCGCAGTAAGTTCATAGAGTTTCGTCAAACTGTTTAAAAACGTAGTCTTTCCGCATCCTGTAGGCCCCACTATGCAAAGAAATTCTCCATTACCCACCTCAAAAGATATATCATCCAAAACCAGCAAATCTCCAAATTTCTTGGTCAGATTTTTTACCTGAATCGCACCCATATCCGGCTCCTTTCCTACAGGGTTTTGTCCATGATACCCGTAATTTCCTTGCGGAGTCTCAAAAATTCCGGATCCACATAGTTTCTCGGCCTGGGAAGATCGATCTCGTACTCCCTTTTAATGGAAGACGGGCAATTCCGCATTACGATAATCCGATCTGCCAGATATAAAGCCTCCTCAATATTGTTTGTAACAAAGATTACGGTTCTCTGTTCCTTTTCCCAGATCTGAGCCAGTTCTTCCTGCATCAGATACCTGGTCTGGGCATCCAGTGCTCCAAACGGTTCATCCATAAACATAACAACCGGTTCGTTACAGTAAGCCCGAGCAATCCCCACCCGCTGCTTCATTCCGCCTGACAATTTAACCGGGTAAGTATTTTCAAATCCCTTTAGTCCGACAAGTTCAATATAATGCTGAGCCTTTTCTCTTCTTTCTTTTTTTGCAATTCCCCGGACTTTTGGCCCATATTCCACATTTCCCATAACCGTCAGCCAGGGGAACAGGGAAATCGTCTGATATACAACTCCTCTGTCCGGACCCGGGCCCTGTATCCGTTTTCCATTAATCCTTACCGCTCCCCTGTCCGGCTGTTCAAGGCCTGACAAAAGTCGAATCATTGTTGTTTTCCCGCACTGACCCGGCCCAAACAAAACTACAAATTCGTTTTCTTTCACTGCCAGGTCCATCCGTTCTATAATGACTCTTTCTCCCTCTGGTGTTTTGTACTGTTTTCCCAGATCTTTGCACTCAATAATGATATTTGCATTCATTTTTATTTCCCCATCTGTCCCTTCTCACCGGTCTGTCACACCCCGCCTGCGTTCCATGCACAGAGAACATTTTCTATTTTCCGCAGTAATGTGGCAAGCAGGAATCCCATCACTCCTATAGCTACAATCCCCACTAAAATCTGCGTGATATTATTTGCCTCCATTCCGCTGACAATTATCCAGCCAACCCCCTCCGATGAGCGAACCATCTCTGCCGCCACTACCGTTGCCCAACTGGTCCCCAGGGCAACCTGCATACCGGAAAAAATGTAAGGGACGGATGCCGGAAGTATAATTGTCGTGAATACCTGAAATGAATTGGCCCCAAGCATTCTGCCTGCACCAATCAGAACCGGATCTACCATACGCACCCCGGAAAAGGTTGTATAGGTAATACTTGAAAATGCAGACAGAAAAATAATAAAATATTTTGTCATCTCTCCCAGTCCAAACCATAAAATGGATAAGGAAATCCATGCAATAGGGGGCACCGGGCGAATAATTTCATAAAAAGGGCGGAAAACGGCTTCAATAAATCTCACCCGCCCCATGAGAAGTCCAAGTATAATTCCTATTACACATGCAGCCGTATATGCAATAAGCACCCGGGTAAGGCTGAATGCCGTATGCCATATGATGTTATACTGCCCTATATTTACAGTAAAAGAATCCATAAATGCCTTTAAGACCGTAACCGGGCCGGGCATAATCTTTTTCAGGGAGGTCGTCAATACCGCCAGTTGCCAGACGGCCAGAAAAGCACCCACAGAGACGATACCAGCCGCCAAATGTGCGGCTGTCTCCCGAACAGCATTCTTTTTCATTACCATCGTCCTCCCTTCAGAATTCTCTTTTCAAGCAATGTTAGAAGCCATGTTAAAAAAGCACCCGTTCCTCCAATGGCTATCATCCCCGCCACGATTACATCAGGCCGGAATAAACCTCTGCATTGCTGAATCATAAATCCAAGTCCTCTGGTGGAAGCCAGCATCTCTGCAGCCACCAGGGCTCCCCAGGAGGAGCCAAGGGCCACACGCAGTCCTGTTAAAATCATAGGCAGTGACGAGGGAATTGCTATTTTAAATAATAATTGCAGATTGGAAGCACCGAAAGTCTGTCCCACCCATAAATGCACTGTCTTTGTCTGCTTGATTCCGGAATATGCATTGATCACGCAGGCTGTAAAAGAAGAAAGAAAAATAACCATGGCTTTCGAGAGCAGTCCGATTCCAAATAAAATAATCATAACCGGAATCCACGCAATTCCCGGCACCGGGCGGATCATGTCAAATAAGGGGCGAATAAACATATCTGCCCTTTTACTCCATGCCATAAGAATTCCCAGCGGCAGGCCTATTACAACGCCTATCATATAACCACTCAGTGCCACCTTTAAAGAAGAGCCCAGGTGCTGAAGCATGGTTGCCCCATCCGGACGTATATCATAAAATTTTTGGGCAAAAGTTTTAAATACTTTTATCGGGCTTGGGAGCATGGTTGTCGGTGCAAGCTGATACACATCCGTCGCCAGATACCACCCAAACAGAAACGCTGCCACTGCAGCAATTGATATTAATAAATACCTTTTCTCCTTAAGCAATTTCATTGAATTTACCCCCTGCCTGTCACGTCATCATTCTGCAGGTACTTTTACATCAACCTCTGTCGCTTCCTCCAGAATACTGGCATCAAAACAATTTTTTACATTTTCTATGGAATCCTCCTCCAGCTTTCCTATATTCACATTAAATTCTCCATAGCCGATCATGGCTTCTCCGAAAATGTATGTGTCACTCTCCAGTACTTCTTTTGTTACATAGGGTCTGTCGATCATCTCCTGAGCCATAGTCGCATCATCATAGGTTCTTCCTTCTTCTGCAAACCACCTCATGGAAAACTCCTTGCGGACCTCTTCGTCATTTCCCAGAACCTCCATTGCCCTGGATACGGCTCTCATAAATTTCACCAAATCGTCTCTTCTCGTCTCAACTACCTGGTTGCGGGCAAATATCATATCATACAAGGCCGTTCCTGTAGCATCCTCGAAAGTACAACATTTCACTGCTCCTTCTGCTTCTACCTGGGAAGAATATGGTGCAAATGTAGCTATCGCATCTCCCTGTCCCGCATTAAAGGCCTGTGCCCCCGCACCAAATTCCATATGAACAATCTCTACATCTGTCTCATTCAGGCCCAACTGTTCCAGATACCGGAGAACATTAAACTGGGATGCTGTTCCCAGGCTGCAGATAAAGGTCTGGCCTTTCACTGTCTCTGCACTTCCATACATATCAGGAAGTCCCTCTGCCTCACCCTGTACAGTCATGATTCCGTTATCCGGCCTTACCCAGATTCCCATTCCCCCGGATGCTGCCACATCTGCCAAAAGCTTTACCTGCCCGGTAGCCAAAGAGAATATAGTTGCGGCTCCACTGCATGCCACGTCCAATTCTTCCGCCGCAATGGCCTCATTAATCGGTGCTCCCGACTGAAAAATAACAGTTTCTACAGTAAGGCCCTCCTCCTCGAAATAACCATTTTCCTGTGCATACTGCACAGGTGCTCCCACTGCCGAGGGCATAATTCCCACTCTGAGAGGTTCTGTACTTCCCACTGTCTGTGAATCTGCCGGTACCTCTGTCTTCGTACTGTCTTCCGGCAAAGCAGAGGGTTTCTCACTGCTGCTTCCCGGGACGCACCCTGCCAGCATAACCACTGCCAACATCGCTGCAATACCAAGTTTTTTCTTCATTGTAAATACCTCCCTATACTTATAGTTTTTTCCATATGTGTTCGTACACATTTTTTGTATATCTAAATATTACAATACTTTTTGTTAAAAGTCAATTATTTTTTGTTATCGTTCACACAAATATCAAAAAAATATCAGCAACATCTTCTTGCAATTTCCACCATACGATCCCAGGCATAGGAGAAAAACATCTGATAAGCCTCGCAAAAAACGTCCGGATCCCCATGAGGCTCCCGGTTTCTCTGGCAGCCTCCCCTGCATAAACGACTCCATTTGCACTCTTTACATATGTGGCTCTTTTTCAGGGAATCCACAAATAGTCTGCTCCGGGAAAATCTTTCTCCAAGTTTTTCAAAAGAGTCCTCTCTTATATTTCCCAATTTACAGTTATCCAGTACATAAAAATCACAGGGATATACACTTCCGTCTGCTTCTACAATATTCTGCATTCCACAAACTCCCCGCATATTACAGCTTTCCGGCATATGATTCAGAAGAATCCCTATCAGATTCTCAAAATATCTGATATATACAAAATTTCCCCGAACAAGATCTTCATACCAGCAGTCAAACAATTCTTTCAAAAACAGGCCATAAGATTCGGCTTCCAGAGAAAAGGTCTGTCCTCCCCATTCTTCCCCCAAAGGATCGAGACATGGAATAAACTGCATGTAATGCCACTGATGTTCTTTATAATTGTTATAGATTCTTTTTGTATAAGGGACAAGATCTTCTGTCACCACCGTAAGAACATTAAAGTCCACATGGTGCTTCTGCAACAATCCGGCTGCCCGGACAACTTTCTCAAAAGTGCCTTTTCCTCTCCATCTGTCATGTATCTTGGGAATGCCATCTATGGAGATGCCCACCAGAAAATGATTTTCGGCAAAAAATTTCGCCCATTCATCATCAATTAGTATTCCGTTTGTCTGGATTGTAAATTCTGTTTTTGCATTCTTCCCATATTTTTTCACAAGCTCCACTGTTTTTTCATAAAAGCCCAAACCGGCCAGCAAAGGCTCTCCTCCCTGAAATCCAAGCGTGCAAAACCGCCTGTCCTTTTCGAAAGCCCGCCGGATTACCGTTTCCAGAAGCTCCTCACTCATGATTCCATAGACCGGTTGTTCTCTCTTTTTCATCTCGTCTTTATAAAAACAGTACCTGCAGTTTAAATTGCATTTACCGGACACCGGTTTTATTAATATATTAATCTGTTCCATTTAAAGCCCCCCGAATCACATGGATTCCCGAATCAAAATGTCACTGTCAATATAAATCTGTTTTTGTTCCGGAAGCACACCATTTGTAAAATAATCAAAAAGATATCGTATGGTCTGATATCCATGGGTATAGGCCCTTTGATCAATCGTTGCCGATATGGTCCCATCTAAAAGCCCCTTGCGGATGACAGAGGGAGTGTCAATTGTTATGATACAGAGTTTGCCAAGAAAGCCTGTCTCTTCAATTGCCCTCATTCCACTCTCCGCCGCACCTGACATAAAAAACAAGGAGTCCATCCGGGGATTATCCAAAAGCATCTGGTATATCTTTTGATAAGATACAAAATCATCATTTGCTGCTTCCAGTACAACCTGTGTCACGTCGCTCCCGAAATATTCCCGAATCCGTTCCTGAAATGCCTGCAATCTCTGGCTGTTCCCCATAAGGGATTGGGAAGCTGTAACAATTCCTACATACTTCAAGTCTTTATGAATCATACGGAAAAGTCCTGCGGCAATTTCACCGATTTTGTTACCGTCAATCCCAACAAAATAATGAGGATATTCTTTCGGAATATCATTTGTCACGCAAAAAACCGGAATATCAAGGCTCCCGATCTTTTCTCTTACCTGCCGGGAGTTAATTGGCATAATCACCAGAGCCTGAATGCCCTCAGAGACCATTTTGTCAATCAGTTCTGCCTGATATTCTGAGTCGAAGTTTTGCCCATACTCCACTTTAACCCGTGTCCCAAACTTCTCGATCTCTTCTGATGCCGCTTTAATTCCCTCCAGCACTTTCTGAATTGTATAGTTTGAAAATGTAGAATCCACATGCAGTATAACTCCAATCGTTATGGGATTTCGCTGCATTACCAGAGATTTAGCCAGCAAATTGGGCCTGTAATCCAATGCCTGTGCAATACTTCTCACTCTCTTTTCAACCTCCGGCTTTACTTTTCCCCTGTTATGAAGCACCCGATCTACGGTACCATTGGATACCCCGGCTAATTCTGCTATCTGCTTAATTGTTGCTGCCATCACTTACACCCCCGGTTTGTTAACGAACACATCTGTATTTAACATAGCTTAAATTAAACTTCTTGTCAAGCTGCCGGCTTTTGAATCCTGCCTAATATTGCACAAACAAACAGCGGAGAGATTGGGCCTGCAAAGCCATATCTCTCCGCCGCTTCTGCCTTTATTTACTCTATTTTGCAAAAAATGCCACCGCAATGGCTCCGGGCCCTATATGTGTGCCGATGGTACTGCCAATGCAGTAGGAGGGGATATGATCCAAATCATCCTCCCAAAGGCTTATGCTGTCCTTTATATATTTCTGCAGCAGACTGTCATCCATTCCGGAATATGCCGTAGCATAGGGCATTCCAAAGTCTATACCGCCGGATTTTTCAATCATCTGTGTCAAAAGGTTATTTCCCTTTTTGGAACCCATAGCCTTTCCAACCATCTTCACTTCCCCGTCCATAATCGCAATAACCGGCTTTATCTGGAGGATTGCACCTGACATAGCCGTAACCGCAGAGATTCTTCCGCCCTTTTGAAGATACTCCAAGGTGCCAAGGAGGGCCATAAGCTTAATTCTGCCTCTTGCCTCATTGAGCTTTTCTACGATTTCTTTTGCAGATGCTCCGCCTCTTAGCAAGCGAACCGCATACTGAATCAAGATCCGTTCTCCCAGGCTTGCATTCAGACTGTCTACCACGAAAACTTTTCCCGGAAAGGAACCGGCTGCCGATACAGCCCCTGCATAAGTTCCGGATAACTTGGAGGACAGTGTAATGGCCACCACGTCACTGCCATCTGTCGTAAGTTCGGAAAAGCATTCTTCAAATTGAAACATATTAATCTGGCTTGTGGTGGGAAGTTCATCACTTTCGATCAACTTTTCAAAAAAATCCTTTCCGGACAGCTCCACTCCGTCCATATAGGTCCTGTCACCGAACAGAATTGACATGGAGATCATATGGATCCCCAGTTCCTCTGCTTCTTTCTTACTAATATCCGATGCCGAATCAACTACAAGTTTTACTGCCATAATATTGTAATATCCTTTCTGGTGCTCCCCGCACTCTTATGTAAATTGAAAACTTTCTACTTCAGCCAGCACCGGAATGGATGGAGATGCTCCCTGTCTGGTCACTGCAATAGCCGAAGCCTTAGATGCCATATCCATTGCTTCTCGAACCATAAGCCCTCTTAAGATTCCCCCGATAAAATATCCGGTAAAAGTATCTCCTGCTGCTGTCGTATCCACAGCCGTCACCTTGTAGGAGGGCTGCAGAAAATTCTCATTCTGGTCCATATAGATGGCACCCTCTTTGCCCAGCGTCAATACAATCACTGCTTTGGGAAAACATTCCATCAGTTCTTTTCCAAGCTTTTCCTTATCAAACCCTTCCTTAATGTCCTGACCCAGAATCTGACCTGCCTCTATCTCATTGAGCATAAAATAATCCACATACTCAAGGGGCAGCTTTCGGATCTTCTCATTCATAGGAGAGGGATTCAGTACGATCTTAAGACCATTTTTATGAGCCTGCTCCATGATATATGCCAGCTCATTGATCTCATTCTGCAGCACAATAAAGTCACCTTCCTGACAGCGGCTCATAACGGCATCTACCTGCTCTTTTGTAATAGCCTGGTTGGCCCCGCCATAGAGAATAATACAGTTATCTCCTTCCTTATCATTCTGGATAATTGCATTTCCGCTCCTTACCTCCTCCAGAATGGTCACGCATTCCGTATTTACTCCGGCTTCCTCCATCTGTTTCAGCAGGAATCTTCCATCCTCTCCAATAGAGCCTGCATGCCATGTTTCAACTCCTGCTTTCGCCAGTGCAATGGACTGATTAAGTCCCTTTCCACCACTAAACACCTGAAGCGAATCCGAAGACTGGGTCTCTCCTTTCTGTACAATATGATCTACCTTATAGGTATAATCAATATTTAATGAGCCAAAACATAATACTTTCATTCTTTATTCCCCCTTTTATTCATAAATTTACTTTGTTTTTGCTCTTAAGCTTCAATACTGTGTACGAAATTTACGTTCCCCCTCCTCAAGAGGAATGTCCACACTGTCTATATCCGTAATATGTATATAGGTATCATCGGTAAAGGCCTTAAGCATACCGTCTATGGCAACAGGATCTCCCTGGACCTCCATCTCCACCCGACCGTCATAGAGGTTCTTCACCCATCCAGTAAGGCCGAATCTCTTGGCCGCCCAACCTGCCTGAAAGCGGAAACCCACCCCCTGCACTCTTCCCGAAAAATAAATATGCTTTCTTACCATCAAAAACCCCCTTTCTCAATTCACTCCACCATCCACTTCAAACCAGAATTCTACGCCGTTATCGTAGTTTTTAACGCCATACCCCTTATTCATGGATTCCATGGCCGCTTTTACAATTGAAAGCCCAATCCCGCTTCCTCCATATTCTCTGGTACGGGCCTTGTCCACCTTATAAAATTTCCCCCAGACTTTTTCCAAATCATTTTCCGGTATGGAAACTCCTGTGTTGAATACGGATATTCTTATGTTGTCCTGATTTCTCACTGTTTTTACCTCAATGATCTTATCAAAATCACAGTGATGAATGGCATTGCTGATATAATTGGTCACCACCTGCTCTACCTTAAATTCATCTGCCCAGACATAGATGGGATCCGTCTCCTTAAAGATCAGGCGAATCTCTTTCTGCTCTAACAAAATCCCTACGGAACTAAGCACGTTGCGAATGAGATCTACAATATCAAATCGTTCCATGGACACCATATCATTTCCAAATTCCAATTGATTTAAAGCCAACAGATTCTTTACCAGGGTATTCATCTTCCCGGCCTCATCCATGATAACTTCACAGTAAAAGTCCCGACTCTCCGGATCATCATTGATACATTCCTTGAGCCCCTCCGCATACCCCTGGATCAGAGCAATTGGGGTCTTTAATTCATGAGAAACATTGGATAAAAACTCTTTTCGCATCTCATCAATCTGATTTTTCTTCTCAATATCCTTTTGAAGTTCATTATTGGCTGTCTTCAACTCGGAGATCGTCTGCTCAAGAGTTTCCGAAAGTTGATTCATATGACTCCCCAGAAGCCCAATCTCATTATCCTGGCGAGAGTTAAACTTGGCATTGAAATCCAATTCTGCCATTCTCTTTGACAGATCGGCAAGTTCCATAACCGGCCTGGAAATTCTTCTGGACAGCCACCAGATCAAAAGCGAACTCAAAAGAACTCCGGCCCCGCCAATATAAGCAAAAAATCGATTCGAGATCTGGGCACTTTCCCGGATACTCTCGATAGGTGTCCGCATAACAAAGGGCTCTCCGGAGTTTAACGTCCCAATCAGTTCAATATAATCTGCCTGGGTTAAAAATTCTTTATATTTCTGAACAATATACCCATCCCCCTGAACCAGAATCTCAGCCATGTCCTTGGAATCCAACTCAAAAATATAACTGTAAAGTCTTCTCTGAAGCATCCGATAGTCCCTCTCCGTGTAAAGCCTTGGATTACCACTGGTATCCATCACAAAAAGGGAAATATTATCGGTATTGCAGATAAGGGCAAGTTCCGTGGTGAATTCTTCATCCTCGGCTCTTCCCTGGGTCATTCCATCATTTAAAACCGTATATGCACTTATGATTACATTTTTTTTATTCTTTAAATAATATTCTTCCAGGAAAAAATGATTAACCAGCCAACAGCAAATCAAAGTAGCCCCTATAACTCCGATAAAGCAGCCCGCCAACTGACGTTTCAGGGAATGTCTCATTAAGAAGCTTCCTCCGTAGTGAATTTATACCCCATGCCCCAGATGGTTTTTATCAGGTCCCCTTTCTCCCCAAGCTTGCTCCTAAGCTTCTTCACATGGGTATCAATGGTCCGTGCATCGCCAAAATAATCATAATTCCATACATTATTCAAGATCTTTTCCCTGGAAAGGGCAATTCCCTCATGCTCCATAAAATAGGCCAGAAGTTCAAATTCCTTAAAGCTTAACTCAAGAGATGCTCCATCTAAGGTCACCATATGGGCTGCCTTATTCAGTTCAATTCCTCCAGACTTCAGGATCTCTTCCGCATTTCTGGAACTTGTTCTCCGCAAAATAGCTTCTACCCGGGCAACCAGAATCTTAGGGCTAAAGGGTTTTGAGATATACTCGTCCACTCCCAGTTCAAAGCCCTGAAGCTCATCCCGTTCATCCGATTTGGCCGTAAGCATAATGATAGGAACCTTTGAATACTCCCGAATCTCTCTTAAGGTCTGCCAGCCATCCATCTTCGGCATCATAACATCCAGAATCACCAGGGCAATCCCGTCTGTCTCAAAAAAAATGTCCAAAGCTTCGGCTCCATTCTCTGCTTCCAAAACTTCATAATTCTGCTTCACCAGAAAGTCCTTTACCAGCTTACGCATTCTGCTTTCATCATCTACTACCAGGATTTTTAATTTTTCCATAAATCATCCCCCAAGTCAACATCATTTTTATGATATCAGGGGCAAAATGCCTTTTTACCCCAATATTTTCTTATAACTATAGCAGAAAATTATGTTACTTTTGTGAACAGGAAAGAAATTTCACTTACCGGAACCGATACTGCCTGCTACCATCCGTGCAATCTCTTCCGCAGATTCCTCCTTGCCTCCCAGTTCCCACATAATGAACATATTCAGCAATGCCCCTCCATAGAAATAAAGTTCATAGAGAGGAAGCTTATAACGGGGCAGAATCCGGTTCTTCATATAGGCGTTCATAGCATCTATGACGATGTAATAAAGTTTTGCGTCAACCAGCTTCAAGATAAATCCCGCATATCGGTCAAAATATTTCAGGGCATGAACAATGCTGGTTATATCGTGAAACTTTCCGATCGTCTCTTTCTCGGAAATACATTCCCTTATATAGCCAGCAACAATCTCATGAAAAAAGTCTGCCAGGGCATCCTCCTTGGTCTCATAGTAATGATAAAATGTCATTCTGGACACTCCGGCTCTTTTTACAATATCTGAGATCCGGATATCCTTATACTCCTTTTTATCCATAAGGGCAAATATGGCCTCTCCTATGCATACCCTGGTAAACCGTGTTCTCTTATTATAGTTTTTGGAAAATAGATTCACCATTCCATTGCTCCCTTTCTGAATGCATAATCTTATGGTAACATAAATTTTCCAAATAAGAAAGGGGGTTAACCCATCAATTCCTCTATAACACTTTTCACCGTCTCTACTTTATGAATTTTATGAGCATCCGCACCGCAGAACAGCAATGCGTCGTCCACCTCCCCCTTTGCCGCATGTATCAAAGCCTCTGTAATGCAATAAGGGATTTCCATGGGCTTGCATTTTTTCAGACAGCCACGGCACCTTGAGGGTGGGATTCTTTCTCCCCTTTCCACACGTTCCAAAAAAGAATTCCGGATGGCACGGCCCGGCATTCCGACGGGACTTTTTACCAGGACAATGTCCTCTTTCCCGGCGGCTATATAGGTCTGCTTGTATGCCTGTGCGGCATCGCATTCCTCGGTAGTCACAAACCTGCTTGCCACCTGAATGGCATCCGCCCCCATGGAGAAAGCTTCCTCTGACTGCCCTCTGCCGCTGATCCCTCCGCCCAGCACAACAGGGATCTTCCTTGCGAATTGCTCCTCAAACTCCCGGACCTTTTCCATGATTTTTCCTACCTCTGCCCGGTAGATAGTGGGATGAAACTTCTCAAGCTGCTCCCTGGTAAATCCCAGATGCCCTCCCGCTTTTGGCCCCTCGATAACAAGAAAATCAGGAATCCGATTGAATTTTTTTGCCCAGTACCGTAAGAGTACATGGACTGACTTTTCCGTGGAAACAATGGGAGCGATTTTTATGGAATAGGACTTTACAAGCTCCGGAAGATCTACGGGAAGCCCGGCACCGGATACGATAAAATCAGCACCGATTTCCGCCGCCCGCTTTACATACGCTTCATAATGGTTCATGGCCACCATGATATTAAATCCCACAGTGCCGCCCTGTGCCAGTTTCCTGGCTTTCTCAAGTTCCTTTTTCATGGCCCTCAGATTGGCTTTCAGGGGATTCTCATCAAAGTCCTCCTCCATAAATCCAATCTGTGCCGCAGAGATGGTTCCTGCACCGCCCTCCCGTGCCACGGCTCCGGCAAGCCCGGACAGGCTGATCCCAATCCCCATTCCACCCTGAAAAACAGGCTTTCTTAAGGTGATGTCTCCGATTCTAAGAGGTCTTGCTTCCATCATGATTCCTCCATTTCCGTTTTCAAGTATTCGCTCCATACACTGTTGCTGCTCACCTACATCTTCCGAAAACGTTCATACCGGTGACTGCTCAGCTCTTCCCCTGTTAGCTTCCCGTAAGTATCCAGAAACTTTCGAATCTTTCTCTTCATTGGCCCAATCACCTGTGAGAGATTTTCCTTGGAGAATTTCTCCGGCTCCGGAAATACCTGCTCCACGATACCGGCTTTTTTGAGATCCCTTGCCGTGAGCTTCATCACCTCCGCCGCCTGCTTCGCCCGCTTGCTGTCTTTCCAGAGAATGCTTGCAAAGCCCTCAGGCGACAAAATGGAATAAATGGAATTCTCCAGAATCCACACTTCATTGGAGGTTGCAACGGCCAAGGCTCCGCCGCTTCCGCCCTCTCCAATCACAATGGTCAAAATGGGGACCTTAAGGTCTGACATCTCGTAGATATTTCGGGCAATGGCTTCTCCCTGTCCCCGTTCCTCCGCCTCCAGACCGCAGAATGCCCCCGGAGTGTCCGCCAGGCAGATGATGGGTCTTTGAAACTTCTCCGCCTGTTTCATCAGCCGAAGTGCTTTCCGGTAGCCCTCCGGAGAACACATACCGAAATGATGCACCACATTGTCCTTGGTATTCTTTCCTTTTTCCTGGGCTATGACGGTTACCGGTTTTCCCTGAAAGCAGGCAATACCGGCCATAACCGCCGGATCATCTCCAAAGATCCGGTCTCCGTGGAATTCATAAAAGCTATCAAATAATATCTCGATATAGTCGCTTCCCACGGGCCTGTTTTTGTCCCTGGAACGAAGCACCCGATCCCAGACACCGATTTTCTGATAGGGCACCTTTTCTCTCTTTTCCTCTTTTTGCGGGACTAAGACATTGCTTTCCACAGAGCCGGGTTTCGTGGTATTGCTGTCATGGATCTCATGCATCCGTAAGATATCCTGCAGGACCTCTTTCAACTCATGACGCTCTACAATCCGATCCACAAATCCGTGCTCCAGAAGAAATTCCGATCTCTGGAAGCCTTTTGGCAGCTTCTGACGTATGGTCTGCTCAATGACTCTAGGGCCTGCAAAGCCAATCAGTGCTCCCGGCTCCGCCAGAATGATATCCCCCTCCATGGCAAAGCTGGCCGTCACTCCCCCGGTAGTTGGGTCGGTCAGCACACTTACATATAAAAGTCCTGCATTGCTGTGCCGTTTCAGAGCAGCGGAGGTTTTTGCCATCTGCATCAGAGAGGTGATTCCCTCCTGCATCCTTGCACCGCCGGAACAGGTAAATAAGATCACCGGAAGTCTCTCCTTTGTAGCCCGTTCCACGGCTCTTGTGATCTTTTCGCCTACTGCCTCTCCCATGCTTGCCATGAGAAAACGGCCGTCCATGACTCCAAGAACCGTTTCACAGCCGCCTATCTGACATTTTCCCGTGACCACCGCTTCATTGAGCCGTGACTTCAGCCTTGTGGCCGCAAGCTTTTCCTCATATCCCTCAAATTCCATGGGATTGCCGCCGGTCAGCTCCTTATCCCACTCCGCAAAGGTTCCCTCGTCTGCAAGACGGCGGATACGCTCATAGGCTTTCACCCGAAAATAACCCTTGCATTTGGGACATACATAGTAATTCTGCCGTATTTCCTCCACAAGAAGCGTTCTGCCGCATTTACTGCATTTGCACAAAAGTCCCTCCGGCACCTGGGGCTTTTTGCTTCCGTCAGGAGAAGTTCTTTTATTTGTCTTTTTAAATACGTGATCCAGATTCATTTCCTTTACCTCCGAAGTTCATAACAGATGGGCAGCGTGGGCGGACGAATTTTTCCATATCGGTGTTCGGCTGTTCACGCTACCCATCCGTTATGAACTGCCAAGCTCATTGACAAACTCAATATCTATGGTTCCGGCCAGGAATTTGGGATGGTTCAAAATGTCATACTGGTAGTCCACATTCGTATCCACGCCCTCGATAATGACCTCGCCCAGAGCACTCTGCACTTTGCGGATTGCTTCGCTTCTGTTCTTTGCCCATACACTGATTTTGGCCACCATAGAATCGTAAAAGGGCGGAATGGTATAGCCGCTGTAGATCGCCGAGTCAATGCGGATGCCCTTTCCCCCGGGCAGATGTAAGCCCGTAACTGTTCCGGGGCAGGGAAGAAAACCTTTCTCCGGCTTTTCCGCATTGATGCGTACCTCGATGGAATGACCCTCGATCTTTACCTGATCCTGTGTGTAGGACAGCTTCCGCCCGTCTGCTATCCGAAGCTGCTCCTTGATGAGATCGATCCCGGTCACCCACTCGGTAACGGGATGCTCTACCTGAATCCGGGTATTCATCTCCATGAAATAAAAGGCTCCGCTTTTTTCCAAAAGAAATTCAACCGTACCGGCACCCACATACTCGGCCGCCTTTGCCGCTTTCACCGCTGCATCCCCAATCCGGCTTCGGAGTTCCTCTGTAAGGGCCGTACAGGGGGCTTCCTCTATCATTTTCTGATGATTTCTCTGTATGGAACAGTCACGCTCCCCCAGATGAATCACATTTCCGTGGCTGTCCGCCAGAATCTGAACCTCCACATGCCGGGGCTTTGTGATGAAATGCTCCACATACATGGCATTGTCCCCAAAGGCTTTCTCTGCTTCGGACTGTGCAAGGCGGAAGTTCTGTTCAAACTCACTTTCCCTCTCCACCATTCGCATTCCCTTTCCTCCGCCGCCCAGAACGGCCTTGATCATAACGGGATATCCGGCTTTTTCTGCTTCTTTCATGGCCGAAGCACTGTCATACACGGCACGCTCACTGCCCGGGACGATGGGCACGCCGGCACGCTTCATGGTATTGCGGGCTTCCTGTTTATTCCCCATTTTTTCCATAACGGACGCCGTGGGGCCTATAAAGGTAATGTGGCACTTTTCGCAGAGACTGGCAAATCTGCTGTTCTCCGACAATAGCCCGTAGCCCGGATGAATGGCATCCGCCCCTGATACGACCGTTGCACTGATGATCTTCTCCATGGAGAGATAGCTGTCCGCAAGAGCCGCCGGACCGATACAGATGGCTTCGTCCGCAAGCTTGGCGTGAAGTGCTTCTCTGTCCGCTTCCGAATATACGGCCACGGTCTCGATTCCCATTTCCCGGCAGGCCCGGATAATGCGTACCGCAATCTCCCCCCGGTTTGCCACTAAAACCTTTCTAATCATGCTGTTCTCCTACCATGAATGTTAATTCCGCCTGTGCCACCACTTTTCCCTCTACCGTGGCTACGGCTTCTCCCACGCCCAGGGGGCCTTTTCTTTTCACGATCCTTGTCTCCAGGCGGAGCTTATCTCCCGGAACTACCTTGCCTTTGAATCTGCACTTATTGATGGCTCCGAAATACGCCGTCTTTCCCCTGTTTTCCTCACAGGAGAGAATGGCAACCGCACCTGCCTGTGCCAGGGCTTCTATGGTCAGCACCCCCGGCATCACCGGTTCTCCCGGAAAATGTCCGGCAAAAAAATCCTCCCGAAAGGTTACGCATTTATATCCCACCGCATAGGCTCCCGGCTCATAGTCTTCAATATAGTCCAAAAGAAGAAAGGGATGCCTGTGGGGAATGATCTCCTGAATCTGGCTGATGTTTAAATGCTTCATAATATTTTTCATACCCCTCATTTTTCCTATTCAAGGACAAATAATGTCTGCCCGTACTCCACTGCTTCCCCGTTTTTGACGGAAATCTCTTTTACAATACCGTCACATTCGCTCTCGATCTCGTTCATCAGCTTCATCGCTTCAATAATGCCCAAGACCTGCCCCTTTTTCACTCTGTCGCCTACTGACACAAAGGGCTGTGCATCCTCTCCCGGTGCTTCATAAAAAACACCCACCAGAGGGGACTTTATCTGGGTCACAGGACCGGACGCTTTTTCCGGCCTAATCTCCGGCTGCTCCTGAACTGCCGCTTCCTTGCGGACCACATCTGGGATTCCCGCCTTTGGGGAAGCTGCCGCACCGGCACCTTTTTTCAATTTTATCTTTGTTTCGTTCTGCTCATAATAAAAGCTGTCCAGGCCGGAAGCAGCCACACAGTCTACCAGTCTTAAAAGATTCTCAAATTCCATCGGCTTCATCCTTTCTATTATAAGTTCCGCAAAATATTAACCGTACACCTCTATATAGAAGAATTTAGTTTCCGCTATATGCTTTGAGCAAGATGGATGCATTGTGCCCTCCAAAGCCCAGTGAATTGCTGAGAACATAGCCAATGCTCTTCTCTACCGGAGCGTCGATGGCATAATTCAGATCACAGCCCTCACCCAATGTAACAGTACCCATGGTCCGATGAATAAAGCCCTCCTGTATGGATTTCACACACACAATAAATTCCACACCGCCCGCAGCTCCCAAAAGATGGCCTATCATGGATTTGGTTGAATTGATGACAACCTGGCCGGCGGCTTCGCCAAAGGCACTTTTAATGGCCTTTGTCTCAAAAAGGTCGTTATGATGGGTACTCGTTCCATGGGCGTTGATGTAGTCCACCCGGGACGGTGATATGCCGGCTTCTTTTATGGCCAGCTCCATGGCCTTTGCGGCCCCGCTTCCATCCTCACAAGGGGAGGTAATATGGTAGGCATCTCCTGTGGCGCCGTAGCCGGCCACCTCCGCATAGATTCTGGCACCACGCTTTGTTGCGTGCTCCAGCTCTTCTAACACCACAACACCTGCTCCCTCGCCCAGCACAAAGCCCTGCCGGTCCTTGTCAAAGGGGATGGATGCCCGCAAGGGATCCGTCTCGGTGGAAAGAGCCGTAAGAGCGTGAAAGCCCGCCACTCCCGTGGGACAGATACAGCTTTCTGCTCCTCCGGCAAGCATAATATCCGCATCGTCATATTGGATCGCACGGAAAGCATCACCGATACAGTGGGTGCCGGATGCACATGCAGTTACCACATTAGTGCATTTTCCCCGAAGCCCCAGCTGAATGGAAATGTTGCCCGCCGCCATGTTGGAGATCATCCGGGGCACCATCAGGGGATTTACCCGGTTTACTTTTCCTGCAAGTATCTTGGCATACTCCGTCTCTACGGTGCTTAAGCTCCCGATTCCGGAACCAACGATAACTCCTGCCCGGAACGGATCTTCTTCACTCATCTGAATCCCCGAATCCGTTAGGGCTTCCTTTGCCGCCGCCACGGCATACTGGGAAAATGCTTCCATCCGCTTGGACGCTTTTACATCCATACGCTCCCCGGCAATAAAATCCTTTACCTCGGCGGCCAGCTTTACCTTGTAATCTGTGGTGTCAAATTTTGTTATCTCCCCGATGCCGACCTTTCCCTCCCGGATACCTTTCCAGAATTCCGGCACCGTATTTCCAATGGGAGTCACTGCTCCCAGTCCAGTTACAACCACTCTTCTTTTCATTTTCAATCCTCTATATTCCAGTTCTGCAATCCCTCTTACATCACCATGCCGCCGTCTACGTGAATGACCTGGCCGGTAATATAGCCTGCATCATCGGAAGCCAGAAATGCCACGGTCTTTGCCACATCCTCCGGTCTTCCGAATTTGCCCAGAGGAATCTGGCCGACTGCCTGATCCTTTACCTTATCGCTAAGCTTTCCGGTCATGTCGGTCTCAATAAATCCCGGAGCTACTGCATTTACCGTAATCCCCCGGCTTGCAAGCTCCTTTGCGGCGGATTTTGTCATGCCGATCACCCCCGCCTTGGAAGCCGCATAATTGACCTGCCCTGCATTTCCGGCAACGCCTACGACGGATGCCATATTGATGATCCGGCCGCTTCTCTGCTTCAGCATATGCCGGGATACCAGACGCATGGTGTGAAAGGCTCCCTTTAGGTTGGTGTTCAGTACCTGATCAAAGTCTTCCTCTGACATTCGCATCAGCAGATTGTCTCTCGTGATTCCCGCATTGTTTACAAGAATGTCAACTCTGCCGTGCTCCTCCATTACATGGCCGATGAACTTCTCACAGGCTTCATAGTCTGACACATCACACTGGCAGGCTTCTCCCCTGCCCCCGATTTCTTCTACGGCTTTTACTGTTTCCTCCGCCGCCTTTTGGGAACCGTTGTAATTCACTATTACATAAGCACCCTTTTTTGCCAGTTCCAGGGCAATGGCTCTTCCGATCCCCCTAGATGCCCCTGTCACGATGGCTGTTTTATCCTTTAACATAGTTCACCTGCCACTTTCTCTATATCCTCCCAGGAGGAAATGTGATGCATGGATACCTGGGGGTTTATTTTCTTCATAAAGCCGGACAACGTCTTTCCCGGCCCGATTTCTACAAAGGTATCTATGCCCTCTGCAATCATGTACTCCACACTTTGCTGCCATTTTACCGGGGAATACACTCCCTTGGAGAGAAGCGGGCAGATCTCATCCGGATTCTCCACCTTTTGTGCCGTGACATTTGCCACATAGGGAATGCTTAAGGGGTGAATCTGTATCTTCTCGATCTCTTTTTTCAGTTCTTCCCCTGCCGTACGCAGAAACGGGGAATGAAAGGGACCACTGACATTTAAGAAAAGTGTCCTCCTGGCACCTGCCGCTTTTAACTGTTCTGCGGCATCTTTTACCGCTTCTGTTTTGCCGGTTATGACAATCTGGCCGGGGCAGTTGTAGTTGGCAATGGTTACATCCGGGATCTCCCGGATTGCTCGCTCCACATCATCGCCGCCCATTCCCAATACGGCACACATGGCTCCCTCTCCTTTGGGAACGGCATGCTCCATAAGGATTCCCCGCTTTCGCACCAGGCGAATAGCGTCCAGTTCCTCAAAGGCCCCCGCCGCTGCGATGGCCGCATATTCGCCCAGGCTCAACCCGGCTGTCACATCCGGCCGGATTCCCTGATCTTTTAACACACGGGTCATGGCAAGACACACCGTCACCATGGCAGGCTGCGTATATTCTGTCTGGTGGAGCCGTTCATCCTCTTCAAAGCAGATCTTCTTCAAGTCAAATCCAAGTACTTCCTCTGCTTTGTCAAAGAGTTCTCCTGCCCGTTGGCTGTTTTCGTAAAAATCGGCTCCCATGCCCGCTATCTGTGCCCCCTGGCCCGGATAAATAAATGCCAGCTTACGCATAATTTTTTGCTCCTATCAAAAGACTGTCTGCCTCTTTTACAAGGCTCTCGATTAATTCCTGACAGGTCATCTCTTCTTTTACAAGGCCTGCAATCTGTCCGGACATGACGCTGCCGTTTTTTACGTCCCCCTCCTGGACTGCCTTTCTCAAAGCTCCCAGGGTGAGATATTCCAGCTCTTCCAGTGTTGCTCCCTTGCTTTCCAGTTCCAGGTACTTTTTCGTCATTTCATTTCGTAAGGTCCGCACGGGATGACCGGTACTTCTTCCGGTGACCCTTGTGTCAATGTCCTTTGCCTTTATGACCTTTTCCTTGTAGTTTTCATGTACCTGGCATTCCTTTGTGACGACAAAGCGTGTTCCCATCTGTACGCCTTTGGCTCCCAGCATCAGGGCCGCCGCAATCCCTCTTCCGTCTGCGATGCCGCCTGCCGCAATGACCGGGATGGTTACCGCATCTGCTACCTGGGGAACCAGGGCCATGGTTGTGCTCTCTCCCACATGACCGCCGGATTCACAGCCCTCTGCCACTACTGCGTCGGCTCCGCTTCGTTCCATTCTCTTTGCCAGAGCCACGGACGCTACCACGGGAATGACTTTTATACTCCTGTTCTTCCACTGCTCCATATACTTTTCGGGATTCCCCGCACCGGTGGTTACCACAGCTACGCCCTCCTCTGCGACGACCTGTGCCACGTGGTCTGCATAAGGACTCATGAGCATTACATTGACGCCAAAGGGCTTATCGGTCAGTTCTTTTGTCTTGCGAATCTGGTCTCTTACCCACTCTGCCGGTGCATTTGCCGCACCGATGATTCCCAATCCCCCTGCCTGTGACACGGCCGCCGCCAGATGATACTCTGCAACCCATGCCATTCCGCCCTGGATAATCGGATACCTCGTCCCCAATAGACTGGTTAATTCTGTCTGCATTGTTCTGTCCTGCCTTTTGCTTATTCTTTGTGACTTTCTACATAATTGATTACATCGGAGACGGTCAGGAGTTTCTCCAGGTCCTCTGAGGGAATCTCAACTCCGTAATTTTCCTCCAGTGCCATGACCATTTCAAACAAGTCCAGTGAGTCTGCATTCAGATCTTCTTTAAAGGAAGATTCCATGGTAATGCTGTCCTCGTCTACTCCCAGATTGTCTGCTACGATTGCTTTAATTTCTTCAAACATGATTTTTTCTCCTTTTTCTGTGTGATTTTGACCCTCAAATCAAGGGGATGTCTTATTTTGCGACATCTCCTTGTCTCCATGTAACGATGACGGCTCCCCAGGTAAGGCCGCCGCCGAAACCTGCAAGTACAAGCCGGTCGCCCGGATGCAGCATGTTTTTTTCCTGCATTTCCCGAAGCAGAATGGGAATGCTGGCGGAGGAGGTATTGCCGTATTCCTGCATGTTCATGGGGAATTTGTAGGCAGGCTCTCCGATCCTTTTTGCCACTGCTTCCACAATCCGCTTGTTGGCCTGATGAAGTACATAGTATTTGATATCGCCTTTTCTCAGCCTGTTTCGTTGCAGAACCTCTTCAATGGCTTCCGGCACCTTTCTGGCTGCGAATTTGAATATGGCCTGGCCGTCCATTTGGATGAAACGAGATGAGTCATTCTCTTTTATGGAGGTTCCGAATATCGGATTCTGCTTCTGTCCGCTATTCAGGGTTAGGGCTTCGCCCTTTGCTCCGTCGGAGCAGAGCACCGGAATGGTCGGTTGCTGCTCCCGATCCACTGTGACTACTGCCGCACCGGCTCCGTCCCCAAATAAAATGCAGGTTCCCCGGTCACTCCAATCGGTGACGTGTGACAGGCATTCGCTGCCAATCACAAGGATATTTTGAAATATTCCGGCTTCTATGTACGCACATGCGGTGGCATATGCCATGATGAATCCGCTGCAGGCTGCATTTAAGTCAAAGCATACTGCGTGGGAAGCCCCGATTTTCTCCTGAACCTGGCAGGCTGTGCATGGCATTACTTTCTCCGGTGACATGGTGGATACCAGAATCATATCGATCTGTTCCGATGTAAGTTTTGCCTGCTTAAGTGCTTCCGCCGCTGCTTTTACGGCCATGGAGACTGCGGTATCCTCTTTTGCGATATGCCGCCTTTGTATACCGGTTCTCTCCTGAATCCACTCGTCACTGGTCTCCACAAGCTTCTCCAGATCTTGATTTTCCAGCATATATTGTGGTACATAAGCTCCTGTTCCCTTGATTATTCCAGTCATCTCATACCTCTGTTATCTGCATTTACCGCCAGCTTCTTAAGAATCACAGAATGCGGATGATCGGCTCCCGGCTGCTTCTTTTGAATTGGCTGATTTAGATTTTAGCAAATTACTGGGCAAATACAATTTACAAAACAGGGGGGAATGTAAGATTTTCAAAAAGAAAACAGCAGAGAATGCCGTCCTTGCCGGAAGCGGCATTCTCTACTGTTCATACAAGGTATCTGTTATACTTGGTTGTGATTCTTTTTCCACGGAATTTCTGTCATTCAGGCTGAACTCGACTACTTTTTTATCAAGTCATTAATGGCCGTGATCATTAAGCCCTGGGACGTATATTCCTCATCTAAAACTTCATTTATCCAAATCTGACCGGTCTCTCCAAGCATAATCCCCTGCCAATTGCAAAACATTTCCTTACAGTCCTCTTCTTCAAGAGCCTCAAAAAAGTCTTCGTCTAAACTGCTGTCAAAGTTCTTGGATGCATCAATGAATTCCGTACTGCTGTTGTATGTAGTGTCAGATATGGTAATGGGATATGCGATTTTCTCTGCAATCGCAGGCCAGTCCTGCTGTAAAAACTGCTGCTTAACTGTAGCCGCATAGCTTTCTACATCAACCGAAGATATATTTGTTGCAACACTGTAATAACCGTCAGCAGTTGCCGTTACTGGTTCTTCTTGGGAAGCCGCTTTCTCTGGCTCTGCAGGCAGGTTGTTGCCGTCATCAGGGGCTTCTTCATCAGGCTCCCCGGTCTCTGATTCCTGAGACTCTGCTACAGGCGGTGTGGACTCTTCCGCTTTTGATACCGTATCAGAACATCCGCATATCTGTATGCTTAATAAAATAAATAGTAAAGTAGATAATCGTTTCATAAAAAAAGATTCCTCCCAATTCGTCGTTGGATTCATTATACTTGATTCATCCAGCGAATGGAAGCTGCCGGGGACAATGTTTACAGGCTGTTTGCAAGATGTTTACATGCTAGTCCGTATCCTTACCCCAATCCTAAAGATTTATTAACTTATCACTATCTGAAATATAAGCCTTTGTTTCTTCTTCATTTAGCGGCATACCTATTTCTATAAATTCTTTCAGAGGTAAGACCAATCCATAATCATTATTTACGTAAATCTTATTAGGAAAATCTTTTAGTTTTAATATGTGTTTAACAAGCTCTTCGGATTTATATATCATCATAATGAAATGTGGGTTTTTATATGGCACTTTGCTTAAGTCCTCTGCAAACGCTCCAACATCTAAATCAAAATCATAAAATATATGCTCCTGTTCAAACTCAACACAGTATCTTCCCACTATTCCTGGCACATCATAACATCTGGTATATCCCTTATGTTTTACTGATTTTAATGTATTAAGGTTGAAATCTTCATCTCCAATTAGAATTAGCCATTGCATATAAGTGTTCCCTCCTAACATTATTAAATTCCGAAAGAAAGTTCAAGCCGCTATGCCATCCGAAAACTGGAAATAAGAAACGCCGAAAGCTTTGAAAAATCCATGGCATTTTGGGAAGTGATAACGGGCTTTCCCGTTTCTATTTCCAGATTATGAATAAATGCAATGCTTAACAAATAATTCTCCACATTGCTCTCTTTGCTTCAATCAGTCCTCGTACTCCTGCAGTTCATAAGAAGTGATATTAACTCCAATATCCAAAAGCCTATATATAATGTTTTCAATGTACCAAACCAAATCTGTATATCTTCCCTTAATTATTTTTCGCTCTATTGCCAGGCTCAGCATAATTTGTTCTGTGTTATCTGCCAAAAAAGTAATTCCCGCCATATTGCTATAAAATAAATTAATTCCTATTAGTTCCTTATTAGCGATTTTATTTGAGAAAATATCATATAGTTTAGTTAATGATATTTTTTCACGTACCCAGTCATACATACCATTATCACCTAAAGGCAAAAATTCAACTTCACCATGTCCATTATCTATACTCCAACCAATCTGTTGAAACGCCTGCAAAACAGCTATTATATCTGAAGAATAATTACTACAATTTAATGTTATTGATGCTTCCATTTTACCCCCTAATCAAACTTATTTTATATCCATCAAATGCATCTCATATTCTTTCTTTTTTTTATCATAAATAAGTTCCACTACCGTTTGGTCTTCTAATATTTTAATTTTATAAAACCCATTCTCCATTTCTTCCAAAATATAAATTTCCCTCAGTGGTGGCAGAAAAAAAGGGACCAATAAAAACAGCTATCTTATCATCAACCTCATCTTTATTCAAATCAATATCAAAACACCTGAATATTTGCATTTTCTTTGATAAAGTCTTCTATCTTGCTTTCATAAATATCTAGTATTATATTGCATTCCAAAATTGTTTGAAATGAATGCGTTAAAACTTCTTATGTAAAAAATCTACTTGTATGCTCCTTAGCCATATCTTCTGCACATGTCTCAATAGTTTTGTTTTTTAAATCTACATTATAAAAAGTAATTATGTAATCATGCATATTATATAGATCTCTCTCTTTTTCTATTGTATCACCAACTCCAAATCATCCGGCAACAGAGTACATTGAATTTTTTGTTTTCCCCTTTCCCCCTTTTAATCTATCACCATTCCCAACAGCTGGTATTCCGTAAGCGTCATACACATAGCTTAGCACGGACGAGCCGGATTGGGAAGTCAGGTTTGACACTTTATCATGGATACACCATGAGGGGGCGGACGGAAAAATGCACACAAAAAAGCTTGCAAAATTCATTCTTTCGGGATATACTATAGAAACAGACTTACCCTACAAGGGCTTGTACTGGTTTCGACGGGGGTCTCGCAGCTGGTGAAGCTATCCGCAGGCGATGCGTCAAATCGCAAATCTAAATATAAACGCTGAAGA